>JAIUNL010000011.1 GCA_020161835.1 Bacteroidota bacterium | reverse complement strand
TTGTTGCTAAATGGAACAAACCTATTCACAACTGGAATCAGATTTTAGCTCAATTATCCATTATTTTTAGTGATCGGGTAAAACTCAATTTATGACTCTGACACAGTTATTGGAACATTCCCCTAAGAAACCAAAAATAATTGCTTTTCCCTGATAAAAACGTTAAAATCAAAGAGTTGAACGCCTTTTCTACTTCCTATAAGGAATTGAAACTTTAATACTGCAGCAATAGGGTCTTCGCTTTCCCCCTTTTCTACTTCCTATAAGGAATTGAAACCGGCCAAGCACAGGTTTCCGGCGATGCACGGGTTTCCCTTTTCTACTTCCTATAAGGAATTGAAACTCATCCTACTTTTCTCCCATCTTGCGAGCCGTTCAGTCTTTTCTACTTCCTATAAGGAATTGAAACTTTTTCTGGTTCAGCTTCCTGATTTCGGCTTCGAGCTTTTCTACTTCCTATAAGGAATTGAAACACAACAGGAACAGCTTCCAAAGCCTTAACAGGCTGACTTTTCTACTTCCTATAAGGAATTGAAACATAGCAGATGAATTGATTCAATCTTGTTTTGAATCCTTTTCTACTTCCTATAAGGAATTGAAACGACGTTACAGTTAAACAAAACCATTTGTTTCCCGTTCTTTTCTACTTCCTATAAGGAATTGAAACTTCATTACCAACCGAAGATGATGCAAGAGATTTTTCCACTTTTCTACTTCCTATAAGGAATTGAAACAACAGAAAAAAGATCGAAACAACCACATACGGGGACTTTTCTACTTCCTATAAGGAATTGAAACGACAAAAACCAGGTCACAAAACCGGTTAGTGCAGATGCTTTTCTACTTCCTATAAGGAATTGAAACCTGACAAGTGATGAGCACATTGACAACAAACATCACTCTTTTCTACTTCCTATAAGGAATTGAAACACTCATTATCAAAGAGTTATCAGGCAAGCAATGAAGGCTTTTCTACTTCCTATAAGGAATTGAAACGAATGAAATCCTTTCCACTTCATTACATACTTGCTCGCTTTTCTACTTCCTATAAGGAATTGAAACCCGTAACGATGTCAGAGCGTTTTAAACGACCCTTGACTTTTCTACTTCCTATAAGGAATTGAAACCTCATGGCTATTGGTGGACTAATTGCGCTGATTTATCTTTTCTACTTCCTATAAGGAATTGAAACCCCTGATATACCGATTGAAGAAAGAGTTTTAATCGCTTTTCTACTTCCTATAAGGAATTGAAACTCCATTGGTAACTTGTAATCTGGTTTCGGTTCTGGTCTTTTCTACTTCCTATAAGGAATTGAAACGCAAGAAAACGTCTGATAATAACGGTTCGAGGTTGTCTTTTCTACTTCCTATAAGGAATTGAAACCTAATTGCACCGTATGGCAACAAGTTGCAGTTACATCTTTTCTACTTCCTATAAGGAATTGAAACAAATTCACATTCAGGTGGTAAAGGATGGCATAATTACTTTTCTACTTCCTATAAGGAATTGAAACTCAGTTCCTGTGATTTGAATTAGACCACGGCCTTTCTTTTCTACTTCCTATAAGGAATTGAAACCTGAATGAAACCGGAGTAATTCCGGAATTTACAAACACTTTTCTACTTCCTATAAGGAATTGAAACCCTGAAGTTTCAGTGTTCCCAAGTCAGACGCTGTGACTTTTCTACTTCCTATAAGGAATTGAAACAGATAACGAAAGAGGCTTTTAAACGAGTTTTTCAAACTTTTCTACTTCCTATAAGGAATTGAAACAGGGTAAAGTAAAGGGTAAAATACGGGAATGTGATATCTTTTCTACTTCCTATAAGGAATTGAAACAACAAATTGGATGCAAAAGGTGAACCTGTGATGGGACTTTTCTACTTCCTATAAGGAATTGAAACTTTTAAACAAAAAAGGGGCTATTCAAAACCCCTTTTTCTTTTCTACTTCCTATAAGGAATTGAAACTCCTAAACAAATGACAAAACCGCTTCCAGATTGCACTTTTCTACTTCCTATAAGGAATTGAAACACTATTTCAGTTATCGCAGTTAGTCAAAGAATATCACTTTTCTACTTCCTATAAGGAATTGAAACGATAAACATTCCAAGTTCGTTATCAATACGTTTTTCCTTTTCTACTTCCTATAAGGAATTGAAACTCAATATCGGAAACAACGTCCACCTTGGTGTACTGGCTTTTCTACTTCCTATAAGGAATTGAAACAATAATGTTACTCCACCACCAACCGGATCATCGGCCTTTTCTACTTCCTATAAGGAATTGAAACTCAATTATGCAATAATTTTGAAACGTCAAATAAAAACTTTTCTACTTCCTATAAGGAATTGAAACATTGATGCGCCCGTTATATCAATGGGTGTATCTGATCTTTTCTACTTCCTATAAGGAATTGAAACCCAATTGCATCTGGTGACCCGATGGGTGGGAGAACCTTTTCTACTTCCTATAAGGAATTGAAACCCCTTTAGCAGGTTCTTTTCAGTTTTCTTTTTGGCCTTTTCTACTTCCTATAAGGAATTGAAACAATACAAAGGTTCCAATTCCTGAGCAACAATATTGACTTTTCTACTTCCTATAAGGAATTGAAACCTTATTTTGGTGAAGGTGAGAAGAAGTGCCTGTGCACTTTTCTACTTCCTATAAGGAATTGAAACCCAGAAATCTATCCGGGTAATTTCAAAGGATGAAGCTTTTCTACTTCCTATAAGGAATTGAAACACGATTGAACCGGCAAGGGCTTTGATGGCTGAATTTCTTTTCTACTTCCTATAAGGAATTGAAACAAAAGTAACTCTTTCAAGGCCATGATATGAAAGTTACTTTTCTACTTCCTATAAGGAATTGAAACCGGATTAGTACCAAAGAACAAAAGATACGTAGCGTTCTTTTCTACTTCCTATAAGGAATTGAAACATCAGATTGTCGGCTCATCCATTGGAACCAATCAAACCTTTTCTACTTCCTATAAGGAATTGAAACCAACTTGACACGATTGAACGGGCTATTGCATTGTGGCTTTTCTACTTCCTATAAGGAATTGAAACTAGGAATAACCATGAACAGCGAAGCAATGATTACCACTTTTCTACTTCCTATAAGGAATTGAAACACCTCCGCCTGAAGAATACCGCCCTGAAGTGTCCGGACTTTTCTACTTCCTATAAGGAATTGAAACTAACAAAAAGAATTCTTTCTCCTGGGTACGATCTTCCTTTTCTACTTCCTATAAGGAATTGAAACTCCTTTGCTTGATTCAGCCATATTGCGAACGATTGAACTTTTCTACTTCCTATAAGGAATTGAAACCCGGAACTCTCATGGTTCAAACGATTGCGGAATATCTTTTCTACTTCCTATAAGGAATTGAAACAATAATCGAGTGACCCATCGAAGTTAAGACATTCCACTTTTCTACTTCCTATAAGGAATTGAAACCCTGATGATTCACAACCCGTGGACGTTTGCCGGTGGCTTTTCTACTTCCTATAAGGAATTGAAACTTCATCTCATTGGTTTCTTCAACCCATTCCTGAGATCTTTTCTACTTCCTATAAGGAATTGAAACAGTTCCTGGGCTTTCTTTTTGGTATCATCCATGCCAGCTTTTCTACTTCCTATAAGGAATTGAAACTCAGTTTCTGGTTAGAAGATGAGAAGACAGTTAATGCTTTTCTACTTCCTATAAGGAATTGAAACATGATATATTGGCTTTCGTTTCAGGAAATTTTTGACTTTTCTACTTCCTATAAGGAATTGAAACCGTCTTACTGATGACGGGTCATTCACTGAAATCAGTCTTTTCTACTTCCTATAAGGAATTGAAACCCAAGTAGCGGAAGAAATGATTGTTGAACCAATTTCTTTTCTACTTCCTATAAGGAATTGAAACTGAGACATATTGAAAAATCAACATTAGCCCGATTGTCTTTTCTACTTCCTATAAGGAATTGAAACAAGAATGGTATGAAGAATTTCCTGAGCCTATCAGACTTTTCTACTTCCTATAAGGAATTGAAACCAACGTTGATGGGTCCGGTTGCTTCGATGTTGCCCAGTTTTTCTACTTCCTATAAGGAATTGAAACTAATGACGGTGGCGGTACAAAATACTATTCACTAACTTTTCTACTTCCTATAAGGAATTGAAACCCCGTTCATTTCTAAATGTAACGTCAACCGAACTTGCTTTTCTACTTCCTATAAGGAATTGAAACCAGTTTGATGGTAATAATGATTATGTAACCATTCCGCTTTTCTACTTCCTATAAGGAATTGAAACCAAATTCAATCCGTGAAAATGAATTGCCAGGAATATCTTTTCTACTTCCTATAAGGAATTGAAACCTTCCAAGATTATTTTTGATAGTGCTGTTAGCATTTCTTTTCTACTTCCTATAAGGAATTGAAACTTCTTCCCGGAAGATCGAGTTTAATAAGATACTGTTCTTTTCTACTTCCTATAAGGAATTGAAACGGGTGAAAAAGCAATGTCTGAGGCCGTTGGGGTTTACTTTTCTACTTCCTATAAGGAATTGAAACTCTAAAGCGTTCTGAATAGAATTGAACTTGAATCGCTTTTCTACTTCCTATAAGGAATTGAAACGTACGATTGAAGGGAACACTTCACCACAGCCCGGAACACTTTTCTACTTCCTATAAGGAATTGAAACAAATACCTGCTGAATCCGCTTTCTGTGATCTAATAACTTTTCTACTTCCTATAAGGAATTGAAACAGTTATTTGTCCATCACTAAAGGAAACCAAATACAAACTTTTCTACTTCCTATAAGGAATTGAAACAAATATAGCTTTGTAGCTTTGCAATAGCTTCTGAATCTTTTCTACTTCCTATAAGGAATTGAAACATCTTTGAAAAAGTAGGAAACAAAATAAGATTTGCACTTTTCTACTTCCTATAAGGAATTGAAACTTCATTCACAATACAATTAAAGACCGCAACTGTGACTTTTCTACTTCCTATAAGGAATTGAAACTCTTCAGACCGAATAAACTGTTCTTTCATTTGCCTGACTTTTCTACTTCCTATAAGGAATTGAAACAAGGTAGGTAATACATGGTTTGCTCCTTTTTGTTACCTTTTCTACTTCCTATAAGGAATTGAAACACGGTTTGGGATTTTGCAGAAGAAACAAACATCATTTCTTTTCTACTTCCTATAAGGAATTGAAACAGCAAAAAGTGGATGCACGGGTCAAGGATGCAATCAGACTTTTCTACTTCCTATAAGGAATTGAAACATCGCTGCAATCATTTCGGCAGTGGCAACCTGATCCCTTTTCTACTTCCTATAAGGAATTGAAACTCAGCAACATCATTCAATGCCTGTTTCAGGTTGTCCTTTTCTACTTCCTATAAGGAATTGAAACCTTTCCAGTCATGGCCGTCTTTGTCGGTTCCTTCCCCTTTTCTACTTCCTATAAGGAATTGAAACACATAAAAAGAGACCTCTAAGTAAAATATACTTTTACACTTTTCTACTTCCTATAAGGAATTGAAACTGATCAGGCCCTTAGCCTGGCTGTAAAACAATAACACTTTTCTACTTCCTATAAGGAATTGAAACGGTATTGCTGCCCCTGCAGTAAAAGGCTTAGAGCCTCTTTTCTACTTCCTATAAGGAATTGAAACCACTCATGGTCTCACCGTCATTCTTTCAACTTCCCGCTTTTCTACTTCCTATAAGGAATTGAAACATTTTGGCATTGTCCTTGTCTGACCAACCTAATTTTTCTTTTCTACTTCCTATAAGGAATTGAAACTAAAAAGGCCATGGCTGAAGCTATTGGTGCGACTGCCTTTTCTACTTCCTATAAGGAATTGAAACCCGATCGTGACCGCCGTGCCGATAGTACCGGGGTTACTTTTCTACTTCCTATAAGGAATTGAAACAGTTCCAGGATCCCGCCCTTAACGATGTCGTAGTTTACTTTTCTACTTCCTATAAGGAATTGAAACTATGGTAAATGGACGCAACACGAAAGTGGGGAAATATCTTTTCTACTTCCTATAAGGAATTGAAACAGGAATATATTTTACCACCTGCTAAGCGGTGGTTCCTTTTCTACTTCCTATAAGGAATTGAAACCGGAATGGCGAACGGGATTAAAACAGGGGTGACGCACTTTTCTACTTCCTATAAGGAATTGAAACAGGTCCAACAGTTTTTTGTTCATCGACTCGACAGACTTTTCTACTTCCTATAAGGAATTGAAAATGGCACTTTGAAAAGTGGCAATTTAATTTTTGAAAGGTTCTATGAAAAATATCACGGTTCGGTTGCTGGATGAAGAACGAAAGTTTGTAACGAAGAATGGTGGCGGGAAATTCTCTGCTGGCTTAAGGAAAATGATAGCTCCGGTAAGGCTATACAGGGAAAGCCGGGACAATGGACCCGTTGTGGGTGTTGAGATTAACGAGACGTTGGTTGTTGGTACCAGAACCCAAAAATTTACTCAGACCTCAGCTGTAATTGCATTGATTATTGTTTCAGATCTACTAAAAAAGTAGGCTATTTGTGAATAATTTTGTCATAGTAGATTTTACCAGTATCGTCATTGGCTACTATAATGCGTAGAAAGTCAGATGTTAAGTAACCGCTGTTTTGGTTGTACGTTGCAACCTGAGTTTTATTAACTGCGGCCATGAAACTGAACTTAATTTTTTCGATCCTGATTGGTTTTAAGAGAAAGTAGATAGTAACTCTTTCCTTATTTTCCTCAATCTCAAGCCCAGTTTCTTCCGATGTCTTTATTAATGCATATTCTTTTACAATTCCCTTTACCCATTTCGCATATGGTATGGTGTATTTATTTTTTAAGGTAGGAATGTATTTAAAATATATTGCACTATAAGAATTAATCCCACTTGTTTTATATGGCCGACCAAAAGAAGAGTGATTAAATTCATTCGTTCCGATTTCAACAAGGAACCCATTGTGGTCTAATGAATATGTCAGATCATCAAAGGATTCAGAGTCTTTGATATAAAACGTAGACGTTCGTTGCTCCTCTCGAAGTTCTTTGAGCTCGTTCTCTTTTTCTTTGTACCAATCTGTTTTCTTAAACACCTTGATTTTTAGATCAGTATCATACTCCTTATATAAATCATGGTATCCAATGACATCAAGCTCTTCAATGAATCTTAGTTCCCCCACCGACCTCTGAAGCAGTGGATAGTATTTCGTCCAGGCTTGACGATTCTTGTACATAAAGTCCACTTGCAAGCGACATTAAGATTAAAAGTGAAAAGGATATTCGCATGAGACCCAGGTTAAGGAGATTATTAGCCAAACTTAAAGACTTTGTGTCATGTTGTCAAACTGATCTAGATATTTCTGTTGCATTGAAGATCTGTGTTGTAGTGGATGATGGCATTTGCACTGGGTGTTGGAACAATAATCTCATATTTTCGTTGCATAGACAGATTATATAATCATTTCCGGAAAATCCCGCGATGAGCAAAAATTATTCCGAATCTAACATGAATATAATTTATAGAAAAACAGGCATTTTTATGTCACATGTAGCGTTCTGATAGGTAAATAGTGAATACGTCACTTGATTATTTACCTTTTTCTTTATATAGATTCCCATTTTTGGTATTGACAGTAATCCAGAAATGATATAATTTCGTACAATAACTGTAAAAAACGCTAAAAAATAGTTTGTTTCGCGGAAAATTTTATCGTCTCCGGCTTTCTTCTGATTTATAAATATAAACGCCATGATTTTAATTGCTGATTTTTTAAAATTACGCAATATGCTTCCCCACTAACACGCTTTGGAGTGAATAATGTTTAAAACCGAGTACAATTACGTGAAGAATAACCTGAAGGAACTTATCGAAAAGTTCTCAGGAAAGGTTCTTGTGCTGGATGGCGCCAACATAATCGGTACCTACGATACAATTCCTGAAGCAGTTCAGAAAACAATAAAAACAGGGAAAAAGCCCGGTGAATTTTTCGTTCAGAAGATTTTTGATACACCAGAAAAGTTCACAGTTCAGTATTATGGTTCTAACGCAACATTTAAAAGTGTTTTTGAAGCTTAATACTTGAGCATGACACGTGCCTTTACACAAACATGGCCGGGTTTAGCGATAAAAATCATTTCGGATGTTGAAGTTGGGTTACCACAGAGCACAAACCCGGATGTTCCCCCTACAAAAACAGTAAAAGGCCTTTGGGATACAGGTGCAACAGGATGTTGCATTTCACAGAAACTTGCTAAAGATCTTAACTTAACGTCGTTTGGAGTTTGTGACGTAACCGGTGTTGGCGGAACAAAGCCAGTTCCTTGGTTTTTGATAAACCTGTATCTTCCTACTGGAATAAGAATAACTGACGTTCAGGTAACCGAAGCAGAAGGTTTGATCAATGATGAGGATATTCTGATTGGGATGAATGTAATCAGGATCGGGGACTTCGCAATAACAAACCACGGCGGGAAAACACAGTTTACTTTTAGAGTTCCATCCGTCGAGCCGATTGATTTTGTCCGGGAAACAAGAGAGCGAGCGCTGAAGGAAAAGTTCATGCAGGAAAAAGCCGCCAGGGAACATAATAAAAAGAAGAAGCATAGATAACAGAAAAGGCTGATCGCCATAGTCTTTTCTTCATTTGTCTTACACAAAGACAAAAATCGTAATTCTATAGTGAAGGAATAAACAGTATGCCAGAATTTATTGTAATAATCGGCAAAACACTGTTTGGGACAGTAGTTGATACTCTATCTGGAACATTATCCAGCAAAGACCCAAGATATTTGAAAATTAAAGATGAAGTTATGGGTGATGATATGAGAATCCCAACCATAGCAGATGATCGTCGTGAAATGGCCGGAGACCGGGCAAAACTGAACAGAGATTACAGTAAGGCCTTTGAAGAATATCAGGAAGCCCATTAATGGCGAAGCAACAAAAAGTTGTTCATCAAACCGGAACCCAAGACCGGAATGGCAAGCGTTCGGCACATATTGTTCAATCGGAGACCTACGACGATAATCTTTTGCCAGATCCCAAGACAATTGGAGAATACCAGGCAATTGATCCAACAATAACGACATGGCTTAGAGCGCGCGCGGAGAAGGAACAGGATTTCAGGCATGCTGCTTACAATGCCAAGTCGGAACAAGTAAGGAAAACAGAGCAGGGATACAGGATAATAAATTACTTAGGGATGTTTTTTGCTCTTCTTGTCATCCTATCTGGTATGTTGATTTCATATTTTCTTATCATCGGTGGTCAACAAATTTGGGGATCAGTGTTTGCCGGTGGAACACTGTTTTTTGGTGCGGCACTCTTCCTGAACAAAGTTTATCATGATAAAAACAAGGAAAATAATAACTAAAAGGCTTTTCTGGTTTTAACTATTCTTTCCTTTTAACAAAAAAGCCTGACTAATCATCAGGCTTTTTTGTTTCTGTCAATTAACAGGATGCGCGACACCATCGGTCTTGTTTGAGATGCCGGTTGTCGTGGTTGCTGTTAGCAACTTCACCCACCCAATCTCTTGAACAAGGTGTAATCTCGTTCAAACTGCCCTCTTTTCCATAAAGCTGTAGTTTTAAATTGGTTTCAGTGGCCAGTGATGCCTTGTATGTGTCTGTACCGCCTGAATCAAATCTGAGCCCGGGATCAACATTATATCCATACGGTCGTTCCGCATTGGAATTGATATCAGCCTGTGCATTCTGTGCAAAAACGGTGTAATCTGTGTCCAGGTTACAAACGATCAGTGTTGAAACCGCAGATGTAAACTCCGGTGCAAACAAATCAGCCGGAGCTAACTGCACAATTCTGGGCGGGCTTCCTTTCTGGAAATCTGCTGAGGCAAAGCAAAAGCCGGTAACCAGAATCAACGTTATCCCGATCGACAGCATAAACAAAAGATTGCGCTTCATGAATAGTAGTATCTTTTTTGGGTGGTACTGCTTACCTGAATTATTATTAAAACAATTTGACTTAGGTTTAAAATTAAACTGGCTTTTGTTTAAGATTTCGCTGGGGAAAAGTCAATGGTTTGTTTCAGTTGCCAAAAAAGATGTGAATCGCAAGACTCAATACTTTCATCTTTGCTTTTTTTACTGGAACTTTATGCAGTTGATTTGAGAAAGGTATGGGGGTTTGGGAAAAAATGCAATTATTACATTAAACTTTAATTAGATACGAAAAATATTTGATAAAAAACTGAAAACCACACTATTTACTATAAATCATTGATATATATAGTAGGAATAAAAAAAAATCGCCAGACCGGATAAAAGTGCACCCGGAAAGGCGATTAATCAATAAAGTGCACCAAAACAAAATAACCTGATCTTGTATTGGTTTGTTCATATGATGTGACAATCATGAACTTACTAAATGGGATCCTTAATGTCAATACAGAAAGGAAGCCAAGATGAAAATAACAATTGATTATATCAAAAATAAAATTTTCATTGAATTGGATATTGCCACAATTGTGGCAATTCTATCGTATTTTCTGACCTAAGTTATGGTTCAGTCCCCCTGGAAATTTCTGGGGGGACTTCATTTGGGGAAATCCTGGCGAGTTGTTCTTCTCAGATAATTAGAACTATCCCTTGATTCATTCATATGTCACTTTTTTCCGTATCCCTGTTAAAGTTGCAGTCTATTCAAATGGTTTCAATGGCACGATAATATTTTCCAGGTCAGTAAGTATCATTTGCAAATCGTATTTTTGCTTAAAAACCAAATTTCAAACTATTTTTGTAAAATACATGGTGCCTTCATTTAAGTTACTTGAAATGCCTTGACTGAGTTGAGTAATTTAAAAGGTGACCTTTAGTTCAACAGTCAATGAAATCAAATATTTTCGCACCTTGCCCCTGCGGTATTGGCAAGAAAAATAAGAGCTGTTTCTTTCTCACAGGAAACTGAGATCAAATAAAATTGGGAAGTCACATGAATTTCAACAAGCATTTAAACCGGTATGAGACAAGCTTAGACCATCATTATGTCCCGTTTAATTACCATGATTGTAACTTTCTCGACTCTAAACCTTATGTTGGTAAGATTAAATGTCGACTTGTACATAAGCAAGGAAATTCAATAATTGTCCCAGATTTTATTTTCTTAAAAAATGGCTGGATCCAACCGTTAAATTTCATTGCTCCAGTCTTGTTTAAAATTGATGACGATATAATTGGTTGCGACCTTTTAATAGATATTCAGAATGGGGTAACTATAAAAGTCAGATTTTATAAATCTGACTTTTTACAGATGTATGCTGACAAGAGTCAACTTTTTAGATGTGAGATTTATGGACCTGCTGCCATTGAAGAGTATACTTCAGGCGAATTTGAAATTCTCTACGATCAAATTTATCTAAAACTTTACCATCATACCAATGATGCAGGTTTTGCTGGTATTTCAAGCAGTAAGTCTTTACGGTCCTCAAAATGGAACTACAGGGGAAGTAAAGAATGTACAAATTTCCATTTTGCTTACTTTACGCATATTCCACAAATAAAATACTCAAACGACCTTATTACGGTTGCGATGTCTGCCGATGGCAATATAGATTACATGATAGACTCATTTATTCCTCCAGAAACGTTGCCTCCCAACTATAGGAAAATATTTGAGAATTCAATCTATACGGCACAAGTTTACCGCTCGACAACCAATGATAGAAACCAACCCCTTCAATTCAATCTGTCTGTGGAATCTATTGATATTAAACATATTTACTTACATTACCAGAAGAATTTAACTTTCTTTGAAATCTGTTTCCCTTACATACACAGAGTTAAGCTTGTGGCTGGCAGCACTTTATATTTCGACCACAATCATTTTATCAAAAATGAGCCCCCAATTGTAAACTCTGACTATTCAATAATAGGAGATGCAAGAACAAAAAAAGGACTTGAAGCACCATTTGAAGAAGAAGAGACAAGTTTTATCTATAAAATAGAAGATTGTGGAAAACAGACAATACATGATTTTTGGTTCAACCATTCAAACCAAGATTTATTTACGGATAAGACTATTACTAAGCTACAAACCAAAGATGTAAGTAACAATCCGACAAAATAGCTACTGTACTACTTTCTGCATCATTTTAGTTTAATGTCAGAAAATTAAAACGGGTCAGTAATTTTGTTTAAATAGGCAGACGACAGTTAAAAATGCAAAAATGCAGTATTAACATTTCTACAGAAATATATTAACATTACATTATATTTTTATTTTTCTTTAAACATCACCTTGTATTTATTATTCTTAATCTTGATAATTGTACGTCAGCTGACTCGCTGACAATCAAAGATTCAACAATATAAGGAGTATAATATGCGTTATTCCATTTTCCTAAAATCATCCATACTAAGTATTTTTTTCATAGTATCAACCCTTTTTGGAGTTTTCGCACAGTCTGATTCTGTGACCGTTCTCGTTTGTTTTGCTGACAAAGCTTTCGTTAAAAAGGAAGGTCGAAAAACACTAAAAGAAAGTTCAATTCTTGGTGATCGCAACTTTGACTTATCAACAAGGCAAAAGTTAAAATCCGATTTCGACCCAATTGAAGATGCCGATTCAATAAGCTATAATGAAGATAAACAGAAAGTGAAAAAACCCAAATTCTCTAATTTATATTATTTGCGTTTTAAAGATGAAATGGAAGCAAAGGATTTCATTGAGAAACAAAAAAACAATGTGAATCTGGTTTATACTGAAATATCCCCGAAGTATAAAACTTTCACATCGGTTACACCCAATGATAATTTCTTTTCCTTACAGTACCACCTCAAAAACAGCGATGGTTTTCCTCACATAAGTGCGGATGCTGCTTGGGGTATTACCACTGGAAATTCTAATAACTATATTGGTATAATAGATAATGGTATTGAATGGTCACATCAAGATCTTTCACCAAAGGTTTCAGGTAATCCCGGCGTAACTTCTGGTGATAGTCCTTGGCATGGAACCCATGTTGCCGGCATAGCAGCTGGTAAGAGCAACAATGCAACTGGGATTACTGGTGTTGATTGGAATGCAAATATAATTAGTATCAGGTGGGATAATGTAAACCACAATCAATTGTTGAATAATATTGTCAATTACGTTAATAATAACCCAACAATGTATGTAACTAATAGTTCATTTGGGTCTCCATCATACTCAAATACATTAGCAAGAGCATACAAATATGCCTATAAAATGAATCGTGTGCAGGTTGCAGCAATGGGAAATGATTGGGGAAGTGAAATCCTAAATTACCCAGCGGCATTTGGTCAGGGGATTATTGCTGTTGGAAATCTTGACAAAGACTTTGAAATCAACCCTAGCTCCACACCGGGCTCCCATATTGATGTGGTTGCCCCTGGGTCAACTATATTGTCAACAATTTTAAGTAATGGGTATAGCGCCTTTCTGCCAGATGGAAGGCCAATAAGTGGGACTTCAATGGCATCACCTGTTGTCGCAGGTATTGCTTCCCTTATGAAAGCTTATAACTACAATATTTACAATGATGATATCCAAAATATCCTAAGGATTTCAGCACAAGCAACCGATCTGGGACCGGCTGGTTTCGATAATGATTATGGGTACGGATTAGTAAATGCTTTCAGAAGCCTTAACTACCTTCGTGGACCCTTGGTAATGTCTCACCGAGAGTCAACAGGAGGTTCAGTTTATTCTACATCCTCCTCCTACGCAATGACAATGATGGATGTGCCAGGGTTAGCTGATGGTGTGTATGTTGTAAAAAGAAAAGAAATTCGAAAAACAGTAACATTTAGTGCCCAAAATCGTGGCTATGTATGGGGCCGTGGTGTGGGAACAAATGGATTTTCAGCGGAAAACCCAAATTATGGAACAGGTTATACTGAAGTCATTTCTTCGACTAGCAATAGTGCTGTATTAAGAACTTATATTTACGAAGTAACAGATATGGGTAATAATTACCGTGGTGAATTTCCATGCAATGCCTCACAGGTTGTCTACAAATACACTACTTTGGGATATGGAAGCCAAACACCTGCCGGAGTCAATTTCTATTCAATTACTTCCGTGAATGCTAATCCAAAATTAAACTTCAAAAGAAATGATGATTTCCGTGTTGTTTCTTACAGAATTTTCAGAAATAATGCTTTAATTGCAACACTTCCGCAAACAGAACCTGGCATCGATTTATCCTACATCGATGAACAAATAACCTGGACAAGTAATTACGCCGGTGGTACTGTAGCAAAATATGGGGTTCAAGCTATTTCTGACGAAAGTTATGGTTCTGCAATTTCGGAGATTTCAATAAACTATAATCCAGAAATCCAGAAGATTGGCGATGAAGAAACATCCGAAATTCCAGGAAGTTTTTCAATCGTGTCAACTTATCCAAATCCATTTAATCCCACTACGTCAGTTAAATTCAATGTTCCAAATGACGGAGAGGTAAGAATAATGATCACCAATATTCTGGGTCAAGTGATTACAAATTCATCAATTGGTATTTTTTCACCAGGAGTTCATTCTTATCAAATTGATCTTGGAAAATATACAAGTGGTGTTTATTATGTCACCCTCAGTTACAATAACTTAAAACAAACCACAAAAGTCATATTAACTAAGTAAATAATTTAGGGGGCAAAGATTTTTCTTTGTCCCCATTTAAAAACAAACCTATGAAATATTTTAGATATTTGTTACCTTTTCTGTTCCTTTTTGGATGTGATTCGCCAACTTTGGATGAAGATGAAAGGGTACCAAGCCCTAGTGACTTTCCACCACTGATCCAAAATCTCAACGTATTTGCTAATGGTTCAATGGCACAATACCTATATTTTTATCCTTTAAAAATCAAAGGCAATGAATTATATATTAACCCCGATTCTTCAGGTATATACACACTTGATTTAGAAAAAAATGTTTTTTTATTTACTGGGAAAAAGAAAGATAATTTACTTATAGCAAGATCATCAACAAATGCAATCTTCCTTAACAATGCGGGTCCAGGGTTCCAGTATACAAACGATTTTAATTTTGACTTCGATTTCCAACTCAGCTCATATGTAACAAGTTTATACTTGATAAGAATACCATCAATTCATTCAGAAAGACCATATGTCCTCTTTTCGGCATATCCAAACTATGTTTCATTCGGGATACCCTCCAATGAGAAAATATATTTATTTAACATTGAAGATGGAACAACTAGTCTGTTATTAGAAGCCAGAAAAGGTTCTAAAAGTGGGTCAATATTTAACCCGGTAACAAATTTTGATTTTTCAAAAATTGCTTATGGCTCATATGAATATTCACAACGATCCCAGATAGTTATTGCAGACATAAGTAAAAATGAAAGAACATACATAACTGACACTACCTTTAAACATATTTCTCCTGGTTTTTCACCAGATGGTAATCTTCTTGGTTTCATAAAATATGATGGTGGAATTGGCTACTTAATTATCCATGATGTAAATGCAAATAAACCAATTCAAAGTATCCCATTTGTTCGAGAGTTTGACTGGATTGATACCCAAAATGTGTTATTTGTGAAGTTTAATGGCCCCAAATCCAGAAGCAATACAAACTATACATTGTGGAAAGTGAATATTAACACGCTTGAGGAAAAACAATTGACATTTATTAAAGATGGAATAATTGAGAATTAACCAATGAAATTACACTCCGCCATTTGCATTTATCGCCAGCACCATGCCTTGCTTGAATTGAAAACTGATCTGGGTAAAGCAAGAATTGAGGTGTCTGATATAAAAATGGATTTGCTCGATCAGGATCTGATTTATTTGGGTTTTCGGGAATTGCCACCGTTGCTTTATAGTTGGCAAGATAACGGTGGCACTCATACAGAAATGATGAATGGTTTCTCAAATGATCCGGTTGTGGTTAAACTGGTGCGTCGTTTTATTGATGATGCTAACAACGGAAGCTGTTTCCACAAAAAAGTATTTATTCCTGAAAATGAAGTAGGTTGAGTTAGGGGGAGGGGATTTCCAGGGCCAAATCTCCTGCTAAAACCAATTTTTTAGTTGATAATCTGGTTCCGTCCGGTGGAAAGTTTGTTTTTTCTAGTTGGATTTGTGGCCGGGCGGTTTTTTTTCAATTCACTTCCCCCGGGCACTTCGAGAACCTCAGTGTCCGGGGCAACAAACATTTCACCCCAGTGGGGTGAGAAACCAATCCGCATTTCATTAACAATTATTTTCTTATCCTGTCCATCCTGAATATCCCTGTTAATTTGCTTTTTCCCATTCCGTCCGGAACGAGATTTACATTTTAAATATGATTTGTGACCGGGCGGGTTATTTTTTGGGGTGGTTTATTTTCTACCAACATGTCACCCCGCTGGGGTGAGAGCAAAACCAAAATCCTGAGACTTTACCAAAACTTGTCTTTATCCTGAATATCCCTGTTAGAAATGTATTTTTCCTGAAAGCCCAACCAGGTTGATTTTCAATTCAAAATTTAAAACTCAAAATTCAAAATTAGTATTTCACATCTGTTTCCAGCTTGTCACTCGTCCCTTGTCTCCGTATTTTTGCTTCATGGCTGAACCAAAATCAAAAAATACGGGTCTTGTTACGGTTCTTTGGTGCGATACTTGCCGGAAACGTCCTGCTTATCTTATCAAAGGATATAAATGTCCTGACTGCGGTGCAACTCCTGTAAAAAAGGATGTTCCGAAAGAAACGGCATTTCCGAAACGTGAAGATCCTGAAAATGATTCGTTAGCCTGGCTTGAAGGTTAATCCAAAAAATTAATCCAACAGTGTCACTGGTTGGGGGTGTTTGCGTAAGCAGGCTGAGATCATACCCCATGAACCTGATCCGGGTAATACCGGCGAAGGGAAACCAACGGGTTCACAAAACCCTGTCCTGGTTGATTCTCACCTACCACACATCTCCTGCTGTAAATCGTTAATTAACAATTTATTGTAGGAAATTTCATGAAATCATTTCTTTTCATCTGCTTTGGGTTTTTGTTGAGTATTCCGCTTGGTGCTCAAACGATTTCGGGGTTTATCCGGGATTCAGAAACCAAACATCCGCTGGCAAACGCTGCCATTTTGCAATCAGGAACAACAAACGGAACTGTTTCTGATCAATTTGGGAAGTTTTCACTTTCCCTGCTGCCGGGAAACGACAGATCTCTTACGATTTCTTTTCTCGGATACAGAACAAAATCAATTGAAATTTCTGCCTCTAAACGGATTTATTCAGTTGAATTGACTCCTGATGATGTTATTTCATCGGAAATTCTGGTCGAAAGTTACCGGGTAGGCAGTGATGCACCTATAGCACATACCAATCTGGATGCTGAAACACTCGATAAAATCAATTTTGGTCAGGATATCCCGGTTCTGCTTGGGCAAACGCCCTCAATGGTTACGACATCTGATGCCGGAGGTGGTGTTGGCTATACCGGCCTTAGAATTCGTGGAGTTGATCCCGGGAGAATTAACGTAACCCTAAACGGAATTCCCTGGAATGATGCTGAATCTCACAACGTTTATTGGGTTGATCTTCCAGATCTGATCAGTTCTGCAGAAAATATCCAGATTCAGAGGGGAGTTGGTACCTCAACAAACGGACCTGCGTCATTCGGTGCAACCATTGATCTTCAGACTACCCGGTATCAACCTGATCCTTACACCGATTTTTCTGCTTCGTATGGCTCTTTCAATACCCAGAGAATGAATGTGAGATTCGGTACAGGTCTAATGCCCTCTGGTTGGTCACTGAACTCAAGTTTTTCAGGAATCTGGTCAGATGGTTATATTGATAGAGCTTCCTCAGATCTGAAATCAGCTTATCTGTCGCTCAGCCATCCCTCTGAAAACACTTTGCTTACCTTTAATTTGATTCTGGGAAGGGAAGAAACATATCAGGCCTGGAATGGTGTACCTGAATCTGTCATAAAGAATGATAAACAGGGAATGCTCGATTTTGCTGCAAGAAACTACCTTTCGCCAAAAGAAACCGACGACCTGTTGAAATCGGGAAGAACCTATAACTATTATACTTACGATAACCAGGTTGATCATTACGGTCAGGATCATTTCCAGGTTTTATATAACTGGAATCCTGAAAAAGATATTTCACTTAATTTCGCCGGTTTCTATGTGAAGGGAAAAGGGTATTATGAACAATTTAAGGCGGATGTGAACTATTCATCTTACGGGCTCCCGTCTGTGATCTCAGGAACTGATACTCTTACAAAAACAGATCTGATTGGAAGAAAATGGCTCGATAATGATTTCTATGGGATTTTATCTTCAGGAACCATCGAATTTTCACCAGAATTCTCCCTGGTTACCGGTGGAGGTGTTTCAGTTTATGATGGCGATCATTATGGTGAAATAATCTGGGCCAGAAATGCATCAACCAGCAACATCAGAGACAGATATTACCAGGACAACGGTAAAAAGCTGGATGGAAATATTTTTGCAAAACTCAATCTGCAGCCACTTACAGATGTCTTAACCTACCTTGATTTCCAGGTCAGAAGTATAAGCTACAGGTTTTTAGGTCTGACCGAAATGGGAAAAGAGGAATATTCAACCCGTGATTTTTTATTTTTCAATCCGAAAGCAGGGGTAAGCTGGAAAGTAAATGACTCCGGTTTACTTTATGCCGGATTTGGCATTGCAGGAAAAGAACCCACCCGCAGTGAATTCACTGATGCACGTCCTTCAGTTCAACCCCAAAAGGAAACACTTTATAATGTTGAAACCGGATATCGTTTTACCTCAGAAAATGTGCAGGCTTCAGTCAATTTTTATGGTATGTTTTACGAGGACCAGTTGGTTCTCACAGGCAAGCTGAATGATGTTGGGGATCCGCTCAGGCAGAATGTGGCATCCAGTTCACGCATGGGTATTGAACTTGAAGGTGCAATAAAACTGCCCTGGAATCTATCCTGGTCCGGAAATCTGACTTTAGGAACATCTTCAATAAAATCCTTCAATGAAATTCTGATTGATTATGAGACCTATGAAGAAGTTATCAGAGTTCATAAGAATAAACCGATTTCCTTTTCACCGGCAGTTATTTCAGGCAGTAAACTAAGCTGGCGCTCAGATAATGTATCAGCAGACTGGCAGTCGAAATATGTGAGTGAACAATACCTGGATAATACTGGTAATTCCGCAAGGAAACTCGATTCCTACCTGATTAACGATTTGTACTTTTCGTACGAAGCTGAATGGATCGGGTCGTTTCAGACAGTAAAACTTCAGACCGGAATTCTTAATCTTTTTGATGTTCTTTATGAACCAAATGGATACAGTTACAGCTATTTATATGCCGGTGACCTGACAACAGAGAATTTTTACTATCCGCAGGCAGGCAGAAATTTTATGATCAAACTTCAGTTTATTTTTTAAAACGGGAACAAACTGGAAGCTACCGGGTAAAAACAGATAAGCCGTTGATGAAGATCAGCGGATTACCGGTAGTCCAGACTCTGATTTTCTTCGGTGAAACCAATAACCCGGAGGAGTTATGCCAATCAGAAAAATTGCACAGGCAGATTTGAGGATACAATGGGAGAAAACCCTTGAAATCAGTTTTATATTTGCCCTGATTTTGATCATGCTGCTTCTTGTATTTTTTCCGAAAGTCACGATTTCTGATTTTAAAGTTTATCAGCAGGCTCCGCCAGAGGTTATTGCTTTAATTCCGGTAACAAACCAGGAAAAACCAGCCCCGGCACCTATTCATCCGGCTTTATTGATGATTGTTCCGAATGATGCCCCGGTTGGTGACGAACCAATCATTCTCGATACAGACCCAGGTGCAAATGAAGGTAGCCTGCCTTTACTTTTAAGACCTGAAAATCATGAGAGTGAACAGGATACATTTATGGTATTTGAAGAATCGCCTGTCCCTGTCGGTGGAATTGCTGGCATTCAAAAACGGGTCGTGTATCCTGAGCTTGCAATCAAGGCTGAAATTGAAGGGCAGGTCGTGATTCGTGCTGGTATTGATGAACGTGGAAATGTGATCAGAACTGATGTACTCAAAGGACTTGCCGGCGGGTGTACTGAAGCTGCAATAACTGCAATCAGAAACACCAAATTCACACCAGGACTACAGCGTGAAAAGCCGGTCAAAGTACAGATTGCAATTCCGGTTATATTCAAATTAAGGAAGTAAACCACATGAGAGGATCGTTAGAACTTTTAGAATGAGCAGGTTTTGTCTTAAAATTGCTTAAAAGCCTGTTTGACATTCAAAATCACAAGGGCTATATTCGTTTAACATTTTTGAAATCAAGGAGTTACCCTCTATGGCGCTCATTAAAACCCCTGAAGCTGACATTCGCAGACGATGGAAGCTATGGTCAGAAGTTTCCGGAGTTGCTACTCTGGCACTTATGATTATGGCGTTTGTCTTTTTTCCTGATCTGAAAAACCAGGTTGTTCTGAAACAGGAAAAACAGGAAGTTGTTAAAGTTGAAGAAATTGAAGTAACCAAGCAGGAAGTAAAACCACCACCTCCTCCAAGACCTCAGGTTCCTGTAATGGTTCCTAACGATCAGGTCATGGAAGATGAAGTAGTTTACGACAGTGAATTAAAGGTTGCAGATACACCACCGCCCCCTCCTCCTCCTGCTGCAAATGAAGAAGAAGAAGCAACCATTTTTGAAGTGGTAGAAGATCAGCCAGAACCTATTGGCGGAATCGGTGCCATTCAATCAAAGGTTGTGTATCCTGAAATTGCAAAAAAAGCTGGTATTGAAGGAACTGTTGTAATTCGTGCTGCAATTGACGAAAAGGGAAATGTCATTAAGACCGTTATCGCCAAAGGTATTGGCGCCGGTTGTGATGAAGCTGCAGTTGAAGCTATTAGAAAAGTTAAGTTTAAACCAGGTTCCCAACGTGGTAAACCGGTTAAAGTTTGGTTGTCAATTCCTATTCGCTTTAAACTGAAATAACCTTTTTACTGAATCTTCGTACAAAAGCACAGCTCGACTGTGCTTTTGTGTTTTTATTACTGAAGTATAACTCAATTTAGGGTGGAATGGAAATAAAACCTGTCTACATCAAAACCTTTCTGTTTAGCGTTTTGATTATCTTGTTTTTGTTCGATTCTTTCTCCTTTCTGACAAGCAGTGCCAGTGGTTTGAATATTATTCCCGCCTGGGCTGCCTTCACCAGAAACTTTCTTGTTCTTTTCTGCTCTTTTCTTTACCTCTTCTTCAAATTAAACAAAACCCCGGTTAAAAAACCTGAACTGGTTTCTGTAAGCTGGAAATCTATTCTTTGGCTTGGAAGTTTTATTCTTCTTTCCGTAATTCTGAATGTTGTTTCATTCGACACCGGGTTTCATAAATCACAAACTGTTCAGGGAATATCTTCAGAATCTTCAGACAATATTTCTTTTGATAGTGAAACTAACCCCGCAAGTGATCTCCTGCCAGAAACTTCAGAAACAGAAAAAACGCCAGTTCTGCTTCCAAATTCATTTTTCTCTCTGTTTGCAAGCTATGTGTTTGGTATCGGACTTTTTGTCTTCGTTGTACAATCCTGGAACAGCCTTCGGAATTTCGTTTATTTTAAACGGACCGCAAAGTTTGAACTCAATTTCAGGATTTTACTTGGTCTGATCATTGCCACTGGCATTGTTGAACTTGCTTCTTCACAAAGTGGCTCAATCATGCAGGCCATTACAATTATTCTATATGTTTTGGTTGCAATTTATATTGGGCTGAACAGTTTCAGACTTGGGTGGGTATTGTATGTTACCCGCCGTGATAAAATCATCAGTATTTTTCTGATTATTACCATTCTTATCCTGGGTTTAGTTATTCTCAGTACAGATCTGCTGGGTATGGGTGAACCTGTAAGTTATCTGTCTCCCTTTATTTTTAATTTTATCAGATTTACGCTTATTTATATCATCTCATTCTCGTTTATTTCCCTTTTTTCGATCATTTTCCATCTGCCGACAACAGAAGCCTTTGAAAGAAAGTCTTCAGAACTATCCTCTTTACACAGTCTTTCAAAGCTGGTTTCAAATGTTTTTGACCTGAATGAACTCAGTCAAGCGGTAGTAAACTACTCTTTGCAGACAACTTTAAGTGAAATTGGATGGCTTGAGTTGTACCATACCAAAAAGGATGGAACTCATTCAGTTAAAATTCTTGCACCGCAGAACATCAGTTCTTCTGAGATACAGCAATTGGTCGATACGATTCAGGGTAACATGCGTGAAAAACTGGTTAGTACCAGATCACTTTTGATTATTGATCAGGGTGACAGGTCAGATCTTCTTGACAAAAAACTCGCAAAAGCCAGAAAAATATTAAGTATTGCCGCAGTGCCACTGGTTGCACGAGGAGAACTTGTTGGCGGGCTGTTTATTTCAAAATTAATTCATGCCGGTTTCGACAAAGATGACAGTGATACCCTTTCAACCTTTGCAGATCAGGCCGCCATTGCCATTGACAACACACGCTTGTTTGAACTTTCTCTTGAAAAAGAAAGGCTCCAGCAGGAATTGTTCATCGCCCAGAAAATGCAGATGAAATTACTGCCGCAAACCAATCCGGTTGTGAACGGACTCGACATTGAAAGTGTCTCATATCCGGCATATGAAGTGGGTGGTGACTATTATGATTTTATCGTTTTACCTGAAGACAGGTTTGGCATTATCGTTGCAGATGTGTCTGGAAAGGGGACAAGTGCTGCCTTTTATATGGCTGAAGTAAAAGGAATCTTTCAATCACTGGCAAGAATTTATTACAGTCCGAAAAAATTACTTCTTGAAGCGAACAGTGTTTTGTTCGGATCCCTGGAAAGAAAATCATTTGTATCCTTATTATATTGTGTCTTCGATCTTAAAAAGGGCATAGTTACGCAAAGCAGGGCAGGTCACTGTCCACTTTTGGTTGTACGGGCAGACGGCAGATCTGAGTTTGTTAAGTCGCCCGGTGTTGGAATTGGCATGGGTTCATCAGCGGTAATTGAATCAAAAATGGCTGAAACTGAAATTAAGCTGGAAGTTGGCGATATTTGTGTTTTATATTCAGATGGTGTTGTTGAAGCCATGAATGAAAAAATGGATGAGTTTGGATATGAACAGCTACGGCGTGTAATTATTGAAAACAGAAAATTATCAGCGAAAGAAATTCTTGATAAGCTGATTACTGAGGTTAACACCTTTATATGGAATGGTAAAGCAAATGACGATCTTACCCTTGTCGTAACAAAATGGATGGGTATGAAGTAAAAGGTAAATGACATGAGCAACTTTAGCATTAACATCCGGGAAGACCGGACAATAAAAATATTAACACTTTCAGGTTATCTGGATGCACACAATTCGAATGAACTTGAAGATCAGCTTAAAGAACTGATAGATGCCGGTTTTACACGGATTGTAGTGAATTTCAGCGACCTGAGCTACATTGCCTCTGCAGGGCTTGGTGTATTTATGGCATATATTGAAGACGTAAGGGAACAGGCCGGCGATATTAAACTGTGTGAGATGTCTGACAAAGTTTACACTGTTTTTGATTTGCTTGGGTTTCCTGTTCTTTATGATATAACACGGTCTGAATCTGAAGCCATTGAAAAATTCAAGGTCTGAGGACAACTCAATGCAGAATGATGCCATCAGGCTGAACAGTACCACCACAAACCTGCAGGTCATTCGTGATTTTGTGTCGACGAATGCACGTACAGCAGGTTTTGCTGATGATATTGTTTATAAAATTCAACTTGCTGTTGATGAAGCCTGTACAAATGTGATGAAACATTCATATAAAAATGACCCGACTCAGGATATCGGTATTTCTGTTTCGTGGGATGAAATACGGCTGATCGTTGAAATTACAGATTCCGGACTGCCATTTGATCCGGGGAATTACCATCAACCGGATTTGGGTACTTTTATCAAACAGAAAAAACGGGGTGGACTTGGAATTCATCTTATCAGATCGTTAATGGATGAAGTTCGTTACGATAGAAAAAATGATAAAAATCTCATTACTCTCGTTAAAGAACTGAAGAAATCATGATTGCCGCTGACAGCAGTTCACTTGATCTGAAGTCACTTTTTGAAACCTCCCGGCTTTTCAATTCTACCTACGACCTCTCCTTTATTTCTCAGCATATCCTCAGAACCCTGATGGGAAAATTGCTGGTGAGCAGATGTAGCCTTCATCTGATCAATTTAACAGATTCCACTATTATTCAAACCATCGCTGCCAAAGGATCATTCCGTCCGGCACTTCCAGAAGTACTTACCGAAGCAGAACTTGAAAGTATTGCAGACAGTCACCAAATGACACGGCACGAACTCATTTCAAACGGAAACCGGATTGGTTTTCTTCTTTTAGGGAAGTCTTTGGCAAACCGACCCTTTTCTGAGCAGGAAGTTTTTTTCATTGATTCCATACTTCAGTTTTCTTCTGGTGCACTTGAAAATTCAATGCGCTTTCAGGAAATAAAAGCTGCAAAATCAGTTCTTGCCCGCAAAGTGCAGGAACTTAAAACCCTATATGAACTCAGTAAAGAAATTAATGGTATTCTCGAACCCCGATCGGTTTTCAGCTTATTCTCTTTAACCGTTCTGGGTCAAGGTTTGTTTAACGGCGTAACTATTTTTCATCAGTCTGAAGAAGGTGAATACCTTTATGTGTATCATAAAGGAGCCGGAAGTCAGACCAAAAAGCTGGTCTGGAACCGTGATTTTCATCAGGATTTGTTTTTATTGCCAGTTAATGATCCAGACTACCCACTGTTTTATCAGAAACCATCAGGTGATTTACTCATCATTCCGTTATCCCAATCAAAAAAAGGAATGATAGTTCTCAAACAATCACCGGCCATTCAAACCTTAAACACCAATGAACTCGATTTTTATCATTCACTTTCTCATTTGCTTGAACTAACCTGTTCAAATATTGCCAATTTTAATGAAGCACTTCAGAAACAGCAGATGGAAAATGAACTGGCGATTGCCCGTGATATTCAGAATGCCCTGTTACCTTCAGCTTTCCGGGGATTCGAACCCCTTGATGTTTATGGAATAAACGTCCCGAGTAAACAGGTTGGGGGTGATTATTTTGATGTTTTCAGACTTGACCAAAACCGGATTCTTGTTGCAATTGCAGATGTGACCGGAAAGGGAACTCCAGCCAGTTTGCTCATGGCAAATCTTCAGTCAATGATTAAAATTTTGGTCCAGTTTCCACTTTCACTTTCTGAAATGACGAGTAAAATCAACGATATCATTTTCCAGAATACCGCTGCGGATAAATTTATTACCTTTTTCTGGGGAATTATTGATACTTCCACCCAAAAAATGACTTACGTCAATGCTGGTCATAACCCACCCTACCATGAAAAAAACGGTGAAATTACAGAATTAGGAATTGGTGGACTCATTCTTGGCATCATGACAAGCTTTATTCCGTACGAAATGGGTGAAATTGATTTCCGACCGGGCGAACGATTGTTTATTTTTACAGATGGTGTAACAGAAGCTATGAATCTTGCCGGTGAAGAGTTTGAAGAAGAAAAACTGATCGGATTGATAAAAACCTGGGATTCAGAATCTTCAAAAGAATTTGCCCAACGTGTTCAAACTGAAGTTCTGAACCATGCCGGATCGGCACCACAAAGTGATGATATAACTATAATTGCAGTCAAATGGCCAACTATTTCGGTTTACTGAGCCTTATTCTATTCCTTTCTGCATGTTCAGGCAGTCAGAAATCAACAACTATTCCTGCAGAGAAGGAATCTGTTCCAGAGGTTATAGCACCTTCAAAACCAGAAGTGAAAATTTCAAAGTTTTGGGATGCGAATGAACTTAATAACTTTATTTCGAATAAAAACACTGAAATAACCGAGTGTTACGAAAATGTCAAAATCAAAGTGCCTGATCTTGACGGTTGGGTTAAACTTAGAATAAAACTGAATCCGGGTGGATTTGTTGAAGATATTCAGGTTGTTGAAGACAGTCTCGGAAGCCAGGATCTGTTATCCTGTATTACCGGAAAAATAAAAAAATGGAAAACTCCGGTTGTTGAAACTGATAAACCGGTCTGGCTTGACATCCCATATGAATTTATGCCGCTAACTGCAAAATCGGGTACTGAAACTATACGTACCAGGGAAGAAATTATTGAATTTTGCTCGCAGCAGCAGGGAAGTCTTTCTTCCTGTTTCGATCTTGATAATGCAATTGACAGAAGTAAAGTTTATACTTTCGGAGTTAATTTCAATATACTTCCGGATGGAAAGGTCACTGATGTTGTGGTGACGAACTCATCCATCCAAAATGAATCAGTTGAGCTTTGTCTTACCAATAAAGTGAAGCTATTCCAACTCCGTTCTTTGCAGTCTGACAAGATGCAACCCTTTTCAATCAATTTTTCATTTAAATTTTAAGGATTTTAATATGAGCTTAAAAGATACGATTAACGAAAAAATTAAAGATGCCATGCGGGCCAAAGATCAGGTTCGCCTTGACACCCTTCGTTCAGTTAAAGCTGCTTTGCTTGAAAAAGAAATTTCAATGCGCCAGGGTGGTGTTGCAGAACTGAATGAGGGTGAAGAATTTGCAGTATTAAATAATCTGGGCAAAAAACGCCGGGATTCCATTGAGCAATTTACCAACGCCGGCCGGCTTGAACTTGCAGCAAAAGAAGCCAGTGAACTTGAAATTCTGATGGAGTTTCTTCCGAAACAATTGACAGAAGCCGAAGTGAAAGCCCGTTTGACTGTTCTTGTGGCAGAAAGTGGTGCACAAACCATGAAAGATCTCGGTAAAGTCATGCCGGTTGCAATGAAGGAGTTTAAAGGCCGTGCTGATGGCAAATTGGTTCAGGATCTTTTAAAAGGTTTGTTGGGTGGCTGATTTAGTTTGGCTCGATTGGGTTTTTATTGGTATTCTGGGTCTTGGAATCCTTACCGGTGGATTTAAAGGATTCTGGACTCAGGTTTTTTCTTTTGCCGGACTGATCTGCGGTTACTTTCTTGCCATGAAATTTGGCAATCAGGCTGATGTGAGTCTGTCTGCCTACCTTCCCGGTATCAAATCAATATCTCCATTTACCGGAATGATTCTTGTTTTCCTTGGTGTTTACCTTGTTTTTAAACTGGCAGGTTCGTGGGTTGAAACTTCTGAATGGATCGGATTTTCACCTGTAACCAATGCCATACTTGGTGGATTATTAGGTGGTTTAAAGGCACTTGTGTTCATCCTTATTCTAGATATCGCCTTTTCCATTTTTAACTGGCCGGATAAAGAAATTACTCAGAAATCTGTAGTTTACCCGGTCGTTCATCAAGTCACCGAAGAAGTTTCTACCCGTTTTAATCTTGAGGAAGCCTTCCGGCACTTCAAACTGAAATGAATTCCTTCCTTTCCTCTCCGTCATCTCTCAATCAACTTGAATTCCCGGTTCTTACCAGCCTGATTGCAGAAAATTGCCAGACACCAAAAGCAAAGTCGGCTGTTTTGGCTCTTTCATGCCTGACCAATTCTGCTGAAGTTATTGCAAGAATGACAGAGGTTTATGAAGCCTGGCGTTTTATCAGGGAAATTGGAACCCTGGGCAGGTCTGGCTGGGTCGATCTGACCGGAGTTGATAATTCCTGGGTGATCCCGGGAAAAGTGATTCCGATTGAGCACCTGCTCATCATACGGTCTCTTGTTGAAACCCACAGTTTGCTTTTTAACTCCATTTCAACGGGACAAACTTCTTTCCCTGCGCTTTTTATGGTGCTGAGAGGACTTTCACCCCTTACAGAACTGATTAAAAGATTCCGGAAAATTTTCGATGATAACGGGGAAGTCTTAGATTCAGCGTCAACCGAACTGGGTGACATCCGCAGAGAATTGAGGCGGCTGCAATCTAAAATCACCCATCGTTCGCAGGATATTCTCACCCATTTCCTCAAAGAAAAAATGTTGGGCGGTCAGCAAATGACCATCAGAAACGGTCGTTTGGTTTTACCGGTTTTGGCTGAACATAAACGGAAAATCAAAGGCTTCATTCACGATATTTCGGGATCCGGACAAACGGTCTTTATTGAACCTCAGGAATTGGTTGAGCTGAACAATGATTTGTTTGAACTCAGAAGTGAAGAGAAAAAAGAAATTTTCAGGATTTTGAGTATTCTGAGTGATGACATCAGACAACATTCTTCGCCTTTGAAAGAAATTGAAGTAATCATGATTGAATTGGATGAGATTCAGGCAAAAGCTGAATTTCTTCAGCCTTTTCATGTTGTCATGCCCGGTTTGTCGGATAAAATCGAGTGGAAACTTCAGTTTGCCTATCACCCTCTGTTATTCCTTTCAAGAAAAGAAAAGAAACTGCCCACAATTCCGCTCAATCTGACACTTGGGACGGAAGGGGAACAGTTTGTGATTATTTCGGGTCCGAATGCCGGCGGAAAATCGGTTGCCATGAAAACGGTTGGATTGCTTCAGCTGATGGTACAGTCCGGTTTACCGGTTCCGGTTGGATCAGATTCTGTTTTCCCAATGGTGACGGGAGTTTTTACTGTCATCGGTGATTCTCAATCGATTTCTGATGATTTGTCATCATTCAGCGGACACATCCGGTCAATAAAAGAAATTCTTGTTTCTGCTGAGCTGGACGGCAGCTTGGTTTTAATTGATGAAATCTGTTCTGGAACTGATCCAATTGAAGGGCAGGCTCTGGCCATTGAACTGATTGAAACGTTTATCAGAAGAAACTATTTTGGGATTGTGACAAGCCACTTCCCGGATCTGAAGGTTTTTGCACAAGAGCACCCCAGGCTGAAAAACGGGTCGATGGTTTTTGATACAGATAAACTGATTCCGACTTATGAATTCAGAAAGGGAATCCCCGGCAGTTCGTTTGCACTTGAACTTGCAGAACGCATGCAACTGGATCCGCATCTGCTTGAAAATGCCAGAAAGAGATTGGGAACCGGCTCGGCAACCATTGAAAAGTTAAATCTGGAACTTGAAAAACGACTGAATGACGTTGTTTCAAAGGGAAAAGAACTTCAGACAGAAATTGAAAAAGTAAGAAACCGTGAAACTCAGGTTGCAGAATCACTTAGAGATCTGAAAGGTCGGGAAAAGGCTCTAAAAGCCAGTTTAAGAAGTCAGGTTCAGATCGAAATAGAAAACCTGAAGCGAGCAGTTTTTCAGCAGATTGAAGCCTTGAAGAAAGAAAAACACATCGATTTTTCAAAAGTTGAAAAACAGGTTCTTCAAACCATCGCCAAAACAGAAGATAAAGTTGAAGCTGAAGATCCCGGGGAACTTATATCGGTTTCTAAAGGCGATCAGGTTCGTGTAAAGTCAACGTCACAAAATGGTGAAGTTCTCTCAGTTGAACAGGATGTTGCAACGGTTCAGGTTGGCAATTTTAAAATGAAAATACCCATTCGTGATCTGGTTAAGGGAACGAACCCGAAACCAAGATTGTCGGCTCCACAAACTTCACCTTCAGATTTTACCGTAGAAATGGCAAGTGAAATCCATTTGCTTGGGTTAACAGTAACTGAAGCCCTTGATAAACTCGATTTTTATTTAAGTAAAGCCTATTACCACAAACTTCCAACCGTCAGAATTGTTCATGGAAAAGGAACCGGGGCACTGAGAAAAGCCATTCAGGTGCACCTGAAAGAGTTGGATTACATCGATGAATTTGGACTTGGAGAATGGTACGAGGGCAGTACCGGAGTTACCGTTGTGAAGTTCAAGAAGTAAAAATCCCCCTTTCAGGTTATTTCCATCCCACAGAAAGTTGAGTAATTTTGTTTTGTCAAATCAAAACAAGGAGACTCTTATGAAAACAATGCTTTCTTTATTTACTCTGCTATTTATTTCTTTGCAGGTTTCTGCACAGGAAACCACCGCACCTGCTGCTCCGGAAAAAAAGGAAAAAGGTTCTGCTTACGGTATTACTGCCGGATTGTTAACGCCGACAGGCGATTACGGAAAAACCTATGGGGTTACACCGCATATCGGACTTCGTTTAAAAACCCCGGTTGGTGGCTTTTTCGGACTTTTTAGTGACATTCCAAACTTCCATAATGATGTGTTTATTTCCTACGGACTTTCATCTTTTTCAGACGACTATAAAAAAAGTTACAAAAATGGAATTGGTTTTGGTAAAGAGCCTGATGATGCCGATGCTGGTAATGCCTTGACTGTTGTGAATACCTTCAGATATACATTCACAAATATGCTTCCATTATTTGATCCGTATGCCGGGGTTGGTGTTGGGGTGTCTTATGTTCTTGGTGGAAACCTTGCTTCAACCGTATCATCCCTCGGATCGTTTGGTTATGGATTTGCATTGAAAGGTGGCGTTCAAATGCCTCTTACCGATTGGTTTGCAATTGATGCCAGTGCAGACTATTTGATCGGATCGTACAGCTTCTTTAACCTTGGTGTCTCTGCTATGTTTACTTTCGGTGGCAAATATTGACAAATAGGCAAAAAGGCTCTTGTCTTAAATAAAACAAGAACTTATATTTGTCAGGGCAAACAAAAATCACCCTTTTGGGGGAAGTTTTAGACGCCCGGATTTGCGTAACTTTGTTTGTGTGATTTTGTAAACTCAACCTCAATTAAAGGATAACGAAAAATGAAGAAACTTCTTGCAATTGCTTTGATTCTTATGGTAGCTTCTGCTTCCCAAGCTCAACTTTTTAAAAAAGGTGATATTGTAGTTGGTGGTGGTGTTGGATTTGCTACGTTTACCGGTGATGGTATGCCAGTTTATGCAACTGTTGACTATGGTTATAATGATGAAGTTGGTTTAGGTGCTTTTGTTGCTTATTATGGCTACGAAGAAGATGTTGCTTTCTGGGGTGGAAAATGGAAATACACCAACATCATTATCGCTGCTCAGGGTACCTATCACAAAGATTATTTCAAAATTGATAACCTTGACACCTATGCAACCCTTATTCTTGGTTATAACAAAGCCAGTGTTGAATGGGATGGCGCAAATAATTTTGGATTAGGCAGTCCTTCTGCTGGTGGTGTGATTTATGCTTTTGGCGTTGGTGCCCGTTATTATTTCATGCCTAACCTTGCTGCAGATGTTCGTTTAGGTTATGGTATTTCTGCTGTTCAGGCAGGAATTGCTTACAAACTGTAATCAGAACTTCTTCTGATTTTAAAAGGCTGTTCTCAAAAGGAACAGCCTTTTTTATTTATCCGCATTTCTGAATTTACCTGTATTTTTTTTTAGTCCTTCCGGTTCGTAACTTGCTTAAATGCAAAAGGTTTACACACTCCGAACCCTTCCTGGTTCAAAATCCACAGAAATTCCCGATTGGATGGCCGATCTTAATCCGCAACAGCAGGCTGCCGTCATGCATTCTGGCGGTCCTTCAGTTATTATTGCTGGTGCCGGAACAGGGAAAACAAAAACACTGGTTTACCGTGTTGCCTGGCTTCTGGAAAAGGGAATTCCGGTTAGTTCTATTTTACTGCTGACTTTCACACGAAAAGCTTCTGAACACATGCTTGCCCGTGTTTCTGCTTTTAACCAGGCAGGTGGGCAGGTAACCGGTGGTACTTTTCACTCTTTTTCAAATTTGGTAATCCGGGAATTTGGGCATCATATCGGCTATGGTGCAAACTTCACTATTTTAGATCAGGGTGATGCTCAGGATCGTGTTGATCTTCTCCGGAATCAGCTGCTTCAAAATCTTCCAAAAACAAGATTTCCGAAAAAAGGAACACTTCTCGACATTTTTTCTTCACACCGGAACACCGGTCGTTCAATTGAAGACATTTTAAATTCAGAATATCCCCAATTTCAACACCTTCTTGATCTGGTTGAGAAATTATTTACAGGTTATCAGGAACATAAAAAACGATATTCTCTGGCCGATTATGATGATCTCTTATTTCTCTGCCGTGATTTGGTGAGGGATCATGAATCGGTCAGAACTGCACTGAACAAACGGTATAAATACATTCTGGTTGATGAATATCAGGATACCAATCCGGTTCAGGCAGAACTGGTTGAACGGATTGCAGGTCCGAATGGAAATCTGATGGTCGTTGGAGACGATGCACAATCCATTTATAAATTCCGTGGAGCAGATTTTAAAAATTTCCTTGGATTTCCGGAAAGATATCCCAACGCCGCCGTTTTTAAACTCGAAGAAAATTACCGGTCTGTTCAGCCTATCCTTGATGTTGCAAATTCGGTCATGAGCCAGGCCGCCGAAAAATTTGAAAAAACCCTTTTTACTAAAAAAACTGAAGGGCAACTACCAGTTCTGATCACTGCCCCTGATGAAAATTATCAGAATCAGTTTATTATTTCCAGAATTCTGGATTTAAGGGAAGAGGGTATTCCGCTTTCCCAGCAGGCGGTTTTATTCCGAAGTGCACGGAATAGTTACAGTCTTGAACTTGAACTCAACGCCAATCATATCCCTTTTGAAAAACGTGGTGGAAATAAGTTTGCAGAATCGGCTCATATCAAAGATTTGATTTCTTACCTTCGCCTGCTGATGAATCCGAAAGATGTCGTTAGCTGGAACCGGGTCTTGCAAATGGTGGACGGAATAGGTCCGAAATCAGCCGATGACATCATTAAAATGCTGGAAGAGTCTGGAATTGATAACCGGGTTTCAGAAATGGTTTCCCCCAGATACCGAACACAGTTAACCCAGTTACTCGAAACTCTCACTGCCTGGACGGCAGACAAAGAATTTAACAGTATAGTTGACGAGCTGATAAGGTTCTATAAACCGGTTTTTGAAAAACGATATTTTGAAGACTATCCGAAACGTGAAAAAGATCTTGATGCTTTCCAGGCCGTTAGCCTTAAATTTTCATCGATTGAATCTTTTCTCTCTCACCTGGCGCTGGATCCGGTTTCATTTACTCAGGAAGATACCCTGGGCACTCATGCCGATGAAGCACCTTTGATTCTCTCAACGATCCATTCTTCGAAAGGACTTGAGTGGCATTCTGTTTTTGTGATGGATTTGCTCGACGGAATTTTGCCTTCTACCTTTACACTTGATAAAACTGAAGACCTGGATGAAGAACTCAGATTGTTTTATGTAGCAGTGACCCGGGCGAAAGAAAATCTGTATCTGGTTTACCCGGGAATTCAGTTTCACCGTCAGTTTAACAACTATTTCACCAAACCCTCCCGGTTTATTACCAGTCTGCCTGATCGTCTCCTTGAAAAATGGATGCTTTCTGCTGGTGATGACTCAATAAACGAAACCAAACAAATCGAATAAACTAACTTTATGGCCGGAAAATCAAAAGAAATCAAACCCTCATTTGACCACGATTTATGGGAAAAACTATTTAGTGCACTAGTGGTTATTGGTGTTTTAATGGTTATTACCATGCTGATTAAATTCAGTCTTGAAGAACTCAGTTTCGAAGATGTCCTGATCAGAACGGGAACCATCAGCTTTTTTATTATTTTCCACATGTCGAGTGCGTCAATAGGTGGTTTTTTTATGATTGCACTGGTTTATCTTGTCGGTTACAGGCATCTTAAGTTTTCAGCGGTCATGACTCATTCACTTCGTAACTATGCCATTTTATTTTCATTTCTGCTTGTTGGATCGATGATTTATGATTCTTTCCATGGTTGGCAATTTGCTGATTTTCAATTATTCGCAATGAGTTTTGGTCTGGGTATATTAACTTCTCTCATCATTTTATTGATCGGCCGGTTTTTAGGTCCGAAGCAAAAGGTCTGAGCCATGAATAGAATTAAAAAAATTCTGGTTGCAAACCGTGGAGAAATTGCGGTCAGAATAATCAGAACCTGTAAAGATCTCGGGATAAAAACCGTTGCAGTTTTTTCTGAAACTGACCGAAAATCGCTGCACGTCAGAATGGCCGATGAAGCAGTTTCACTTGCAGGTTTAAAATCGTCTGAAACCTATCTGGTTATTGAAAAAATTATTGCAGCAGCCAGGCTAACCGGGGCAGATGCCATCCATCCCGGATACGGATTTCTTTCTGAAAATGCTTTATTTGCCGAAGCTGCAACAGAAGCAGGTATAACTTTTATTGGGCCAAGCGCTGATTCCATCAGAAAAATGGGTGATAAGACCACGGCCAGGAAATTGCTGAAAGGAACAAAAGTTCCGCTTGCACCGGGAACTGAAGATTCCATTTCTGATTTATCTGAAGCAAAACGGTTGGCTTCAGAAATCGGATATCCGGTTTTGATAAAAGCTTCAGCAGGTGGCGGTGGAAAGGGAATGAGAATTGTTCACGATCCGGCAGATTTTGAAAAATCAATGGTTTCTTCACAAAATGAAGCACGAAATGCCTTTGGGGACAGCCGGGTTTACATCGAAAAATATCTTGAAAATCCACGTCATATTGAATTCCAGATTTTAGCTGATCAGCACGGCAACACGGTTCACTTATTTGAGAGAGAATGTTCAATTCAACGCAGGCATCAAAAGGTAATTGAAGAGGCCCCAAGTTCGGTTTTGACGCCCGAGATGCGGCAAAAAATGGGTGAAGCAGCAATTGAAGTTGCAAAAATCAGTTCTTACTATGGCGCCGGAACCGTTGAATTTCTGGTTGACAAGTATCTCAACTTCTATTTTCTTGAAATGAATACCCGCCTTCAGGTTGAACACCCGGTTACTGAACTCATTACCGGACTCGATTTGGTGAGGGAACAAATCCGGATTGCAGAAGGTGAATTACTGGGGTATGAACAAAAAGATTTGGCGATTCGGGGGCATGCCGTTGAATGCCGTGTTTACGCAGAAGATCCGTCGAACAATTTTCTGCCGGATACCGGATTTGTTCATCTTCACCGTGTTCCGACTGGTCCTGGTGTTCGGGTGGATTCTGGCATTGTTGACGGGATGGAAGTATCGGTTCACTTCGATCCGATGATATCAAAACTTGTGACCTGGGATTCTGATCGGAAGGGTGCCATTTCAAGAATGTGCCGGGCACTTGAAGAATATACACTCTCCGGCGTTCAGACAACCCTTCCATTTTGTCAGTTTGTAATGAAACACCCGGTTTTTCAATCGGGAAATTTCGACACTCACTTTATTCAGAATTACTTCAAACCTGAGCATATTGAAATTGATGATCCTGAACTTATTAAAAACCTTGCCGTTGCAGGGCTCAATGCCATTCATTGGTTTATTCGTGAAAATAAAACTGAAAATTCAGGTTCAGTGGTTCACGACAGGCAGGAGACCGTAAACCTGTGGAAAATCAGGAGAAAATAGCATGAAATATCTTGTTAAAATCAAAGATGAGGAACTTGATCTACACGTAACCGGTTTTCTCGAAACAACATTAAATGGATCACGTCAGTCAATTGATCTGGTTCCTTTGGATGCAAACCGGTTTTCTGCACTGATCGGAACAAAAAGTTATGTGTTTGAAATTTATCAGCAAAACGGCGATAAATTTCTTGTTTATAAAAATCACACTTTTCCGTTGATTGTTGAGGATGAACGTGACAGGCTGGTTTCACACATGAAGCAGGTCAACAAAGAAACTCAAACTTTTGCCGATATTAAAGCACCTATGCCAGGTTTGGTTTCACGAATTTTGGTGACCGAAGGTGGCGTAGTTCAGAAAGGCCAAACCATTCTCGTACTTGAAGCCATGAAAATGGAGAATGATGTAAAATCACCGATTGCCGGGGTTGTTAGCATGATTAAGGTTACCGAAAAGCAAAATGTTGAAAAAAACAGTATCCTGATGAGAATTGGATGAGTGAAATGAAAGTGTTTGTGACCGGCGGATCGGGTTTTCTTGGCTCACATGTATTGAGAAAGTTAGTAAGCCGTCAGATTCCAGTTAAAGCTCTGGTAAATAAAATCGGACTTGCACCTGAGTTTGCTGATGTTGAACAGGTTAAAGGTGATTTATCCGATCCGGAATTTCTTTGCGAAATTTTGTCCGGTTGTACATCTGTCATTCATTGCGCTGCGGTTATTTCCTTCCGTAAATCCCGGAAAACTGAGTTGTTTGAAAGTAACAGTACAGGGACAAGAAACCTAGTAAATGCTTCACTTATTGTCGGTATCAGGCGGTTTGTGCACATTGGATCTATTGCCTCTACCGGAGCACATTTTGGCCCCGGAGTTATTGATGAAGAGTTTATGTACAATTTAAAATCTCTTCGCATCAATTATTCAATTTCAAAATACCATGCTGATCACGAGGTACTCAGAGGAACAGTTGAAGGCCTTGAGGGAATAATTCTGAGTCCGGGTAATATTATTGGTCCGGTTGACCTGAGAAAATCCACTTTGAAGAATCTGAAACTTGCACTGAGAAACTCTTCATTGGTTCCTGATGGAGGCATCGGTCTGGTGGATGTAAGAGATGTGGCCTGGGTTGCCGTTGAAGCACTCGAAAAGGGAACTCCCGGGGAACGTTATCTCATGATTTCTGAAAATTACACCTACGGGCAGTATGTTGATCTCGTGACCGGAACCAGTAAAAAAAGAAAAACATTGCCCGGTTTTATTTATAAAGCTCTTGGTTACTTTTTTGAAGGAATGGAAAGCATTCTTGGAATCAAAATGCCATTCACAGTTGAAAAATCAAGACTTCATCATTACTTTTTCTGGGGAACCGGGAAAAAAGCAGAAAACACTTTTGGGTTTACTTTCCGGCCGGCCGGGGCTTCAATGAAAGAAACCCTTGACTGGTATCGTTCAAATAAATATTTGTAACCGGGTTGATTGCATTTGTCTTTTACCCGTAATCCGTAATCAGTGACCCGTAACCGTTTATAAAAGTTTGAAAGAAAAATATGTCTGATTCAAGAATCAGTTGGGATGAATACTTCATCCGTATTGCAGATATGGTTTCTGAACGGTCAACCTGTAACCGTGCAAAAATCGGAGCCATGATTGTAAAAGACCGTTCTATTCTGGCAACGGGATATAACGGGAGTCCGAAAGGAGAGCCACATTGTACTGATGTGGGTTGTTTGGTTTATACTTCAACCGATCAGGATGGCAATGTCGAGGAAAACTGTTTCAGAACCATTCATGCTGAAATCAATGCCATTACGCAGGCAGCAAAAAATGGAACGATGATCGACGGCTCAGATATTTATATCACTGCATCACCGTGTTATCATTGCCTGAAAACCCTGATCAATTCAGGAATTAAAAGAATTTTCTATCACAAACCTTACAAACTTCACCGCATCAAAAGTCTCACCGATTCAGCCCACATTGAGTTGATTCAGATCTGAATCGTCCCTTATTCTGTGCGGAATTGAAGCACCCTTGGAATATGCCAAGAATACCCAAATTTCTTATTGTCTCCGACGGCCCCTTTTTCTGGAAAAAGGGGGAAAAAGCTCGCCAGACTCAGAACGCAAAGGTTCCTTGCCTGTGAAACCTGCGGTTTCACAAATCCCGGCTGCGCAGAAACTGACCGGAAATGAAAATTGTATATTTTAAAAGAACACCAGTTTTTCGGTCACTTTCTGGAACGCACGAACCTTCGCATCCGCACTTGCCCTGATTCTGGCATTATTTGCATTTTCCATTACCTGACTGAATCGGGTGAAACGTTAATAGCCCCAGGTGTCAGCCCGGTGTTAAGATGTCCAAAAAACGAAAACCGCCCGCCCACAAATTCATTGTTACCTCTTCAACCAATTTCGCAGAAAAAACCAGAATCCCAACTTGTGAGTCTTCCTTCCTGGCGATCCCTCTGACCATGCTGATGGCTCTTTGCCTATCCATCAGTGCCTGATCCGGTTTTCCGGGAACACGGTATACCAACACCCAAGCAGTAAATTCAAATTGCATAATTGGCAGCTTGAATTTAGGGTTCACTTTTCTTAACATTATTTATAATTATGCCTTCCTCGTGCGCAGGTTGTAAATTTGGCTGGTATGATCAACTTTTCTTGAAGATTGTGTAAAAATGAACCTGATTATTTTACTGATTCTTTTTGTTGCCAATGAAAATGGTAATCGGGACGATTGGTTTCCTCCTTATTGCAAAATGTCCCCCAAAAAGATTGCTGCACCAAAAACAATTCAGGATTGTATCACTCAACTGGATACTGTTTTAACAGTTGAAGTAAAGGAACATTTTCGTAAACAAAATGAACAAATTGCTTCTATCGAAATAATGAAAACAATTGGTGAAGACTTTGTAATTACATGGCAATTAGATTTTTATAGCGGAAGCGGAGGTTATGGTTTTAGTTCAAAAAGCAAATCTGAGGATTTATTGAATGCACTCAAAATCGTCGGAGTCAAACACCACCATTTGATTTTAAAAATTGTATTTAATTGTCTTTACAAAAAATTAAATGAAATTCCATTTGATATTAATATCGAAGTTCAAAACGTTAAAAACGAATATGACCCGTTACTTGTGCGGGAAGGATTGGGTAATTTTTATCAAAGTGATTTAAATATTGAAGCTTTCGAAGACTCGATTATAACCAGTTTTAGATTTAAAGATCTTGGAATTGGGGATACGGTTGGTACTTGTTACCATGAAAAAGTGAGAAACTCGCTTTTTTACTTAACTGGAGTAATTGATAGCATTAATTACGTCGATCAAAAGATATTAGTTAGAACAATAGATATCAGTTCAAATTTAAGATACCGAAATGTGCTGATTAATAAAAGATCTCTTGTTAGCGGAGATACAATTACAGTAAGGTTTGGCGATTGGTATAAAAAGAATGAATATGAATTTGATTATAATTATTCTAAAAAACAAGTGATGCCAGAATGGCAGCGTTACCTTAAACAAAAATTTGGCAATTGATTTTCACAAATGATTTCACATAACCAACGTCATTTTCCAATTTATTTTTGGGTTTTATTTTCTTTTATCCTGAATTTTATCATTCAAGGTTGTGCCAATTATGCCGAAATACCTGAGGGGATTAAAAATTCATCTTATCTGGAGGGTGTATACTCAAATGAACCGATATTGAATCCATTTGGTAATAATACATTGTGGTCGCTTTTAGATGAAAAGAGTGATATCAAAGAGGACAGTTTATTTGTTTACATTCGGTTTGACAAACAAAGAAGGTTACATGCTGAACTTTTTAAGGAGGATTCCTTGTTTGCCAGCAAGACTTTTAGCGGTAGATTTCAATCAGATAGTTGTTATTACGCTGGACGTGATTTCGCAATAATCCCATTTTTCCCGATTTTTTATGCCCTTCGTGAGCACAAATTACGGTTTTACAGTTATGACCACTCTATGGTGATCGAATTGGCCGGTGCAACAATTGGTGGGTATATTCTTTTCGCTGTCGGATACATTGATAACGATGCCTGGGAATATAAGAAAGTCGGGAATAAGAAAACTGATTATTTAAAATTTACAGATTCGCGGTAAAATCAGGATTGCAGGTATTTTCAATCCCTGAATTCCCTGATCATGTTTTTCTGCATAACGGTTCAGGAGAACATAAATCATCGTTCGATATTTTGTGTTATTTGCTTTTACTGTTTTTTGAAAAAATCAAATCTTCATCTGTTAATGGCAATGGTTACCTTTACCTTTTGATGTTTCCGTGCCAATCCTTCCGGTGGTGGAAGAAAATCCAGAACCCGGTGACCGGCGCAACCCATGGCTTCGCCGCGGACAAACAAACCTATCACCCCTATCTGATGGCATTTTACTTTCCCTACTGGGAGACTGATGAGATCAAATCGTTCGTGGAAAAAGGATCAGGAGGGATGGTTGTGTGGATTTGATTTCCAACAAGGAAGTCACTCCTTTGGGGTTAGATAAATGCCAGAATGTTTAGCATTAATATCAGCCCATATTGAGTTGATTCAGATTTAAATCTCTATTTTTAAAATAGCAGGTCAACCAACCCTATTTCATCAGCACCATCCGGATTGTCTTTTCGCCAGTTCCTGATTTTAATCTGGCAAAATAAACTCCTGATGGAAGATGACTACCATCAAACTGGAAGTCATAAATCCCAGCAGACAAATATCCCGAATGTATCGTTTTTACTTTCTGTCCCAGCAAATTGAAGATCTCAAGTTCAGTACTACCTGAAAAGGGGATGGAAATGGAAAGGTTTGTTGTTGGGTTAAACGGATTTGGGTAATTCTGTGCAAGTTTAAAAGTTAAATGGTTTTTACCGTCAGAAACACTAACCGGGTAGTAATTGAAACTGATTGACCAGTCCGTTGAGAATGGTTTTGTGGTTTTCAGCAAAACCAGATTTCTTGGTGCATCAAAATAAAATCCGTAAGCCGTATCAGTTTTAAATTCCGAAAAAGACGAATAATGAGTGACAGGCAATCCGTCATCCGAAATAAAAATCATTGGTAGGCCGGGAGAATACGGAAACTCAAGAATGTATGTCCGTTTTTCGGGTGAGTTTGAAAAACCAGCTCCTGAATGGGTAAGAACAAACTGACCGGAATTCTTTCCTGTTGGCAGGATTGAAAAAGTTGAGGTTATAAATTGCCCGTTTTTGTAGTCGAGTGAATTGCCGTCATCTTCATAAAATTCACCGTTTGAACTCAGAACGGATGTATTGTTTGAACCAAGTGCAATAAATAAATTTAGTGTATCAATTTTAGTATCAGCAAGATTATAAGAAACTGTAGTTTTGGGAATGATTGCCCCTTCTCTCACGAAAACCGGAATTTTGCTCAGAGGTGTGCTCATCTGATAGCTTCCTGTGCTGTAAATTTCCTTCGGATTAAAATAATCGATCCAGTTTCCTTCAGGCAGATAAACATCAGTCGTAACCTGTCCTTCCTTCAAAATAGGGACAACCAAAATATCAGGTCCAACCATAAACTGGGAACTCATATTCACCACATTGGGGTCATTTGGGAAATCATAAATCAGGGGTCTGATTATGGGTTCGCCTTCAAATGTATATTTTGAAGCCAGTGTGTATAAATAGGGAAAAAGGGAATACCTGAGTTTTATATAGTCAGTTACAATTGATTGTGCCTGGTCACCGAATCTCCACGGTTCAGGGTCGTGCTGAGCGGTGTGAGCCCTCATAATTCCGTTAAAAGCGCCAAACTGGAGCCAGCGTGTATAAAGTTCAGGTGAGGCGGCCGGTCCGGTAAATCCACCAAGATCAGAACTTTCATATCCGATTCCTGAAAGTGACATTCCCAGCATAATTTTGGGTTGAAGTGCGAAACCATTGAATGAACGCTCAACATCACCAGACCACGGAAAGGTTGCATACCGCTGCATGCCTGCAGTTCCGCTTCGGGTCAGGTTGAAAAAACGCTGATTTGGGAAATCGGTATTAAATCCGTCAAAGAGAGTTTTCGCCCATAAAAGGTTATACACATTATGTACCTTTTCAGATTTTCCACCAAAATGAATCATATCAGACGGATGACTTTCCGGTTCGCCCAAATCAGTCCACCAGCCAGAAATCCCTGAATTCATAATTGCTTTTGATTCATTCCACCAGGCTTGCTGTGCTGCCGGATTCGTAATATCTACCAACCCTGCTGAACCAGCCCAGAATCCATTAATGACATACGGATTTCCATTTGGCGTTTTTCCCAATAAATTTTGGTTTGAAAACGGACTGTACAAACGGCTGCTGGTTATGAGATATAATTCCTGAATCGGAATAATTTTAAAACCAAGAGCCTTCATATCTGCAACAAATTTTGTCGGATTGGGGAACCCGGAAGTATTCCAGCTCAGATTACCCATTGAGTTTTCAACTCCAAACCAGTACAAATCAAGGATAATTGCATCAGCCGGAATTCCTTTTGTGCGGAATGAATTGGCAATGGCTTTTACCTCCGTTTCAGTTTTGTACCCATATTTAGATTGAATAAAACCGAAGGCCCATTTGGGTGGAAGTGGCTGATAACCGGTAAGCTCATGGTAGCCTTTTAATTGCTTTTTCAAATCTCCGGCAATGAAATAATAGGTCATGAAACCGCCACGGGCAGAATATCTGATCTGATCTTTCAAATCAACATCGGCTGGATATTCATTGTCAAAGAACAACGCATAATTTCCGGTGGTGGTTAGAAATGGGATATTAATTTTCATTGCAGATAAAGCTCTGTTGTAACCGCCATCTGCCCGGTTGTAAGTATTAAAGGAATAATTCCTTCTGTTCAGATCAATCCCTTTTTCACCCATTCCATACAAAGCTTCATTTTTTATTCTGAAAGCAATTCCTCTTGATTGCTGACCTTGTTCAAATCCATCACTTTCTGCCTGATTTAAAAGTACCGAACCTGTTTGATCTGAAAAATAACTGGTCATTGTTGGTTTTCTGAGTGTTACTTTTAATAATCCCGTAGCCATTTCGAGGGTTGAGTCTGTTTCATCGACTGATGTAAATGAAAGTGATGACTGGCCTTCCTGTAACATGGCAGTATCTACCAAAACTGAGTCGTCATAGGCAATTTTAACAATATTGTCTTTAACTGCAGAAAATGTCATGAAGTAAGTTTGAGCCTGAACTCTGACTGAGTTGCCCATAATTGAATAGGAAACAAAAGATTGAGGAAGGGAATTAACTTTAAGATTGTAATCCTGATTGTTATTTCTCAGCCAGAACTGATTGCCGTTGACCCTGAATAAAAAAAGGATATTGGAGAGGTTTTTGTCGGACTTGATTTTAATCTGCCATTTATCACCCGATTTTATCATGGGAGTTTGAACGGCAGAACCTCCTTCACTTGAGGTTCCTGTGGGCCAATACGAAGCATCCGGGCGGGACCAGCTTCCGGGTGAACCATTCACACCCCAATATAAATTCACTGAGCTTACCGTTAGGCCGGCAGTTTGGGAATCCAATTTTGGATCACATACAATCGTAATTGTATCTCCCTGAACCGGAGAGACCGGTATCCAGGATCCCGAATTTTGAGCGAATAAAGAGAGAGAAGGTGAAATTAGAAATAAGAGTGAGCTGTATAGCTTCAGGAGTCCGGGTTTCATACCATTTCTTTACGTTTAGTGGGATTTGAGAATATTCAAAATATTCATTGTAATTCAAAACAAACAGAATGTCATTTTTGACATTCTGAAACACGCTTTAATTGTTTAGGTAAAATAAGGGTAGGTCCTCTTTAAACCTGAATTGCTTGGATGAGGCATTACAGATTAATGCAATATAGATATCTGTGTTTATATAATATGCAAAAACGAGTATTGTACGTAATTAATTGAGGTAAAAATGAAATAAAGTATTAGAAAATAACGTGGCGGTATTGACAACCCGATATTTGTTAAGTAATTTTGTACAAGAACGATAAATAATAAACAAAACAAATCAGTTCGCATAACAAAATTAGAAGCAAAAGAAGATAAACCTTAACTATTGTGTTGTATAAAGCAAAAGGAAACATTTCAATGAAGATGAAAATCCCCCATCGTCCACTTCTGGCTCTACTGGCCGGTTTCATGCTGATGGTGGCTTCGCCGGTTACCGATGTATCGGCTCAGACACCTGATTCTGTTGCAGTTGCTTCAGATTCTACCAAAACTGATTCTACTGCTGCTGTTGCTGCAGGCCCATCTCTTGAAGACCGTATCAAAGGTCTTGAAGCGTACATCAACAATACTGATCCTGCCGGTTCTGCCGTTGCCGGAGTTTCTGGCCCTGGTCACAATGGCTGGATGATGATTTGTGCTGCACTTGTATTGTTTATGACACTTCCGGGTCTTGCTTTGTTTTATGGTGGTTTAGTCCGTCGTAAAAACGTACTTTCTGTTCTTGCCCAATGTCTGGGTATTACCGGTTTAGTCACCATTCTCTGGTGGGCAGTCGGGTACAGTCTTGTTTTCGGAACCAGTTTCGGAAGCGAGTTTTTTGGCGGATCTGAGTTTTTCTTCCTTAAAGATGTTACCTCTGCCCCAAATACTAACTATGGCTATTGGGTTTCCCAAAACGTTTTTGCCATGTTCCAAATGATGTTTGCCATCATTACTCCTGCACTTATCATTGGTGCTATTGCTGAGCGGATGAAATTTTCTGCTCTTATGCTTTTCGTTTTTGGCTGGATGTTTATTGTCTATTTCCCTCTGGCCCACATGGTTTGGGGTGCAAACGGATTTATGAACGGGGTTTGGAACTCAGCTGCTGCAATTCCTGCAATTGACTTCGCTGGCGGAACTGTAGTTCACATGTCTTCAGGCTGGTCTGCTCTTATTCTTGCAATCATCCTCGGAAAACGTGTCGGATTTGGTAAAGAATCCATGGCGCCTCATAATATGGTTCTGGTTATGGTTGGAACAGGTATGCTCTGGGTTGGTTGGTATGGCTTTAACGCCGGTTCTGCCGTTGCTGCTGATGGTGTTGCATCAAACGCTTTTATGACCACCACTCTTGCTGCTGCAATTGCTTCCTTTACCTGGGGTGGTCTTGAGTACATCCTGAAAAGAAAAGCTTCTGTACTTGGTTTCTGTTCAGGTGCTGTAGCCGGTCTTGTTGTTGTAACGCCTGGTGCTGGTTTCGTTGATGCAACCGGTGCGGTTATCATCGGTGTCCTTGCCGGAGCAATTCCTTTTGTTGCAGTTGTTAAACTGAAATCATGGTTAGGTTATGATGATGCTCTTGATACCTTTGGTGTACATGCTGTCGGTGGTACTTTAGGTGCCATTCTGACTGGTTTACTTGCAACTTCTTCTGTGAATGCGAACCTGATTTCTGAAGGTTATGCAGTTCCTAACGGACTTGCAGAATTGGTCACAAACGGCGGATTGGTTTTTGCACAGCTGAAAGCTGTTGGTCTGACTCTTGTTCTTTCAATTGTTGGAACTGTAATTCTTGCCTATGCAATTAAGTTTACTATTGGTCTTCGTCCGACTGCTGATGAAGAACGCCAGGGTCTCGATACGATCGACCATGGTGAAGAAGGATATGTTCTGTAAGTTAAGCCTTTCGTTTGTTCTGGTTGTTGTTGAAAGGGATGCTGTGAAAACAGCATCCCTTTTTTTATGTATTGATGCTTTGCTTTTCCTTCCATTTACTCCCCTGAATTGGACATTTTTAGTCCAGATTCCTACCTTTGCAAACCATTTTCTCTTTTTTTAACAGTAAGTAGTAAAAGGATTCTAAATCATGCCCACTCAACAAATTCGTTTGGATATTAACCTTGCCGTTACAGCTAACCCTGAAGTCAAACACCTGATGCATACCAGCAGACTGGATGACTTCCAGAAATTGATTTCAGAGTATCATCTTGAAATTGAAAAGGAAAAGAAAGAACGCAAAATCCGCTTTCAGGAATTGCCTTATCAGGATACTTCAAAATTAAAAGCTTTGAAAAAAGAAGTTGAAGGGAAGTTTGATACACTTGTTGTTTTGGGTATCGGTGGCTCTGCTTTAGGAAATATTGCTTTGGCTTCTGCTTTACTTCACAGCTATCAGCAAATTTCAAATAAAAAAGGATTACGTCTTTTTGTTACAGATAACGTTGATCCTGATTGGTTTACAGATCTTTTTGATGTGATTGATCTCGATAAAACCTTGTTTAATGTCATATCAAAATCAGGCGGAACCGCTGAAACCATGTCCCAGTTTCTTTATGTTTGGGAAATGCTGGTTGGCAAATATGGTGTCAAAGCAAAAGACCACATGATTGCCACAACTGATGAGAAATCAGGTTACCTTCTGGATATTGCCAATGAACTCGGACTTCGCAAATTTGTTGTTCCTGAAGGTGTTGGTGGTCGTTTTTCTGTTTTATCTGATGTGGGTCTGCTTTCATCGATTCTGATTGGGATTGATATTGATGAATTGCTTGCCGGTGCTGCTGCTATGGAAAAACGGTGCCAGTCTGATGAACTGATGAAAAACCCTGCCTACATGAATGCTCTTTTGCATTATTTGTATGATACCCAAATGGGAAAAGTTATTTCTGTCATGATGCCTTACAGTTCAACCCTGAAATATCTGGCTGACTGGTATGCCCAGCTATGGGGTGAATCCTTAGGAAAGAGATACAACCTGAAAGGTCAGGAAGTTTTCGTAGGACAAACTCCTGTTAAAGCCGTTGGTCCAACCGATCAGCACAGTCAGGTTCAATTGTATTGCGAAGGTCCGAATGACAAGGTATTTACTCTGGTTGAAGTTGAAAAAAACCACAAGGATATCTCGTTTTCAAATCCTTTCAAAGGAAATGCCGGAACCGATTATCTCGATAAACGGTCAATGAATGAACTGATCCGAGCTGAACTTCACGGAACCTCAATTGCTCTTGCTGATTTTGAACGCCCAGTCGTCAAGGTCATTTTCCCTGAAGTAAATGCTTTCACAGTTGGTCAGTTTATCATGCTTTATGAATTGCAGACTGCCATGGCCGGAAAGTTGTACCAGATTAATCCGTACGACCAACCTGGTGTTGAAGCTGGCAAAAAAGCAACTTTCGCATTAATGGGACGTCCGGGATTTGAAGATGAGAAAAAGCGGATTGAAACTTCATATTCATTCGATTACCGTTTTATTCTCTGATTAATGGGCACTTTTTCCAGAGAAGAACGGATCATGCGTCGTGTTATTGGTCTTGCAAAGCAAGGTCTGGGGCGGGTGAGTCCAAATCCTTTGGTTGGATGTGTTATTTATAAGGATGGCGTCAAAATTGGTGAAGGTCTCCATGAAAAGTTTGGCGGACCTCATGCTGAAGTAAACGCCATCGGTTCGGTAACCAATCCGGCTGATCTGGCCGGATCTGAGCTGTTCGTTAATCTTGAACCCTGTTGTCATTTCGGAAAAACACCACCCTGTACAAACCTGATTATTCAGTCCGGGATAAAACGGGTGGTGATTTCCAACCTGGATCCGTTTGAAAAAGTAAGCGGAAACGGAGTCAAACAACTCAGGGAAGCTGGAATAGAAGTTATTGTTGGCGTGATGGAAAATGAAGGGGCCGAATTAAACCGGCCTTTTTTCTTTTCACAGAAAAATAAGCTGCCGTTTGTGACTGTTAAAATTGCCCAAACCGCTGATGGGCGGATTTCCACAGTTTCCGGTCAGTCAAAATGGATTACCGGTGAATCATCACGCAAGGATGTTCAAAATCTCAGGTTTGCCTCAGATGCTGTTTTGACCGGATCTGGAACTGCCAAAGCAGATAACCCCTCCTTAACCGTTCGTTTGGACGGAAATGACAAACAACCCTTCCGGATTTTGCTCGATTCACATCTGTCTGTTCCGGCAGAATCCAATTTATTTACAGACTCATTTTCCAGCAAAACGATTGTCTTTCATTCCGATCAGATCACAGGTCCGTGCGGATCAAAATCATCGTTTCTTCCTGTTTCTGAAGCTAAAAACGGCTTAAATCTTCATCAAATCCTGGAGATTTGTTTTAAAAAGGGGATCCATCAGATTTTGGTGGAAGCCGGTCCAGGCATTGTTACCAGCCTTTTAAAAGCAGGTTTGGTGAATCAACTTGTCATTTATCAGGCAGGAAAGTTACTTGGAAACGGAAAGTCCTGGTTTGAAAATCCAGACATTCTGCAAACAGTTTCAGACGGAATTCAGTTAAAACTGGATTCTGTTGAAATGATTCAAAACGATTTGAAAATCAGTTATTTACTCAAGGATTAAATATGTTTACCGGTTTAATTGAAGAAGTTGGCGTTTTGGCAAAAGTAGACCCGATTGGTGACGGAAGAAAATTGACTGTTCAGGCAACCACTGTCATGTCAGATCTCAAGGTCAATGATTCCATTGCAATTAATGGATGCTGCCAGACTGTAATTGAAGTTTCTCCAACCACTTTTTCCTGCATTTCAATTGAAGAAACCCTTAAAAAAACCACTTTCGGTTCATTCAAAACCGGCGATCATGTGAATTTGGAAAGACCCTTGCTTCCTTCAACCAGAATGGGCGGGCATTTTGTCATGGGCCATGTGGATTGTGTGGGAGAGGTCATCCGAAAAGAAGTGCTTTCGACGAGCTGGACTTTTGATGTGCGTTTTCCTGAAGAGTTTGAGAAGTACATCATCCGCATCGGGTCAATTTCGATGGACGGAACCAGTTTAACCGTTGCCGACCTTAAAAAGAATGTGTTTACCGTTGCCATTATCCCGCACACCATGGATAAGACCGTTTTCCCTTCCTATGAAGTTGGGTCAAAGGTGAATCTGGAATTTGATATGCTTGGGAAGTACATGGAAAAACTGGTTACCGGGAAAGACTGAAAATTCGAATTTTTAATGTGGTATTTTAAATTTTGAGTGGAATTCAGTTAAGAAAAATGTGAGATAATTTTGTGAATATTTTTCAAATTCCCCTCCTTTTTCAAAGGAGGGGTGGCGAAGCCGGGGTGGTTTGGCTGTTTTCTCAAAATTCAAAGAAAACCACCCCATCAGTCTTACGACTGATTTCCCCTCCTTGAAAAGGAGGGGAATCTAATTCCAGTTGAAAACACAATTTTTCAAGATATAAACGACTTTCCCGTAACCCGTAACCTGTGATTCGTAACCATCCTCATCCCGTATTTTTCATTCCCGCCGCAATACCATTTACCGTTTCACGAAGAACGTGCAGAATTTTTTCCCGGTTTTCGTCATTTTCAGGCAGGGAACGCAATTCCCTGAGTAAATTGATCTGAATGATATTCATCGGGTCAATGTACGGATTTCTTCTTTTGATGGATTGCTGCAAAACCTTCTGGTGATCCAGAATTTCTTCTTCACCGGTAATGGCGAGAATGATTGAACGTGATTTTTCAAACTCCTCAAGCAATCCTTCAACAAACTTTTTCCCGTCCTGATTGCCATTAAAAAGGGTCAAATAAGATCTGGCAATTTCAAGATTTGATTTGCCGATGGCATTTTCAACGTTTTTGATGAAAGTTGAAAAGTAGGTCCAGTTTTTATACAAAGTTTGCAGATAGGGAAGTCCACGATCAGGATTTTCCTGAATCCATTGGGTTAATCCTGACCCTACACCGAACCAGCCGGGAATAAGTATACGGGTTTGCATCCACGAAAAAACCCACGGGATAGCTCTGAGATCACGCAATGACTGACTTGCTTTTCTTTTCGATGGCCGGCTGCCAATCTGAACCTGTGAAATCAGATCAATAGGTGTAAAAATCTGGTAAAGAGAAATAAAATTGGCATTGTTCAGTAAATGCTGATAATTCCACATGGCCGATTCACTGATTTTATCCATCACGGCGAAATAATCTGAAGTCTGTTCAGCCGAAAGCTGGTCTTTATTGTCAATACTTGAAAAAATAACGGCGTTTGCTACCTGTTCAAATGTCCTGAGGGCAATATCCTGAAAACCATATTTGCTGGAAATCATTTCACCTTGCTCGGTAATTCTGATTTTCCCGTTAATGGTGCCTTTCGGCTGTGCAAGAATAGCCTCGCTTGAATAACCGCCCCCGCGGCCAATTGACCCGCCACGACCGTGAAACAGCCTGAATTTAATGCCTGCCCGGTCACTAATGTCACGAATTCTGATCTGAGCTTTATACAATTCCCAGGTTGAGGTCAGAATTCCACCGTCTTTGGAAGAATCTGAATAGCCGAGCATGATTTCCTGGAAGTAATTTCGTGTGCTTAAAGCCTCCTTGTAAACAGCAGTTCCAAACAAACTTTCAAGCACATATTCCATATTATGAAGGTCATGAATGGTTTCGAATAACGGAACAATATTCAGCTTCAGTAAACGTTTTCCGGCGCCGGTGAGGCTGTAAAGTCCGAATTCCTTAAAGAGGAGAAGCAGACCCAGAATGTCAGTTTCACGTTCACACATCGAAATCACGAAATTTTCGAACATGAGCGGATCAACATGGTCAAGTCCCCATCTGACGGTTCTGATGGTTTCAATTAACTCCTGAGTAGGGTCTGAATACACAAATTCAGGTGAATAAAGTGGTCGGGGAGAGGCGATTTCGTGAACCAGAACTGATTTTTGTTCACCTTCAGAAAGACGTTTCCAGTTGGGCGAGGCGCCTGATTGCCGTAAAATCTCTGCAACTGCCTGCCGGATGATTTCAGAACTCTGGCGAACGTCTAAGGTTGCAAAGTGAAAACCGAATGTCCTTACCTTGAATATCAGCGGATCGATCCAGGTTTCAACCAAAACCTTGCTGTTCTGATTGCAAAGTTCAGAGCGGATCAGCGACAGATCAGAAAGAAAATTTTTCGAATCACTATAAATGAAAAGTCCGGGTTTCTCTGTCCCAACTTGTTCAAATGTATGAAGTAATCGTTGGGAAATTAGGGTCATTTTGATGCGGAATTGCTCGTAAGGATTTTTAATGAGCTCTTCGGCAGCTTTTGGGTCGACAAGACGGTAACTTTCAAAATCAGCATCCACATTTGCCTTAAATTCCGGACTGTAAGAAAACCGCAGTTCACTGCTGGTCAATATGGAAATCAGGTGATTGGTTTCCTGATAATATTGGTTTAAAACATGTTTTTTATGAAGTTTGATGGTTTCCCTGGTAATTTCAGGTGTAACAAACGGGTGTCCGTCACGGTCCCCGCCTATCCAGGATCCTGGCCGGATCATCGTTGGGATTTCATAATTTTCAGGTAAAATCGATTTGAAAATGTATTTGAACTTACGGTAAAAATCACCCATTACCGGATAAATGATCTGATCAAGATAAAACAGCCCTGTTTTTACTTCATCAATGACTTCAACTTTTTGCATCCTGACTTCATCAGTTTGCCAGATGGTGGTAATTTCTGCTTTGATTTGAGTGCTGATCAATTCGGTTTCAAGCGGAGTCAGATTCACTGATTCCCGCTTTTTCATCAGATCGAATAAACGCTGGTATTTTTCCAGCATGGTGTGGCGTTTGGCTTCAGTCGGGTGGGCGGTGAAAGTCGGCGAAATTTCAACCTGTTTTAAAAATTCAAGAAAGTAATTGATGGCCTCAGGCTTGAGGTTAAGATCACGTTTCAGGTCAGAAAGACTGCCCCGGCTTTGTGTATTTCCCGGTTCCATTTCATATTGACGGCTTCTTCTGAACCGGTGAACATGTTCAGCAAGATTGACAAGGTGAAAATAGGTTGTAAACGCACGGACGAGCAAAGACAATTCATCGAGTGTTTTTCCTGAAAGCAGTTTGGTTAGTTCATCATAAACTTTTGAACCTGCTTCATCATTGAGAGCAATGGCCTTGGTTCTGACCGTTTCTTCAAGTTTATATAACCAGTCACCCGATTGTTCTCTGATCACTTCACCTAACAGTTCACCCAGATAATGAACATCATTGCGTAACGGATTGTCTTTTTGGTTTTGCATGCAAACCCCAGATTCATTTAGTAAGTAAAGCCAATCGGCCAGACTTGTTGTAAAAGTATGAAAACGTTAAAATTAGATTAAAAAAGTAAATTAAGCAAAAGACAAGTTATAAGTGGCAAGTTACAAGTGGTAAGTTGGGGAAGTGAAGATTCCGTCAATTTTGGTCCGGGGTAATATGCAGTAAGGGGTATGGAATGGAAGTTATGTAACCAATTAAACTTTTTTTGAGGAGGTGAAGCTGAACATGAAAAGGAGTAAAAAGTTAAAAAGGGTGGAACCATTCCGAACAAACCTGGCCGATTGGTGGTCAGCCAGGTAGGGAAGGGAAAACGGTTATTTTAGTTCAGAAAAATTTATAGGATCGTAATAATTCCAATTTCCCGTAATCATGTCAGGAATCACAGGAAGACCTAAACATACCACATCGAGAAGAAACCAGCCTAATCCCAATTTCGGGGTTATTTGAATTTTTCTTTCCTGTCCATTGGCTGAAATCACCAGAACATAATTCTTCTTTGAAGGTAACCGCACCAATTTTATTCCTTTTAATTCTTTATCAAATGTCTCAATTTTTGAATAGGTGGTTTGATTAAATTTTTGTGCTTTTACTGTCTTAGTCGAAACCGAAAGATTCACCCCTTCCATTGTCATTACTTGTATACTGTCTGGTGCATTGGTGATAACAAGATCTTCTTCATAACCTTTAAAGATGGTTGCACAACCATTAAAAGCTGTAATTGAAATGACTAAAATCAAATAGTTGAAGCTTCTTTTCATAGTTTCCCTTTGTTTTATTAAAATCCATATTTTAAATCAGGATCATTGCTTTGACCGCTTTAAAATCCCATCCTGCCGGCAGGACGGGATTTTCACTTTGCTCGACTTATAACTTACCACTTACCACTTATAACTTATCACTTATAATTCACTTTTTCCCAATTTTTGACAATTCCTCAAACAGATAAATCTGGCTGATGATCGCCTTTTTAAAATCACCCAGATGTAAAGATTCATTTTCTGAGTGAGCATTGGTGTATGGGTCTTCAATCCCCGTTAAGAGAGCAGGAACATTTCCAAGTGCTTCAGAAAACGGACCCGCAAATGGAATTGAACCGCCACTGCCAACATAAACCGGATCTTTGTCATATCCTTTTTTCAGTGCAATACGGGTCGCTTCAAAATAGGGGTGATCGCTGTCAGTCATCCAGTAATCTCCACGGGCTTCTTCTGTAAAAGTCAAAGAAACATTCCATGGCTTCAGTTCAAGAATTCTCTTTTTAAGATGTTCAATAGCTGATTTTCTTGAAATATTGGGAACAGTTCTGAGTCCAAGTTTAACCCAAACCGAATCCATAATTACGTTCCCGGCAGATTTTCTGCTGCCAGATTCAATTGAGTTTACGACGAGGGAAGGTTTTCTCCACATCCGTTCCAGAATTTCATCTTCGTCACCAAAGATTTCAACACCGGGTTCAATCGTGGCCTGGTCTCTCAAGATTGCCTGGGTCATTCCCAGACTTTTATACATGGCTCGTTCAGTTGGCGTCAATGGCTTGATCATTGCATTAAGCTCAGGAATATCGAGATTTCCATTGTCGTCAACCAGCTTTGCCAGAATTTTTGAAAGGGCAATGGTTGGATCAGGAATCGGGCCGCCGTAAATTCCAGAGTGAAGCGGGTGATCCAGCACTTTTAATTCAACCTGAAGGGTTACCAATCCTCTTAAACTGATGGTTAAAGAGGGAATTCCCGTATCATAATTTCCAACGTCTGCGAGAACCATCACATCGGCCTGAACTTTTTGGGAATATTTTTTCAGAAAATCCATCAGGTGTGCAGAACCGATTTCTTCTTCACCCTCGATGATCACTTTCACATTTACAGGGATTTTACCAGTTGATTTCAGGCAGGAAGCAACGGATGCAAGGTGAACCATAATTCCAGCCTTGTCATCGGCTATGCCACGGGCATAAATACGGTCACCTACGATGGTTGGTTCGTAAACCGGAGTTTTCCAGAGTTCTTCACGCATAGGGGGCTGAACGTCATGGTGGGCGTAAAGCAGAATAGTGGGTTTGTCTGCCCCGGCATGAAGCCAGTCACCATAAATGTAAGGGTGTACACCTGGAATTCTGAGAATTTCAACATGTTCAAGTCCTGATTCAGTCATGAAATCTGCAACTTGATTGGCTGAAGTTTCAAGGTGGACAAAATCAAACCCATCCCATGAACAGGAGGGAATTCTGGCAAGGGTTTTCAGTTGATCAAGGAAAAGTTCAAAGTGGTCATTTGCATAAGTATCGGCGGTCATAAAGTCCTCATAGTTAAAGACTAAAAAATACGAATTTATGGGATTGAAGAAAACAAAAAAGTCCGCCTTTTTGGGGCGGACTTTTTGAATTAAACGAAATCAGTAAAATCAGAACGTGTATCTGGCTCCAATCTGAATATAATATCTGGATTGTGAGTCATTTTTCTGATAAGGCGTGGTATATGGCGTATCAAAAGAGAATACCTGTTTATCAGGGTGAACGGTTGCACTAGTTGCTTGTTTACCACGATAACGAAGGAACCTACCATTGACAAGCTGATCAGAAACGCCCCAGTCTTTATTAATCAAATTGGCAACGTTCATAATATCCAGGGTGAATTCGAATTTATTTCCTTCAAGTTCAGGAATCGGAATTTCCTGAGCAAAACGGAAATCGATAAACGAAACCCAGGATAAGGTTCCACCATTTCTTGGCAGAATTTTTCCCTTGTTTTCATTCAGGTAGTCATCATTCTTAATGAGTGAAAACAAAGCATCATAATCACTTTGAGGAGCTGCAGTAATTGTGCTACCGGATACTCGCACAAGAGCGATTTCAGTTTGATTTCTTGGCACATACATCAGATCGTTTTCTGCAAACCCATCACCATTCACATCACCATTGTAGGTGTAAGAATAAGGTGCACCAGAACGGCTTTCAAGGAAGAACGAGAAGGTTGAGTTATAACCGGATGGGATCATATTCAAAAAGTCTGCCCAGTCAACTACATAAGAAGCACTAGCCATAACCCGGTGTTTAATCTCGAAATCTGATGTTGCCAGTTTCGGATTGTAAACATCAGAAGTTGGATTAAACCTTACCTGAGAAACAGCCTGACTTGAAGTCACTGAATTCACGTCTTCAGCTTTTGTGTAGGTATAGGATAGGGTTAAATCAAGGTTTTTCATAAAATCTTCACCCTGATTCAAAGGCTTTTGAAGCATACCGGTAAGGTTAGCCTGGTAGCCTTCAGATGTGTTTTTCAGCAACATCACATTTGTGAAATTGGCCGAATTGACTCTTCCGGTTGTTTTATAATCTACTGCAGTCCAATGATGTTTCCGACCATCTGCCAGTTTTCCACCATCAAGAAGACTTTTGTCGGATGCTTTCACGTTGATGTCCTGATAGAAGGCATCGTTCATGTTTTTAGAATAAATCCCTTCAACCGTAGCAATAACACCATAAGGTAACTGATAATCGGCTGCAAGATTGGTTCTCCAAACCTGTGGAAAAATGAAATCTCTATCCATAAGGTTAATTTCAGCTGTTTTAACGGGAGAAAGTGAAACACCCGGTTTTCCAGGATATGGCTGATCGTTTGGATTCGGATTAAAACCAAGTGCATTTGCTGCAGAACCGGTTGCCTGAACACGGCCTAAGTCAACGCCAGAGTTTCCGAAATTATTGGAAACCCAAACGTATGGTGTACGGCCAGAGAAAATGCCTGTTCCGCCACGAAGTTGCAAAACATCATCTTCAAAAACATCATAGTTGAAGCCAACTCTTGGTGAAATCTGAACTGAACCATCGGCAACTTGAGTTGTTCTGTAGGTGAAATATTTTGCAACAGAGTCATTCTTGGTTGGACTTGACCCAAAATTGGTCAGGTCAAATCTGATACCGGCGGTGACTTTAAGATTGGTGAAAACATTCCACTCATCCTGAGCATAAAAACCCCAACGGGCTGCATCAAATTCAGCTCTTGGCTCATATCCAGGAGTAATGACACCTTTTTTTATTCCATAACTGACTTCATAACGTGAAGGTTTTTTGGCATAAAAATCAGCATAACTGTCAAATTCATAAAGTCCGTAATAATTTCTGATGAACAGGTTACTGAACGAGAAAAATTCATTGTTTGTACCAAGAGTGATCGTATGATCTCCAAGATAATAACTGAAGTTATTGGTAACCTCAATCAGATCCTGATCAAGAGCATTGTTGGTTGAAAAATTTTCAGTTCCAGCATAGACGTTGGTTGAACCTGTTTTGATCCGAACGGATGGGAATTTTGATCCGCTTGGATCACGTTTGTCCCGAATTGCTGTGTAAGCAACCCTGAATTCGTTCGACATATCAGTACCAATAATCCAGTTCCATTGAAAAACGGTTGAATTCTGCATACTGTTGAAAACATAATTCCGGTTTCCGAGATGAAAATCTGTTGTAGATCTGACAAGATTGTCATCAGATGCGTCAACATAATTGTTTCTAAGAGTAAAGGTGTTGGACTCATCAAGGTTATAGTCAAGGCGAACAAACAATTTGTTATTATCTGTTGCTCTGTTTGATGCAGAATAAGAACCTGCATCGTAACCGTATTTAGTTTTCAATGTATCAAGAAAACTATAGAAGTCTGGTGTTACAACAAAGGTTGTTGGGCCTGCAGCTGTCCCAACTTTAACGGCTGAAGGCGTTTCTTTGCGGCCAAGCTCACCATTTAAGAAGAAAAAGAGTTTGTCCTGAATAATTGGACCACCCAAACGGAATCCCATTGTTTTTTCTGTGAAAGGTGCAAAGGGTACTTCATTAACACCGTCACCTACATAAGTTTCATCTCTGTAATAGGTATAGGCAGAACCGCTGAATTTATTTGTTCCTGAACGGGTAATGGCATTAATTGAGGCACCTGTAAATCCGCCAAGACGAACATCATAAGGGGCAATTGAAACGTTGAATTCCTGAATGGCATCCAAACTGATGGGTTGTGTACCGGCTTGACCACCGGGAGTTCCGTTTGATGCAAGGCCGAAAACATCATTTAATACAGCACCATCAACCTGAATATTGTTATACCGGTTGTTTTTTCCTGCCGCACTGCTGCCGTTGATCTGTGGCGTAAGACGGGTAAAGTCCTGAATACTTCTTGAAATGGTAGGGAGTGCTTTAAGTTGTTCAGCAGAGACGTTGGTTGAAGCACCAGTTCTGGCAGAGCTGATAATGGCATTCTTTTCACCAGTTACCAAAATTTCATCAGTCGTGATATCTTGGGTAGACATCAGAATGTTCAGTTTGAGATTTTGTGAAAGCTGAATGATTATTCCTGTTTTTTCTTCAGTTTTGTAACCAATGTATGTTACTCTAAGGGTATAAGGGCCCCCTGGACGAAGATTGTTCAGGTTATACTGTCCATCAGTTCTGGTTGTGGTTCCATAAACAGTTCCGGATGGAGTGTGTGTGGCAATAACCGTTGCTCCAATCAGAACTTCTCCTGAATTGCTGATTACAAGCCCGTTTAAGGCTGAAGTAGTCACTCCCTGACCAAATGCTGTGAATGACAGCAGAACGGATGCAAGAAGCATTGTGAATTTAACTTTTAAGCAGGTGGGTGTAACAGTGAAGGTCATAAACTTCCCTTTTGTTTGTTGGTAGTATCCTGTAAAGGCAGAAAAATCTAAGGATTCAGGTGAATAATTCCTGAAGTGTGCTCAAATTTATGAAATAGATCACAAAATCAAAACAACAAACAGAAGATACTTTGGTCAGTTGAAAAGATTTAACTTCCGCATAACAAAGGAAATTAAATTTACGGAAGGGTTAAGAAAAATAAAGAAATGGGGGAGAGAAAAAGTCCGCCAGGAGATTGACGGACTTTTTTTATTTAAACGGGTTTCAGGTAGGTGTAATCGTTTAACCCTTTTTCGTATTCCTGAAGGATTTTTATTCCCTCAGAAGGTTTAACGATATCATTTTTGATGGCAGAGTCAACCTGTTTTTTCATTCCCTTTACAAGGTCACTGGCAAGGTACATGTTCATTCCCAAAACTTCACCGATTGTACTGCCTTCGATGGTTTCTTCGATGTACCAACCCAGATCTTCATCAGGATCAAGAAAAACATGGCATTCATTAACCCGGCCAAAAAGATTGTGAAGATCACCCATCACATCCTGATAGGCGCCGGTCATAAAAATCCCAAGATAATACGGTTCACCATTTATTGAGTGAAGGGGCAAAGTTTCTTTTACATCCTTCAAATCAACAAATTTATTTACCTTGCCGTCAGAATCACAGGTAATATCAGCAAGTGTAGCATTTCTGTTTGGTTCTTCGTCCAAACGGTGAATCGGTATAATCGGAAACAGCTGACCAAGAGCCCAATAATCAGGCAGTGATTGGAAAACTGAAAAATTACATAGATACTGATCGCTGAGTGAAGTTTTCAGTTCAGTAATTTCTTCAGGAACGTAATCTTCGCCCTCATACATATTGGTGATGCTGGCAGAGAGTTCCCAGTATAGGGTGTCAATAAGAGCTTTGTCATCCAGTTCGAGATACCCAAGATCGAACAGGGTCTGAGCCTGCTCTTTATTGTAGAGCAAATCGTGGAAACACTCGTTTAAGGTGTCATTGTTCAGCCGTTCCTTGATATCAAGAAGAGCTTCGACAATTTTATGACGGCGTTTGGTATCACCCAGACTGTAAATGGGTTTTCTTTGTTTTTCAATTTTCCCGAAAACGTCAACCACAATCATCGAGTGGTGGGCTACAATGGCACGTCCGCTTTCGCTTACAATATTGGGGTGAGCCACTTTTTCTTCATCGCAAACGTCCATAATAGAATAAACAATATCATTTGCATATTCCTGAAGGGTGTAGTTGGTTGAAGAGAAAAATGCACTTTGGGAACCGTCATAGTCAACGCCGAGACCGCCACCAACATCAATATATTTGAGTCCGCAGCCATATTTGGCAAGTTTGGCATAAAAACGGGCACCTTCACGAACGGCTTTGGTAATAACCTGAATGTCTGGAATCTGAGATCCGATGTGGAAGTGGATAAGTTTAAGTGCGTCTTCCATGCCGGCTTCACGTAACATGTGAACGGCATCCAGAATATCAGCAGTTGAAAGTCCGAATTTGGCATTATCGCCGCTGGATGTTGCCCATTTGCCTGAACTCTTGGCGCCAAGTTTGACTCTTACGCCAATCATGGGCATTACTTTCATTTCTTTGGCAACCGTGATAATGCTTCTGATTTCTTCCAGTTTTTCTGCAACCATGATCACCTTTTTTCCAAGGCGGTTGCCATTCAGTGCAAACCGGATGAATTGGGTATCTTTATAGCCATTGCAGATAATCAGACTTTTATAGTCACGATGAAGGGAGAGGGCAGCCATCAGTTCGGGTTTACTTCCGGCCTCTATACCATAATGGTAAGGCTTGCCGGCATCAATTATTTCTTCAACGACTTCACGCATCTGGTTTACTTTGATGGGGAAGACGCCAGTATATTTTCCCTGAAAATTCTGTTCTTCAATTGCAATCTTGAAAGCTTCATTCAACGCTTCAACCCGGTGTCTGAGCAGATCCTGAAAGCGGATTTGCAGAGGAAACGCCAAACCTTCCCGTTTTGCCTCTTCTATTATATCAGTAATTCTGATGGTCTGATCAGGATCCTGAGTTGGCGAAGCCACCACAAATCCTTCACTGTCAATGTAAAAATAGCCAATTCCCCAACCATCAATATTGTACAGCTTCCCGGCCGATTCAATATTCCAATCCTGATTTTCTTCTCGCATTGAATGTTTACTTTCTTTATAAAAAAACGTGCAAATTTACACTTTTTTAAAGCCAATAGTTAAAAGGAAAAACAAAATATTTTAAACAGAAGGAGAGTCGTCAGATTGTGACGAATTAAGAGGTTTAAAAAGGTAGCAGAAAAAAGAAAATACACGTGCTGCCCATTCGGGAAGCACGTGTATAAAATGCTTTATTTCAAAAGCATAAATTTACTTGAGGCCGTTTTGTTATCAAACGTCAGTGTATAGAAATATACGCCTGAAGTTAAACGTGCAGCATTGAAATCGAAGGTTCCGATTCCAGCATTCCTGAAGAAGGACTCTCCTGCAACACGTTGCCCAAGGGTGTTGTAAACATCCAGTTTTACAGATCCGGCAACAGGAAGATTGAAACGGATGCTGGTTGTTGGGTTGAACGGATTCGGATAGTTTCCGATAAGTGCAAAACTGGTCGGAATTGTTCCGTTATTGTCGGTAACATCAACCGATTTTTCCAGACGGAAACGGGTCCAGACTGGGAAGTGATCACTGGTGCTTGAAAGGTAACTTCCGATATAAAACGGATTTTCAATACGCTGTGTACTATCCCAATGCATTGGAAACATTTCGTTGGTGATCAGAATGTGATCAAGCATGCTGGATGAACGATACGAGGTCTGACCTTTTTCGCTCAAAAATTTGGTCACGATATTATAAGCGGTTGGATCACTAACAAAATTAGCGTAAGGTGATGGAAGGTTCTCAATAACTGATTTGGTAACATCATCATTGTAATCACCCAGAACGATAACATTGTCAGAGGCAAGGTTGGCATCAATATAATTCTTCAATTGAATGGCATCCATTTCACGACGGTTTACATCGGTTGAAGGTGGTGTTGATGTTGTGGCCTTGGCATGGATATTAATTGCAGTGATCTTCCGGGTTACACCGTTAACGGTAGCATTAAAGGTAAACTCATACGGATATCTGCCGCTTGCCCAGTCACCAGTGTTAAACGAAAATTTAGCATTGAGTGAATCAACAGTAGCCTTTTTGTAAATGAATGCTGTTTTCTGCTGCTGCGAAATCGGAGCAACGAAACCGGCATATCCTTTTAACTTCAACGAATCCATCAGGGTTTTCCAGGCACTTGTACTTGAAATTTCCTGAACTGCATACACATCAAGATTCATGGTTCTGAGTACTTTAATGGCATTTGCAATTTGGATGGAATCAACCAGACCAGATTGTGCGGCAACTCCAAACCATTTCATGTTCCAGGTTCCGATTTCAAAAGTGAGATCCTTTGAAACATTTTCACCCGGAATAACTACAGCCTTAACGCCAAGATCTTCGGTAAAACGGGGAATAATCTGATAATTACCTAAAAATTGAGAAACAACGCCAACAAGGTCAATAGGTGTTGTTGGGGCAGTTGCATTAACAAGATTGGTATTGTTATCAATTCTTAAACCCAGATTCAATGATCCTGACGGATCTGAAATCGTATAGTTTTTATTTGAACCAAACGCACCGACGAAATCAACCGTTGCATTTCTGATTTTGATCAGTTGACCTTCAAGTGATTCACCAATATCTGCAATGGTCACAATTTTAGGTTCAACAGGCTTGTTGTTGTCTTTGAAAACCTGAAAAGTTACACCTGCACCGCTGATTTGAAACAAGCCAGTTCCCGGTTCACCGTTTGGTGTGGTTAACGGGTTGCTGCCTTTTTGTCCGTATTCGGTCAATGGGCCGGTAATTTTCACTGAATCGCCAATGGCAACTGCAAGGTGAAGCGGATTTTCAAATACGGCCAATCCACCGGTTGGATCCTGGAAGTAGGCAGGTCCGCCAATTTCCATTGCAACGGTAATTCGTCCTGTAACAGTTACAACAGAGTTCAGAGGTAAAGCTTTAGCCTCAACAATTGACAGGTAGTCTTTCACTTCACCATCATTATCGGTAATTGCAATTCCTACACTCTTGTTTGCAATTTTGAGACCTGCAGAAGGATTAACAAGTGTAATGGTTGCAACTTCAACACCTTCAGTCTCAGTGTCATTAACAATCGTGAAAGTAACCGAACCGGAGGTTTGGCCAGCAAGAATGGTAAGGGTTGATGCTGAAAGCGTATAATCACCCGCCGTAATTCCTGTTCCGGTAACTTCAAGATCAACGGTTTGGTTTGTATTAACCGGAGAAATCGTCGAGGCAGTAAGGGTAATGACTGTTTGTTCGGCTTCAGATGCTGATGTGGTCGATGCTGCAAGAGACACATTGTTTACACCACCAAAGGCAACAAAATCAGCAAGTGACCGGGGTTGTAACTGATAGAAAGCATTAAACTGTCCGAGCAGACCCACGATATCAACTGAATCAGCCGGAATTTCTGTTCCGATAATGTTATTTGTTGTGCCTGTAACTCTTACTTCAACCTGACCAACACGGTCATTTGCCTTGATATTAGTATTTCCTGCAAAGGTGCCAGCTGGTAATTTCAGATTTTTAATCAGTACAAGCTGACTTTCATAAGTTTCAGTAGCCTCAACAGAGGTTATTACCTTCGGTACAATTTTCCCCTTAATTGGGTACACATAAAGACTTTCAACACTGACGACCTGCATAGCACCAAAGCGATCTTCGGTCTTTCCCTTTACGTAAATTGAGTCACCAGGATTGAGCAGATCAGTTTTTCTGTCGTACAACTGGATTCCTGCTGTTGCATCCTGAAAGGCAATGGTTGCACCAACGGTTCCTTTGTAAGAAGCTGAAACAGTTCCTTTTACAATCACAATTGAACCAACGGGTTTATTCTTTGCAGTCAGAATAGATTCTGCAACAGGAACTTCGTTTTCTGTAATTGTTATCGTAATTGATTTTTGGTTGGATAGAAGAAGTCCGTCTGAAACTGAATTAATGGTAACGCTAATGTTTTCATTTCCTTCAAAGACGTCATCATCAACTAAAGTAAGGGTTACAGTTGTCTGATCCGTTCCGGATAGTATAGTTACATTCTGAACGGGAGTTGTATAATCAACACCCTCAGTTGCAGTTCCTGAAAAACTCAGAGAAACAGACTCATTGACAGTAACAGCCTGTGAGGTTTTGATAGTGAATGATACAGAACCATCACCTTCGTTTATAGTAGAAAATGCTGCTTCAATGCTTACAGAGTTGGCATCATTATCGATGATTTCAAGTTCCTGCTGAACAACACTGCCAAGAACAATGCTGTCAGACGGAGCTGAAATTGTGGCAAGGAGGGTTTCAATTCCTTCAATATCCGAATCATCAAGAATAGTAAGGGTAACGGTTCCAGTTGTTTGTCCGTCAGGAATGGTTACAGTTGATGATGAAAGTTCATAATCTGTTGAAGAAATGCCTGAACCTGAAATGGTCAGACTTACGGTTTGATCACCTGAAACAGGCTCAGTTGTTGAAACGGTAACGATAACAGGATCTGAACCTTCTGCAGCTGAAAGTGAAGAAAGACTCAGACTGGCTTTGGGTTTACCGCCGGTTAAGGGGTCACCTGATATTTCGATGTCATCGATACCGACCCATTCGTCATTACCGATGGCATTGGTGGTGATGATTCTGATTTGAACCTGTCCCTTATCTTCAGCATCTACCGGGAGGGTAAAGTTTACAGGAGTTGACATAACAGCACTCTGGACTGTTGCATCCAAAACAAAAGCTGACGGGATATTGGTGAAATTCCCTGAATTTCCAACCCGGTATTGAGCAGCAACCGATTGAATGGCGTTGTCAGTACCATCTTCAAGATCACGAAGATTGTAAGAAACACTTATTGATTTGAACCCGGTAGTGTTGAGAAATAAAACCAGAAACGGGGCATCTGCAGTACCAGAGCCTGCCAACGCAACGGTTGGATTAGTAATTTCAAATTCAGTAGCACCACCGGTTGTAAAGGTGTTGGGTGCTGCCTGGTTTACATTCACATCAACAACTCTCATGGAGTCGCCAACCAATGTTTGAGGGTCAACCCCCGTCGTAGCAGCAAAATTATCTCCACGGTATCCGACAATTCCCGGAACCGCAGACCAGTCATCTGCTGTACCTAAAAGGCTGGTGTTGGTCCAGTTTTGTGAAAAGGGGAGGGTTTGGTAGGTATTGTTGTTGATCTTGGGTTTCCGGGCTTGTGCATTGACGACAAGTGATAATCCGGCAAGAGCCAAAAGGAGTAAGGCTAATTTTCTCATGTATTCTCCGAGGGTTTAAACAACGAAGATACAACCAAATCCGGCTAAGCCAAAGCCAGGAAGATTTGTACCTATATTGGATTAAATTTGAAAAGTAATGTATTTAATCCAAAATGCGTTAATAATTTAAATTATTGGTTTTGATACTGATGCGAATGCGGTGCATTTTTATGTCTTTAAGAAATTAATTGAATTGTTACGATTAGATTACGATTTTTACGGAATTTCCAGGAAGCCATGCAGCCATCCCGACGGTCAGAGATTTTTCTGTTACTTGTTACCCTGATTTGGGGAAGTACCTTTGTCATAACTAAAACCTCACTTGATCAGGCATCGCCACTGATGTTTCTGGGGGTTCGTTTTCTTATTGCAGCTTTGATTTTCGGTGCTGTTTTCCATAAGAAAATATTTTCAACTGGGTTCAGACCCAAAAAGGCAGCGATTCTTGTTTGTTTGACACTGTTTTTAGGTTTTGCAACCCAAACTGCCGGACTTAAATTTACATCTGCAAGTCACTCAGGTTTTATAACCGGCCTCCTCGTCATTTTCACTCCGATTTTTCAGGTTATCATTGAGCGGAAATTCCCAAAGCGTGGTGTATGGTTCGGCGTAATTCTTGTCACTTTTGGATTGTATTTGTTGGTCAATCCATCTTCCGATATCACAAACGACGTACTGTTCGGTGACTTTTTAACGCTTATTTGTGCCATCCTTTATGCTGTTTATATCGTATATCTTGATATTGCTTCACGTGAGACAGACATTTATCAGTTAACTTTTTACCAGTTTGTTACTGTTTTTGTTTTTTCTTTTGCAGCTGCTCCATTTTTTGAAACTCCTTATTTGACTTACAAAACCGATTTGTGGGTAGCTTTGTTTTATCTTGCAATTATGGCAACAATTGTCACAACTTTTATTCAAACACGGTTTCAGAAAGATACGACTCCAGCAAAAGCTGCTGTCATTTTTACCATGGAACCTGTCTTTTCCGCCGTTCTGGCATTCTTTGTATTAAATGAAATGATTGGTTTGACTGGAATTTTTGGTGGCACACTTATTGTTATTGGATTACTGACATCAGAATTATCAAAATCATAAAGGTTGGATACACGCATGGCGTTTGATTTTTTCAATAAAGACAAAGATTCAAAGGATCAGGCTCCGGGGCAGGATCCTTCAAAAGATCCAAATAAGAATCCCAACGGGGGAAACGGGTTCAAACCTAAGTTTTCAATCTGGATGTTTCTCATCCTGCTTGTTGGTGTAATTGCAGTTCAGGCAATGTTTATCAGCCCGTCAAAAGGAAAAGAAATTCCTTACAGTGAATTCCGTAAGGCGGTAGCTGAAGGTAAAGTGAAAACTGTTTTCATTGGTTCGGCTTATCTCGAAGGTGTTTACAAACCTGAATTTCTTCCGGCCCCAGCCACGCAGGACAACTCAAACAAGTGGTTTGGTTCATCAAACGATGACCGTAGCCGCTTTCTTGTGGTTGCGCTTGAAGACAAAGAACTGATCGCCTTTTTAGAAACAAATAAGGTTGATTACCGTGGTCGGATTGAATCAACCTGGGTCTCTGATCTTTTGGGTTGGATTATTCCTTTCGGACTTATCGCCCTTGTCTGGGTTTTTATATTTAAGAGAATGTCACCTGGCAGCCAGGTGATGAACATCGGTAAAAACAAAGCTGTAATGTATGCTGAAGGCGACGAGTCACGTATCACATTTAAAGATGTTGCCGGGCTTGATGAAGCCAAAGAAGAAGTCAGGGAAATTGTTGAATTTCTGAAGGATCCTTCCAAATTTACCCGTCTTGGCGGTAAATTACCCAAAGGCGTTCTGCTTGTAGGCCCTCCGGGAACCGGAAAAACTCTAATTGCAAAAGCAATGGCCGGTGAAGCAGGTGTACCCTTCTTTTCACTTTCAGGTTCAGACTTTGTCGAAATGTTCGTTGGGGTTGGTGCTGCCCGTGTGCGTGATCTTTTCAAACAAGCCAAAGACAAAGCACCTTGTATCATTTTTATTGATGAAATGGATGCAATCGGTCGTTCACGTGGTCGTGGTGCTATGATGGGTACAAACGATGAACGTGAGAATACCCTGAACCAATTATTGGTTGAGATGGATGGTTTCAGCACTGATAAAGGTGTCATTATTGTAGCTGCAACTAACCGCCCTGATGTTTTGGATCCTGCTTTGCTCCGCCCGGGTCGTTTTGACCGTCAGGTTTTAATTGATAAACCTGATCTTATTGGCCGTATTGCAATTTTCAGAGTTCATACCAAAAATCTGAAACTGAGCGAAAATGTTGATCTTCGCCGTTTGGCTTCTCAGACTCCCGGGTTTGCCGGTGCTGATATTGCCAATATTTGTAACGAAGCAGCTTTACTTGGTGCAAGAAAAGGCCGTGAAACCATCGACATGGATGATTTTTACATGGCGATCGAAAGGTCAATTGCCGGACTTGAAAAGAAAAACAAGCTTATCAATCCAAAAGAGAAAAAAGTTATCGCCTACCATGAATCAGGTCACGCCATTATTGGCTGGTTCCTTGAAAATTGTGACCCGGTTTCTAAGGTTTCAATTGTTCCCCGTGGTTTTGGTGCATTAGGCTATACCCTTCACACCCCGCTGGAAGATCGTTACCTCATGACCCGGCAGGAAATTCTGGACCGGATTTGCGGATTGCTGGGTGGCCGTGTTGCTGAAGAAATTGTTTTCGGTGATATTTCAACTGGAGCACAGAATGACCTCGAAAGAGTTACCGATTTTGCCTATGCAATGGTTACCGTCTATGGTATGTCAGAAAAAATCGGATACCTTTCATTTGCTGATTCCAAAAATCAAAACTTTGTTGCGGGAATGGGTTTCGATAAAAAGTATGGTTCAAATGTTGCCATGGAAATTGACTCTGAGGTTAGAAAAATTATAACCGAGTGTCACGACAGAACCCGGGCTCTTCTGAATGACAAGCGTGATTTGCTCAATAAAATGGCTGAAACGCTGCTTGAAAAAGAAATCCTTGACCGGGCTGACCTTGAAATTATGCTCGGAGCAAGAGTTGGCGGTCACGAAGAAGAAGCTGATATCATTGCCCGTCAGGATCAGGCCTTTGCAGATGCAGATGCCCGTGATGCTTATCAGGCTCCTGTTCCCGTTGAAACTCCGGTTCCTGCAGAAACGACTGCGCCTGAACCCGGTGCCGAAGTTCCTGAAACAACAGAACCCAAACCATGATTGTAAGGTAAAGGTGTTTTACCACATTCCCACCAATCTGGTGATTAATTTAAAAGAAGCTGCCGCCGAACTTGATTTCGACGGCAGCTTTGTTTTTTATGACGATTCATGGACGGTTTTATATCCTGACGGAAAAATTGCAGGCTGGTTTTATTTCGATCAGCAGAATAATTATACCGACATTGAAGTGATGCCGGCTTCGAAAAATGATGAAATTGCTATAAAGAGAGTTTTCTCTGTCCTGAATGAACTGATGAGTGAATCGGTCGGCCAGGATCAGTGCAAAACCGGAAAGTGTGCGACCTGATGCCCGGCTCCTGGAATGAAATCAAAACAGAATTGTATGCTGACTGCAAAATTTTCAGAGTTCACAAATCAACCCGTGAAAGTGAAATGTCAGGGCAACAATTCGATTTTTTTACGTTAGAAGGTACCAACTGGGTGAATGTCATTCCGGTTACCGATGATGGTCATGTTGTCATGGTTCGGCAGTACCGCCACGGAATCAGAGAGTTTACTCTTGAAGTGCCTGGTGGAGCTCTTCACCATGAAGAAGACCCGATTGAGGGTGGACTTCGGGAGATGGAGGAAGAGACGGGGTATGTTTGCCGTGAAGCCGTGTTGATCGGAAAATCCTTTCCAAATCCAGCTATTCAGTCCAATACCTGTTTTTATGTTCTTGCCGATGGGTGTAAACTTGAAAAACCACAAAACCTCGATCAGGCGGAAGAAGTAGATGTTGAATTGATTCCGGTTTCTGATATTCAGGAGTTAATCGGGAAGGGAATAATCAACCATGCTCTTGTGATTAATGCCTTCTACTATTTTGGTTTGGTTAAAAAGGTTAAAATCTGATTGCAGGTTTTTGATGTCATCCAATCAGGTTGGATTGGATTCGGCATTTGGATTCCAGCCGGAATAAAAAAATGTTGCATCTTATTGAAAATAATGAAGGTGGGTATTGACTGGAACGAAATCCTGCCGTATCTTCGTGTCTCGATTTTTTGATTGAGTGCCGGGCAGATAGCTCAGTCGGTAGAGCAGAGGACTGAAAATCCTCGTGTCGGGGGTTCAATTCCCTCTCTGCCCACAAGAAAAAGTTCGCTGAAAAGCGGACTTTTTTTGTTTTAGGGCGCTTGGGAAAGGTTACGGGTCACATATTACGGGTCACGGCTAACTGAATAAGAGGATGGGTGACAAGTGGACAAATCGGGCTATGTGAATATCCCGAACGTTTCCTGAGTTTTAAGTTATAAAAAAAGCCGGCACTTTTCAGTGACCGGCTTTTTTATTTTGAATAGGAAAGCAAAGAGAGTCGTTAGTTTAGCGGGAGTTTTTACTTACCACTTACCACTTATAACTTGCTGTTATCTTCTCGGACGGCCTTTATATCCGCCGCCACTGCTGTTTCTTGCTCCGCCACGTTCACGGAATTCAGGTTTGAACTTTTTAGCTGGTCCGTTATCCGGTTTTGCAAATTCTACCTGAAGCGGACGGCCATTGTATTCTGAGCCCTGGAAATCTTCAACAACTTTAGATGCAAATTTTTCATCAATATCAAAAAAGGTGAAAGTTTTGCCAAGATCGATCCGGCCAATCTGAACATTCCGTTTTTTACTGATTTCGTTGATGATTCCAATAAGGGTTGCCGGATTCAGGCCATCTGTTTTCCCAAGATTAATGAAAATGCGGGAAAAGCCAATTTCAGCACCAGTAGCTTCTGATCTCTCAGCATGTGGTCCACGTTCAGGGCGGTCTCCACGTTCCTGACGATCCCCACGGGAGAAATCACGTTCAGGGCGGGCTGCGTAATCACCTTCACTGCGGCGTTTTTCAGGACGATCACCAAAAGAATCATTCACATTCAAGTCTTTCATTTTGGAATACCGTTCAAAGAACTGGTTGAATTCCATTGAAATCATCTTTTTAATCAGGGTTTCACGGTTGATATGTTCAAGTTTATCCTGAATATCGGCCATGAATGGTGCAATATTGTCTTCACGGATTTCTACTGTGTGAATTTTGTCAATTAAGGCATGCAGCTGTTTTTCAAGAATCTGAACACCGGTCGGAACGGGTTTAATCGTTACCATTGACTGAATGGTGCGTTCAATAGATTTGATCTTGAATTTTTCACGCATGTTAATGATCGAAATACAAATCCCGGTTTTTCCGGCACGGCCAGTACGACCAGAACGGTGGGTATAAACTTCTACATCATCAGGCAGATTATAATTGATAACGTGTGACAGGTTGTTCACATCGAGACCACGGGCAGCAACGTCAGTGGCAACGAGAAGACGAATATGTCCGTCACGGAACTTACCCATGACATAATCACGCTGTGACTGTGAGAGATCACCATGAAGGGCCTCTGCCGGGTAACCATCTTTTCTGAGTTTATCAGACACATCCTGAGTTTCAATACGGGTTCTGCAGAAAACAATCCCATAAATTTCCGGGTTTGAGTCAGCAATCCGTTTAACCACTTCGTACCGGTCTTTTTCGTGGATCAGGTGAACGATGTGTTCGATAGTTGCGGAACCGGCATTCTTTTTCCCAACCGTAATTTCAGTTGGTTTTTTCATGTATTTCGAGGCAATACGGCTAACTTCAGGCTGCATGGTTGCAGAGAAGAGCAGGGTATTTCTTTCTGTGGGAACAGACTCAAGGATGGCATCGAGCTCTTCACGGAATCCCATGTTGAGCATTTCATCGGCCTCGTCAAGAACAAGATATTCAATTTTTGAAAAATCAACGACACGGCGGTTAATCAGGTCAAGCATCCGGCCGGGAGTTGCAACTACAATCTGAACGCCACGCTGAATGGTTCTGATCTGCTTGTCGATGGGAGCACCGCCGTAAACTGAAACGATAGAAACGCCTGGCATGAATTTGGAAAAAGACTCAAGATCACGGGAAATCTGCATGGCAAGTTCACGTGTCGGGCTTAAAACCAAAGCCTGTGGCAAACGGCTTTTCGGATTGATAAAATTAAGGATGGGCAAACCAAATGCGGCAGTTTTGCCGGTTCCGGTTTGAGCAAGACCCACAACATCACCTGAATTACTCAGAAGATGGGGAATCATTTTTTCCTGGATTGGAGTGGGAGTTTCAAATCCCAGTTCAGCAATAGCTTGAAGAATGGTCTCCTGGAGACCAAAAGATAGGAAATCGGACATATGTACCCTTTTTTTAGTGTGGTGCCGGAATTCTTCCACGTAATTTCATCTAACCGGACACCGAATCACTGCAACGTTAAGGATGTTGCCTGGGCAGGGGCGGGCGAATTCATAGCACAAGTAAGGCGCAAAGGTACGAAAGGAAACGGGTTTTTCCAAATCTGCTTATTTTAAGTCAATTTCTCCAATTTTTCTGATGCTGCCATTGAAGGGGTGATACTCAATTTTAAGATCCCCAATCTGTTCTACTTTACCGGTAACAAAATGATACTCAATCTTTACATCACCTACCTGGGTAATTTTATTTGTTCTGAAATCATACTTAACCTCCATTTTCCCAACTTCAATAACCTGTTTGGAGCTAAAGTGATACCTGATGGAGATGGCGCCAATACTTTGTGGTTTAATCGTTGCCTTATTGAGCCTGTCTATCAACCGAAGATTTTCCTTGAAGTTTTGCAGCCATTCCGGTAAAATTTGTCCGGTAAGGCGGTAATAATCCTGATAGGTCTGTAAAATCTCGTCGATTTCATTAAATTCCGACGATGAGTTAACGTTCAAAAGTTCAGACAGACGGGCTAAGTCTATATTTTCATCCAATTTAATGCGGAGCACGAGATAGCCATTTTCAACATGCATTGAATTTTGTGCGTTTGCAGCAGATAACAGGCAAAAAAGGGAAATGACAATTAATAATGGTTTCATTGGGTTACTCCCGGGTTAAATTGGCTTCGTTATATGGCGAATGGCACCTCTATAAACCTCAACAATGTCATCCTCAACTTGATTGGGCTAACGAAGTTCTGCGAAGCTCATCCATTACAAGGGAGAAAAAAAGGTTTTTAGAGGTGCCAAGAAAGTTTCAAAACAGTTGATCCTGATCAGCAGCTTCAGATTAGATGTTTCAGAATCATTTCATGGTTTAATATCAGCGGGTAAATTCAGGACCAAAATTCCATTCTATCTTCAAACTTTGCAAATTTTGTTTTTTTTGATGACATTTGCGCCACAAAATTTAGTAAAAAAGAGAAGTTTTTATGGGTCGTATTTTTGAAAAACGTAAACACACCATGTTTGCCCGGTTTGACCGGATGGCAAAAGCCTTCACCAAAATCGGCAAAGAAATTGCAATTGCTGTAAAATCTAACGGACCTGATCCTGATAATAATGCCCGCCTTCGTATTGCTATTCAGAATGCCAAAGGCGCAAACATGCCCAAAGATCGGGTTGATGCAGCCATTAAACGTGCAGTTTCCCGGGATAAAGAAAATTTTGAAGAAGCCACGTACGAAGCTTACGGTCCGCACGGAGTTGGAATTTTCATTGAAACTGCAACTGATAACACAACCCGTACCGTTGCAAATGTAAGAATGCATCTGAACCGTCATGGACGGACACTGGCCACAACCGGTGCCCTTGAATCTATCTTTATCAGGAAAGGTGTTTTTAAAATCAATCCGGAAGGACTTGATCTTGATACACTTGAACTTGAACTGATTGATGCCGGTCTTGAAGAAATGCAAAGAGAAGAAGATGCTGTCTTTTTGACAACTGCATTTACTGATTTTGGAAACATGCAAAAAGCTCTTGAATCGAAAAAAATCAATGTGATTTCTTCAGAACTTCAGCGTGTGCCCAATATTTGGGTTGAATGTACTGAAGAACAGGAAAAAGAAGTTCTTGATCTCGTTGAAGATATCGAAAGTGATGACGACGTTCAGAACGTGTATCATAATCTTAAATAAGTGACAAGTGACAGGTGGTCAGTGATAAGTAAAATGACCTTATTTCGGGATTATTGTTTTTTGGTTTTCAATTGGATTCCTTCAAATCACTTAATACTTATCACTTGCCACATACCACCATTTTCTAATTCATGAAATTCTTCTGGTCCCGGCAACATGGCGCTTACATTACGGTCATCATTGGCTGGTTGTACGCCATTCTCCGTGGCGGAGATTTTAACTGGATTCACCCGGTTTTGCTGATTTGGGTTTTGGCTGGTCTCCATGTTACCGAACTGGGTTCCATGTGGGTAAAATCAGGGAAGGTAAAATTTAAACCTTACTTTCCAATTTTTGGGATTTACCTCATTTTAACTGCTGCCGGGTTGGCAACGGTTTTACTCATCCTTCCTGAACCTGAATTACCTGTCTTTTTTCTTCTTGTGCTGGGAATTGTCACTGCACTTTTATTTGCATCCCGACTTCAAAAAACACTTCCTGCAGAATGGCTGATTTTCTCAGCCTTTACCCTGATTCCGTTTCTGGGTTCGCCATGGATGTTAAACCGGCATTATTCTCAACTATTTATAGAATGGCTTCCGGTTGGATTGTACTTCTGCATGACTCCTGTTCTTTTAAAAATCAGAATCCGTGAGATTAAAAGCTGGGGAATTATTCCCTATGCATTGGTTGCAGGTGGTTTCCTGGTGTATTTGGGGACGATTCCAGCAATCCTGATGGCAGGTTTGATTCTGGTAAAGGGAATTCTGGTTTTTCTGTTTATTGAAAAATACGTTCGGCTAAAGATTCCCACAATTGGCTGGATTGAAACGGTTTTGGCGGCTGGGATTTTAGGAATTGCTGCTTTTTCCTGAACAACTTTTTCCCGCTGATTACGCAGATTTCGCAGAATAGAAATTTCGGGAAAAAGGCATGGATTCCCGCCTTCGCGGGAATGACAACCCATTTAAAATGTGGAAAATAACGAAATTGTCATCCCCGCGAAGGCGGGGATCCAGTATTAAAATTTGAAATCCCATTTCTTGTTCAATCTATCCAAAAACTAACCCGACAATCCACTTCCTGAAACCTTTCTTTCCTGACTTCTGTTCTGAGCAAAAACAAAAGGAGATTTTATGCTTCACGGACTTTTAACAATTTTAATGGTGGCACTGATGGCAAACCCGACTTCCTTCTATGATTTTAAAGTTGACAATATTGACGGGAAACCTGTTGATCTGAAAGATTACAAAGGAAAAGTTGTCCTTGTCGTAAACGTAGCTTCCAAATGTGGCTACACCGGGCAGTACGAAGATCTTGAAGCTTTATACCAAAAATATAAAGAAAAAGGTCTTGTGATTCTTGGATTCCCTGCAAATAATTTTGGCGGACAGGAACCCGGTTCCAATGCAGAGATTAAAACCTTTTGCTCATCGAAATATAATGTCACTTTCCCGATGTTTTCAAAAGTTTCAGTTAAGGGAAATGATCAGGCTGAGCTATTTACATTTTTGACAAAACAGACAAATCCTGATTTTACAGGCGATATCAAATGGAATTTTGAAAAATTTCTGATTGGGCAGGATGGAAAACTGATTCATCGTTACCGTTCAGGGGCTGACCCGCTGGATGATGATCTTGAAGAAGCGATTAAGGAAGCTCTGAAGTAAGTGGTAAGTGGTAAGTGGTAAGTGGTAAGTGGTAAGTGGTAAGTGAAAACTTTAACTCAGTAAAATACTATACATAGAGATGAGTTGACAAGAAAAAGGCGAATGTGAATTCGCCTTTTTTTATTTCAAAACAATCCATTTTGAAAGTGCAGTTTTGTTTCCCGATTTAGCTTCAATGAGATAAAGACCGGATGAAAGTTCTGGCAAATCAAAATCAAGAGTAAAGGGGATCGGCTGGTTCCATTCTTTTATTAATTGCCCGGTGACGGCGAACAGTTTGACTTTGGTCAGTTGTAATGTTGAATAAAGGGAAGCTCTTGTGTGGGACGGATTTGGGTAAACCTGAATTACAAATTCGGGTTCAGGTCTATGGTCAGGAGTCAGTCTGGTCTGTAGTACCAAAACGCCACCTCGTTGGCATCCGGCAATTATTTGAAGAGAATCAGAAGCAAAAAACGAAACAGAACCAGGTGTTAACATTGGGATTCCGGTTTTCCAGGTTTGGGCAAGGTAAAACTGAGAAGGAAATTCTGAATGGGTATCATCTTTCCTGTCACTTTTATAAAGAGCAAGTGTTCCATCATCGCTTCCAGTTAAAATTGCCGGTTTACTTAATCCCGGATAGTAAAAGAAAACTGGTGAGGTTCCGGTCAATCCGGTTTGAATGATTTCCTTTTGACTAAAAGAAGGCTGAGTAAGTGTTCCGGTATTTTCATAGAGAATCAGATCACCACTACCATTTCCGCAAATTAAGTCCTGAGTTCCATTCCCGTTTAGGTCCGCAAAGAAGGGTTTTGACCGGTTTCCCGGATTGATGCCAGAGAACCACAAATTTTCTGATTGATATACAGGATTTTCAAACGTGCCGGTGTTGGTAAATGAATGAAGTTTGCCATCAAGTCCGCCGACAACCAAATCACCTTTAAAATCATCATTCAAATCGGTTATAAATGGTGAAGCTTCAAATATTGGTGTAGTTAATGCCCATTTTTCCGATTGAAGTAAATAATAGGTGTCCTCAGTGAACTTGTAAAACGACAATGAACCGGCTTGATTTCCCACAATCAAATCCTTTTGCGATCCACCTGAGAAATTGAAAAGAACGGGTCGTGAATTCCGTCCTGCATCCAGTGTTGAAAGAAACGATTTGGTTTCGAGAATCAGTTCGGGTTCGGTCCGTGTTCCGGCATTCGTGAATTTCCAGAAGCTGTCTTTATTCACGGTTGGAAGGTTAACACCGACATAAAATTCAAAATTATCAGAAATATTTCGGAAAAAAGCTTGATTGTAACCCGGGGTTTCTACGGGTTCTGATTCAGGAAATGGTGACGGATCATAAACGAAAACCGGGTTGCCCACAGGACCCTGATTTTTAAAAATGTACAAACCTGGACTCAGAAAATCGCCGAAGAATATTTCATCCAAACCATCGCCATTCAGATCAAACAATTGTACGGCAGAAGCACCATGCTGCGGATCAGCACTTTTTTTCAATGATGAGGAAGGATCAACAAAAACGGTGTCAGCAAGAACTTGAATTCCGGCAAAAACCGATGTACGGAAGGTAAAAGAAGGGGATTGGGTTGTTCCTGTATTTTCGTAAAAGAGAATCGAACCTTCAGGAAGACCGGCAAAAAAATCGAAATCACCATCCCGGTCGAAATCAGAAAAACAAGGCTGACTCAGTCCATCCGTTAAAATGGTACTGCCATCTGAAGCAGTTAAAAGTGCAGATTTATCGAAAGGAAGTGAAGGATTCCCGGTATGTTTCCACCAGATGGTTTTGCCGTCTTCAGTTTTGGAAATGAGATCAGACCTGTTGTCACCGGTTAAATCCTGCAAAAGAAACCATGTTTTTACCCTGTCAGAAAAAATGCGGGAATCTGCCGGTTTTCTGGTTTCACTTTCTGCAGTTTGAAGGTAAATCAGTTCAGATTGATTATCGAGGATGACCAGATCATCAAATCCGTCAAGATTAACATCGGCAAACTGAAAACGTGGATTGTTGATGCCACCTAAAAAAGGAAAATCGTAGAATTTAAGTCCGTCTGAAATGGGTTTCCAGTCTGATTTTAACTTCCACTCCTGCCCGAAAACCTGGCAAGCCAAAAGGGAAATCAAAATCAGGAAGCCAGCTTTTTTCATGGGATGTAGTCGATGCCGGCAGCAAACGATCCGACATTTCGTGTTGCGAGAATGCTTTTGTTTGCCGCATTGATGAGAACAAAAACGCCCGGATTTCCGCCACGGGTTGTCGGGTGATGCTGGTCTGTGGTTCCGGTCGTGTTCTCACAGGTTACCCCTGCATAAAGTCCGTCAGGAGTGAATCGGATTCCATGAGGCTGATCGGGAAGTCCCTGAAGCAGAGAAACCGAACGGGTTAAAAGGTTAATAATTGAAATGGTTTTATCGCCCTGGTTGGCAACCCAGAGTTCATTGGTTAGCGAATTGATATCCATCAAAAGCGGATTTTTCCCAACTTTAATGCTGTCAATAAGTTGTTCACTTTGGATGTTCCAAATTCTGACTTCACCTGAAAATTTGCAGGATATGTAAACCAAATCGCCTGATTTTCTGATCTGATAAGGTCCGAGTTTAGGTTTGACTTCACCGATTGGCGGTGTTGAACCTGACAAAGTAAAAGATTGCGAAGAACCCGTTTCCAGATTGACTTTATAAAGCAGGTCAGAAACATTCCCTGCGGTGAAAGCCGTTTTTCCGTCAGCCATAATGAAAAGTCCGTGCGGACTTGAAGCCAGATTCGTGACATCTCGGATCAGGGTCATGGTTTCAACATCAATGATATGTAGTTTGTTCAAACCAGAAAAATTGCTGACGAGAGCTTTTTTCCCGTTATCAAAAAGTTCAACATGGGCTGGTGTTCCGCCAACATGAAGTTTTTTCTCAACTTTCCGGGTTACTAAATTGACACGGGCTACATCACCGGCGGTGTATAAAGTTGTGACAGCAGTTTTATAATCCGGCGTAATTGCAACATAGTGAGGTGCTTCAGGGGCAGATTGCGGAACAGGCCAGGACGGACTAAAAAGCGGAATAATTCCTGAAATGGTTTTCCGCCCGATATCAATTTTAGTGAGAAAATCTTCTCCCTGATTGGTGATCAGAAAACTACCCAAAGCCGGGTTGGAATACATGGATGTTCCGGCATCGTTTTTAGCACCTTCTTCAATCCAGTTTTTGATAAGATTTATTTCTTTTTCAGGAAGGGGATCCCGGTTCAGCGGCATCGAAGGACCAGCAACGGGTCCGTTGGCTGCAGAAGTATTGATGTGCTGGAAAAGTGAGCTGAACACGGGCTGAAACGGAACCACAACACCGCCACCATCTGATGTACCAAGCTGCAGATCAGTGTAACTGCCCAGTTTTAAAGTTGTATCGCCGTGATTGATCTTGAAGAGAGCATCTGCGTGAAGGTGACAACCCGAAAGTGCACAGGATTTATTAAAAATGGGCTGAATTTCTTTGGAATAAACGATGGGTGACGTCTCACCAGATTCAGATTTGTCTTCACATCCAAAAAAAATGATTGCCGAAAGAGTAAAGTAGAATAAAATAGCTTTCACAACTGACCTGTTTCAAGTTAGTGATAAAGATAGGAATCAAATGACAAAGAATGGAAACTGGTTCAATTTGCTGTCATCCCGGACTTGATCCGGGATCCATGTTTTTTATCTGGATTTATGCCTTTTATACTGGATCCCGGATCAAATCCGGGATGACAGTCTATTAATTTTAAACATATTTCCTGATGCTTTGATCATTTCAAAAGTATCAATTTTCCGGTAGCGGATTGGTTTCGATCAGATTGAATCCTGTAAAAATAAATTCCGGATGGAAAACCGGTGAAATCTACAGACTGGGTTTGAAGTCCGGCTAACCGGTTTCCTGCAGAAACTAATTTCACAAGCTGCCCCAGTGAATTGTAAACAGAAAGTGTGACTGGTGAACTTTCAGGCTGGTTCCATTTTAAAGTTGTAGATGGATTGAACGGATTAGGGTAAGAAGGGAAGAGAGTAAATTCCTTTCCGGTGATTTGCAGATCAGGAGTTACCGAAACCAGATTTTCTTTTGATGAAATTTCAACATTATCAATTCCGGCCCAACTGCTTGGACGAACATTAGCACCAGACAAAGCATCCACACCTTCAATATTTACAAATTTTATTTGAACAGAGCTACCGGTGATGCTGAAGTCAGCAAGTGAATACGTAACCGGAGTCCAAATTTCGTCAGGTGTTGAAAACATTCCGGCAAAAATCCAGGTAGCTCCCTGATCACCGGAAAGAAAAATTTTAAGTGTATCGTTGACAGCACCAAGGTGAACTGGAGGATGATAAAATTTCAGAAACCGGATTGCAGGATTCACGATATTAGTTAGATCAAAAACCGGTGAGGTAAGCGAAGAATTTCCAGGGTTGCTGGGTGTTGTTCCCGATCTTCTTGCTCTTGAAAACATGGCCTGGTTTGCATTATCACCTGTTCCATCAAAATCCGGAAGAAAACCTGTAGAGTTAAAATTGGAGGCCTTTTCCTGTTTCCATGCAAAAAGGGATTTATCACCTGTTGCCTTTAATTCCCATAAAACAGGATTTGAGAAGGGTTCCAGATATCCGGTTTTCATTTGAACTGAAACAGTAAGTGGGTCATTTGTGTAGACATCTACTTTTCCTGAACCATAACTTTGTTTCCCTGCAACGTAAATGAAATAACTGCCTTCGGGGAGTGTGACAAAAAACTCACCAGATTCATTGATTTCACCTGTGAAATTAAAATTCTGGTTGCTAACGGTTACTGTCAGACCTGTTAATGCTTCAGAACCAGCAGGCATAACTTTCAACGTAGTTGATGATAAATATCGTTTTCTGAGAGAAAGTGGAACGTTTTTTGATGAACCTGCTGTAAAATCAAGAAGTCCGGTTGTTTTTAAATCGTAACCTTCTTTTGATAACTTCAGAGCAAGTGAACCGGCATTTGCACCAATTGAATAATTGCCGTTTTCGTCTGACCAAACTGTTACTTCTTCATCAGTTTCTCCTGAGGTGAAATAGCTGATTTTAACACCCGGAATCGGCTGATTAAACTGATCGGAAATAACACCCTGAATATAACCAGGCGCTGAACTTTTAAGTTTTACAATGATCAGGCCACGTTCCATATCGGAGAGTAAAATGTTCCCGGATGGAAGGTACGGATAAACACCCCAGACACTCGTAAATGCACCAAACCGTGAAAGTTGACCGTCGACGTCATAACTTCCTACACAAACCGGTGCATTTCTGTTTGAAATGTCAAAAACACGGTATCCATCTTCATAGTAAGCAACGTGGACTAAATTTCCGTTGGAATGGGCATTGTGTGCCATTGCATTTTTGCCTGCACGGTATTCTGCTTTTAATTTAATGTTTTTTACGTCACTTACATCCCAGAAATTTAAGGGCATATTGGGTTCTTCATCAGTCTGGGTGATATATTTATTATCATCTGTCATCCAGATGTTATGAGTAAAATTTGCAGGATAGTTCGTTTGTGAAATGAGTTTCAGATTTGCTTTATCCCGGGCATCAATGATCTGAATTCCCTCACCGTAAATGGCAGAAGCAAAAATGGTGTCATTCTTTGATTGTGAATCGTGCCAGTAATTCTGTTCCCAGGCTCCAACCTCAACCGGATTTATGGGGTCAGAAAGATCAAGAATCAGATTCATCGCAGCTAAACTGGAATTATTTCTTGCACCATTCAGATAAAGAAATTTACCGTCAATAGATACCGTATGAACTGTTCCATGATTTAACCTTCCAACATATCTTTTAACTAACGTTGCAGAAGTTGGTAAGTTTGAAAGGTCAATAATGTGAACACCGATCAGGTTATCCGGTGAACCTCCTTCGGTTACAACATAAGCATAATTGAGATAGGTTCTGAGTTCCCGCCATTGTGAGTCAGGACCGGGAATGTGGGCAACGACTTTAGGAAGAACAGGATCAGTAACGTCTATAATACTGGTTCCGTCATCAGCTCCGAGTAATGCATATTCACGTCCGTTGGCGGCATAACCCCAAACGTTGGCGTAACTATGTCCGCTTCCACGTGGATTAATTTTGCTGAGAAGTTCTGTATTCAGGTTGACGGCGGGTTGCCCGATTGTGTTGGTGAAACTGATAAATAGAAGAATGGTGAAAAATAGAGTGATTCTGATAATCATGAAAACTTTCCTGTTGAAAAAATTTGGATTCAAACTCAAGCATCAAACAATTAATAACAGATAAAAGCATATCAATACCTGTTATATTCAATATTTATATAGAGTTAAGAACGCCAAAGATAAGGTGCCGGTTCCGTTGAATGCAAAACGAAAGGAAATTGCGAATTGCGAATTGCGAATTGCGAATTGCGAATTGCGAATTGCGAATTGCGAATTGCGAATTGCGAATTGCGAATTGCGAATTGCGAATTGCGAATTGCTTTTATCACCTTACAGAAAAAAATTGCCATCCGCCATCCGCCATCCGCCATCCGCCATCCGCCATCCGCCATCCGCCATCCGCCATCCGCCATTTGTATCAATCCATTCAAATCAGCTATCTTTGCACTTTATATATTAAGAAACGGGAATTGTGGATAAAATTAATTTGAAGGGACTTTTGCTTCCCGAACTACAGCAGGTGATGCTGGATGCCGGAGAGAAAAAGTTCAGGGCACAGCAGGTGTACAGCTGGATTTACAAAACAGGACTGACTGCCTTTGATCAGATGACCGATCTGCCGGTGGGTTCAAGAAGCAGGTTTTCTGAAATTTTCAGGATATCCACACTAAAAGAAGTTTTCCGTGCTGAAAGTATGGACGGAACAACCAAGTTTCTATGGGAACTTGAAGATGGAAATAAAATTGAATCTGTTCTGATTCCCGATGACAAACGGCTAACGGCCTGCGTTTCAAGTCAGGTTGGCTGTGCTCTTGGATGCAAATTCTGTGCAACAGGAAAAATGGGGCTGACACGAAATCTCACTTCCGGCGAAATTTACGACCAGATTTTACTCATGAACCAATGGGCTCTGGCAAAAAGAGGACAATCGATCACCAACATCGTTTTTATGGGGATGGGTGAGCCGATGATGAACCTTGAAAGCGTAGTAAAATCTGTAAAGCTGATTTCTGATTCAGTTGGAGTTGCTATTTCCCAGCGGAGAATTACGATTTCAACTGCCGGTGTTGCTCACAAAATAAAGGAACTTGCAGATCTGGATATCAATGCCAAACTGGCCGTTTCACTTCACTCTGCCATTTCTTCAAAAAGAAACACTATCATGCCCATCAACAAGGGTACTGATCTTTCAGAACTTGTGAAGGCAATCCAATATTACACACGTGCTACTGGTCAGCGTGTAACCTATGAATATGTGCTTTTTAATCAGTTTAATGATAATACTGAAGATGCTGAAGCCCTGGTTAAAATATGCAGAATGGCACCATCCAAAGTGAATATCATTTTGTTTAATCCGGTTGCCGGGGCAGAGTTTCAACGTGTAACTCATGACCGCCTCAATTATTTTGTTCAGTACCTCGCCGACCGCCATATTACTGTAATGGTTCGTCAAAGCCGCGGTCAGGATATTGATGCCGCCTGCGGACAACTGGCAACCCAAAAACAAAAACCAGAAAGTGTATCCCTGTGAAAAACCATTCCTGCGTTATTTGCCGTTGGGAAGACGGACTCGACCAGTTAAACGGCGGCAAAATTGCCGAAACTGAAAATTTCTTTGTTTTTCATAACCAGACTCACCCTGCACCCGTTCTTGGCTGGCTGATCATTGCACCCAAAGCCCACATCCTTCAGCAAACTGCTTTTTCATCTGATGTTCTCCTTGAATTGATGGAACTTCAGCAGAAGATGACGGCTATACTTGAAAAGACCACCCGGACAGGCAGAGTTTACTGGGCTGTATTTGGTGAGGAAGTAAAACATCTTCATTTTCATCTTATTCCCCGGCCAGAGAACCTTCCTGCAGAAGCACTTGGCTGGCGTATTTTTGGCTATAAACCCGAAGATGGGGCAGGGAAGCTTGAAGTTGAAGGGTTTTGTGACTTTATCAGAGAACAGTTTTGACAGGATATCTGAATTTGTTAGTACCCAAATCTTGAAATTTGGTCAGATTATCCTTATCTTTCTGGTCTTGCTTCCGGAAAAATTATGATTATTATACTATTTGGTGCTCCAGGTGTGGGAAAAGGAACCCAGGCCAAACTCCTCCAGGAGCGCATGTCTTTTAATCACCTTTCAACGGGTGATTTGCTCCGTTCTGCCATCAAAAGCGGAACCGAACTGGGAATTCTTGCCAAATCATTTATGGACAAGGGTGATTTTGTTCCAGATCAGATCGTAATTGCGATGGTTGAAGAACTAATCAAGGGAAAAGAAGCTGAGTCTTTCATTCTTGACGGATTTCCCCGTACAGATGCACAGGCTGTTGCTCTCGATGAAATGCTTGCCCGTCTTGGGTTTGAAATTTCAAATGTGATCAACCTTCAGGTTCCTGATGAGGATATTATCAGCCGGCTTTCCCAGCGTAGGGTCTGTCTGAACTGCGGGGCAACCTACAACCTGCTTGCCAATGCACCCAAAAAAGAGGGTGTTTGTGATGTCTGCGGAAACACTCTGGTTCAGAGAGATGATGATTCTGAAGCAACAATCCGGAAACGGCTTGCCCTTTATCAGGAAAAAACAGTTCCGCTCATTAATTACTATCACAAAACCGGAAAACTCCGGGAAATTAATGCAGTTGGCGATGTCGATCAGATTAATTCAAACATTGTTTCGTTGCTAAACGGAAAATCATGAACCTTCCTGAAATGGAAATCAACATTTCCCGTCTTTCAGACGGAAAGTACTCGTATCGCTTTGAAGAGCAGTTTTCTCATCTTGAAGATGAAATTGCAATTTCAAACCTGATCGTTGATTGTGTACTTGATAAAGCCTTTGAAAACCACGTCTTTCAGTTAAATGTTCATTTTGATGCTGAAGTACCCTGTGACCGTTGTCTGGGTCCGGCAAAACTCAATTTAGAAAATGAACTGGTTTTTACTCTCAGCCGGAATGAAGAATTAAAAAGAAATGATTCTGATCCGGACTTCAGATATCTTGCACCAGACCAGAATAAAATCGATATTCGCCCTGATGTTCTTGATACCGTCAGGTTGGCCTTTCCGATGAAAGTGATCTGCAGTGAAGATTGCCTGGGAATTTGTCTGGTCTGCGGAAAAAATAAAAATACTGACCCATGCGAATGTTCAGACGAAAAAACTGACCCGCGCTGGGAAAAATTATTAAAATTGAAAAAGAATTAGATTATATATAAAACAGGAGTTCAATCATGCCTAATCCAAAACGCAAATTATCGAAAATGAGTGCCCGTCACCGTCGTGCCCACTTCAAATCAGCTATTCCTGGTCTCAGTACCTGTCCAAAATGTTCACATCCTAAACTCATGCACCGTGCCTGCGCAAACTGCGGTTATTATGCCGGCCGTTACGTGATCGAAAAATCTGAAACTGTTTGATCTGATAAAGCCCTAAATCGGGAGGCTTAACATGCGGATTGTAGTTGATGCCATGGGGGGCGACTTTGCCCCTAAGAATGTAATTCTTGGTACTCTTGAAGCCATTAAGGAAACCGATAGCCGGTTTCATATTATCCTGACCGGTGACCAGGACGCCATCAAACAGGAATTGACTGAAGCAGGAGCTCCTGAAGGATTGCCAATAACAATCCATCACACCAGTCAGGTCATTTCCATGGAAGACTCTGCTGCAACAGCAGTAAAGGGCAAGCCAGACAGCTCAATCGTTGTGGGTCTGGGTCTTTGTGCAAAAGGTCATGCAGATGGTTTCCTCAGTGCCGGAAATACGGGTGCTGTTATGGCTGCTTCAACTTACATCCTCGGACGCATTCCGGGTGTGAGCCGCCCTACAATTTCTGCTTTTTTCCCCAGACGTCCGCAAGGCCACAACTGCATTCTTGATGTAGGTGCAAATGTGGATTGCAAGCCTGAACATCTTGTTCAGTTTGCTCTGATGGGTTCTATTTTTATGCGTGAAATGTTCGGTGTTGAAAACCCTAAAATCGGGACACTGAGCATTGGTGAAGAAGAAACCAAAGGCAATGAACTGACCAAAGAAGTTCACAAACTCCTTAAAGCCTCAAAAATGAATTTCGTCGGAAATGTTGAAGGTCGTGATTTATTCACTGATCAGGCCGACGTTTACGTTTGTGACGGATACACCGGCAATATTATTCTTAAATTTGCCGAGTCAATCGGGCATTTCATTGGTCACCAGTTAAAAAAACAAATGGCCGGTATGAATTTGCCTGTTGAACAGCAAATGCTGGTTGGTGGTGTCATGAAGAAAACGATGCAATCCTTCGATTACGAAGAATTCGGTGGCGTTCCGCTTTTAGGCGTAAACGGCGTTTCTATCATTGGTCATGGCGGATCAACTCCCAAAGCTGTTAAAAATATGATTCTCGAAGCAGAAAAAATGGTTAATCTGGGTGTAAATAAAAAAATCCAGGATGCCATTGCACAAATGAATAATGCCTGAACCTAAACTCCGGAATGATATGAAAGTTACTGCAGCCATCACCGCCGTTGGTAAATACCTGCCACCAGACGTTCTTTCCAATGCTGATTTTGAAAAACTATTTGATACTTCCGACGAATGGATAAAAACCAGAACCGGAATTTCTGAACGCCGGATTTTGAAAGATCCAACCAAGGGTACCAGCTTTATGATGGCTGAAGCCGCACGCCGGGTTTTGGAACAAAGAAAAATTGATGCATCTGAAATTGATGTGATTATTGCCTGTACTGTTACTCCCGATATGATGTTTCCGGCAACGGCCTGCCTCGTTCAAAATGAAATCGGTGCAAAAAATGCTTTCGGTTTTGATTTAAGTGCAGCTTGTTCCGGTTTCCTGTTCGGACTTGCAACCGGTGCCCAATTTATTGAAGCCGGCCGGTACAAAAAGGTACTGGTAATTGGTGGCGATAAAATGAGTGCAATCGTTGATTACACTGACCGTACAACTTCTATTTTATTTGGCGATGGGGCAGGAGCAGTTCTCCTTGAGCCTACAACAGACGGAACCGGAGTTCTTGATCATATTCTTCATACTGACGGTTCAGGAAAAGACTTCCTTTATCAAAAAGGTGGCGGAAGCCTCCATCCGGCAACGGTTGAAACTGTAAATGCTAAATGGCATAATATTTACCAGGATGGTAAAACAGTTTTTAAATCAGCTGTAACGGGAATGGCTGATGTTTCAGCCGCCATTCTGGAGAAAAATGGATTAACCGGCGCCGACGTCGCTTATTTGATTCCGCATCAGGCCAATCTTCGTATTATTGATGCTACGGCCAATCGCATGGGCATTGATGCCAATAAAGTTATCATTAACATCGGTTTGTATGGCAATACAACTGCTGCAACTATTCCGCTTGCATTGGCCGATGCCATTGAACAAAAGAAAATCAAACGTGGTGATAATTTGATTTTTGCCGCTTTTGGCGCAGGTTATACCTGGGGTGCCGCCTGGGTTAAGTGGACCTACAATACCTGATTTTCTCAACTAAGTAAAAGGGTGTTCATGAAAACTGCACTGGTGTTTCCTGGTCAGGCTTCCCAATATATTGGAATGACCTCAGATTTTTATCAGTCCTCTTCCGATGCTAAAATTCTTCTTGATCGTGCCAATGAAATCCTCGGGTTTAATATTCTGGATGTCATGTTTAACGGACCTGAAGACAGCCTTAAACAAACTGAAATTACTCAGCCCGCCATTTTTATTCATAGTATTCTGGTATCCCGTTTCCTGAAAACTCAATTTAACGCAACTGCCGGTCACTCTCTTGGAGAATATTCTGCATTATGTGCTGCGGGCGTTTTTGATTTTGAAACCGGTCTTAAACTTGTTCGCCTTCGGGGCGAACTTATGCAGAAAGCCGGAACAGAACAACCCGGAACGATGGCAGCAATTGTTGGTGCATCAACTCAGGCTGTTGATGAAGCTTGTAAAGAAGCGTCATCAGAAGGAATTGTTCAACCAGCCAATTTTAATTCACCTGGTCAGATCGTGATTTCCGGTTCCATTCCTGGTGTAAAAAAGGCAATGGAACTTGCTAAATTGAAGGGTGCAAAAATCGTAAAAGAACTGGTTGTTTCCGGGGCTTTTCACTCTCCTTTGATGGCTTCTGCCTCTGACAAATTGGGAACTGCTTTAAATCAGACTACTTTTCATCAGCCAAAAGTGCCGGTTTATTTGAATGTAACTGCAGCCGCTTCTTCAGACCCGAAAGAAATTAAATCTTTCCTCCTGAAACAATTAACCAGTCCGGTTCGTTGGGAAGAACTGATTGCAAATATGTCTAAGGATGGTATTACAAATTTTGTTGAAGTAGGTCCCGGAAAAGTCCTTCAGGGTTTGGTTAAACGAATTGTTGTCACAGCTGAAGTTTCTGGTTTCGATAAATTTGCAGAACTGAGCTAAGGAGTTTATATGATCAGCCTAAAAGGTAAAACAGCACTGGTAACAGGTGGAACCCGTGGAATCGGGAAATCCATAGTACTGAAACTGGCTGCAGCCGGGGCAGATGTTGCCTTCACTTACCGTTCAAGTTCTGCCCAGGCTGAAGAAGTCAAAATTGCCGTTGAAGCCCTGGGCGTTCGTGCACTTGCTTTCCAGGCTGATGCCATAGACATGACTCAGGCTACTGAAGTCATGAAGCAAATTAGTGAAACCTGGGGTCGCCTTGATGTTCTGGTAAACAATGCCGGCGTCACTAAAGACGGACTTCTCATGCGCATGAATGAGGCAGACTGGGATTTTGTTATTAACACTAACCTTAAATCCGTTTTCAATTATACAAAAGCTGTTATGAAAACCATGATGAGCCAAAGGGCAGGGAAGATTATCAACATTTCTTCTGTTGTCGGAACCATGGGTAATGCCGGTCAGGCTAACTACGCTGCCTCAAAGGCTGGTATAGTTGGATTTTCAAAATCAGTAGCAAAAGAACTTTCAAGCCGTAATATCACATGCAATGTGATTGCACCCGGTTGGGTTGATACCGAAATGACCCATGTGCTTTCAGAAGATGCAAAAAAAGCCTTTATGGATTCGATTCCGCTTAAACGTGCTGCCACACCCGAAGATATCGCCAATTCAGTTCTGTTTTTCAGTTCTGACCTCAGCAACTATATCACCGGGCAGGTTTTACACGTTGATGGTGGAATGGTTATGTAATTAAAATTGCCTGTTAAATCTCAAACTCCTATATTTGCGGAGTTTTTTAAGCCAATACAACAACAAAAGGAGCAAGCCCGTGGCTAACGTAGACGATAAAGTAAAAGAAATCATTATTGAAAAATTGGGTGTAGATGCAACTCAAATTACCCCTGAAGCAAGCTTTACAAATGATCTCGGTGCCGATTCTCTCGATACCGTTGAATTGATCATGGAATTTGAAAAAGCTTTTGGTATTACTATTCCAGATGAAGATGCCGAGAAAATCGGTACCGTTGGTGATGCAATTACTTATATTGCAAAACACGTAAAATAAGTTGGTTCTGATTAGCCACAATCCATGATCCGTTCCCGGATCATGGATTTTTCTCTTCTCACCAGTAGCAAGGATTCCCGATATGTCTAGCCTGAAACGAGTTGTCGTGACCGGAATGGGTGCGTTAACCCCCATCGGATTAACTGTTCCCACCTTTTGGGATGGCCTTATGGCCGCCAAATCAGGAGCAGGACCCATAACCCAGTTTGATGCTTCAAATCATGATACCAAGTTTGCCCATGAACTTAAAAACTTCAAGGCAACTGATTATCTTGACCGGAAGGGTGCACAGAGAATGGATCCATTCTGCCAGTATGCAGTTATTGCTGCAGACGAAGCAGTTAAAGATTCAGGACTTGACACTTTCGAAGCGCTTGACAAAGAACGGGTAGGTGTAACTATCGGTTCTGGTATTGGTGGCATGCAGGCCTATGTGAACCAAACTGAAAACTATATGCAGGGTGGTCCGGGTCGGGTAAGTCCATTTTTCATCCCGATGCTGATTCCCGATATAGCAGCTGGCCATGTATCAATCAAGCATGGTTTTAAAGGTCCAAACTATGCAACTGTCAGTGCCTGTGCAACAGGCAGCCATTCCATTGCGGATGCTTTTATGCTCATCCGGAATGATCTTGCTGATGTGATGGTTGCGGGGGGTGCAGAAGCTGCAATCTGTACGCTTGGTGTGGCCGGATTTAACTCAATGAAAGCTCTTTCTACCCGGAATGACGCTCCAGAACTTGCTTCAAGACCTTTCGATCTTGACCGTGACGGATTTGTGATGGGTGAGGGTTCTGGCGTTCTTATTCTTGAGTCACTTGAGCACGCTGTTAAACGTGGTGCTAAAATTTACGCAGAACTCGTCGGTTTTGGTATTACAGGCGATGCCTATCATATCACGGCCCCGGCTCCTGGCGGAGAAGGTGCTGTTCGTGCAATGAAAATTGCATTGAGAATGGCTTCCGTTTCTCCCGATGTAGTTGGTTATATCAATGCACACGGAACGTCAACTCCTTTGGGTGACAAACAGGAATCTGAAGCTGTAAAAACTGTTTTTGGTGAACATGCCTACAAATTGAAGGTAAGTTCTACCAAATCAATGACAGGTCACCTGTTGGGTGCTGCCGGTGGAATTGAAGCCATTGCCTCCATTCTTGCAATTGTGAACCAACGGATTCCGCCAACAATCAACCTGACTAATCCTGATCCGGAATGTGATCTGAATTATGTGCCAAATAAACCGGTTGATGCTGATCTTGATTTTGTTCTCAGCAACACTTTTGGATTTGGCGGACACAACGCAACCCTGCTTTTCAAAAAATATGACAATTAATCTGGAATGAAACCCGGAATCTTAAACAGACTAACCGGGTTTCTTTTTTCCCGAAACTCCAATTCCGCTAAAAATGGATTCAGTAAACTGGCTGGTTATCCCGTCAGGAACGCTGATCTTTTTATTCAGGCACTTTCTCACCGAAGCTATTTTGATGATCCTGCTGATCAGCTTTCAAAATCAAATGAACGACTTGAATTTCTTGGCGATGCCATCCTGGATTCAGTTGTAGCTGAACATCTCTTCCGAACTTTTCCTGATAAAGATGAAGGATTTCTTTCAAAAAAACGGGATCAAATCGTAAATGGAAGAATCCTTGCCGAATTTTCGAAAGATTTAGGTTTGCTTGATCTGATGAATATCAGTTTTCAGGCAAAAAAACGAGCCGCCTGCGACTCGCCTAAATTGCTCGCTGATGCACTTGAAGCATTTATTGGAGCTATTTTCCTCGATCATTCGTTTGAAATGGCCCGGAAGTTTATCAATTCCAGAATTCTTTCAAGTGTTGATTTGAAATCATTGGCTGATCAGGACAATAATTATAAAAGTATCCTGCTTGAAATGGTTCAATCTGACGGTATTTCAGACCTGAGATATTTATGTATTTCTGAAGAAGGTCCTGCTCACCGTAAAGAGTATACCATGCAGGTAAAAATTGATGAAGTCCTTTATGGAATTGGCAGGGGAAAATCCAAAAAGGATGCTGAGCAAATAGCTGCCTACGAAACCCTGAGAATGAAAAATCAACTTTGATTTTCTTTTATTAAATTTGAATTACTGCCTTTGTTTCTGCTGTATTTCTTTCCTTTTTTTCCTTCCTGTTTGTTAACTTGCAAATCTTTAATAACGGGAACCAACCCCGCCTGAAATGAAGTTCAGACCAAAGAAATTTGTGTTGGTAACTATTTGTAAAACCATGATTTAGACAGGACCATAGAACTCATGCCTGATTACAAACACCCTGATATTTTCCGCCATCGGCATATTGGACCCTCTGCTGCTGAAACCTCTGACATGCTAAAAACGGTGGGTTCCTCAACTCTTGATGAACTGATCAATGAAACCGTGCCGTCCATAATCAGAATGCCTGATGAAATGGAACTTCCTGAAGCAATGACCGAACAGGAACTCCTTATTCATGTTAAGTCTCTGGCTTCAATGAATAAAGTCTATTCCTCCTATATTGGAATGGGTTACTACAACACCTTTACTCCTGCTGTTATCCAGAGAAATATTCTTGAAAGTCCGGGTTGGTACACCCAATATACCCCTTACCAGGCAGAAATTGCACAGGGAAGACTTGAAGCTTTGCTAAATTTCCAAACCATGATTTTAGACCTGACTGGTATGGAAATCACAAATGCATCACTTCTTGATGAAGGAACATCGGCCGCAGAAGCCATGACAATGCTTTACGGTCAGTCCCGGACAACAAAACCTGATGCTCATACTTTTCTTGTAGTTGGTGCGGTTTTCCCGCAAACTATCGACGTTTTGTTAACCAGATCTGCACCACTCGGGATTTCAGTCAAGTGCGTTGACCATGTTGATTCTGGTTTTGATTCAGATGTATTTGGTGTTTTTGTTCAGTATCCTGATGGAAACGGGAATGTTAGAGATATTTCTGGTTTGCTTTCTGATGCAAAACAAAATGGAATTTTCTCTGTCGTTGCGGCTGATCTCCTCAGTTTAACCTTACTAAAACCGCCGGGTGAAATGGGTGCCGATGTTGTGGTCGGAACCACTCAGCGGTTTGGCGTCCCAATGATGTATGGCGGACCCCATGCCGGATATTTCGCAACCCGTGATGCTTTTAAAAGGTTTTTACCAGGCAGAATTATTGGTGTTTCTGTTGATGCCAACGGTAAACGTGCATTAAGAATGGCACTCCAAACCCGTGAACAGCATATCCGCCGGGATAAAGCTACCTCCAATATTTGTACTGCTCAGGTTCTCTTAGCCATCATGGCAAGTATGTATACTGTTTACCACGGCCCTGCCCGGTTAAAATCTATTGCAGAAAGAATTCATCATCTTGCAGGTTTTCTGAGTGCCGGATTGAAATCTCTTGGCTTTTCTCAGAGCAACGACTACTTTTTTGATACACTGAAAGTTGATATTGCATCTTCACATGTGAAAGCCTCTGATCTTTCATCGGCTGCAATCAATTCTCAAATGAATTTCAGGTATTTTGATGACGGATCGGTTGGTATTTCCCTTGATGAAAGTACCAGAATCACAGATGTTTATGCAATTCTATCCGTTTTCGCAAAGGTTTCAGGGCAATCGTGGACTGCGGGTACTCACAACGGCCATTCGACTTCGTTTCCGTTTCCTGGAAAATTAGTCAGAACCACTCCTTATCTCACCCATCCGGTTTTTAATTCCTATCATTCTGAAACAGAAATGCTCCGGTATATTAAACGGCTGGAGACAAAAGATCTGGCACTGAATGTTTCGATGATTCCTTTGGGATCATGTACGATGAAATTAAATGCAACCTCAGAAATGATTCCGGTTTCATGGCCTGAATTCGCAAATCTGCACCCATTTGTTCCTTTCGATCAGGCAAGAGGTTATGGTGAATTGGTTTGTAATCTGGGTCAGTATTTATGTGAAATCACCGGATTTAAGGGCATTTCCTTTCAACCGAATTCAGGTGCACAAGGTGAATATGCTGGTTTAATGGTTATCCGTGAATATTTGAAAAGCAGGGAAGAACATCACCGGAATGTGGTACTGATCCCCTCATCAGCACACGGAACCAACCCTGCAAGTGCCGTTATGGCTGGTATGCAGGTGGTTGTGGTTGCTTGTGATTCAAACGGAAATATTGATGTTTCTGATTTAAAAGAAAAAGCTGACCAATATCGTGAAAACCTTGCTGCATTAATGGTGACCTATCCGTCAACTCACGGTGTATTTGAAGCTTCCATAATTGAAATCTGTGCCTACATTCACAAATCAGGCGGACAGGTTTATATGGATGGGGCAAACATGAATGCTCAGGTTGGACTTACAAGTCCGGCTATTATTGGTGCTGATGTCTGCCATTTAAATCTGCATAAAACGTTTTGTATTCCCCACGGTGGTGGTGGTCCAGGAGTCGGACCCATCTGTGTAGCCGAACATCTTACTTCATTTCTTCCCGGTCATGCCGTAGTTAAAGCGGGTGGACAAAAAGGAATACCAGCCGTTTCGAGTGCACCTTATGGAAGTGCCGGAATTCTGGTTATTTCTTACGCTTATATTAGAATGATGGGGCCAGATGGATTAACTGATGCAACCAAATATGCAATTCTGAATGCTAATTATATCAAAGCCAGACTGGACGGACATTATTCTGTCTTGTACAGCGGACAAAACGGCCGGATTGCTCATGAGGCAATTTTTGATCTCCGTTCTTACAAAACAGTGGGTGTAGAGGCTGAAGATGTGGCAAAACGATTGATGGATTATGGTTATCATGCACCAACAGTTTCTTTCCCTGTTGCCGGCACCATCATGATTGAACCCACTGAAAGTGAAGCCAAAGCAGAACTTGATAAATTTTGTGATGCACTGATTTCCATACGAAATGAAATCAGAGAAATTGAAAATGAAACAGCTGATAAAGTGGATAATGTTCTGAAAAATTCACCTCACCCAGCCTATATTGTCACTGCTGATGAGTGGAATCATGCTTACTCAAGAAGTAAAGCTGCCTTCCCTCTGCCGTCAATCAGAGAAAATAAATTCTGGCCGGCTATTGCCCGGGTCAACAATGCGCATGGAGACCGAAACCTGATCTGTTCATGTCCGCCGGTTGAATCTTACATGGAAACTGAAGCCTGATTATTTACTTGCAGGGGTAATTCTTAATTGCCCCTGTTTTGTATAAAAAATAAAAAAGAGTTCTTACTCTTAAAACTGCAACAACCTCCGTCTGATTTCGTATGCTACCGTCATTAAAAATGATGGAATTTGCACTCTATGAAAAAACTGATCTTCGTGTTCTCAATCTGTTTCAGTTTTTCTTCTGTTCTTTTTGGCCAGACAGATCTTTCTGTTACTGATCTTAAAGTTCCCGGGCAGGTCAGTGACTATGTTGTTCAAGATATCAATAAAGATGGTCGGGCTGATTTTATTGTTTCTTTCCTTTCGGTGGCAGGAACAAAGGCCGGCAACCGGTTTATCAGTACCTTTTTACAAACACCTGATGGTTTTTACTCAGAACCTGGGCAAACCATCCAGATTGATGCCTCAGTAATTGGCTTTGAACTTGCAAATGTAATGGGCGATCAGGCAGATGAGCTCATCCTTCTTCAGAAATCCAGTTTGCTTTCAATGCCATTTCAGAATGGGAATTTCCGAAAAGATTTACTTAAACCTCTTATAGATGTAAATGTTGCACTTCCGTTTCCTGACAGCAAATCCCTCATTCATCTTCCACTGAAAATTTCTTTTACCAATTCTGACTTTGATCATTTGGTTGTTCCCTCCGAAAATTCAATGGTTTTGGTCAGCAGAGAAAATTTGAAAGCAAAATCTTCTCAGGCAACTATTCTTGCAGGATCCCATGTCGTTGCCATGCACCCAGAGGGTTTTGAGTTTAACGGAATTACTTACCAGGTCGAAGTTCCATCATTGAAATTATTTCCATATTTTTCAGAATCGTCTCAGGATTTGGTTCTGATTTACCGGGATAAAATTTCAGTATATGCGCAGGATCCTTCATCCAATTTAAAAACGAATTCTGATTTTTCTCTTCAGTTTAATAAAACTGGGAATGAAGTAGTAACGATTCGTGAAGTTTCAGACATGAACGGCGACGGTTCACTGGACGTTTTGCTTGAAAGGGCAGAGTTTGAGGATCTGGTTTCCCGGGAAATAAAATATGAGTTTTATTGGGGATCACGTGATCAGAAAGGTCAGACCGTAATTAAAAGTAAACCTGACCAGACTATTCCTGGTTCAGGAATTTTGGTTCAGTATTCCATGGAAGATTTAAACAGGGACGGTCGTGATGATTTTGTTACCATGGAAGCCAATATCAGTGTTTCTAACCTTCTTACCAGTTTTGTTACCCGTGATATGAAGGTCAATTATAAATTTTACATTCAAAAAAATCAGAAATTTTCGTCAAGTCCGGCACTTGAAAAAAGTATTGTTCAGGATCTTAACATGCGGAAAGATTTTAACAAATCACTTCTCATGACTGTTAAGGCGGACATAGATGGTGATGGATTTCATGACCTAACCCTGTTTAAAGATACAAAAACTCTGATGATTTTTTCTGGTCTCCAAAACGGTATTGTCTCCTCAACACCAACTTATACGCAAAATGTTCAGATTCCCTCAGATGCACGTTTGGTGACTTCGTTTCCGGTGTTTGAACCGAAAAGAAGTGATCTTATTTTTATTTATGGAAGTAAAGATCCTGCAAACCAAAGGTCTGTTATCAGAATCATTTCCCGCTGAAATTTTCTTATTCAATTAGTCATTTTGTATTTTTAAAGTCCTTATAAAATGACTATGATTCTTTTCTTTTTAAACCTTCTTCTGCTGATTTCAGAACCTGACAGACCCTACCTGATCAGTGAAATTCTCGTTTCAGGAAATGAAACAACTCAGGATTTTATCATTCTCAGAGAAATTACCATTCAACCGGGAGAGGTGGTTTTAAAATCTCAGGTTGAATATTTCAGAGATCGGATTTATTCACTAGGTCTTTTTACCCGGGTTGATTACGCACTTGATTCCCTGGAAACCGGCTATAGATTGCATTTTACTGTTCATGAACGCTGGTTTTGGCTGGTTCACCCAACCCTTAATTTTAAAACACAGGATCGGGGTAAACCCTGGGATGTCTCTGAGTGGAAAGACCTGACTTATGGGTTCAAAGCTTTTCACAATAATATTCTTGGTCGCCAGATAACCATGCGTATTATGGGGCAGAACGGGTACAGCCAGGGTTTAAGCATCGGCTTTGTTGATCCAAATAGTTTTCTTAATCCTGATATTTTGTTCTGGACGGGTTTAAATTATTCACAGTCTGCCGTCAAAAACAAGTTTGAAGACAGCAATCCCGATGCCAGGAAGGATCAGAGCCTGATTTCCTATTTGGGCGGAGGTTACAGATTCAATCCGTACACCATTTTATCCCTTACAATAAATTACAGAACCATTTCAGTACCCGGAACACTAACTGACTCTTCTTTGGATGTTTTGTTAAACAATGATGCGAGAAAAGATCTCACAACCGGATTGCAGACATCCTTTTTGATTGATGCAAGAAATTCGGGTGAATTTGCAACCAAAGGTTTTTTTTCCTTTTCAGAAATCAGGGTTAACCGTGAAATTGAAACAGGCAAGGTTTTTGGTGCGATCCATCTTGATAAACGTGCTTATATTCAGCTAAATGAGTGGGTTACTCTTGCCGGTCTTGCAAGTTATGAAACCAGTGTAGGGCGTTTTATTCCATTCTATGAACACCTTCTCACGGGTAAAGATGAATATTTGAGAGGTTACCAGTCACTCATTCTGGAATCTACGGAAAGATGGGTATTCAGATCGGAATTCAGACATCAGGTTATTGCACCCAGGGTTACTGAACTTTCATGGATGCCTGTAAAGCAATTCAAAGATTTCCGATGGGGATTATATGCTCTTGCATTTACTGATGCCGGTTATATTAATCGTCCTCATAAAAAGTACTCTGGTCTTGGCCAATATATAACAGCAAACAATCTGGATTCATACTATGACAATTTTCTCTTTTCTGGAGGTTTTGCTCTGAATCTTGTGTTGCCCTACTCAGTTGTTTTTAAAGCTGAACTGGCTTTCATTCCAAACGGTAACCATCACTTTGGTTTATGACCGGGAGAGCTTTTTAATGGATGAAGTTTTTTATCAACTTATTCCGGCGACAATGGGTAACAGATTCCAGTTTGATGAAGAAACCCATCATCACGCAATCAGGGTACTTCGGCATCAGCCCGGTGACCTGATCTGGTTCACGACAGGTGAAGGTCAGTTTTTTTCCGTCAGGATCGAATCTGTGTCGAAAAAAAACTCGTCAGGAGTTATTGAAACAGTTGAAGAACACTCTTTCCCGCTCAGGTCACGATTAACTCTTGCTGCTGGTTTACTTAAAATCAATTCAAGAATGGATTGGATTATTGAAAAGGGAAGTGAGCTGGGGCTTTCCCGGTTTATACCCCTTGAGACAGAACGAACAATAAAACAGTCAGTAAAAACAGATCGTTGGGAAAAGCTGGCCGTTTCAGCTTTAAAGCAATCAAAAAATGCATGGAAGCTTCAGATCGCAGCCCCAGGGAATTTCGGGAAATTTTTTAAAACAGTGCCTGAACATGCTCTTTGTCTTGTTTGTCATGAAATAAAATTGCCATCGTCTGAGTTAATTTCTGAACTTGATGTTTCTGGTTTTGAAGATATTTTCCTATTTTTAGGTCCTGAGGGTGGCTTCACTGACTCTGAAATTGAAGTTGCCCAAAACGCAGGTGCAAAACTTGTATGGTTAGGCAGTCAGCGACTCAGAACAGAAACTGCCGCAGTTGTTGCTCTTTCAGCTTTGCACCAGAAATTAATAGTAACCTGATCCCGAAAATCAATGTATTTGTTTTCTTCCTTTATTTCAGCATTGCTGCTGATTTTAATTATTCCTGTTGCTGCCATTTCACAACAGATCGAAACCGATTTGCCTGAAAATTGGTCAGAAACTCTTTCCGATGAAGAGAGTCCTGACCCGTCTCTTTGGGCTGATCTGAATGAATGGTATCAGGAGCATCCTGTATCCCTTAAAAATGCAACCCGTCAGCAATTACTTGAACTTCCGGGTATGGATGGTTTGATAGCCGAAGCAATATTGAATTATCAGGCTTTCCCGGGGTTTCAAAATCTATCACAGTTATCTGAAATACCTGAAATTTCATCCTCCTACCAGATCCTGCTCGAAAAATGGCTGGTGATTGACTCCAACGAAACACTTTCAACACAAAACCAGAAAATTTTTTCAGAATCCCGGCATAGAACCAGAATTGCCCAGTTCTCAGTTGAAAATATCCGGATAAAAAAAATGAGCATCTACAACAGGGTAAAAGTCAGAACACAGTCAGGGTGGACTGCCGGGCTCATTTCAGAAAAAGACAAAGACGAATCTAATCTGACAGATTATGTGAATGGTACTCTTTTTTTCAAGGCGGATAGTCAATCAGGTTGGGTAGGTATTCATACATTTTCTGCCGGATCCTACCAACTTGCTTTTGGCGAGGGACTACTCTTCTCACGTTCAGCTACATTAGGGAAATCTTCGGCTGTTATCAGTAGTCCGATTAAAAATTCAAGCGGACTTTTACCCTATTTATCCTCAGATGAAAACCGATTTTTATCGGGGGTTTCCGGTTCAGTACTTTTTCCCAAAACGGGAATCGAAACCGGAATATTTTATTCTTCTGCAAGATATGATGGCGATCGTAAAATTGTCTTTACTCATGAAAATCAGGGAGAGTTGTCACTCACTGAAGATTTTAGATTCGACAATTCTGGATTGCATTCGAATCAGGCATCCCTTTCAAAAAAGGATAAGTTGCCAGTTACATTTTTGGGTGGTTGGGTGAAAATTAATGGATTTAAGAATCTTTCTTTCACCAGTGTTGCAGGGCTCCAGAGATTTGACAGAAATGAATTAACAGCTGATTCTGCACTGGTGGAAGAACAGGCGCCATCCCGATTTGAAAGGTTCCGGAATTATGATGAAAAAGTCCGGTTTATATCTTTGTCTGGTCAGTTCACCACCCAAAAAGTAGTTATTTCGGGTGAAATTGCCAGATTTGGAGAGAAATCGGCACTTGCTTGCTGGGTTTTATGCGAACCTTTGCCCGGCTTTAAATATATTCTTCACCATCGAAATGCTGAGCCCGGTTTTACCCCTCTTTTCGGCCGGCCTTTTGCCGATAAGATGAGTTCCCCGGGAAATGAAACCGGTTGGTACCAGGGACTTGAATTTACTGCTTTTACTACCTTGTTTTCCTTTTACAGAGACGAGTTTTTGCATCCATGGCCGGGTTATCAGAATTTATATCCGTCAAAAGGAATCGAATGGTTTGCCGGTGTTGAGAAAAGATGGGTTGGAAGTCATAATTTTAAGGTCCAGTACAGGTATTCAGTTCAGAATAAAGAAATAAGTGGGTCATCTGTTCAGAATAAAACCAGGAAGTACAGAATTGAGTGGAATACACCGATTGTTACTTCAATTCAGTTTAAGTCTCGTCTTGATTTGAATCAAACGGTAAAAACAAATTCAGGGAAAGCATTTACTGGGCAAATTAAAACAAACCTGTTCGAAAACGGAAATTTGATTTTACAATGTTCATGGTTTGATGCAAATATTTATGATGACCGTATTTATGTCTACGAATCTGATTTGCCCGGAATGATGTCTTTTAATCCGTTATATGGTGAAGGATTCAGGTTTTCGCTGATAACCGGAAATAAAATTTTTCGTTGGATGAAGTTATCTTTGAAACTCTCATTTGAAAGCTCCCAAAGGTTTGATGACGGAAAATCCATTCAAACAAAAGATGGTTTTGCAGGTGTTCAATTTGATTTTAATAATTAAAATCGGCCAGAATATACTAACCGCTTTTATAAGATTAGAATGTCTTATTGTCTGTAAATCTAATCTTTGTTCTATTGCACCTCAGCAAATTTGATAGTAAATTTCGTTTAATATATTCCGGGGAAAGGAGTTCACTATGGTTCAGATCAGGACTCTCATCTACTCACTTATTTTTGGTTTATTTATTTCAGTTGAGGTTTTGGGTCAGGCAAACCAACCATTTGACGTTGAGTCTTACCGTCAATTTTTAAAAAACAATCAAAACCTGACCTCAGAGCAATTATTGGTATTGTATTCAGGCGGTAAATTCAATAAAACGGCCGTTACTGACTTCTCCTCTTCTTTTTACAGTGATTCCATACTTTCCCGGTTTAAATTGACCTCCTATGAACAAAGTCTGATAGAAAAACATGGATTCATGGTTTCTGACCGTCTGAGAATGAAATCTTTCGGTGAGGCTTTCCATACAATTTACAATTATGATTTGCCTGTTTTTGTTTCGACGGATGCCATTCTGCATGCTGTTCACATGTCTTATGATGCCAACCTGAAAAATCTTGAATTGCAATTACTTATCCCCAAATTGGAAAATTTACTTCGTGGACTCAGATCACAGGTTTTGGTTTTGGATGCTGTTTACGCTGGCAATCCTGAAATGAAAAAATCTATTCGTGATATTGATGTTTACTTAACTGTTCCTGGAAAATTGCTTGGTATTTTTTCCAGCCCGGTATTTCCCGAAAATAAGGGTTTGGTTGACTCTCTCTTGATGATGATTCAGAAAGAAAGTCCTGAAACACTTGCGTTGTTTTCATCTACACCACGATCGTGGGATTTTAGTCAATTTACTGTAAGAGGACATTACACTGAGTCTGAGCAACTCGGTAAATACTTCAAAGCCATGATCTGGCTCGGAAGAACAGAGCTGGCATTAATTGCTCCGGTTAATTCAATTCCAGCTCCATCTGAAGCAGATATTCAGCGACAAGTGATTGATGCTGTTCTGATTTCAGAAGCATCAGTACCGGGTAACTCAACCACACTTCTTTCAGATATGGATGAAATTATTAAAACGATGGTTGGGGAGTCAGACAACGTAACCCTGCCAAATTTAAAAACCCTGATTTCGGCAGTAAAGATTCAAAATGCTGCAGATTTGCTTGATTTAAACACATTCAGGGCTTTTCAGGATTCACTTAAAGTTAAGTCTTTTGCCTTCCAGCGTATCAATTCTCAAATTCTGATTTCAGATCCCTCCAACCCGGATGACATCGCCCCTGCATCTGCTTTTTTAATACTCGGACAACGGTTTATAATTGATTCTTATGTGACAGGAAATGTGGTTTTTGATAAAATTAAGTTTGAAGGGAGAAAAGTCTGGAGGGGTTTGCCTTCATCGTTTGATGTTTTATTTGCCCTTGGCAACAATGCTTCTGCGCAATTGCTGCAAAATGAACTTGAAATGTACCATTATCAGCCAAATCTTGCATCTCTGCGTTATCTGATTGATTCTTATGGTCAGGATTTTTGGGATGCTTCAGTTTACACCTCCTGGCTGAATTCAATCAGGTCTTTAAATCCGCCTGAAGACCGTTCCGGATTCCCGGCTTTTATGCAGACAGCAGCCTGGTGGCAGGAAAAAATGAATACTCAGCTTGCTTCCTGGGCACAGCTCAGACATGATAACCTGCTTTATGCCAAACAATCTTACACAGGTGGAACGACATGTTCATATCCAGAGAGTTATGTCGAACCGATTCCTGCTTTTTACCGTTCCGTGAAAAACCTGGCTTTCAATATTTCAGAAAAGTTTAAAACGGGTTCAATTGCCAATATACAAGTCTCCAATTTTTGGAAACGATTTTCTGAAATAGCCGATACACTTGAAGGGATTTCAGAAAAAGAATTATCAGGAACCCAACTTTCACCCATTGAAAAATCATTTTTGAAACGAATGCTTTTTACTCAGGCAATGTGCGGTGTTATTTATGATGGTTGGTATTTTAATTTATTTTTTACAGGGGAAGAGGGCTTCCTAAAAAAAGATTACGTAATCGCAGATATTCATACCTGCCCGACTGACGCAGTTGGAAATATGGTTGGTTGGGTTCAGCATGTTGGAACGGGACCAGTTAATCTTGCCGTGGTTACTGCAAACTTACCGGATGGCAGATTGTTTTCATTTGTTGGGCCGGTCATGAGTTACTATGAAAAAGTGACTGATTCTTTTAAACGGATGACAGATGAAGAGTGGGTGACTGAACATCAATTTTCAAAACCAAAACGTCCTGATTTTGTGAATATCTATCTGGCTGATACGTTGGGAGGTCCGCTTGAAGGAGGCAGGTCTTTAATTCTTGGACTTAATGAAGTAAAAGAGAAACATCAGGTTCCTGTTCAACTGGTTCTAGGGAAAAATTATCCGAATCCATTTAATCCGTCGACTAAGGTTGAATTTTCAATACCTCAAAAGCAGTTCACTACTTTCCAGATTTATAATTTGTTGGGACAAAAAGTTAAAGTTCTGATCAGCAGGGAAATGAATTCCGGAAATTACCTAATAGAATGGGATGGAACTGATGATGCAGGGAGAGAGGTTTCTTCAGGTACTTATATTTACTACCTGAGGTCAGGTACAGAACTGAAATCCGGGCAGATGATGTTGGTAAAATAAAAAAAGGGGAGCAGAAGCTCCCCTTTTTTATTTCCTTATTTACTGCTTTTTGCAGCAATCAGATTTAAGGCACTTCCGGCTTTAAACCATTCGATCTGTTGTTCATTATAAGTATGGTTAACTTCAAAACTTTCAACAGAACCGTCAGAATGTTTCAATTCAAGTGTTAATGGTTTCCCGGGTGTAAAAGTGGTCAAACCTTTTACCGAAACACGGTCACCTTCCTGAATTTTATCATAATCGGCAGGACTTTTAAAGGTCAATGCCAGCATGCCCTGTTTTTTCAGATTGGTTTCATGAATCCGGGCAAAGGATTTAACGAGAATTGCTTTTCCACCAAGCCAGCGGGGTTCCATGGCAGCATGTTCACGGGAAGATCCTTCACCATAGTTTTCATCCCCGATTGCAATCCATCCGTTTCCTGCAGCTTTGTAATCTCTGGCATTTGCAGAAAATGATTTTACTTCACCCGAAATCTGATTTTTACCTTTTCCGGGTTCATGGCCGAATGAATTCACGGCACCGATAAACAGGTTGTTTGAAATGTTATCAAGGTGACCACGGAATTTGAGCCAGGGTCCGGCCGGAGAAATGTGATCGGTTGTACATTTTCCTTTTGCTTTCATGAGCAAATGAAGTTCAGTATAATCTTTCCCATCCCACGGAGTAAATGGCGTTAAAATCTGAAGACGGTCGGATGATGGCGAAACTGAAATTTTAACACCGGAACCATCTTTGGCTGGTGCAATAAATCCGTTCTCACCTGGGTCGAACCCCCGTTTTGGAAGTTCATCACCTGATGGCGGATCAAGGGTAACAAGTTCACCTTTTTCATTCTTCAGTTTATCAGTGACCGGGTTGAAAGAGAGACTGCCGGCAATTGAAAAAGCTGTCACAATTTCAGGTGAAGCGACAAACGCATGAGTTGCATTATTTCCGTCATTCCGACCAGTAAAATTCCGGTTGTAGGAAGTAATGATTGAGTTTTTCTCTCCGTCTTTTTGTCCGTGGCGTTTCCATTGGCCAATGCAGGGTCCGCAAGCGTTTGCTAAAACCACGCCGCCAACTTTGGAAAAGGCTTCCATTTGTCCGTCACGTTCAATAGTTGCCCTGATTTGTTCAGAACCTGGTGTGATCACAAATTCAGCTTTTGCTTTAAGGTTTTTGGTAACGGCTTGTCTTGCAACTGAGGCTGATCTTTCCATATCCTCATAGGAAGAATTTGTGCACGAGCCGATCAATCCAACCTTTAATTCATCCGGATAGTTGTTATCTTTCACGGCTGCAGCAAATTTGCTGAGTGGCCAGGCAAGGTCGGGAGTGAACGGACCATTGATATGAGGTTCAAGTTCAGATAAATTGATTTCGATGACCTGATCGTAGTACGCTGATGGGTTTGACGAAACTTCAGGATCTGCCTGAAGCAAATCAGCAACCTGATCAGCCAGTTTTGCAACTTCGGCACGACTGGTTGATTTCAGATAATCAGAAAGTTTTGCATCATAAGGGAAAAGGGAAGTTGTGGCACCAATTTCAGCACCCATGTTACAGATAGTTCCTTTTCCTGTTGCAGAAATGGATTGTGTTCCTTCACCGAAATACTCAACAATGGCACCGGTTCCGCCTTTTACAGTCAGAATTCCGGCAACTTTCAGAATCACATCTTTTGCAGATGCCCATCCGTTCAGTTTCCCGGTCAGTTTAATTCCGATTACTTTCGGCCATTTCAGTTCCCAGGTCATTCCCGCCATCACATCAACTGCATCAGCGCCACCGACGCCAATTGCAATCATTCCAAGTCCACCGGCATTAGGTGTGTGAGAGTCGGTCCCGATCATCATTCCACCGGGGAAAGCATAATTTTCAAGAACAACCTGATGGATAATTCCTGCACCCGGTTTCCAGAACCCAATTCCATATTTCTCAGAGACAGATGCAAGGAAATCGTAAACTTCTTTATTTTCTGAATTTGCCTTATCAAGATCTTTTACCGCACCCAGCTCAGCCTGAATCAGGTGATCACAATGGACTGTTGAAGGAACTGCAACAGTCGGGATGCCGGCAGACATAAACTGAAGAAGAGCCATTTGGGCCGTAGCATCCTGCATCGCAACACGATCAGGGAAAAAATCAGCATAATCTTTTCCACGGGTCATGGGTGTTGATGGAATTGTTTCAAGGTGGGCATACAATATTTTCTCGGTCAGGGTCAATGGGCGGCCGACTACTTTTCTTGCCGTGTCGACTTTGGTTCGCATTCCACCATAGACTTTTTCGATCATATCAAGATTGAAAATCATGGTCTCTTTTTCCTTTTGGGTTTTTAGGTTATTTCAGATAAAAGTCACTGTTTTTTTAATTCAAATTAAATCTAAAATTAAGGTTTTTCAGAATGATTTGCTAATTTGACCAACTTTCAATTCGCTTTTTTCAGATTCTTTCCGGAAATTTGAAGATGGTAATTTCATTTCTTATTCCTGATTTCGGACGGGTTCGGTTTATAACCCGTAATTCACCAAAGCCTAACTGGAAAGAGCTGCCAGATACCAATTCATCAGTAGGAGTAAAACCATCAGGTGATCTTGGTAGTTTTAACTATCCTCAATGGATAGAAGTTGATCTTGATGAAAAATTGATTGGCTGGGCAGTTCTGTTTGCTTCGGGTAAGAAGGGATTGTACGAACTTAAGTGGGCTTTGCCTCAGGAGTTCTGGTGGAAGGGAATTGAAGAAAGACTTGTTGAGTCTTACCGGGATCTGGCCATGACCATTCAATCCATGGAAAAAATTTCGTTTACCTCCCCTGAAAGAATTAAAGATCTTATCCCGACTCTACAGGAAAAACATGCCGAACTCAGCCAAAACGGTTTATGCCGGTTTGAGTTAATTCTGGACAGAAAAAAATCTGCCCAGAATTGGTAAAAGGCTGGTTAAGCTGATTTTCTTTCCATTTCATAATGGCATCCTACCACGTCTATTACCCTTTCTAACCACTTTGTCACCTTTTCAGTGGTTCCGTTCAGAGAACTTTGGGTCATAACCAATTTTGCCTGGGTTAAGTTTTTTGCTACCGCTACCGCTGAAATGGAAACAAGCGCAGAATGGAATCCATCCTCATCTGAAATAAGGAAATCAAGTTTTGTTCCTGTAAGTGCTTTTAATACCACTTTATAAGTTGTCCCTGCTTCAAGATTTACACTGAGTTCCTTTTTGTACGGATATTGAAAATCGTGTTCACTTACCGTTCCAAGTTGATTGTGATACCAGATGGCCTCAAGAACACGGTAAGGTGCAGCGGGAATTGTCGTAGATAAGGTAAACATAAAATCTCCTGTTTTGAACAATAACGTGCAAAACGGGCAGGCGGTTCCCGGAAGAAAAATTTAAACAGTTAAAAACGAACGGTAGGCTGAATGCAGCTTTTGGGTTAGGTCTCCTGGCTTTCCATTTCCAATAGAAATATGATCAATACCTGTTACAGGCAAAATCTCCCGGGTTGTACTCGTAACAAATGCTTCATCAAGGTGCGAAAGTTCGTCAAGTTGAACAGATCTCATTTCAACCTTGCAGTACTTTTCAGCAAAAGACAAAATAAAATTTCTTCGGGTACCTTTTAGTATTCCATCTTCGGCGGTAATCAGAGTTCCGTCTTTTATTCCAAAAAAATTACAAGTTGTTCCTTCAGAGATTTCATTTCCATTATGATAAAGTACTTCTGAAAACCCATCTTTTTTGGCTTCAGCAAGTTCAAGAACTGCTTGAGAGTAGGTTATCGATTTTGCATCAGGCCGGTAACGGTCATAGTGACAAAGTTTAGCATTTATCCCTTTATCATAGGCGATTGCTGGATAGGGGTGAACTTCTTCAGTCAGGATAATCAGATTTGCTGGACCCGGCTCAAGAGAATGACTTCCCATTCCACCAGTTAAAATCACACGGAAGGCTGATTCAGGAAGGGGAGACTGATCGGCAAGGTTTTGGATTTTTTGTGAAATCTGGGAAAAAAGCCAGTGATGGTGAAGTCCCATCCGGTCTGCAGAGGCAAAAAGACGGGTAATATGTTCTTCAAAAAGAAAAACCTTCCGGTTGTACGTTCTCATGTAATCGAAAACGCCAAGTCCACGAAAAATGAGCAGATCATTAACCGGCAATCTGATTTCTGAAACCGGGAGAAGTGTATCGTTAAAATATCCGTTCAAAGAAATCATTTAATTTGGCTTCCGGGAGGTTTTAACCAGGTTTTCAGACCACGTAAAGCCTGTTTGATCCTGAGTTCATTTTCAACAAGTGCAATTCGTACATAACCTTCGCCATTTGAACCGAATCCAAGACCGGGACTAAAGGCAACATGGGCATGTTCTAGGGCAAGTGAAGAAAATTCGACAGAACTTTGAGTGGGTGCAAAATCAGGAATTTTAGCCCAGACAAACATAGATGCTGTCGGACGTGTAACTTCCCAACCCATTTTCAGCATGCCGTCTACAAGCACATCTCTTCTTTTCCGGTAATTTTCACGGATTGCGGGAATGTAGGCATCTCCCTCGTTCAGGGCGACTGTGGCTGCAATCTGAATAGGCTGAAACATGCCATAATCGAGATAACTTTTAATTTTGGTCAGTGCTCCAACCAAAACCGGATTTCCGGCACCAAAGCCAACCCGCCAGCCAGCCATGTTATAAGTCTTGGAAAGTGTGTAAAATTCAACTGCAATATCTTTTGCACCGGGAACCTGAAGAATACTGACAGGGTTACCTTCAAAAGTGAGTTCTGCATAGGCCTGATCATTAATCAGCCAGACATCTTTTGATTTTGCAAAAGCAACCAACTCAGTAAAAAAATCAAGACTGGCAACATAGGCGGTTGGATTACTTGGAAAGCAGGTCAGAATCATTTTAGGCTTTGGCCAGGTTGTTTCAAAAGATTTCTTGATATTATTCATGAAATCCACTTCGTTTTCCGGCATAGGAACGTGGTGAACCTGTGCACCGGCAATAACGGCAGCATAAGTATGTATAGGATAGGTAGGGTTCGGAACCAGAACGGTATCTCCCCGGTCCATGGTTGCATACATCAGGTGGGCCAGACCTTCCTTTGACCCGATTGTAGTCACGATTTCCTTTTCGGGATCAAGGGTAACATCAAATCGCCTGAGGTACCAGCTGGCAAGAGCTTCCCTGAGTTTAAAGATCCCTTTTGAAATCGAATACCTGTGGTTTTTACCTTTTCCTGCCGCTTCAACCAGTTTATTGACAATAAATTTGGGTGTAGGCAAATCCGGATTGCCCATGGCAAGGTCAATGATATCTATATTTTGTCTTCTGAGTGCATACTTTTTCTCATTAATAACACCAAAAATGTAGGGGGGAAGGCGTTTGATCCGGTCAAAATCAGCTGAAGGCATAACGGGGTCCTGACTTCGGTTTTGGTTGGAGATTGTTGTTAATAACTAAAATATTGAAATTGAAGACAAAAAACCATTTAAATATTCAGGAATAGCGAATAACGAATGATGAATGGCAAATTATGAATTATGAATTTTAAATTTTGAGTTGCTATTTCTGAAATTTGGCTATCACCCTGAAAACAGGAAAATCATTTCCGCCATCCGCCATCCGCCATCCGCCATCCGCCATCCGCCATCCGCCATCCGTGAATTTTTGTCCATTCTATAAATTGACTTACCAATTAGTTTTTACTACCTTTGCAGGCTATTCTTGTAAACTGTAATAGAAACAAATAACTGAAACAAAAAACAAAGGAGTAAACTGTGGATCATAACAGTTTTAAAACCTTTAGTGCTAAGCCCTTCGAGGTGGAAGCCAAATGGTGGGTCATAGACGCCAGTGGTCTCGTGGTGGGTCGATTAGCAACAGAGGTTGCCAGATTGGTGAGAGGCAAACATAAGCCTCAGTTCACTCCGCACACAGATACCGGTGATTTCGTCATCGTTATTAATGCGGAAAAGGTCATTTTGACCGGAAATAAAGAAAATGTGAAGGAATACTTCCATTATTCCGGTTATCCAGGCGGAGATAAGTTTAAAAAGTTCAAGGACGTTAAACTTACCAATCCAGAATTTATAATCGAAAATGCGGTCAAGGGAATGCTTCCCAAGAACACATTGGGAAGACAACAACTCAAAAAGGTTAAGGTTTTCAAGGGATCGGTTCATAACCATCAGGCCCAGACACCAGAACCTTACGTCATTCAATAATGACAAGAGGAGAAAAGAACTAAATGGCAAATTTTGATGCAGTAGGAAGAAGAAAAACCGCCGTTGCCCGGGTTCGCCTGGTTGCAGGTTCAGGTAAAGTTACCGTGAACAAGCGTACTTTCGATAACTATTTTCCAACAGAAATCCTCAGAATGGCTGTCAGCAAACCGCTGGTTGTTTCCCAAACTGAAGGAAAGTATGATGTAATTGTAAACGTTCACGGCGGCGGACCTAACGGTCAGGCCGGAGCAGTAAGTCTGGGAATTGCCAGATGTCTTCTGCTCGCTGAAGAAGGCGTTCGTGAAGGCCTCAAGCGTGAAGGACTCCTAACCCGCGACAGCCGCATGGTTGAACGGAAAAAACCAGGTCGTCCGAAAGCTCGTAAAAGATTCCAGTTCTCTAAACGTTAATCATTGGATTCACTACACATACATTCTGATGATCAGTGCCCTGTCCGGGCAAATTGCTAGGATTCACAGATCAGTTGAAGAGTGTAGAGGATAAAAAGGGAGACTCAAATGCAAAAAGTAGAACTCAAGCAATTATTAGAAGCAGGTGTACACTTTGGTCACCTGACCCGCCGGTGGAATCCGAAAATGAAACCGTACATTCTTATGGAACGTAACGGCATCCACCTTATTGACCTGAAAAAAACCCAATCCCATCTCGCAATCGCATGCGAAGAAGTGGCTAAAGTTGCTGCAGAAGGAAAGAAAATCCTTTTCGTAGGAACCAAACCACAGGCTCGTGCCGTCCTGACTGAAGAAGCAAGACGTGCCGGACAGCCCTTCGTTGTTGAACGCTGGTTGGGTGGTATGCTCACAAACTTTGTGACTATTCGTAAATCAGTTAAACGTCTGCAGCAAATCGAAAAGATGGAAACAGACGGAACCTATGACAAGTTTACCAAGAAAGAACGGCTGATGATCTCCCGGGAAAAAGAGAAACTTGTAAAAGTTCTCCAGGGGGTAGCTTCCATTTCCCGCCTTCCGGGTGCAGTTTTCATCGTCGATACAAATAAAGAATCCATTGCTGTTGCAGAAGCCCGCCGCCTTGGCGTTCCTGTTTTCGCACTGCTGGATACAAATTGCGATCCTGATTTGGTTGATTTCGGAATTCCGGCAAATGATGATGCGCTCGGTTCAATCGAAATTGTTGCCAAAGCAATCGCTGATGCAATTATTGAAGGTTCAAACCAGACAACAAATATGGCAATTGAAACCGAAGAAGAAGTTGTTGCTGAAGTTAAGCCTGGTGCGCCTGTAGCTGCTGCTGCACCTGCACCAGTTGCTCCTGAAGCTTCAACAGAAGAACCAGTGAAATAAGGGTTATTGAATATGGCTGAAATTACCGCAAAAGACGTTGCATCTCTCCGGGAAAAAACCGGAGCTGGAATGATGGATTGCAAAAAAGCGCTGACTGAAGCAGTTGGTGATATGGAAAAAGCTGTCGAGATTCTTCGGAAAAAAGGACAGGCTGTTGCTGCCAAACGTGCTGATCGTGAAGCAAAGGAAGGGGTAATCCTTTCCCGTGTTTCTGCTGACAAAAAAGAAGCGATTCTGGTTGAAGTTAATTGCGAAACTGACTTCGTTGCCAGAAATGAATCTTTCGGCGGATTTGCTGCACAGATTGCAGACCTTGCTCTCTCTAAGAAAACCCAAACAATTGCTGAACTGCTCGCAACTTCTGCTCCCTTTGCCGAAGGTCGTTCTGTTGTAGACTATGCTACAGAATTTACTGGTAAAACCGGTGAGAAAATTGAAGTCCGCCGTGTTGTTTATGCAAAAGTAGATAACGGTTTTGTTATCGATTACATTCACCCGGGCTCACGCCTTGGCGTTTTGGTTATTGTTGAAACGACAGATGCCACCAACTCTAAGGTTATTGAACTTGGAAAAGATGTTGCAATGCAAGTTGCAGCAGCAAGTCCGGCAGTTCTTACCCGTGATAAAGTTGACACTGCAAAAATTGAAATGGAACTCGATATTTACCGCACTCAGGCTCGCAATGAGAAAAAACCTGAAGCTGTAATTGATCGTATCGCAACCGGAAAACTTGAAAAATACTACGAAGACACCGTTCTTCTGGAACAAAAATTTGTCAAGGATCCAGCGAAAACGATCACCACAGTAATTGCCGAAGTAGCTAAGGAAATCGGGAAACCGGTTGCCGTCACCCGCTTCGAACGATTTCTGATCGGCGAGCATTCATAAAAAAAACTGAAAAAAGGTCTCCGAAATGAGACCTTTTTTTTTATCTTTGGAATTATGAAAATGAGCGAATTAAAATACAAACGGGTTTTACTTAAACTTTCAGGCGAAAGCCTGATGGGAAATCAATCATTTGGCATTGATCCGACAGTACTTGAGCACTTTGCTGATGAAGTAATGGCTGTAAAGGAAATGGGTGTTGAAATTGCCGTTGTCATTGGCGGTGGCAATATTTTCCGGGGAATGGCCGGTGCTGCAAAGGGTATGGATCGTGTTCAGGCAGACTATATGGGTATGTTGGCAACAGTCATCAATTCAATGGCACTGCAGGATGCACTTGAAAGAAAAGGTGTTTTTACACGTCTGATGACCGCAATTAAAATGGAACAGATTGCTGAACCGTTTATCCGCCGCCGTGCAATTCGTCACCTTGAAAAGGGAAGAGTTGTTATCTTTGGAGCCGGAACAGGTAATCCCTATTTCACTACTGATACTGCTGCAGTTCTGCGCGCAGTTGAAATTGAAGCTGATGCCATTTTTAAGGGAACCCGTGTAGATGGAATTTATGATTCTGATCCTGAAAAAAATCCGTCTGCAATTAAATTCCCGGTCATTAGTTACAATGAAGTGATTCAGAAAAACCTGAGAGTGATGGATCTTACGGCTATTACCCTTTGCCAGGATAATTCGCTCCCCATCGTTGTTTTTAACATGAATGAAGCCGGAAACCTGAAACGGATTCTTCATGGCGATAATATTGGTTCTGTTGTTTCCTTACCGGTTTAAATTGAGGTTAAAATGGCACATAAATTAATTCTTAAAGAAGCTGAAGAAAAAATGCATAAGAGTATCCATGCAATGGATCTCGAATTCAATACAGTAAGAACAGGCCGGGCAAATCCGTCTCTATTAGATAATGTGCGGGTTGAATACTATGGTTCTCCGATGCCGGTAAGTCAGATTGCAACAATTGCAACACCTGAAGCCCGGCTGATTACCATTCAGCCCTGGGAAAAAAATATGATTTCTGCAATTGAGCGGGCAATCAGAGAAGCCAATCTGGGACTAAATCCTGCAAATGATGGCATGCTGATCAGACTTCCAATTCCACCGTTGAATGAAGAACGCCGCAAAGATTTGGTTAAAATTGTGAAGAAGTACGGCGAAGAAACCAAAGTTGCAATCAGAAACATCCGCAGAGAAGCAAACGAGCACCTGAAAAAATCTGAAAAAGACAAGAACATTACTCAGGATGAGCTCAAAACGGCTGAAGATGAGGTTCAGAAACTCACTGACAGATACATCAAAGAGATCGATGGTCATGTCGCTGCAAAAGAAAAAGAAATATTTGAAGTGTAATTCACTATTTCTGTTGATTTTTAATTTTAAAACCCGGATACTCTCCGGGTTTTTTATTTCCGGATGGATCATGACAAAGCAAGAACTCAGGGTTGAAATTCAGACAAAAAGACTGAAACTGGAATTGACTGACTACCTGTTTTTGAGTAAAAAAATTACTGACAGGGTGATCTTCGAAAGTTTTAAATCAAAAAAATCAATTCACATTTTCATTGGTATGGCTGAAAAACGGGAAATTAATACTCTACCGGTAGTCATTGAAGCACTCAGGCGGGGAATAGAAGTTTGGGCACCGGTCATACGCCCAGATAAAAAATTTGTACATGGTAGAATTAAAAGTATTGATGACCTTGAAGAAGGTCCGTTCGGATTAACACAGCCAAAGGCCGAAAGTGAGTTTCCGGAAACTGAACTGGTTTTTGTTCCAGGGCTTGGATTTACAAAAAGGGGTGACCGTTTGGGGTGGGGAAAAGGATATTATGATGGGTTTCTGACAGAAATCAAAGATAAAACTGGTTTTTCAGGATTATGTTTTGATTTTCAGGTTCTGGAAGAGATTCCTGTTGAACCGTGGGATGTAAAAATGACTCAGATTATAACAGAGTCTGGTATTATTCAATGTGAAGGGTAAACTGATTGGTCTCAGTTTGACAGGTATTTTCCTAGATTAATCCCGAAATCAATTCTATGAATTCCTTCAATAATTCCCATATTTGAATATGCGTAAGTAATGGAAAATGACTTTAAATTCAGATTTGCGCCAAAATTTATTCCTGAAAGATCAATACCGCCAGTTGATTTCAATTCATTTCTATGCCCCAGATGGCTTGATGCAAACAAAGTTAATGACTGATTGGCTCTCATCATGGCAGAAATAATCAGATAATCAACCACACTTCCTTTTTGATCAGAAAACTTATTAAGCCCCTCAGCTTCGATTCCAAAGGATAAAGGAATATATTTTAATGTTTTAAAAGCACCAATGTTAAATACTGTTGGTAAGGACTCAGAAATTCGGTAACCTTTAAATTGCTTCCCTGCATTTTTCAAAACAGCAGTGAATAACCATCCGGTGTCATCCAGGTAATACCTGGAACCAATATCAACTGCCATTCCATAACTTGAATAAGATTCAATATAACTTGAAACCCACTTGACAGTAGCACCAACGGGAATTGAATCTGTCACATCATAGGCGAAAGATGCACCGATTACCAGGTCATTTGCTGTAAAATCACCCAGTTTATTTGCGAGAACATCGGTCTTAGTAAAAGCACCATAATTGGTGTAAAGCACAGAAAAGCCAGTTTTTCCAACATAGGGAATATCTGTAGAAAAAATGCTTGATCCTGTTTTTATTCCTGCCAGATAAGAAGAATAGCTCAGTATGAGTTCATTAGATTTGGCATTCCCGATAAAAGACGGATTTCCGATAAAGGCATCACTTTCTTTTGAATAAATGGCTGTACTTCCTGAAACGGCAGCCTGTTTTGCATTTATCGGCAACTGCAGAAACTGCCAGGTTTCCTGGGCAAGAAGGGTTACAGGCGAATAAACCAGAAAGAAAAAAAGTGTTAAACGGGTCATTGAAATTCCTGTGGAAACTGTTTCTGCAAAATTAGCAGAAATGTTCTGGTATAACAAGGGAAAAGGGTTTACCTGAGAACGGCATACAATTTGGTACGGGGAAGAACCTTTATGTATATTTTACTTTAAATGGCAGATGTATGACAAAACGGATTGCAGTTAAACCGCCTTTAAATTGAATAAAAGCTCATTTCTTTCTATCTTTAAGGTCATTTTGAAATTACAGGAATATCATGTTTAAATTAATAGCCAAACTTTTTGGCAGCAAAAATGAAAAAGATCTGCAGAAATTATATCCCCTGATTGCAGAAATCAACGCAGAATTTGAATCACTTCATTTACTTTCCGATGACGAACTTCGTGGTCTGACCCAGTCTTTCCTTCAACAAATTTCTGAAGCCAAACAGTTGCTCGAAACTCACCATGAGGAACTGATTGCCAGGCTGAAAGAAGACATCACAATTGATGAACGTCTTGAAATCATGGATGAATTAAATCAGGTCGATAAGGATATTCATGACGTAATTGAAGATGAACTTCACAAACTTCTGCCAAAGGCATTTGCCGTGGTAAAAGAGACTTGCAGGCGTCTTGTTGGTTTTGAGTATTTTGTTAATGGCAACAAAATGAAATGGGATATGGTGCCTTATGACGTTCAGCTTATTGGTGGAGCTGTAATTCATCAGGGGAAAATTGCAGAAATGGCCACCGGGGAAGGAAAAACCTTGGTATCCACCCTTCCTATTTATCTTAATGCTCTTTCCGGAAAAGGCGTACACGTCGTTACGGTCAATGATTATCTCGCCCAGCGTGACAGTCAGTGGATGGGTCCTGTTTTTGCTTTTCACGGAATAGAAGTGGGTTGTATTCTAAACACGATGACGTCTGAACAACGTGTAAAAGAATATGCAAAAGATGTGACATACGGAACCAATAACGAATTTGGTTTTGATTACCTGCGTGACAATATGGCAATTGATGCTGGTGATATGGTTCACCGTGCGTTTAATTTTGCAATCATAGATGAAGTTGACTCCGTTTTAATTGATGAAGCCCGTACCCCTCTCATCATTTCCGGTCCAGTTCCCCAATCAGATCAAAAATTTGAAGAATTCAAACCTCAGGTTGAGTTACTTTACCGGGCACAAAGTGCTTTAGTAGCCAAATTACTGACTGAGGCCGAAAAAGCCCTTCAGGATGGTGATCAGACCGAAGGCGGACTTGCACTTTTCAGGGCTTTCAGAGGAATGCCTAAAAACACACGCCTGATTAAGATGCTGAGTGAAATGGGCAATAAAAAAATCATGCAGGCAACTGAAAATGAATATATGCGTGAAAATTCACGCCACATGCACATCGTTGATGATGAATTATATTTTTCAATAGAAGAAAAAAACCACAGTATTAACCTTACAGACAAAGGACGTGAATTTCTATCCAAACAATCCGGCGATGCTGATTTGTTTTTGCTTCCCGATATCGGAACAGAAATAGCAAATATTGAAAATGATGACTCTCTGACTGCCGAACAGCGTCTTTCAACAAAGGAAGAACTTCAGTCGAAATATGCTGACCGCAGTGACCGTATTCACACTGTCAGCCAGCTTCTTAAGGCTTATACTCTTTACGAAATCGACAATGAATATGTGATTCAGGACGGAAAGATTCTGATTGTTGATGAATTTACCGGTCGTATTTTGCCAGGTCGCCGTTATTCAGATGGTCTGCATCAGGCAATTGAGGCAAAGGAAGGAGTTACCGTTGAGCGTGATACCCAAACTTTTGCAACGGTTACCATTCAGAACTATTTCAGATTGTATAAAAAACTGTCGGGTATGACAGGAACTGCAGAAACTGAGGCGTCTGAATTTTTTGATATTTATAAGCTTGACGTTGTTGTCATCCCGACAAATAAACCAATTACACGTGAAGACAGGGAAGACCTGATCTATAAAACCCGGAAAGAAAAATTTAATGCACTCATTACCGAAATTCAGCAACTGAGAGAACAGGGCCGACCGGTTTTGGTTGGGACTACCTCAGTCGAGATTTCTGAAATGCTGAGCCGGGCAATGAAAAGACTGAATGTTCCCCACAATGTTCTGAACGCCAAACAACATGCCCGGGAAGCTGAAATTGTTGCTGGTGCAGGTCAGAAAGGTGCTGTCACAATTGCCACCAACATGGCAGGTCGGGGTACAGATATTAAGCTAGGTGAAGGGGTAGTTGATACCGGCGGTTTGATGATCATTGGTACTGAACGCCACGAATCCCGTCGTATTGACCGTCAGCTCAGAGGTCGTTCCGGTCGTCAGGGAGACCCGGGTGCAACTCAGTTCTTTGTTAGTCTTGAAGATGACCTGATGAGAATGTTTGGAAGTGACCGTATTGCCAGTATCATGGATCGCATGGGAATTGAAGAAGGCGAAGTCATTCAGCATTCAATGGTGACCAAATCAATTGAACGTGCACAGAAAAAGGTTGAAGAAAATAACTTTTCAATCCGGAAACGTTTGCTTGAGTATGATGATGTCATGAATCAGCAACGTGAAATCATTTATTCCCGCCGCCGGGAGGCACTTAAAGATCAACGGTTAAAAGCTGATATTCTAGAAATGGCAGAGGTTTACGGGGAAAAACTGGTAGCTGAATATGTTCAGGAAGGACATCTTGATGAACTCAGTGAATCTCTGATGAGAAATATGCTGATTCATATTAAATTTTCAGCACAGGAGCTTGCAGATGTTGGTGAAGATGGTATCAAAGATCGTGTTTTTGATGCAATCCACCAGTTTTATAATGAAAAAGAGAAAATGCTGACCACTGATGTAATGAAACTCCTTGAAAAAGCAGTTGTTCTGCAGGTCATTGATGAAAAATGGCGTGATCATCTTCGTGAGCTTGATGATTTGAAGGAAGGTATTGGCCTTCGGGCTTATGGTCAGCGTGATCCTTTGATTGAATATAAGCATGAAGCCTACAACATGTTTACACAGCTAATGGATCAGATTGCGGAACAAACCGTTCAGCTTGTTTTTAAAGCATTTCCAAATCAGCAAATGCTCGAAATGACCCAGGAACGTGCCCAACTTCAGCGTATACGGCGTCAGTTGGTAACCAATCATGAATCAGTTCAGACAATTGGTGGTAGTGGTTCACTTCCTCAGAGTGAAAACCGTAATCCTGAAAGCGGTGGGCCACCAAAAGCAAAAGTTGCTCCCGTTCAGGTAGATAAAACTATTGGCAGAAACGATCCGTGTACCTGTGGTTCCGGTAAGAAATACAAACTTTGCCACGGTAAATAGTAACTCTGGTTTTGTGTTTTGACTCACCTCAAAAATGAATTCATACCCTTATTTTTGCCTTGTTCATCTGTAAAGTTTTCAAGAACTTGCAGATGAACATCAAGCAGGATTTATATTGAAAAAGATCACTTTGTTTTCTCTTTTTATTGCTACTTTCTCTCTGTTAGGGTATTCCCAGCCTTCCCTCATTTTTGAGAATCACCAGAATGTTTCTTCGCTGATTTTTGATGCCGGAACAAATCAGTCAGACATATTTAATTCTGAAACATATTTTTTCGACGGAGAATATCAGGTTCCTGCTTTTGGTTTTTTTATTAGCCAGGATCCTGGTTTACTTGTTCAGCGTAAGTTTTCAGAAGGTTGGTTGACCGTTGATCATTCATCAGAATCTTCTTTTGATCAATTGCTTGATGGGTCAGATGAATTACCTGTAAACGATAATGTTACCTCTGAATCCAACCCAAAAATGGCCAAGTTTCCTGTTTGGTCAGTAAAAAAAATAGAATTCAGGGGAAGTATTTACTACCACCTGGTTATCAGACCCTGGCTAATTGAACAAAATAAATTAAAACTTTTAAGACTTTTACAGTTTGACTTACCTGTTTCTGCGTCACGGAAAATATCTGTAATCTCCCCGATTTCCATTTTCCAGAGTACGAGTAAAAGCACACCTTCATTGTTAAAATCACAACAATCAACTTTATTTGACAAAAGTAATGGTATTGTTTTCAGACTTTTAATATCAAAAACCGGGGTTGCGAAAATATTTTATAAAGACCTTAATGTCACAGGAGAGTCAGTCAGCCTTAGTAACTTAGATACAAGGCGGATCAAACTTTATAACAATGGGGAAGAGATTCCGGTATTAATTGCCGACGGTGGTGACGGTTTGTTTTCAGACGGTGATTATTTGGAGTTTTTCTGTGATGAACGGAAAATTAACAAGACTAATCCAATGAAGGATGCCTATTATGATCCGTTTACAAAGCACAATGTCTATTTTTTAGTGTTTAATGCAACTGAGTTTAGCGGAAACAGATTGGGTGTGATATCCGGTGAGTTAAAGGAACCTATAGCTTTGGGTGATCCCCGGAACCTGCTTGGAGAATCCTTCCCGACAAAACTTCATTTTGAAAAAAACTCGAGTTTTGAAAGACTTGCCAAAAAGGATACTACCAAAACAGTTGATTTCAGGGATCATTGGTTTTGGAATCAGATTGCTTTGAATGAGCAAACATCTTATCCGACGCCAATACCATTCCCTGATGGGCTAAGTTTCCGTGATGTAAAAATTACCCTGGCACTTCATGGAATAACTTACACGAGGCCATCCGGATTTACCAATGAACACAATCTGAAAGTTGATATAGGTACACGACAGAAAGCTGTTTCACTTGGATTTCCAAATAAGGGACTTGAAAAATGGAACGGTCAGGAGTTGAACATAGTAGATTACACCGTTTCACCTTCTGCATTTGTTGCATATATGTCTGGCCAGGATGCTTCAATTTTTATTCAGAACTATGATCCGTTTTCCCCAAATGTTGCAACATCAAGAAAATTTGCTCTCAACTGGATTGAAATAGAGTATAACAGGCTTTACACTGCTAAAGATAATTACCTTGAATTCCGGCTTCCTGAGGGAAAAACTGCTGATCTTTATCAGTTTGTGATTCAGGAATTTACCGGATCAAAAATCGAAATCTATAAAAAAGGTGTTGGTAAAGTATCAAATTTCAGTATTGAGTCTTACCCCGGACCAGAAGATCGGTCTGGCAGATATTACCGTGCAATTTTTCAGGATTATGTGGTTAACCCTGTATCTGCCGAATACATTGCACTTACTGAAAATGCTAAAATACGACCGGATGTCATTCAATTTGTTAATCCCTCTGTTCTCTTAACGCCAGATAAACCATCACTCAGAAGTGTTGATCGTGATGAATCAATGATTATCATTGCAGCTGATAAGTTTTGGTCAAAGCAAATTTCACAAAGTAATTTTTCACCGGTTAAGCAGTACTCTGATTACAGAGAACTGACTCTCAATACTCGTGCCCTTTCCGACAACAATCTTTCAGGTCGTTCAAAACAGGTTTTAACAACCTCTGTTTCTGACATTTTCGATGAGTTTTCAAGTGGCATTAAATCACCATATGCTATCAGAGATTTTATAAGGTATGCAGTTCAAAACTGGAAACGCCCACCCCTTCATGTTCTGCTAATTGGTGATGCAAGTTCTGATTATTACAGTTCTGAAGATCTCATCCCGTCGATGCAGATTCAAACAGTAGAATTTGGAAGTGCAGCATCTGACCCTTGGTTTGCAATGGTTGATGGTGATGATATCATCCCTGATATTGCCCTGGGACGAATCCCTGCCAAAACAACTGACGAAATATTTGCGTATCTGAACAAGTTGAAAGCCTACGAAAACGATCAGAATTTTGATGGCTGGCGCAATAACAGCCTTTTTATTTCAGGTTTTGAAGAGAGTTTTATTTCAGATAACGATACCCTCAGAAATCTTGCTTCCAAAAATTTCTTTACTGATGTTTTACATATAAAAGAACTTGTTCCTGGCGCTGATCCGTTCTTCGGCGGGAAAAGCCAACTTATCAACTATTTGAATAAGGGGCAGGTAGTTGTAAATTTTATGGGACATGGTGGCGGGGGAATTTGGGCAGATAGGGGATTATTTGATATCCCGGATGTTGACCGGTTGGCAAGCACCTCAAAATTAAGTTTTGTTTCAAGCTTAACTTGTTATACAGGTGATTTTACAGAGTCTGGAAGAACCAGTTTAATGGAAAAATTGATTCTTACCAGCTCAAAGGGTGCGATTGCCGGAATTGGTGCAACAGGAGTTGGTTGGAAAAAAAATAACCGGTATCTGGGTGAATCAACTTTCAGGTATTTACTGAATCTGAAATATAGAAATCTAACCGCCGGTCAGTTAATTGACCTTTCAAAGTTTTTTTACAGAATCCGGTACAGTGATTATATTACCTATCCTTTTCAAATTCCGAATTCCCAGATTTATCAATATAATTATTTTGGCGACCCATCGATTCAGCTCAGATTCCCTGAAAATGACATTGCCTCATCCCTTCCTGCGCAGTTATTGGCATCACCTGATTCTGTCAAATTAAATTTTGAAACTGATAAAATCCAAAATGGAAAAATTCTGGTTAAATTTGCTGATAAACTGAATCAGGATCTTTTTGCTAAAGCACCAGTATCTTATTCGTTCTCAAATGGTAAGTTTCTTGATGAGATTCCTGTTCCTTCAGAATTGGATGGTAAAGAAGGATATCTGAAATATTATCTTTCTGGTTCGGGGACAGATGGTGCTGGTGCAATTAAGTTTTCTTTTTCAAATGTACTTTTGAATTCTGTTTTTGCTGCTGATAGCCTCCAGGCAGAGAATACACCACTTACTCTTGTTGTTTCAATTCAGTCAAAAGTTAATATTTCTACCGGTAAATTGTTGCTTACAGTTGTTGATCAGGTTGACGATATTGGAACTCTGGGTAAAGCAAACATAGTAAACTTGGAAAATGGGACTTCAGGAATTGTTTATACTCAGGAATTTGATCTTGTTAATAAAGGTCAGAATATTTGGGCAATGATAGATACAATTCCACGCATAGTTGTAAAAAATGGATTTCAGTTTCAATATCAGATCCAGTTTAAGGATGCTTCTTTAAAAGAGTACCAGTTTTCTGGATATTATGAAATGAATGAACTGCCAGATGTAAGTGCTGCTCCTCAGATAGCCGGAATTGGTTCAGAATATTATACAAATAAGACCATTGGCTTTTACTTCAATGATGGACCTAAAATTGGAGCAATGGTTTATAATCCTTCAAATATTGATGTTGAAAAAGTAAGAGTTAGGTTTTTTGGTGGTGGTGTAGTCAGTTCTGATCCACCATTTTTTTCAGGTAATGTGCTTCGTCTCGGTGAAACAACAATTTCCTTAAGCAGGAACTCAGGTAAAATGGTATTTATTCCAATCCCCCCAGAAGCAATCATGACTCCCGGATCTGTCTACCAGTTATCTGTTCAGGTCATGGCAGATTCCGCTAACGGACAACGAGAAAAATCTTACACAAATAACCTTTCAAAGCCTGTTACAATTCCATTTGATTTGTATGAAGTTGGAAAAGGGAAAAACGATATTATAAAATTTTCTGGGGTTACGCTTGATTTCAGTAAAATTTCAAACGAAAGTCTGGCACTATTTTTAAGGAGTATTGAGAACACAAAGATCAATAACCAGCCCAAAATTACACCTGTTTCGGTTAATAATCTTGGTGAAAATGCCTTTGAACTGGTTTCTTTTGATCCATCTGCAAAAGATGTTTTCCCATCAGATGTTGAGGTTTCCTTCAGTTATAGTTCTGAAACAGGATCGATTTCTTCTGTTTCTCTTTTTGAGTTTGATGTCAAATCAAGTAAATGGCTCAGAATCACAACTTCAGCAGATACTGTAACCAAAACCCTTACATCATCAATCCGTAGGTTTGGAACCTACCGTTTGTTCCGGTTTGAAGACTCTGATCCCCCAAATGTTTTAGTTTCTGTTAATGGAAATGATCTGAATGAAAACGGCATTGTTCCGCTAAACGGAAATTTTACATTGGTTGTACAGGATGATAACGGTGTATCTCGACGCATAGAGACCATTTCTGTTTCACTTGATGGTGTTGCCTTAAGCACTTCAGAGCTTTCAATTCCAGATACTTTATCAGACGGTAATCAATTAGTCCTTAATTTTAAAAAGACATTTTCACCAGGTAAACATTTTATTTCGTATACTTTTCAGGATGCCTCTGGCAATAGTATAAAAGTTGAAGATTTGGAGTTTACCGCTTCTAATAAGAGTGATTTCATTTTTTATGGTGGTTTCCCCAACCCGTTTAAGGGGTATCAGATATTTACTTTTACACTTAATAATGAAGCAACCAGGGTACAATTGAAAGTCTATACGGTTTCAGGTCAGTTAATAAATAAATTCGACAGCAAAGCTTCGGTAAATCCAGTTTCATTTTTCCCAGATCAAAACTATACCGGGTTGGGTATAATAAATGTTGAATCAAGTGAATCGGTAATCGGGTATCGGGAAATCTTTTGGAATGGGACCGATTCTGATGGTTATCCGATTGCAAACGGAGTTTATTTTATAAAAGTCATTATTACTTTTGAAGACGGAAAAACTGTTGAAAAAGTATTTAAATCGGTAAGGTTAAACTGATGAATAGAAAAATACTGTTTCAATTTATCTTTTTACTTTCTTTGGTATCACAAGTAAATGGTCAGATTGGGTTAAATAAAGCACGTCATGCGGGTTCGTATCTTGAAATTCCAGTTGGTATTCGCGCAGCAGGATTAGGAACTGCCTTTGTTGCAGTTGCAGATGATGGTTCTGCATTCCACTGGAATCCGGCCGGCGCAGCTCTCACAAAGGGTAAGTTAATCTCAACAGAGTATTCATCTCTTTATGGTACTCTTTCAGATCCTCTGAGTACCTTTATTCATACCGGGTTTCAGATGGAATTTGATAAACTTGGTGCAGTTTCATTAAATTGGGTGAGGCTTTCTGTTGATGATATTCCTTTTCTTCTTGAAGTAGGAAATGATCCTGATACCAGAAAAACCGGGTCAGCATTATCACTGAATAATCGGTCTTATTTCACCAATAGTCAGGATGCCTTTTATTTAACTTTTTCGAGGAATTTTACGCAGGTTATTGACTTCGGCTGGCAGTTTTTCAAGGTACCTTATCAAATTCCCGTAGGTGTAAATGTCAAATATCTCAGACAATCTTTCGGTGCACCAGTTAATGCCACATCAACGGGGCTTGGCGTTGATGCAGGGATCATGATTATAACTGATGTTAATGACTACTCTTCAAAAAAAATCTGGGGTGTTCTCTCATTTGGTCTTACCGTTAATGACTTGACAAACACTATTATTACATGGCAAAATAATACGCAGTTTTCAATCCCACGTTCATTGATTTGGGGAACAGCTTATAAACAACCCCTTACATTTATAAACTCAGAATTTTTGCTGAGCTACCAAAGTTCTGTTAGATATGAAACTGAAAAAGCAATCGGAGTAGAGTACACCTATGATCATACCTACAGTATCCGGGCAGGTTCAAGAAATAGTGAACTTACTTTCGGTGCAGGGTTATTCCTTTTTGAAGGGCTTTCTATTGACTATGCATTTGAAACCCATGACCTTGGAAACCCACACCGGGTTGGTGTCAGTTTTAATTTGGAATCGCTGAAATGGTAAAACAATTTTTCCTTTTAACTGCGTTGTTGTTCTTTTCTTTTTCCTTTCTTTTTAATTGCACACCAACAGAGCAAGATGATCCGAAACCCGTGCCACCTGAGTTGGTTCCTGCTGATTCTCTTATTTCCTATTCTGAAACCAACGGTTTAAGCATTGATCAGGGTATTGGACCTTCCGAATCTGGAAACGAAATAGTATTACGATGGAAAAATTATACTCGGGTTGATGCAACAGAATTTATTGTTTACCGGACGTCTGAAGTATTCAATGAAAAACCACTGAATTTCAAGAAAATTTCACGGTTCCCGATTTTCAGTGCACAGAATCAAAATTCATTCAGAGATACAGTTGCTTTGAAATTAAATACAGATTATTACTACAGAATGACTGCCGTTTCTGGGTCAACAGAATCAGAAATTTCAAACGTGGTTTCTTATAATTTAATTTCCAAGCCAGCTATTTCCTACCCCTTTTCTGGTAGTTCAGACGTTTCGTTATCCCCAATTATGGAATGGTCGCTTGTTAATGCCTCAGAGTTCCTTATTTTTGTAAGAGAGAAGGTATCAAAAAAATTGGTTTGGGGGTACATTACCCATCCACCAAGTGGTTATGCTGAGCAAACACAAACACTGCTTTATGGTTCCACACAAGCAGAAAATCCTTTATACCATATGGCAACCCTTACATCTCTGCCACTGGAACGCGATAAAATTTATGAATGGAAAGTGATTTCCACACAATTAACTACTGGGGCAGATGGACAATATCAATATTATAGCAGACTATCTGGTTATTCAATTGTAACTAAAGGATCATCAACTCCATGGGTTGTTTTCAAAACAAAAAGCTGATTTTTTTTATTTTTGCATTCACTGTGGTTCTTAGTCACCAAAGAACATTTGCTCAAGTATTTGATTTACCTGCAAGTGGCCAATCTGGTCTTTCTGGTTTTTCAAATGCAACTGCATTTGTCTTCGGGAGTGCTGAAGGCGTAAATATAGAAGTAAGTTTATGGGGGTATGTTTCCAAACCAGGGTTATATAAAATTCCCCACACAACTGATTTAGTTTCGTTGATATCACTTGCTGGTGGTCCAAGGGAAAATGCCAGACTTGATGATGTGAGGATCATTAGGTTAGTCAATAATTCAGAAAACAATAAAATGGAAGAACGGATTATCAGAGTAAACCTCGAAGAATTTATTGAAAAGGGTGACCGGTCTGTTATTCCAATTTTAAAACCAGGTGATGTTGTTGTAATGACAGGAAGTGCTTATACTGTTTTTGTAAACTTCATGTCTGTTGTAAGAGATGTTGCTTTGGTTTTAAATACTGTATTACTTGTTTATCAGCTTAGCAAAAATAAGTAAGTAATAACTAAGAAAATCTTTCAATATCAAGCAAACCATTTACTTTATTCTTAAAAATATATTAAATTTAAAAAGTTTTACCCAAACACGGAGAATCTCAAATGAGACAAATTGTTAAATTCATTCCCCACTTTACTTTTCTGGTTTTAATGGCGGGCAGTTCATTTGGACAAAGTCTGACTTCTGGATCAAAAATAATACATGTTCAGGAAGCAAGAACTCCCAAGGAAGGTACTCTTACCTTTTACAATAATATGTCTGCGTTTGGTAAATCTGCTGGTTCACAAGGAACAGCATGGGATGTAAGAAATGCAATAAATCTAGACTATTCATTTACAGATAATTTGATGATTGCTGCAAATGCAACTCTTTATCAGGATTTAAATGATGGCTCAGGTGATGCAAATACACCAGTTCACGATTTTAGCCTGACTTTCAAGGCTGGGTCGTTCGGATTCAGTGCAGATTATTTTCAGTTTGGTGGTTTAATAAACCTAAGTTTTCCCGTTGGGGACTCACCAAAACATAATACTGCTTTTGAAGTTTACAGAGGTTTAGGACCTGCTCTTCATCTAGAGGGATTTTTAAGTTATTATGGAGATAATTTATTCCCTGATGAATCTTACAGCCTGCATTCTAATCTTGGCATTGGACTTTATTTTGATAAAAATAAAGAAGCAATTAATACTAAACAGGCCGGTATTTTCAAACCAGGGACTAAAATAGTTGAAAATGCTCCTAAAACAACAACTGGACCAATGGAATTCAGATATGGCTTTGGAGCTAAATATCCCTTTTCATTTATTGATCTTTACGGTGAGGTTTGGGGAAATGTGTTTATTAAGGAACCTGATTATTTTATTCAGGCCCGTGAGAATTATACCTATTTAACCATTGGTATTGGAGCTAAACCAGTTGATCTTTTAAGGTTAGATATTTCTGCAGATATTTTGGCAAATGGTTCTAAAAACAATTCCTACTTTCCAAATAAAGGAGATGATTTAGGTGGAGGACTTAAAGATATTAATTATGCACCATGGAAAATTAATATTGGGTTCAAAGTTAATATTCTACCTTTCAAAACCACCTATGCAATTGATCCTTCCCGCCGATATGAAATTTCTGAAAGAGAAGCAACCGAAATCAGATCACGCGTCAGAATAATTGAAGAAGATGAAGCGGTTACCCGTGATAAAGTTGAAACTTTGAAGGCTAAACGTAAAGATGTTGAAACTAACCTGAAACAACTTCGTGATCTTCTGAAGCAACTAGACACAAATCAGGATAATAACTGAGAATGAAAAAAGTTGAAGCAATCATTCGGCCGTTTAAGCTGGATGATGTGCGAAAAGCTCTTGTTGATTTCGGAATTGTTGGAATGACCGTCTCCGAGATTAAAGGTTTTGGAAGACAAAAAGGTCATTCTGAAATGTACAGGGGGAATGAATACCAAATTGAATTTCTACCCAAAATCAAGATTGAAGTTGTTATTTTAGATAATCAGGTTGACGATGTTGTCAACCTGATTATTGAAAAATCAAAAACCAATACTGTTGGCGATGGTAAAATCTTTATTTTTCCTGTTGAAGATGTCATCAGAATCCGGACAGGTGAATCCGGAGAAGATGCTATTTAGCCTGCCACCCCATTCTATCCCTTTCATTTTTATCTTCCCGATTACAGGCTTCCAATGTTTTTAGACCCATCTTATAATTCTCTATTTGCTGCATATTTAAAAAACCCAGTCCAAACTCCTGCCTATATATACAGTAATACTAAACTAGTTGAGAACATTTCTGTTTTTAAAAATCTATTTGACAAGTTTGGGGTTACAACACACTATGCAATGAAGGCTAATAGTAATTCTACTATTTTAAAACTGATCTTAAAAGCAGGACTGAAAGTTGATGTAAATTCATTGGGTGAACTGAAAAAGGCTATGAGCGCCGGATTTCTTCCTGGTGATCTTATTTTTGCCGGTGTTGGGAAAACAGATGCTGAATTGGAAACTGCAATCCAATTAGGATTGAAAACAATTAAAGCCGAATCGATTCAGGAATTGGTTGTTATCGGCAAAATTGCAGAAAATCTGGGTATCCCGGTTAGAATAGGATTGCGTTTAAATCCTGAAATTGATGCAAAAACCCATCCCTATATTGCAACTGGAATAGCCACATCAAAATTTGGGATTGATAAACGAGATATTCCTGCAAGTATTGATATTCTTAGAAGTAACAAGTTTTTAAACCTGACTACTTTGGATGCTCACATAGGTTCCCAAATAACTGACTTAAACCTTTTCGTTGATGTTTTCAGGTTTTTAAGTGCACAGTCCGATGAATTTTATAAGCTTGGCTTTAAAATTTCAGATATAGACCTTGGCGGCGGCTTTGCGGTTGATTATGATGGAAGCGGGAACTCAACTTTACCGCTTCTTGAAGACCTGTTCAGTCAAATCGCCATCCTAAATGATAAAAAATTCAACATTAGTATTGAACCGGGCCGGGCTATTGTTGCAAATTCCTGTGCAATTTTTTCAACTGTTCTTTACACAAAAAGAAACGGAGAAAAGAATTTTGCAATTTGCGATGCGGCTATGACTGAAAACATTCGTCCTTCACTTTACGGTTCAGTTCATACAATTGTGAAGATTGTTGATGAACAATATGCCCAAAAGAGTTTATATGATGTTGTTGGGCCGGTTTGTGAATCGGGAGATTTTCTCGGAGAAAATATTTTGCTTCCGGAACTAAATCGTGGTGATGTAATCGCAATACTTGATTCAGGGGCTTACACTGCTGCAATGGCCTCAAATTATAATATGAGACCGCTTTCGCCGGAGTATCTTGAAAAAAATGGTGAGTTAATTGAAATCAGGCGCCGCCAGAATATTAATGAATGGATTGAAAACCTGGAGATTCCCTATGAAGGTTAAATGGTTCCTTTTATTATTGCCTTTTCTTTTTACAGGTTGTCTTACATTTAAAACAGTGGAATATGATCTTACAATCAATAAAGACCTCTCTGCAAAGGGTAAAGTCATATTTCGAGGTATAGGGTCAGATGTTGTAGATTCTGATCAGCGAAAACTTGATCTTGAGGGCCTTTATGATTATGGATTGAAATCTCAGGACTTTGTCAAAGACAGAAAAGCTGAAGGTAAAACGGTTACTGGAAGAAAATTATATTTAAAAGACGACCTACTTGTTGCTGAGATTGAATTTACTGTAAAGCATGTTGGCGAGATAGAAGGATTTTACATCAATGACAGCTATATCTACATTGATGTTGACAAAGACTCTGAATTGAATGCTGCCAATGGGGAAGTAAATTCTTATGGAGGCGGTAAACAGGTCCTTTGGAAAAAAGGTCCAGGTAAAATTCAATATTCTGTTTCAGTTTTTAATGATGAACAATGGGCACCTTTTAGTCTCACTCAGGAATATAAAAATAAGTATGGATCTAAAACTAAATAGCCCTTTATGACAGAAACACAGATTTTATCATACATTGGTTCAGTCCTAAATTTAGCACAGCATTCAGTCACAGCAACTGTTAAACTGCTGGATGAAGGGGCAACAGTTCCGTTTATAACCCGATATCGCCGGGAAGTGACAGGTGGACTTGATGAAGAGCAAATCAGAGCGATTGAAGAGAAAATTAATTATTTACGGTTACTGGAAGATAGAAAGAGCACCATACTTTCAAGTATCGAAGAGCAGGGCAAGCTTTCTGACGAACTGAAAAACAGAATTCTGAATTGCATGCAGATGCAGGAACTCGAAGATCTTTACCTGCCTTATAAACCGAAACGGAAAACCCGGGCAACGATTGCCAAAGCTAAAGGACTTGAACCTCTCGCCAAACTTATTTATGATCAGGGCAATCTACCGGGTGCAATTGATGATATTTTAGAACCCTTTGTTAACCTGGAACTTGAAGTAACGAGTAAGGATGAGGCACTTTCAGGAGCACGGGATATCGTTTGTGAGTGGATTGGTGAGGATGCAGATGTAAGAAAACTTATCAGGGAATTAACCCGTTCTGCCGGGTCATTAAAAGCTGAAAAGAAACAGGTTGAAAAAACAGCAAGAACAGATTTTGAAACCTATTATCAGTTTGAAGAGTCGATTTCACGGTTAAAACCCCATCAGATTCTTGCAGTAAACCGGGGTGAACGAGAAGACATCTTAAAGGTTAAAATCTCTGTCTCTGAAGAACTCTGCACCCAAACTATTTTATCAAAAGTAACCAAGAATCCTGCCGGCACCTTTTTTGATCAGATTCCGATCATTGTGGAAGATACTTATGGCCGTTTGATTGAACCAAGTATTGAACGTGAAATCCGGAATGAACTAACTGAATATTCAGATTTGCACGCAATAGAAGTTTTTGCCAAAAATCTTCATAATCTTTTACTTCAGCCACCGGTATTTGGCAAAACAATTTTGGGAATTGACCCTGGTTTTGTTTCCGGATGTAAAATTGCTGTAGTGGATCCAACCGGAAAATATTTGGATGGTGATACCATTTATCCAACTGAACCCAGAAAATGGACAGATATTTCCGAAAGAAAAGTCACAGAACTGGTTAAAAAATACCATGTTGATATTATTGCGATCGGTAATGGTACGGCTTCCCGGGAGGTAGAACAGTTTGTTTCAGATACTATCAAAAACAACGAACTTGGCTGTTATTATCTTATAGTAAGTGAAGCAGGTGCTTCTGTTTATTCAGCTTCCAAGATTGCAGCTGAAGAATTCCCGGAACTTGAAGCAGCCCAGCGTGGAAATATTTCAATAGCCAGAAGAGTTATCGATCCGTTGGCCGAATTGGTTAAAATTGACCCAAAATCAATTGGTGTTGGTCTTTATCAACATGATGTTGACCAGAAAATGCTGGAAAGCAAATTAGGTCAGGTTGTTGAGTCCTGCGTAAATCACGTAGGGGTAAATCTGAATACATGTTCTGCATCTCTTTTGACACACATCTCAGGACTTAACAAGCGCACGGCCCAAAATGTTATTCAATTTAGAGATTCAATTGGGAAATTTACAACCCGGCAAGAATTACTCAAGGTAAAAGGGTTAGGTGAGCATGCATTTGTTCAGGCAGCCGGATTCCTACGGATCCCGGATGGTTCAAACCCATTGGATAATACTTCAATTCACCCCGAGTCTTACGAAGCAACCCAAAAATTGCTTGAAAAATTTGAACTTGATGTTAAATCCATTCAAAATGAAAACAAACGAATTTCTGAAGCGGTTAAAAAGTTTAAGTTAGACCAGCTCGCAACTGAATTGGGTGTTGGGAAACCAACACTCGAACTGATTTTGGAAAACCTTCAAAAGCCGGGTCGTGATCCGCGTGAAGATATGCAAGCTCCTATTCTCAGAACTGATGTACTTAAGTTTGAAGATCTAAAAATCGGAATGAAACTTAAAGGTACTGTTCGGAATGTTGTTGATTTTGGTGCTTTTGTTGACATTGGAGTAAAGCACGATGGGCTTGTTCACGTTTCTGAAATGGGGCAGGCATTCGTTAAAAACCCGCATGAAGTTATGGGTGTTGGAAATGTAGTAGATGTATGGGTAAAATCTATTGATACTGATCGCCAGAGAATAGGGCTGACCATGAAATCACCAGAAGGCCCGGTTCAGAATCAGAAACCATCACAACCTCATCCTCAAGGAAATCAGGCACAAGTTAAACCTGTGCAACGTCAACAACAAAGTTATCAAAAACAACCAGTTAGCCGACCAGAACCAGTTAAAGAAACTTTCGAAGACAAACTTTCTGCCCTGAAATCTAAATTTGGAAAATAGAGTAAATGGGTAGTCATAACCCGCACGACCACGAGCATGGTCATAGCCATAGTCATAGTCATTCGCATGAACTTCCTAAAAACAGGCTTGCACTTGCAATTCTGATTACGGCGGTTATTCTAATTGCAGAATTTGCCGGTGCCTTGATTTCGAATTCGTTGGCTTTGCTTGCAGACTCCGGTCATATGCTTACAGATCTGGCAGCTTTGATTTTTTCCTGGATTGGTTTTCGTTTGGGAGAGAAAAAAGCCAATAACCGTAAAACTTTTGGTTATAAACGATCTGAAATTGTTGTTGGGTTTACAAACGGGGTATTACTTCTGGTTTTAGCGATTTACATTGCAGTTGAAGCTGTCACCCGGATTTTCAACCCAGAACCTGTTCAGGCTGAAATTATGTTGGGCGTTGCGGTCATTGGTCTCATTGCTAATCTTTTGTCTGCGGCCCTCCTTTTTAAGCATAGTAAAGACAATTTGAATATTAAAGGCGCATTTCTTCATGTAGTTGGTGATGCTTTGGGTTCGGTAGGAGCAATAGTTGCAGGTTTATTTATCATTTTTACTGGATGGCTTATTGCAGACCCTATAGTTTCTATTTTCATTTCACTAATTATTGTTTACAGTGCCATAAATCTGGTGAAAGAAACGGTGAATATTCTAATGGAAGGTGTCCCTTCCGGAATCAAAGTAAACGAATTGCAAAGCTCTCTTTCCGGCATTTCTGGTGTGTTAGGTGTTCATGATATCCACATCTGGACACTTTCTTCAGGTTTACACAATCTTTCCTGTCACCTCACAGTTTCAGACTTTTCACAAACCGGTTCAGTGTTGAAATCAGCCCACCAGATCGCTGAAGGGACTTTCAAAATTCATCACTCAACCTTCCAAATTGAGCCTGTTGATTTTAACGATTGCAATAATTGTGGTAATAAAGATGAACATCACCCTTAAATTCGAAAAATATACGGGTGCCGGGAATGATTTTGTTCTGATCGATGATCGGGATGATAAAGTATCCGATCAAACTTTTTCTGAAATGGCTCCGGTTTTATGTGACAGGAATTTTGGAATTGGCGGGGATGGGCTTATGGTAATTAAATCAAGCTTAACCCATGATTTTAGAATGTTGTACTTGAATTCTGACGGCTCACTTGCCGGTATGTGTGGAAATGGCGGCCGATGCATCAGTGCATTTTTTTCAGTTTTGACCGGAAAAGAAATTGTCAGATTTGAAACCTTGTCTGGAACTTACTCTGCTCAGGTTACCAGAAATCAGGTTGCTCTCTCAATGATTGATCCGTTTGATTTTTCTGAAACAGGAATTCAAGATACCTATTACCTGAACACAGGAACACAGCATCTCGTGATTTTAAAGAAGGATCTTGAGAATTTTGATGTTTTTTCGGAGGGGAAGAAACTTCGGTATTCTGATTTTGCAAAATCAAAAAACGGTGCCAATGTAAATTTTATCGAGGGCGTTGATTGTAATTCGATAAGAATCAGAACCTATGAAAAAGGAGTTGAAAACGAAACTCTAGCGTGTGGTACCGGAACAGTTGCAGGTGCAATAATTGCATACCGGCAGGGAATTGTTAAAACCCGACCAGTAAGTGTTAAGGTTCAATCAGGACAGCTTTTAACGGTTGATTTCAACGATGATTTTAAGGAAGTCATTCTAACTGGTCCTGCAGACTTTTTATTTTCAGGAGCGTGCCAGCTTCAAAAAGAAAATAATCAAAATTGGGTATTAACAAGGTAAGATCTTCTGCCATCCTTTCATTTCGTCCTGTCATTTTGGCTAAAAAATATCAAATAGAAACAAACAATAGTTTCTAACTTCATCCAAGCTCACCCTTTCCAGATTTTTACTTCCCTTACTATACCTTTTTAATCAGATATCCTATAAGAATCAGCTGAAAAATAGTATTGGCAAATTCCAGAAAAGGTTTGGCACGCCCTTTGATAATAGGGCAAACGGCAAATAAACTGACAGACTTGTCAGTCCCATTTTATTAAATCAAAAACATAAGAGGAAACTATGAGCATCAGACCCTTAGCAGACCGTATCGTTGTAAAGCCAGCAGCTGCTGAAGAAAAAACAAAAAGTGGATTGTTTATCCCTGACACTGCCAAAGAAAAACCACAACAAGGCGAAATCGTAGCTGTCGGACCCGGAAAAGTTGCTGATAGTGGTACCACAATTCCAATGCAACTTAAAGTTGGCGATAAAGTTCTCTATGGTAAATATTCAGGAACTGAAATCAGCGTTGATGGTTCCGATTTACTCATTATGAGAGAATCAGACGTTTTCGCAATTCTGTAATTAAAACATATAAAAATAACAACCAAGGAATTTTAAAATGGCAAAACTTATTTATTTCAATACTGAATCCAGATCAAAACTGAAATCTGGAATTGATCAGCTTGCAGATGCAGTAAAAGTAACCCTCGGACCCAAAGGCCGTAACGTGGTTATCGACAAAAAATTCGGTTCACCTCTTGTTACCAAGGATGGTGTTTCTGTTGCAAAAGAAATTGAATTGAAAGATCCTGTTGAGAACATGGGTGCTCAGATGGTTAAGGAAGTTGCTTCCAAAACTTCTGACGTTGCGGGCGATGGTACCACAACTGCTACCGTTCTTGCTCAGGCGATTGTTCGTGAAGGATATAAAAACGTTACTGCCGGTGCAAATCCAATGGATTTGAAACGTGGTATCGACAAGGCTGTTGCTGCAGTTGTTGCTGAACTGAAGAAGATTTCTAAAAATGTTGATGGTAAAAAAGGATATGCAGATGTTGCTTCCATTTCTGCCAACAATGATGCTGAAATCGGAAATCTGATTGCAGAAGCATTTGAAAAAGTTGGAAAAGATGGCGTTATCACTGTTGAAGAAGCAAAAGGAACCGAAACTGAACTGAAGACCGTAGAAGGTATGCAGTTTGACCGCGGTTATCTTTCTCCTTATTTCATCACCAATTCCGACTCCATGGAAGCTATTCTCGAAGATCCGTTCATTCTGATCTACGACAAGAAGATTTCTGCAATGAAAGATCTTCTTCCTATCCTTGAAAAAGTTGCTCAAACCGGCCGTGGACTTCTGATTATTGCTGAAGATCTTGAAGGTGAAGCATTAGCAACCCTCGTTGTTAACAAACTCCGTGGAACACTTAAAGTTGCTGCTGTTAAGGCACCTGGTTTTGGTGATCGCCGTAAAGCTATGCTCGAAGATATTGCAATTCTGACAAACGGTCTTGCAATCAGCGAAGAACAAGGTTACAAACTTGAAAGCGCTGATTTGACCTATCTTGGCCGTGCAAAACGTGTTGTTATCGACAAGGACAATACAATCATTGTTGATGGTGCCGGTGATGAGGCTAAAATCAAATCACGTATCGGTGAAATCAAAGCTCAGGCTGAGAAAACCACTTCAGACTATGACAAAGAAAAACTTCAGGAACGTCTTGCCAAATTAAGTGGCGGTGTTGCTGTTCTTCACATTGGTGCTTCAACAGAAGTCGAAATGAAAGAAAAGAAAGCCCGTGTTGAAGATGCACTTCATGCAACCCGTGCTGCAATTGAAGAAGGCATCGTCCCTGGTGGTGGTGTTGCTCTGATCAGAACCATTCCGGCTCTTGCTAATCTCAAGGGTCTCAATGCTGATGAAGCTACCGGTATCAAGATTATTACCCGTATTCTTGAAGAACCATTGCGCACCATCGTTAACAATGCTGGTCTTGAAGCATCTGTTATCGTTGAAAAGGTAAAATCAGGAACTGGTGATTATGGATTCAATGCACGTACTGAAGTGTATGAAAATCTTTTCTCAACCGGTGTTATTGATCCGACCAAAGTAACCCGTATTGCTCTTGAAAATGCTGCATCTGTGGCATCAATGGTGCTCATTACTGAAGCAACTATTGTTGAAGAACCAAAAGATGAAGCTCCAATGCCCAAAATGCCGGGCGGCGGAATGGGTGATATGTATTAATATCAGCCTTTCATGTTTTTCAAAAAAGTCCGCTCAAAAAGCGGACTTTTTTGTTTTTGCCCTTTTAAGATTGATTTCCTGTTCAATTCCAATCTCTGAGAGGAATTGCGAATCATGAGAAATGACAATTAATGCTCCTTTCCAGGTTTTTATTGCTGATGTCAGGATTTCAAGACTTTCAAGATCTGAGTTATTGGTTGGTTCATCTAATATCAAGACCTGAGGTAAAGGGTCTTTTATGAATAAAGAAGCCAATTGAACTCTTAGTTTTTCACCACCACTCAATGAATCAAGCCGCAGAAAGACTGAATCCTTGTAAAACCCAAATCGTCCCAATTTTATTCTGATTTCACCTTCAGTTTTTGGGGCACCTGCTATTTCATAAGCCAATTCATAAACTGTTTTCACTTTTGATTTGAATGAATAATGCTGATCGAGCCATCCATAATTGCAAATCGGTTTATTAACCTCACCATTTGACGGAACAATCTGACCAGTCATAATTTTTATGAGTACAGTTTTGCCTGATCCGTTATTTCCTGTAATTGCAAGTCTAAACGGACCTGAAAGATTTAAAGAAATGGGTTTCTCCCAAAATTCAGGGAAGGGTTCAAAGCGGTGATTGATTTCAGTTGCATCAAATAACATTTGACCTTTTGGAATTTTAACATCGGGAAGATCGATTATGATGGGTCTTTTTGTTTCTAATTTACTTTTGGTTTCAATTACAAATGCCATTGCTGTTTCGATTTTATTTTCTGCTACTTTACTTGTTTTAGCAAGTGTTGCCTCTGCATTCTGTTTCATTTTCCCGAGCAGGATTTTCGGAATTCCGGATTTGGGTAGAGACTTTGAAGCACGAGCAATTTTTTTGGACTGATTCTCGAATTTTGCATTTGATTGTTCCTCCAGTTCCTTTAATTCGCGTTTTGATCTGTTGTGATCAGCAATTATTGCTTCCCTTTGTCTGATTTCAATTTCTTTATAAAAAGAATAATTACCCCCATACCAGTTTATTGTGCCATCCCGAAGTTCCGCAATTGAAGACACAATATTCAGAAGGTCACGATCATGACTTATGACCACACAAGTTTTCTTCCAATTTAATAAACAGGAGTAGATTTGTTTTCTGAATTTGGAATCAAGATGATTTGTGGGTTCATCCAATAAAAGGATATCGGGATCAGTTGCCAAACACCCCAGAAACCTGGTCATGATTCTTTCACCTCCGCTTAGATATGAATAAGGTGTATCCACTTGTAGATAATCAAGTCCGTTTTCTGCAAGTAAACGCCTGACGTGAGTTTCAATATCCCATTTTCCATCCAGGACATCTAAATCATTATGAAGAATTTGGCCTTTAGATAACCGATCAATTGCTTCAATGTAATGAGAAACACCCATTGCTTCTGCAATTGTTTTAAAATTGGAATCGTCCTGAGTGAACATTCTTAAAGAACCATTTACAGAAACTTTTCCTGAGATTGGAAGTAATTCACCTGAAATCAATTTAAATAATGTTGATTTTCCAGTACCATTTTTGCCAATCAATGCTGTTACACTAACAGGGAATTGGGTTGTGAGAGCGGAAAAAAGTTGGTTTCCATCAGGAAATGAAAACGATAATTTTTGGATTTGTATTTTACTCATAGAGCATCAAAGAGGCTAATCAGTGATTTTGAGAAAATGGCGTTCTCAAGAACATAAACTATAAAGCTGGAAGGAAGCTGCAAAAACCAGATGGTGCACACTTATCGAAATAGATCAACTTATCCTGAATAATAAATTGATTAATCCTTAAAAAAGTGAGGATTATCCGGCAGAACGAATAGAAATGAGGATATTGTGAGGTTAGATTTTCATTGGAGTTGAATTTGATTACCCTAAAATTGGAGATAAACCGGTAAATTTGCAAGTATCGCAATCAAATTATTTCTTTGTTTTCAAATCTTACTTAGCCTCAAATTGAACTCTTAAATTTGAATGCAAATGGAATTTTAACTAACTTTATATTTTGGAGCAATTTATGAGCAAATTTTCCGGTTTAGACTACCTTCACCTTAATGAATTCTTGTCTGAAGATGAAAAAATGGTTCAGGAAACTGTGAGAAAGTTTGTTGATGATGAAATCCTGCCCATAATTGAAGACCATTATCTTGCCGGTACATTTCCCCTTGATTTAGTAAAAAAACTCGGAGATTTAGGCGTTTTTGGTGCCAATCTGCCAGAAAAATATGGCTGTGCCGGGCTTACCAATATCGCTTACGGATTAATTTGCCAGGAACTTGAACGGGGTGACTCTGGCGTAAGAAGTTTTGTTTCCGTACAGGGTTCACTCGTCATGTATCCGATTTATGCCTTCGGATCGGAAAAACAAAAAGAGTATTGGTTACCAAAATTAGCCTCAGGTGAAAAAATCGGCTGTTTTGGTCTGACTGAACCTGATTTTGGTTCAAATCCCGGTGGATTGATAACCCGATCTAGAAAAGAGGGTGATTCCATTATACTCAACGGTGCAAAGATGTGGATAACCAACGGAACACTTGCTGATGTTGCCGTTGTTTGGGCCAAGGACGAAGAAGGTATCATTAAAGGTTATCTGGTTGAAAAGGGAACACCCGGATATACTGCACCCGAAATTAAAAAGAAACATTCTCTCAGAGCTTCAGTTACCTCTGAACTGGTTTTTCAGGATTGTAAAATTCCTGCAGAAAATGAACTCCCCGGAGTTTCAGGGCTGAAAGGTCCGCTCAGTTGCCTCAATCAGGCCAGGTACGGTATTGCATGGGGAGCTCTTGGATCTGCAATGGCGACCTATGAAGCATCACTTGAATACGCAAAATCCAGAATTCAATTTGACAAGCCTATTGCAGGATTTCAGCTTGTCCAACAAAAACTGGTATATATGCTAAACGAAATTACAAAAGGACAACTGCTTGTCCTTCGGGTTGGTCAGTTGAAAGATGCCGGAAAAGTAAGACCCCAGCATATCAGCATGGCAAAAAGAAACAATGTAGATATCGCCCTTGAAACTGCCCGTTTGGCCCGTGATATCATGGGAGCAAATGGCATAACCGGTGAATATCCAGTTATGAGACACATGAATAATCTTGAAAGTGTAAAAACCTACGAAGGAACCCATGATATCCACACTCTGATTCTGGGTCAGGATATTACCGGGATAGCTGCTTATAATTAAAGGATTTATGCCGAATACATACGCTCAAAGCAAAATTGTGGCCGAAGGCCTGACGTACGATGACATTCTGTTGATACCGGCACATAGTACCATTCTTCCACGGGAAGTTTCGGTTCAGTCCCGATTGACAACTGATATCACTCTGAATATACCCCTTTTATCTGCTGCCATGGATACGGTAACAGAGAGCAATATGGCCATTGCCCTTGCAAGAGAAGGCGGAATTGGCATCATTCATAAAAATATGTCTGCAGAACGCCAGGCAGAAGAAGTTGATAAGGTAAAACGCTACGAATCAGGCATGATCGTAAATCCTTACACACTGAATCGGGACAGTACGGTTGCTGATGCTCATGCCGTCATGAGCAAGTATCACATCAGCGGGATACCGATTGTAGATAGTCACGGAAAACTCATCGGGATTGTCACTAACCGGGATTTACGTTTTGTAAGAAAAATGAACGAGTATCTGCGGGATATTATGACCGTGGAAAATCTGATTACGGCACCCATCGGGACGACACTTGAACAAGCTGAACTCATCCTTCAGAAACATAAAATTGAAAAACTCCCGGTTGTTGACGGACATGGCATCTTAAAAGGACTGATAACCTTTAAAGACATCCAGAAAAAGAAGATCTTCCCGAATGCCTGTAAAGATGGTGGAGGAAGACTTCGGGTCGGTGCTGCAGTCAGTATCGGTAAAGATACAGATAAGCGGGTAGCAGCCCTTGTAGATGCTGGTGTCGATGTTGTGGTCGTTGATACTGCGCATGGACACTCAGAAGGTGTTTTATCAACGGTAAAACGGATCCGTAAAAAATACCCTGCATTGCAAATAATTGGTGGGAACATTGCTACCGGCGAAGCTGCACTTGCCTTAATCAAAGCAGGTGTAAACGGTGTAAAGGTCGGTGTTGGACCTGGAAGTATCTGTACAACCCGAATTGTAACAGGAGTTGGTGTTCCGCAGGTCACAGCCATTATGTGGGCTGCTGAAATTGCCACAAAGCATGATATTCCGGTTATTGCCGATGGTGGCATCAAATATACCGGAGACATTTCAAAAGCTATTGCTGCCGGTGCTGATTCGGTCATGATAGGATCTTTGTTTGCAGGAATGGATGAATCTCCCGGAGAAACGATATTATTTGAGGGACGGAAGTATAAAACTTACCGAGGCATGGGATCTCTTGGTGCCATGGAAAAGGGAAGTAAAGACCGGTACTTTCAGGATGTTGAAGACGATATCAAAAAATTGGTTCCGGAAGGAATCGAAGGACGGGTTCCTTATAAGGGATCTGTTTCTGAAACCGTTTATCAGATGGTTGGTGGTCTGCGTGCGGCAATGGGATATTGTGGTGTATCAACAATCGGACAATTCAAGTCTGAGGCCCGTTTTACCAGAATGACGGGTTCTGGATTGCGTGAAAGTCACCCGCATGGTATTTACATCACCAAAGAATCACCAAATTATAACATCTGATTGAAGAAGACAGGGCAGGGGCTTTTATTAGAATGAATACCGACGAGATTAAACGCCGTGTCTTCGTTGTCGCTTATTATTTTCCTCCAATGGGATTATCCGGCGTCCAGCGAACTCTTAAACTGGTTAAGTACCTTCATGATTTTGGTTGGTCTTCAACCATTCTTACCATCACATCAAAAACATATTATGCATTTGATGAAAGCTTTCTGACAGAGCTTGCACACCGTGATGTTGAAATAATCAGAACCAATGCTATCGACCCCGTAAAGCTCTTCAAAAATCGTAAAACCATCAAACTTAAAAATGAATGGTTACGGAAAATACTAAACAGAATTTCACAGTTCTTTTTCATTCCTGACAATAAAATTTTCTGGAAATCATCGGCAGTCAAGGCCGGTTTGGTTGAGCTGAACAAGACTGAACACCAGATTATCTTTTCAACTGCACCTCCTTATACTGATCATTTGGTTGCTTGTGAACTTAAACGGGCAACAGGTCTGCCATTGGTACTGGATTTCAGAGATTCCTGGCTTGATAACCCCTATCATTTTTACTGGACACCTTTTCATAAAACATTGCATTATCATTTGGAACGGAAAGTAGTAAAGTCTGCAAATTTGATTGTAACCATCAACCGTACTATAAAAGAAAAACTAGTTGCCCGCCATAGGGATGTACTGAGTTTAGGGTCGGTTAAAGTGCTCACCCAGGGCTATGATCAGGAAGATTTTACGAAATATGCCAAACCTTACAAGAAAACAAAAGGAAAAATGAAATGGCTTTATACCGGGGTTTTTTATGAAAAAAATACACCAGAGCCACTTTACAAAGCTCTTGCCCTTTTGAAAATATCACATCCGGATATATTTGCTCACATTGAATTTCACATGATTGGTTATGTTCAGCAGGAATTTGTAAATCGCACCAAAATACATCAGATCAATGATTTGTTTACTTACCATGACTATCAGGAACATCCGGTTGTCATTCACTGGTTAAGTCAGGCTGATGCTCTTTGGCTTTCTCTGGGTGTTGGTAAGGGTTATGAATCGATTTCAACAGGAAAAGTTTACGAATATATCGGATCAGGAAAACCAATCCTCGCTTTGTGTCCTGATAATGATGTGGCAAAGACACTGAAACCATTCCCAACGGCACGGGTTATTAACCCAGGAATGATTGAGGAAATCAGAAATTCAATTGTGGCGATGTACACAGCCTGGACGAAAAAAGGTTACCCTGAAAAACCAGACCCCCTTCTTCAGCAATTATACGAGAGAAAATTTATTGCCTCTCAATTGGCAAAAGAATTTAATATGCTTGCAAGAATTGCTGACTAACAAAGGACTATTTTATTGATCAGGTTTTTTTGTCTACTAGTAGGTGTACTTCTATCTCACTTTCATTTGTTTGGTCAGGATCGTCTGATCCATCTGTCAGCCGAACAGCTAAAATCCCTTCAAAAATCTGGAACACAGCTAAAACCCCTCTTTGATGAACCGTGGATGCAGTTTCAAACTGTAACTTCCGGTTTTTTTCTAATGGACAAAAACGATGCTGAATCAGTTTCCTCAGACTATTCTTCACCGGTTTTGGTTTTCAAGTTGGATCAGGTTGAATTCAACGACTCGGCATATTCAAGTCAATGGAATTTCAGGGCAATGGGTTATGATTCCAAACTTTTTAGTACCGATGATCTGAATCAGGTTGTGGTTGGTGTTTTGGATACAGGAATTGATCCGGAACATGAAGATTTGAAATCATCAATGTGGAAGAATCCGGGTGAGAATTTTACTCCGGATGGAATTGACAACGATCAAAACGGTCTGACTGATGATATTTATGGATTCAATTTCATTTCAACCCGGGCTTCAAATCTTCCTATTGATGACCAGGGGCACGGAACCTCAGTGTCGGGAATCATTGCTGCAACTCAAAATAATTCAATTGGTATCGCTGGGTTGGCGCCAAATGTGAAAATTCTGACCTTAAAAGCCTTTGATAATACGGGGAATGGTTCTGAAACAGATATTGCCAAATGTTTACTTTATGCCTGGTATCAGAAAGTTGATATCGTCAATATGAGTTTTGGATCAAGCAATGAAAAATCCCTTTTGCTTGAAACCATTTGTGACGCCATGGAAAAGGATGGCATTATTCTCATTGCAAGTTCGGGTAACAGCGGCGGATATGACCGTCACTATCCATCAGGGTATGAAAGTGTGATTTCGGTTGGTGCTTCAACTGAGTATGGAGACCGTGCAGTTTTTTCAATGTTTGGAAATAGTCTTGACTTTCTTGCACCCGGTGTTGGTATCCCCACCACGGCAACAGGAAATCGTTACCGTGCATTTTCAGGAACATCCGCTGCGGCCCCGAACGTGGCTGGAATTGCAGCAATTTTAAAAGGATTAAATCAAGATTTTACAACATCCTCGTTGCGAAGTCTTTTACAGGAAACGGCTGTCAGAACGACAGAAAACGGATTTTCACCACAATCAGGTGGTGGTGTTGTTAATCTGACCCATGCTTTATACAAAATTCAGAACCGTTATGAAGTGAGAATTACATCCCCTGAGATTGATTCCTGGTGGAAAAACGATACACTTTCAGTTTTTGCCTCAACACTTTCTCCAAATTTCAAAGGATGGGAACTCTATTGGAAATCTGGCCTGGGATATCCTGAGGACTGGAAATTAATCAGTTCCGGCAATGAGAGGCTTTTGAACAAAATTGCAGGAAGATTAATCTGGGATGAAGTAAAAGATCAGATTGGAACAACTGATTCAGTACTTTCGATTCGCTTAAGCGTTTTAAATCAGAATGGCACCCGTATAGAAGACCGCAGAACCATATTTAAATATAAATCGCCACTTAAACTATCATTTTCATGGATTGATAAAGCATTGGATCGTGATCATTGGGCTGTTTGGGGTGAGGTCAATTCTTCACATCCCACTCTTCTTTCAATTGAAGCAAAAAACGGCTCAACTGTAATAACAGGATCAAACCAGGGATGGCGGTACACCGGCTTCACCTCCGTTTTAGTGCCGTTTCCGGGAAGGTGGGAAGTGAAGCTAATTGCTGAAGATCTTTCAGGGGATAGACAAACAGCTAAAAAATTTGTTGATGTACCTGTTACTATTTCTGAAAGAAAAGAACTTGATTCCCTGCAATTAAAAGAACTGCCCGAATCATTTCTTCTTTCTGAAAATTTAGACTGGAACCGGGACGGTTTAACGGATCTTGTTTTGAGTAAATCATCACCTGAATCTGAATACGGAAGTTTATATTTCTACAATGGAAAGAACCTCAAAACTCCTCAGGATTCTATCGTACAGAAGCTGGTTCCGAAGGATTTCATAACCTTTAACGGAAAAAACTGGCTCCTGGCTATTGCCCTTGGGAATTCCTATTTATTTTCCAGTGAATCTGATAGTCTTCCACCAACCCAAAAAATATGGCAAAACCCGGGTGAAAAAGAATGCTGGGGAAGTCAGTTGGTGGAAAAAGATGGGAAACTTCACCTGATCTGGAGAAACAGCTCATCCTACTTTGTTTCTGAGCTGAACTCAAGCGGAACAGATTTCGTAAGAACACAACCGTTATTTTATCCGAAAGAACTCAGATTAAGCGGCCCCCCAAATTCACGGATTGTCAGATATAGAAATTCGATTTCCAACCCCCAAATCCTGATTGGCGATCCTGCCGGAAACGCCATTGTTTATAACTGGGATAATTCAGATACTTTAAGCGTCATTTTTGCAGACCCTGTTTCGTTATATGAAGCTTCAGATTACATAGAAGCGGTTGATCTGAATGGTGATGGAACAGATGAATTGATTATTGTTTCGCATGATTTACAAATTGAACACCCTATTTATGGGGAAACTTTCCCTGCGAGGTGGAGTTTACGTGTTTATTCTGAAATAAATGGGCGGGATTCTGTTTTATATGATTCCTGGTTCCTGAACTTTGCAGGAGAATCCCAACGGAAAAATAAAATCGGAGTTTTGAAAAAAGGGGGTGAAAACTGGTTGGTTATGGGCCTCCACCCTGATCTTTATTTACTTTTCTGGAATAGATTAACAAGCAATTATGAACTTAAAACCCGGATTCCAAACGCCTCATTTTCATCACTTGTTTCAAAAGGACAAGTTAAAAATACAGGGTTTGATTTTTTAACAAATTCAGGAACAAGCCCAACTGCCTGGTCGCTATCAGAACGTAATCAGCCTGTGATTTCAAGATTTATTCAGGAAACTGACTCAACCGGATATCTGAAACTTGAAAAAGCCCTGACGGGGATTCATATTTTTTACCAAATGGAAAATGATTGGAAGTTTGAACGGGTTTTAAATTATCAATCGGATACCATACAGATAAAAGGAAAATTGAATTCAACATTGCAGGTCTTGCTTTCATTGGCAGAAAAACCAGTTATTTCCCTTACCGGTAAAAACAAATCAGACCTTACTTTTTTCAAGGCTGGATTATTGAAAAGTGAATTCCGTAACGGATTAATTGAATTGAGTTCAAGTCAACCCATTTATTTTCCTGCAGAAGTTCAGTCACAATTTATCTGGCAATTTGTTTACCCTGACCGTTTGCTTCTAGATGAATCAAAGAAACGAATGATTGTTCGATACCCCAAAGAATTAACAGGTGTGTGGGTTGTTCCGGAATTGAAAGATATTAATGGCAGGGTTCTCACCAATTCCCCTTTTGAGCTGACACTCTCTAACGAAGTTGAACACTCTGATAATTTTTATATCACTCACAGCGAAATCGAAACGGAAACTAGTTTTATCGTTTATTTTTCAAAAGAATTTGATACCTCGGTACTTTCCAATCAAAGAATTCCGGTTTTTATTGGCGAAACAACTCAATTTACAAAAGAAATTGTTTCTGCTAATTCAATTCGGATTCGGACCCCAGAAAGACCTTTTGGCAGTATTGGAAAAAATATGACCGTTGATTTCTCTGGCATGAAATCAGTTACCGGGGAAATTATCAGCCAATCAGGTAGTCAGGTGGAATTTGGTTCCTCCTCTGATAATGTTGAAAATCTTCTGGTTTATCCGAATCCATGGAATATGGAAACTTCATCTGAACTCTTTTTTGGAAATCTTCCTGAAGTTTTAACTCTGATTATTTATGATATCAGGTTCAGGAAGGTGAAAGAGATTAAAAAAGAGAATCCGGGTGGTGTTCAATCCTGGGACGGACGTGATGAACATGGAAATATAGCCGCTTCAGGAATTTATCTTTTCAGGGCTATCGAAAAAAACGGGAAAGTTAAAGCAGGCAAGTTTGCAATTATCAGGTGAGAAATGAAACGAATTGGAATTACGGGTGGAATTGCCAGCGGGAAATCAATGGTTGCTGAAGTTATTGAATCACTTGGATTTCCTGTTTTTTATGCGGATGCTGTTGCAAAAGGTTTTCTATCTTCTGATCAGGATGTAAAAAGCTATATTCTTTCGGCAATAGGCAAAAATGCCTGGCTTCCATCGGGTGAACCAGACCGGAAATTCATCGCTTCAAAAGTATTTTCAGATTCTGATTTCCGGATAGGCTTGAATCAGCTCATTCATCCAAAAGTACTGGTTTCCTTTGAACAATTTTGCAGGGAGAATAGTCAACACCGTTTGATTTTCCACGAAGCAGCACTCATTTATCAGGCCGGATTTGATAAATATCTGGATAATGTTATATTCGTAAGTGCATCAGAGGAGACACGACTTAACCGGGCAGTTCGCCGGGGCGGTGACAGTGCGGATATTCAAAATAGAATGCATGTTCAGGGAAATCTGGAAGTATTTGAACATCAGTCACGGTTCGTCATTCACAACGAAGGCAATCTGGAAGAATTAAAAATTCATGTCAACGAAATTATCAGAGATCTCCTTTCAAACTGATCTTGTTTCTGAAGAAAAGAAAAATTTCTTTGAGACCTATAAAAGGTCATCCCTTATTCCTACAAGGGGAGAGGGTGTTTATCTTTTTGATGATCAGGGGAAACCTTATCTTGATTTAGTTGCGGGTCTGGGTGTAAATGCTTTAGGTCATGCCCATCCTGGGATAATAAAAGCTGTCACTGACCAAATGAATCGTTTTTCTCATCTGAGTAATGCATTTATCAATATTCCTCAGGTATTATTAACTGAAAAAATTCTGCAGGCCACACCTGGAATGACACGGGTATTCTTTAGTAATTCAGGTGCTGAATCAGTTGAAGGTGCGTTGAAATTAGTAAGACGTTGGGCCAGGAAAAATGGCCGTTCTGATATTTATGCGTTTTCAAAAGGATTTCATGGACGTACACTCGGGGCATTATCTTTAACTTATAAAGATAAATACAGAGAAGGATACGATCCTTTTATGCCTGAAGTGAAGCATTTGCAGTTTGATTCCATTAAAGACCTTTCTCAAATAAATGAAAATACTGCTGCCGTTGTTCTTGAGTTTGTTTTGGGTGAAGGCGGAATAAGGCCCATTTCATGTGAATTTGCCGATGAACTTGACAGACTTCACCGAAAATATAAATTTTTACTTGTTGCTGATGAAATACAGTCTGGTATTGGGCGTACTGGTCAGTTCTTTGCCTATCAGTGGTACACACTTAAACCAGATATTGTCGTTTCAGCCAAACCAATAGGTGGGGGCTTACCCCTTGGTGTAATTCTTGGTTCTGAAGAGATCAATTCTCTTTGGCATGTTGGTGATCATGGTACAACATTTGGTGGGAACCCAGTGGCCTGTGCTGCCGGACAAGTAGTAATGAACTGGTTATTTGAACAAAATGGACTTGAGCACGTCAAACAAACCGGCAAAATTCTTTCAGAAGCTTTAAAACACTTGCAGGAGTTATTTCCTAAAAAGATAAAATCGGTCAGAACTTTTGGTTTAATGGCCGCTATTGAATTGTTTGAAGATAGTTCTCCTTATCCGGCAAAGGCACTTGAAGAGGGAATGATTATTAATTCGACAGATTCAACTGTAATCAGGTTATTACCGCCTTTGATTATTACAGAGGCACAAATTCAAGAAATGACAGAAAAATTTAAAAGGATATTTTAAAATCATGGCAGTTAAACCCCGTTCCCAAACTACAGCGACGAAGAAAAAATCAGGTGTTGATCTTAGTATTGTAATGCCGTTCACCCGTGAAAATTATATATTAATGGTTGGATGTATAGCGATTATCATTTTATCTTTCGTCCTGATGGCAGTTGAAAATGAAGCTGATGGCTGGATTTCACTTTGGCTTTCACCTTATCTGATGGTTGGCGGATATGCAGGACTTGCATTCGCAATTTTATACAGAAAAAAAGAGAAAACTAATTAAATATTCTCTGGTAGTACTTGCGTAATTAAATAAATCGTCGTAACTTTGTGTCACTTAAAAATGACGGTCAAGATAAAATTTGTAAGTCGTTTATAAATAAGAGTTTGGTCCGGTAGTTCAGTTGGTTAGAATGCCTGCCTGTCACGCAGGAGGTCGCGAGTTCGAGCCTCGTCCGGACCGCAAAAAGCCAGTCGCAAGACTGGCTTTTCTGTTTTAGGGAAAAGTTGGAAGAGTTAAGCAACGGCTGGTAAATGCCTGTCACGCAGGAGGTCGTCCCGAGAATCGGGAAGCCTCGTCCGGACCGCAAAAAGCCAGTCGCATGACTGGCTTTTCTGTTTTAGGGAAAAGTTGGAAGAGTTAAGCAACGGCTGGTAAATGCCTGTCACGCAGAAGGTCGTCCCGAGAATCGGGAAGCCTCGTCCGGACCGCAAAAAGCCAGTCGCAAGACTGGCTTTTCTGTTTTATAGGGAATTGAAAAGTAAACAAACAAAAAAGGCCAGTCATTCGACTGGCCTTTTTGTTAAAATAAATGGGCTGATAAAATCAGGAAAAAGTTGATACTGATTTTAACGGAACAGGTTGATTGCGATCCTCAGATAACATCCACATTTTTTCATTATTTGAGAATTTATAAATAGTATACCTTTTAACGTAATCATTTTTATTAAGCCATTTTTGGATTGACTCAAAATCATTAAAAAACAGGCTTTCCACTTTATCACTGTAGTACAGTGTATATTCAGCTAAAAACCGGAAGTTAGTATCTACTCTGTAGAGGTTCATGTCTGATGCTGACATAATGGAAGCCCTTTTATTTTATGTAAATATCGAGAGATATCTTGTAACATGTCTGTGACAAAAATCACAACTGATAAAATTAATCAGTTATTAATCAAAAAAAGTAGTTTTTCCATCCTTTTTCTACATATTTAGTTTAAAAAATGTTTTTGTTTTTGCAAAAAAGCATAACAGGAAAGTATTTTTAATAAAAAAGGAGAAAATGTGGCTTTGCAAACTATTCTAAGAATAACACTCTTTTTGTCTTTAATTTCTACTGGTTATACACAATCGGTGATTGAAAAAGCAGATACATCGGTAATTTCAAAGATCAGGGCTGAAATATCGCAAAACTCACAAGTTATGAATCTTTTAAAAAACCTCACTGATATAAATGGTCCGAGGTTAACATTCTCTCCAGGCTACACCAAAGCTGCCGGATGGGTAAAGGATCAATTAACTGGTTGGGGTGTTGAAAATGTAAAATTTGAAAACTTTGAACAGGTAGGCAAAGGTTGGACAATCAGGAAATTTTCTTTAACGGCTGTCGGTAATGCCAGTTTCCCTCTAATTGCTTATCCGAAGGCATGGTCAAATGGAGTAAAAGGAACTGTAACCGGGGAATTGATCTATTTTGATATTAAGTCAGAAGCAGATTTGTTACAATACAAAGGTAAATTGAAAAATAAATTTGTTCTTTTAAATTCAGAACGTGAAATAGATCCCCATTTCCAGCCGGAAGCAACCCGTGTTGCAGATTCTACGCTTTTAAAAATGACCAACGCTACTCCTGGTGAACAGGCCAACCGAAGATCTACTGAGCCCTCATCAGCAGCATTACTAAATTATAAAAAATGGAAATTCTTAATTGTAGAGGGTGCAATTGCTACACTTGAGGGTAGCCGTGGAGATGGCGGTACCGTTTTTGTAATGGGAGCAACCTATCCTCAGTCACCAGAAATTGAATGGGATAAACGAATGGCATCCTGGCATCCTGAAGCCGAAATAAAAATGCCTCAAATAATGGTTGCGGGAGAACATTATAACCGGTTGCTTAGACTAATTGAAGAAAAGGAAAAAATTAAACTCGAACTGAACCTTGAGGTCGAGACAACAACCCCGGTAAATGGTTTTAATGTTATTGCAGAAATTCCAGGAACCAATCTGAAAGATGAAATTGTCATGATTGGCGGACACCTTGATTCCTGGCATGGTGGAACTGGTTCAACAGATAATGGTGCCGGAGTCGCAACCTGTCTGGAAGCTGTACGGATCATTCAGAAACTAGGCCTAAAGCCCAAAAGAACAATAAAAATAGGATTATGGGGTGGTGAGGAGCAGGGCCTTCTTGGCTCACGTGGGTTTGTTAAACAACATCTAGGGGAGCGGTTGGACAAAACAGCACCCTGGGATTCCATCTCTTATCAGCCTGATGGTGAAAAATTTCAGGTTTACTTCAATATGGATAATGGTTCGGGTAAGTTCAGAGGAATCAATATGGAAGGCAATGAAGGCACCAGACCAATTTTCAGAGCCTGGTTTAGTCCTTTTGAAAAAGATGGTGCATCTACATTAACCCCAAGAAGTACGGGTAGTACTGACCATGTGGCATTTAATGCAATTGGGCTACCCGGATTTCAGTTTATTCAGGATCCGATTCATTACTTCCAACGGACATGGCATTCAAACATGGATGTTTATGACCATGCACTTGAAGCTGATTTAAAACAAACTTCAATGATAATGGCCAGTTTTGTGTGGATGGCGGCGAACAGGGAAGGCTCATTTCCACGGAAAAAGTAGAGAATAGTTATAAGTTACAAGCATACTTAAAAAAATAGAATTTGGTGAAAATAGAATGGATCCCAGATCAAGTCCGGGATGACAACTACTCAAAACGAATTCAATTCAAGAGAGTGTCATCCTGAGCTTGACTCAGGATCCAGCCTTTTTACTTTTTCTATTTTAGCAAACCTTACTTTAAAATTGTCAACTTTTTAATTGAGTTAAAGCTTCCTGCCTCCATTTTGTAATAATAAATTCCACTTGCCAGCCCATCTGTCGTCACCCGCAATTTATAGTAGCCCGTCTCTTTGGATTCATTCAACAAGGTTTTTACCTGACGGCCAAGAATATCGTACAAAACAATTCTTACTTTCCCTGAAGAGGCAACAGAATAGGGAATTGTTGTTTCTGGATTAAACGGATTCGGATAGTTTTGACTGAGTGAAAACTCATGTGGTTTTTCCTGCTGAACATCAATTACCTTACTAAACGATTCTTTACCATTCAAATCAACTTGTCTTAGCCGATATGAAGTTAACTGGTTAGTGCCAGATGTCAGGTCGGTAAAAGTGTATGTTTGTTTCTCAGTAGTTGTTCCTTTCCCAGAAACAAAACCTATGGTTTTCCAACCTGAATTCTGACTCCTGTCTTCTGATTTCTGTATTTCAAATCCAGCATTATTGGTTTCTGATACCGTTTCCCATTTCAGCAGTACATCACCACCAGATGTGGTTCCAGTAAAGGATTCAAGCTCTACCGGCACGGTACTGTTAACTGTAAAATAAAATGGCTCAGACAATCCGGAGGTCATAAAACCAGGATCCACTGCCTGAATCATTGCCAAATAGTCTCCATCAGGCAAATAATCAAATTTCCAGGATGTGTTATTTAGCCCGAAACGGGTTACTTTATTCCAGCCAGTTTCAAAGTCAATCTCACTGTTAAAATGGTAATTTATACCTTCACCTTCAGTGGCAAGAAGAATCTGGTAGGTTAGCCCTTCTGATGCGGTTTCGCTATCAGTTGAGGGATCCCAGCTCAAAACAGTTTCTGTAAAGCTGGAATTTACACTTAGATTTTCGGGGGTTGAAGGCGGTGTATTTGGTGTCGACCATCCATTTTCATAGATTACGAGAAAATTCCCATCGAGTGGGTTCGTTTGCAACGCTTTTCTATCAGGATCAATTTGTGATTTTTGTTCAAGTGTTCCACCGCCAGAATTGGTGTAATAATTGGCAATAACAAGTATATCCTGATCACCATCTCCATCCATGTCAGCAGTTGTTAAGTCGCCATAATTCATTTGATCGAAAAGAGTAGTATCCATCAGGTTGAAGGTGCCAGATTCATCCTGAATAGCAACTCTCATTCCTCTGTAATTATCCTCCAAAGAGCAGCCAAAATACGTGTAGTCCAAAAGTCCATCTTTGTTAAAATCTGCCCATTTAATATTTCCTTTTGCCAAACCTCCGGATGGAATGTCAACTTCTTCAAAGCCCTCACCATTCATGTTCTGGTAAAGTGCCAAAACTCTGGTTGCGTCGCCACCGGTACCATTAATCAGGACATCCGGATAACCATCATTATTATAATCACCCCAGACAGCACCACCTTTACTCAGTCCATAAAATTCTGAAGGAGATAAAATCCATGTATTTTCGATCCGGTCATTCAAAAAAAGAAGAGTTTGGTTATTATTCAGAGGATTCCCAATTTTGGGGAGTTCACCTCCTGAATTAGTGAAATAACCCGAAACCAACATGTCAAGATCTCCATCCCGGTCAGAATCAGCAAAGTCAACCGAGCCATATTCAACCGTCGGGAACGGCAGCGGCGCAATATCAAAACTGATATAGGATCCTTCTGATATATTAATGCCAACTAAAGAGATGGTCGACGACAAAATGAAAAAATCAAGATCTCCATCATTGTCATAATCGGCAGCTTTGATGACAGGGGAATAATTATTGTACAGGATGGGGCACAAAGTTTCCGGAGTAAACGGATCTTCTGACATGCCTGTGTTGATATAAGCTATAATCCCATCGCCAATCGAAATTATATCCAGCAAGCCATCCCGGTTCAGATCAGCTAAAGTAACATTTGACGATTGATGGAATTCATCATAGAGCTGTTGAAAAGAACTATCTTCCTGTTGAATAAATACGATCAAACCGGATTCGTTATTATTGGGCGAGACCACTACATCCATTTTTTCATCATTGTTCAGATCACCTACGGCCATTTTTCCGTTGTTACCAAAAAGTTCAATAACTCTTTTGGAAAGAAAAGGTGAAATCATGACGAAAATAGTACCAGATAGTTCACTTTTCAGGCCATCAGTATTCATTGCAGAAATTGCAAAGTAATAAGTTAAACCGCCACTAACCGGTGAATACAAATATTCTGGCTGTGGCATCGGAAATAGGGGTTCATCAGGATTGATTTTAACTGCAACTGCCATCGAAACAAATCCGACTGAATCCAATGTCTCAGGTGACGTTCCAGCATAAATTGTGTAATAGTCAATTGAGACATTGGGATCTGATACCCAACTTAAAATAACAGAATTCCCGTCTAGTTTATACGTAAGTCCTTCAGGTGCTGCAAAAGGTAATTCAGTCGTTATTTCGAAAGTCCCGTTTTCAGACCAGCCAGACCCCAGTAAGGTTGCATCAACTGCCTGAAGATTCCAGAAATAGGTTCCTGGCGGAAGTCTTTTAACCAAAAAACTTGGATTTGGCCCTGATGTGAGCAAAGACGGAATTCTTACGTAACCTGTATCATCGGTCACTGATTTAATAATATCATTTCCGGATTCATAAGTTCCTATTTTTAAATCGTATAACAATCCGTTTGAATCAGGATCCAGAGGTGTTTCCCAGGTTAAAAGTACATTGTTCCCATTGATTTCAGCAGCCAATGATGAAGGAACCTCGGGTTTTTGGCCCGTGCCAAGTAAGCCATTATTGGTAAAAATGTAAATCTGATACTGTTCTTCCGGATTACTCTGACCAGAAATCAGAATATCAACATCACCATCATGATCTGCATCACCCGGTGAAAGAGAAGAAAAATAAAGCGGAGGTAATACGAGTCCCGAATCAAAAGTGAAGTTCCCCTCACCATCATTCAGCGCAAGAGTTGTAAGCTGGTCTGTAGAACTTCCGACTGTACCACTCATGACAACATCCGTATAGCCATCCCCATTAAAATCTGCGGCAGCGATTCCAACTGCTGCCATAGCAGGAAGATTAGGTTCCTGAAAGGAAAATCCACCACTTTGATTATTCAAATACAGAGCAACTATTCTTCCGCCGTCTCCGGTTGAGCCGCTGAAGAGCACATCCAACCAGCCATCCTGATTAAAATCGGCGGCCTTAATATCAGATCGGTGGGCACCTGGCCAGCCAAGATTTCCGTCATAAAAGCCAGAACCTGAATTGTTCCATAATAATCCTGCACGTTTCGAATATGCATCATTTTGGGATCCTGAATAGGCAACATCCGGATATCCATCCTGATTAAAATCACCAACGGCAAAATTACCATTAATGAGGAAGGGGATATTGGTGTCAATTATGAAATAGTTACCATCTCCGGTATTTTTAAAAATCTGAATGACTGGATAGTTGTCACGTGAAACCAGCAAATCCATTTTCCCGTCTCTGTTATAATCGATAACTGTTGAGACAAAATTATCTGCAATTGGCCATTCCTCCGTAAATCTGGGGTACCATCCTTCACCCATTTCCAGAATTCCCGAAATGCTTCCAGAGAAAAATGCGAGGGATGGCATTTCTGAATATTCAGAGTAGAACCAGTTTATACTTCCCTCACCAGAACAATTGAATTGAGATTCCCACCAAAGGTCATAACCACCTTCACCGTTATTCCAGTACAGTTTTAAAGTTTGATCCATTGCAGCAAAATCCATTCTGCCATCATTGTCAATATCTGCAAACTGGACTTTCGTCAGATCCCAGCCCAAAGTTTCTATTAAGGTTGCAGAAATGGATGGAATTGGAGTAATAAATTCACATGGAGTCATTTCAGGAGTCAGGTAAGTGGGATTATTATAGGAACCTGAATTAAATGAATAAACCCAGAAAAAATAGGTTGTGGTTTCAGATAATCCTGTTACTGCGACAAGCGTGTCTGTCCCATTATAAACGATTCTCGAACTTTCACCAAATAAAGGAGATTTTTGAAAATCAGGATTAGCGGTATAGAGTTTACCATTTACCGGCATTTCCTGATAGTCACCCTCACTTATAATGACAAGGTGCCTGTTACCATTACCCTGTTTCCAGGAAAGGGTAGCAGTGGTTGAGGTTACAGTTGAAGCAGAAAAATTTATTGCTGCTTCTGTGGGTTCGGGTGCAAGGGTCAGAAAACTCCGTTGTTTGCCGGAAAAATATCCAGAATCACCAACTGCGGAAGTTTTATAGTAGTACCAGGTATCCGGATTCAGGTTAGTTACATCGGCATAGACCTGATTGTAACTTCCACCTGTTAACGGGTTTTGCACAACGTTTATAGAATCAGTGGTTTCAAATAAATTGGCTGAAAAAAGAATCCTTGCAAGGGTCGGGTCTGCTTTTGCAACGACGGTACCATGGAGTCGAACACTGTTTGGTGATAAAGCATCAGCATAAGTGGTTGAAACAACATCCGGAACCCCCTGATTGGCACCGTTATTTAAATTCAAAGAATTGGTTTGGGTAACTTCATCAAATCCGGAGAATCCGGGAGTTTCCTCAAAGAGAAAATTCCTTGTTAAATTATACGTTTCAAGCGGGTATTCCCGGTCCATATCCAAAAGGATTTGACCATTCGTTCTGTCAACTGTCCAAAATCTGAAGTTATCAATCCAACCTTTAAAACCTCCAACAGTTAATAGGTCTGTATCGTAAACCCAATTCAGATAAGTATTAGAGAGTTGTGCAGCATAACTGCCATTTATATAGAGGTAAGCCTGATTTGAACCATCTTTTACAAGTGCAATATGAGTCCAAACACCTGCTGAAAGATAAACTCCGGTAGGATAGGCCACAACTCCACCATAAAGCATGATAAGTTGATTTTCTTCAAGATAAACACCACATCCTCTGTAAGATCCATCTCCGAAATAAAAAATATTTTGATACCCGAGAAGACTCTCCGGTTTTACCCAGGCTTCCATGGTGAGACTTACAGACCATGTTGTTGGCACGAGCTGGGAAGCATTTTGATTCCCATATTCCATTTTAAGTGCCTGCCCTGATTGTGAAAAAGAATCAAGAGGGAATAAAATAAACAGCCAAATCGGAATGAAAAGTACTAACAGTCGTTTCATGGCAATCATCCTTTACTAATTTGGAGAAACACCAACAACCACTCATCTTCAAGTGTTTAACAGAAATTCAATATTCAATTGTAAATGTAATCAATTTCTAATTAGGATATAAAGACTATTAACTATTAAATTATTCATAGAGTCAGGCTGGTAGAAGGTAGAAGGTGGTAGGTAGAAGGTGGTAGGTGGTAGGTGGTAGGTGGTAGGTGGTAGGTGGTAGGTGGTAGGTGGTAATTGCCTGAATAACGTTGACAAGATTAATTAAGGATGTCACTTCGATTTATAAATAAAATATTCGAATTGATCCGGTGTTAAGTTGTTAAGAGAACTGTGAGTTTTTTCATGATTGTAAAGATAAACAGTCTTTTTAAGTAAAAGAGAAAGTTCAGAGAAAGACTGCGGTTTTTTAGGGAT
>JAIUNL010000010.1 GCA_020161835.1 Bacteroidota bacterium | reverse complement strand
TCGCATCTGCTCGACGTGTCTGTCTCGCAGTTAAGCTCTCTTATGCTTTTGCACTCAACGTACGATTACCAACCGTACTGAGAGAACCTTTGGGAGCCTCCGTTACTCTTTAGGAGGCGACCGCCCCAGTCAAACTACCCGCCTAACACTGTCCGTAGACCAGATTCATGGTCCGACGTTAGAATCCAAATAAAACAAGGGTGGTATTTCAACGATGACTCCACGAAGGCTGGCGCCCCCGCTTCAAAGTCTCCCACCTATCCTACACATGTTTTATCCGAACCCAATGCTAGGGTGCAGTAAAGGTGCATGGGGTCTTTCCGTCCCGTGGCGGGTACCCGGCGTCTTCACCGGGACCACAAATTCACCGAGCTCGCAGCCGAGACAGTGGCCAAGTCGTTACACCATTCGTGCAGGTCGGAACTTACCCGACAAGGAATTTCGCTACCTTAGGACCGTTATAGTTACGGCCGCCGTTTACTGGGGCTTCGATTCAAAGCTTCGCACTCAAGGCACTAACCTCTCCTCTTAACCTTCCAGCACCGGGCAGGTGTCAGACCCTATACATCGTCTTAAATCGACTTAGCAGAGTCATGTGTTTTTGTTAAACAGTCGCTTGGCCCCTTTCACTGCGGCCAGTTTCAGCTCCGGACGCGAAGTCCTTTACCTACCGCTGGCGCCCCTTCTCCCGAAGTTACGGGGCTAATTTGCCGAGTTCCTTAGCTGCGGCTCACTCGCGCACCTTGGTATATTCTACCCGTCTACCTGTGTCGGTTTGCGGTACAGTCACCCATCATAACTTACGAGGTTTTTCTTGGCAGTATGTTTATCAGTCAATTGACCTGGCGAACCAGATCTTTCTGTCACCTCTCGGCGTTGCCCGGACGGATTTGCCTGTCCAGACCGCCTACCGGCTTCGAAGAGCATCCATCAGCTCTCTGACCTTCACTTCTGCGTCACCCCTTAAGCTAACATGACAGGTGGTACAGGATTATTAACCTGTTTACCATCACCTACGCCTTTCGGCCTCGGCTTAGGACCTGACTAACCCTGCGTCGACGAACGTTGCGCAGGAAACCTTAGACTTACGGTGGAGAGGATTCTCACCTCTCTTATCGTTACTTATACCTACATTTGCTTTTCCATGCGCTCCAGCATGCCTGACGACACACCTTCTGTGCACATGGAATGCTCTCCTACCAACTCACTCCTTAACGGAGGGTTCCATAGCTTCGGTGACCAGCTTGAGTCCCGACAATTATCGACGCCGGATCGCTTGACCAGTGAGCTATTACGCACTCTTTAAATGATTGCTGCTTCTAAGCAAACATCCTGGTTGTCTCTGCAATCCAACATTCTTTCTCACTTAGCTGGTACTTGGGGACCTTAGCTGATGGTCTGGGTTGTTCCCCTCTCGGACATGGATCTTATCACCCACGCCCTCACTGCCGTGGACCATTTAACAGGTATTCGGAGGTTGTCTGGGGTTGGTACCGCTGTGGCAGCCCTAGCCCAATCAGTGCTCTACCCCCTGTAAACTACTCACGACGCTGCCCCTAAAGGCATTTCGGAGAGAACGAGCTATCACCGAGTTTGATTAGCCTTTCACCCCTAGGCTCAGTTCATCCCAATGGTTTTCAACCCAAAAGAGTTCGGACCTCCACCTCGTTTTACCGAAGTTTCATCCTGACCAAGCCTAGATCACACGGTTTCGCGTCTACGGCACGTTACTATAATCGCCCATTTCGGACTCGCTTTCGCTGCGGCTCCGGCCCAGAAGGCCTTAACCTGGCAACGTACCGTAACTCGTAGGTTCATTATGCAAAAGGCACGCAGTCATCCCACGAAGGGACTCCTACAGATTGTAGGCAGACGATTTCAGGTACTATTTCACTCCCTTCAAAAGGGTGCTTTTCACCTTTCCTTCACAGTACTGGTTCACTATCGGTCTCTGATGAGTATTTAGCCTTATCCCATGGTCGGGACAAATTCCCGCAGAATTCCACTTGCTCCGCGGTACTCAGGTGCCAGTTAGGCTGTTTAAAGATTTCACTTACGAGGCTATCACTCCCTTTGGCCGGCTTTTCCAAAGCCGTTCAGCTATCTCAAACAGTCCACGTCACTGGTCCTATAACCCCGTTGTGCATGCACAACGGTTTGGGCTTCTTCCATTTCGCTCGCCGCTACTCCGGAAATCACATTCGTTTTCTCTTCCTGCAGGTACTGAGATGTTTCACTTCCCTGCGTTCGCTACTGAAAGCCTATGTATTCAGCTATCAGCTGACTCAGCATGACCTGAGCCGGGTTTCCCCATTCGGACATCGCCGGATCTCGGTGTGTTTGCCACTCCCCGACGCTTTTCGCAGCTTACCACGTCCTTCATCGCCTATCAGAGCCAAGGCATCCTTCGTCTGCCCTTAATTACTTAGTCTAAACCTTTTCTGTCTTATAGTTGTTTCTGCCCTGTGCGGTTTCCCGGCACAGTATGGCTCGCCACTCCTTCAAAACAAAATCCCGGCTTAAACCTGAACTTTCTTTCTAACGAGACGTTTTCTTCTCACAGTCTTATCAAAGAACAATCTGGTTACGAGTTACGGGTAACGGGTTACTACCTATTATCCAAACTAATACCAGATTCATATTTTCGTGGAGCTTAGCGGGATCGAACCGCTGACCTCCTGCTTGCAAGGCAGGCGCTCTCCCAGCTGAGCTAAAGCCCCGGAAACCTACTAGCTAATCCTGAATAGCCAGAGACGCTCTCCGTCTCTTAATCGTGGGCCTAAGTGGAGTTGAACCACTGACCTCACGCTTATCAGGCGTGCGCTCTAACCATCTGAGCTATAGGCCCGGTGTAATGGTTTCTTTTATTTATATTTAAAAGAACTTCTTCGTTTACTTTAACGCATAGCGTTCTGTTGAGTAAACTTTCAAAAAAGTTCAAGTTTATCGACGGTACACAGCCGGACAAGTCTTGTCCCAAGATTAAGGGACTCCTTAGAAAGGAGGTGATCCAGCCGCACCTTCCGGTACGGCTACCTTGTTACGACTTAGCCCCAGTCACTGCTCTCACCTTAGACGGCTCCCTCCTTGCGGTTAGGATACCGGCTTTGGGTGCTAGCAACTTCCATGGCTTGACGGGCGGTGTGTACAAGGCCCGGGAACGTATTCACCGTGGCGTGCTGATCCACGATTACTAGCGATTCCAGCTTCATGGAGTCGGGTTGCAGACTCCAATCCGAACTGAGATGACTTTTTTGGGATTGGCTTGACCTCGCGGTTTTGCGACCCTTTGTAGTCACCATTGTAGCACGTGTGAAGCCCTGGACGTAAGGGCCATGAGGACTTGACGTCATCCCCGCCTTCCTCTCTACTTGCGTAGGCAGTCTCTTTAGAGTGCCCGGCATGACCCGGTAGCAACTAAAGATAGGGGTTGCGCTCGTTGCGGGACTTAACCCAACATCTCACGACACGAGCTGACGACAGCCATGCAGCACCTATGCACCGGTCTATTGCTAGAAGGCCTGCTTTCACAGGATGTCCGGTACACTTCGAGCCCAGGTAAGGTTCTTCGCGTTGCATCGAATTAATCCACATGCTCCACCGCTTGTGCGGGCCCCCGTCAATTCCTTTGAGTTTCAACCTTGCGATCGTACTCCCCAGGTGGAGTGCTTAATGCGTTAGCTGCGTCACTAACCCAGCTCAAGCCGGGCTAACAACTAGCACTCATAGTTTACGGCATGGACTACCAGGGTATCTAATCCTGTTTGATCCCCATGCTTTCGCGCCTCAGCGTCAGTTACGAACCAGAAGACCGCCTTCGCCACCGGTGTTCCTCCTGATATCTACGCATTTCACCGCTACACCAGGAATTCCATCTTCCTCTTTCGTACTCAAGACCGCCAGTATCAAAGGCAATTTCACAGTTGAGCTGTGAGCTTTCACCTCTGACTTAACGATCCGCCTACACGCCCTTTACACCCAGTAAATCCGGACAACGCTTGCCCCCTACGTATTACCGCGGCTGCTGGCACGTAGTTAGCCGGGGCTTTCTATGGAGGTACCGTCACTTCAGGGCCATGCCCCGAACGTTCTTCCCTCCCAACAGTGGTTTACGACCCAGAGGGCCTTCATCCCACACGCGGCGTTGCTGCGTCAGACTTTCGTCCATTGCGCAATATTCCTCACTGCTGCCTCCCGTAGGAGTCTGGACCGTGTCTCAGTTCCAGTGTGGCTGATCATCCTCTCAGACCAGCTACTGATCGTTGGCTTGGTAGGCCGTTACCCTACCAACTACCTAATCAGACGCAAGACCATCTCAAAGCGACCGAAGTCTTTCATTATAAAACTATGCAGTCTCATAATAATATCCGGTATTAACCAGTCTTTCGACTGGGTATCCCCGGCTTTGAGGCAGGTTTCTTACGCGTTACGCACCCGTGCGCCACTAACCTATTGCTAGGTTCGTTCGACTTGCATGTGTTAAGCACGCCGCCAGCGTTCGTCCTGAGCCAGGATCAAACTCTCCATTGTAGAATTTTATTTTCCTGACTCGTCCGTGTTGAAAACTCAAATTTTAACGAGTTGTTGCTGTGTATTTTTCCGTCGACAAACTTGATAAAGAACATTTTCTTTCACCCTTCTCATCGAAGGGACTGCAAAGTTACGCCATGGTTTTCTATTTGTCAAGACCTAATTTAAAAATTTGATCCCGACCTCCCATAACACAACCTTTCAAAGAACTCCGCCCCTTTTCGAGCGGGTTGCAAAGATGGCGCAAGTCAGGAAAAAAGTCAATACCTATTTGAATAAAAATGAAATAAATCTGCCAAATCATGAAATAATTTCATATTTCAATAGATTTGAATTCGATTTTGGGATTATTATTAGATTGTCAACCAGAAAATATCTTTTTTTAACGCATATGGAAAAACTTTTTAACCACAATTATTTTATGGAATTGGCGATAAGGGAAGCAGTTAAGGCCTTTGATAGTGGGGAGGTGCCGGTTGGTGCTGTAGTTGTTTATGAAAACAAAGTTATAGCCAAAGGTTATAATCAGGTTGAAACACTAAAAGATCCAACTGCTCATGCAGAAATGATAGCAATTACCGCCGCCGCATCAGTATTGGATAGTAAGAGGTTGACTGAAACAATTTTATACTCTACCCTTGAGCCTTGTCCGATGTGCGCAGGTGCTATTTTGCATTCGAGGTTTAAACTTGTGGTATTTGGTGCCATGGATGTGAAATGGGGTGCCTGTTCTACTTTGTATCATCTGTTGCAGGACGATAAGTTTAATGTTAAGATTCCTGTTATTAGCGGAATCAAAGAAATTGAAAGTGAATCTCTGCTTAAGAGTTTTTTCCAAAAGCTGCGTTCTGAAAATTCTGGTCTGAACTGATTCAGTTCAGGTGCCCGATAGCGAGTTTTAAAATGGTTAAACGAACTGGTTAAATCAACTGCTATATATAAGGAGATAATCGTGATTTATCATACTGTTTTATTTAAATGGAAAGATGGGACAAGAAAAGAGCAGGTTAATGAAGTTCTCAGGGAACTGAATGCACTGAAACCGAAAGTACCTTCAATACTGGAGATTCAGGCCGGGGAAAATTTTTCAGACCGTTCGGGTGGTTTTTCTCATGTTCTTACTTCAAAGTTTCTTACCATCGAGGCGCTTGATCAGTATCAGATCCACCCAGAACACCAGAAAATTGTTGTGGGATTAATCAGACCCATTCTGGAACAATTGGTTGTTGGAGATTTCGAAGTTAAATAAAGGCTTGCGGGAATTCTTTTCGTGTGTATAAGATTAAGGGTTTAGTAAATTAATAATCAGGAGAAAGTTATGGGTTTGATTCTTTTAGGTATCGTATTTGCCGCCGCTGCGTGGCTGATGAGTGATCAGGTATTTAAGTATAAATTTGAACTAAGGGTAGTTGCCGGTGTGATTTTATTAGCGGCATTTGTTGCAGCATCAACGGTCATGATACCTGCGGGTCACGTTGGTGTGAAGGTGATGTTTGGTGCCGTTGATACCAGCAACACGATTGGTGAAGGGTTGCATTTTGTGAATCCGCTTTTGGATGTGAAGTCGTATTCAATCAGAACTCAGGAAATTTATGAGGGAGCAGAAGTTCCGTCTAAGGAAGGGTTGAGTATTAATCTTGAAGTCTCACTCCTTTTTAGATTAGATATTTCACGGGCTGCACACGTTTATCAAACTGTGGGCGAAGCTTATAAGGATGTAGTTGTCATTACAACACTCCGGTCAGCGATCAGAAGTGCAACCGTTAATTATGAGGCGAAAGATCTCTACACTTCTGGCCGGGAAATGATTGCAGGTGCAATACTGAAAGAACTTGATCTGAATCTCAGAAACAGAGGGATCATCATTGAAAGTGTTTTGTTAAGAAAAATCACCCTTCCAAAACAGGTTGAAGAGGCAATCAATAATAAACTTGCTGCAGAGCAGGAGTCTGAGCGGATGAAGTTCATTCTTCAAAAAGAAGAACAGGAAGCCCAAAGAAAAGGCATTGAAGCAAAAGGTATTGCAACCTATCAGGAGACAGTTAGAAGAGGGTTGGATATGAATCTATTGAAATGGAAAGCTCTTGAAGCTGTAAATGAACTTGCAAAATCTCCTAATTCAAAGTTTGTCATCCTTGGGGATAAATCAGGTTTGCCGATTATTCTTAACGATAAGTAATGAGCTAAAACTCACCGGGCTGAATTAAACCCGGTGAGTTTTTTCTATAAGAAAAGGATGATAATGCCTGGTAATTATCTCAATCAGTTTTTTGTGGACAGATGGTGCACCGCAGACCAGATGTCCGGTTTCGAGCATTTTATCCCCGCCAAAATAATCAGTTACGATCCCCCCTGCTTCCTGAACCAGTAAAATTCCAGCAGCCATGTCCCAGGGTTTAAGTCCATATTCAAAAAAACCATTGAATCTTCCCGCTGCAGTATAGGCAAGATCAGTTGCGGCAGATCCGGCCCTTCTTGCCCCGTGGTTTTGTTGAATGATTTCACCCAGAACCTGCTGAAATTGAATCAAATGACTAAAGTCAGCAATTGGAAATCCGGTCCCGATCAGGGTTTGAGAAAAAGGGACATCTTCTGTTTTAACTGGCTTCCCGTTTAAGAATGAACCCTTGCCTTTTACCGCATAAAACCATTCATCCCTTATAATCTCAACAACAAGAGCAAGAACAGGGCGATTGTTTTCTATTAAGGCAAGTGAAACTGAAAAAACCGGAAATCCATGAGAGAAATTAGTTGTGCCGTCAATCGGATCAAGAATCCAATATGGTTTTTCAGATAAGATCTCACCGGGACGGGAGCCGAATTCCTCACCAAGAAAAGAAATATCGGGAAACTTTTTTTTCAATCCTTCCGAAATAATATTTTCACTTCCTTTATCGACTTCGGTAACGAGGTCGTTTCTTCCTTTAACCTGAATACCAAGCGGACGAACTTTTCTTTGTTCGTGTCTTTCAGAAATGAATCTTACTGCCTCTCTGACTGTATCGGCAGCAGCAAGAAGTCTTGAGTCAAATTTTGATAAATGCTGTTCGGTTTCAGTGGTCATGGTTACCGGGATGATTATGATCGTGATGGTGATCATGATCTTTTTGTTTTTGTTTTGCCTGCGCTTCAAGAGCCTCTGCGAGTTTTGCCAGCCTGTAAAGGAGATCCCAGCTGAATATGCCGGTATTGTGATTATCGCCCCAGACCAAGGTGATTGCATAGTTGCCAACCGGCTGAATATCCTTCAGGTCATACCGGCCTGGTGTTTCGAGGAAAATTTTCTGAGGTTTGACCGAGTGTAAAATGACCGATTCCCCTGAACAGTTGGCACAAGGGCAACTATCTCTTAGTTTTTTGTAGGTCAATTCGGAAATATTTCCGTCAGACCAGGTAAAAATAAGTGAATTATTATCAGTTTTTTTGATTTGTTTTGGTGTCATAAAATCTCGTTTAAAGGGTGCAAAGTTAAGTGTTTTTAGCAGATTTAACCAGTTTGTTGTCTTTTTCATAAACAATAATTTCATCTAAATTGATTTCGTTTTTCCTTTTGTCTAACTTCGCTCTCTTTTCTGTAAATATCTGGTATCATGTCATCATCAAACAGCGGTAAAATTGTTCTTACCATAATCGGTATTTTTGCAGGTGGAATCATCCTCCTGATTGCAATTACTGTTTTTTCCCTTTCTGGGATGTTTTCCTCTGAAGCTGATGAAGATGGAGATTATTCTTCAAGTTTAAATTCAGGCTCAAAGATTGGTTTGGTTGATATCAGCGGTGAAATTATTTCATCTGATTTCTATGTAAGGCAAATTGAAGCTTTCAGGGAAAGTAGTTCGATACAAGGGTTACTGGTTAGAGTGAACTCTCCAGGTGGTGCCGTTGCGCCCAGCCAGGAAATTTATGAGTCAATTAGGGCATTCAGGGAATCAGGGAAGCCTGTTGTTATTTCAATGAACAGTGTTGCTGCATCTGGTGGGTACTATCTTGCACTTGGTGGTTCTACACTTATGGCTAACCCTGGAACCATAACCGGATCTATTGGTGTCATCATTCAATATCCGCAGGTTAAACCTCTTATGGACAAGGTTGGAATTGAAGTTATAACTGTAAAGTCAGGTAAGTTTAAGGATGTTGGGTCTCCCTTCAGGCAACAGACGACTGAAGATCTTACTTATTTGCAAAACGTTATAAATGATACCTATGACCAATTTGTTGAAACTGTTGCCAGTGAGAGAAATTTGCCGATAGATTCAGCAAGGGCACTGGCTGAGGGGAAAATTTATACTGGCCGTCAAGCAATGAATAATGGGCTGGTTGATACCCTGGGTACTTTTGAAGATGCTGTCCGGTTAGCCGGAAAAATGGCCGGTATTACGGGAAAACCCGAGCTGGTTAAGAAAAGAAAACAGGAAAAGTTCCTTGACCGTCTGCTTGGAACCGATTCTGAGTCAATGAGTGCAATCCGTGATATTTTTATATCGAAACCTATCGTTCAGTACAGGATGTTTCCGTGAAGGTTACTAAAGCTGATCTGGTAAAAACGATTTCACGGGAGAGCGGAATTGAAGCAATTGAAGCTGAAGTACTCGTTGAAAGTTTACTTGCTCTGATTCTTAAGCATCTTGAGCAGGATAATATTATTGAAATCAGAGGGTTTGGTACTTTTAAACTAGACCCAAGAAGTGCAAAAAAGGCGAGAAATCCGTTCACGAACGAATTGATGCTTTTACCTGCACAAAAGGTTCCTTCCCTGAAGTTTACCAGGGAATTTAAAAAGAAAATTGCGGATGGATATCAGTCAGGGGATTCAAAAATTGGCTGAAAAAATTATTTGCAAGGAATGTGGTGCATCCAATCTGCCGTCAGATATAAATTGCGGATTATGCGGAGCTGATTTAAATACAGAACAAGAGACAGCTTTTTCTCACCAGGAGACGACTAGTCATCCAGAAAAGAATGGTTCGGTTTCGAAACTTAATTTTTCAGTTTGGGCAACGATTGCAGGGTTTCTGACAGTCGGTTTTCTGCTGAGTTTTATGGCCATTTCTGAATACGATACTGGTACCAAATCTGAATTGCCGACTGAGAATGGGGAAACCCAACTTTCTGCCAAACCGAATGTTGTTTTACCTGAATCACTCGAATCATGGATCGGAACTCAGGAGAAAAAGTTAAAAAGCAGTACAAATGAGGTTATAAAAACCCTTTCTTTGTCAGTTGCCGATTCCCTGATTAAATATGAATCATTTGAACGGGCAGGGAATTGGGTTGAGAAGGTCTTTAATCTGGATACAACCCAGGTTTCAATTGCCCTTAAAATCGCCAATCTGTATTATGATGCAAACCGGATGGAAATTGCCATCCCGTTTTACAAGATTTTTCTCAGGCATAATCCTGAAAACACCGATGCGCGCGTAGACATGGCAACGGCAATTATTTCAACTTCGGCTTCACCCATGGAAGCCGTTACAGAGCTTAAAAAGGTTCTCTCAATTAATCAGAACCACCAGATTGCAAATTTAAACCTTGGTGTGTTGTACTTCAGGGTAAATAAATATGAGCAGGCTGAACTATACCTGACTCAGGCAAAGACAATCAACCCGGAAAACAAAGCCGGACAATCTGCCTCAGAAATGCTGGAGCAGATCAGGATCATGAAAAGTAAGAACTAACCATAAGGAGACACCACTGTGCCGTGCGGACGTAAAAGAAAAAGACATAAAATTGCGACACACAAGAGAAAGAAAAGATTGCGGAAAAATCGCCATAAAAAGAAATAAGTTGTAAATTCGGGGGTTCCTTAGTTAAAGGTCCCCCGATGATTTTACGGTTTCTTTTACTATCTCTTTGTATTCTGGCACCTCTCCGGACTGTTCAGGCAGGAAATTATTATAAATCCTTCGCCCATTCAGTTCTGGAGTCTTTGCCGGATTCTGTAAAACGTTGTTTAAACCCGGTTTTTTCTCAGGTCGTGCAAGTTTGTGCACAACTGGAAGCAGACCGGTATGAGACGCCTGACCTGACTGACAGACATTTTGATTTTGGTACTTACCCGGGTTCTGATTCTGTGAAGTCGACGGGTTCATTAGCCTCATTCCTATTGTTAAGTTTCGATTCCCTGCGATATTATTTACCAACCGAAAATCAAAAAAAGCTGATCTGGTATACTGCCAGTCTGATTCACTTTTCTTCTGAATTAGCCCTACCGCATCGCATCCACCCTGGTTTTCTTGATCCTGATGTTTATTCTGATGTAACATTACATGAGGACGAAAAGCTGACATCAAGGAATTCAAAATTCAATTTTCCAGTATTGGACTCTCTGCCCGGTGACCTTAATTTGACTCCAGATAAGGTAATAAAAGCAGCCCTGCTGAAGAACAGGCAACTTTCTTCAGAAATTTTGATTGGGTTCGAATCGTCAGAATTGAAAAAAAATAGCAATTCATCCGACCGCCGTCACAAAAACGGAAAAAATGTAATGTTATCTTTGTATGGAAATCATCAGGAACAGTTTTTACAGCTTGTTGCCGAAGCTCAGCAAGTTGCTGTTTCCCTCTTGATTTCTGCAGTCAATTGCAATCAGAATATGGAAAATAGCCATAAAAAATAACCGGGTAGTCTTTTTATCTGGTGGAAATAAAAATAAATAGTTGTATTTTTATATAGCTTATCGAAGGAGTTAAATTATGGATAGGGGATTCGGCAAAGGCCTCCTTTGGGGTCTTGTCGTTGGCGGAACAGCAGGAATTCTGGCAGGAATGCTTCTTGCTCCCAAAAGCGGAAAAGATGTTCGCAATGATATTGCAAACAAGCTTAATGAGTGGTTTGATTCTGATACTGAGCCTTCAAACCGGGACGAAAATGACTGGTTGATCAATGAAGGACGGCAAAAAGGTGAGGCATTGGTTGCTGACGCTAAAGAAAAGGCAGAGTTATTATTAGCAGATGCAGAAAAACTCCTGTTTGAAATTCGCAATCAATCAGAACATTCAATGGCTACAGGACAGGCATGACCCAGTCTTTACGTCTGGTTTACCTGTTTGATGGTGTACCGCTCGGTTTCTCTGCTGACCTTGCCCAGAATCTGGGCGAGTCTGGTCATAAAATTCTGGTTGCCGTAAAAACACCAGAAGGAAAAATTGAAAATGAGTTTGTTCGCCTGGTCAGAAAAACCGGATGTGATGGTTTTGCAATCACCCCATCTGAACGGTCTGAAAAAGGCATTGCAGACATGCTTGACGCCGGTCTTGGTCGGTATGGTCGTATCTCCCGTGTAGTATTCATCCGTCAGATAAAGGGAGATTCAGAAGACCTGATTGCAAGCGAGATCAGTGTTAAAACACTTCCTGCAATTACTCAGCTCGTAACCAGTTATAAATCCTATCTCAAAAGCAGGTTTCCTGATTTGCTCTATGATTTAATTTTGCATATTCCTGCCCCATTTATTGACTCAGCACAAGTTCTGCAGGCAACAAAATCAGATTCAACCGGGTTATCAAATTGTTTTATCTCAATTGCCCCTGCGAAAAAAAATCTGTTTCTTCCCGCTGAACTGGATTCCGATCTTGAAGAAATAATCCGGTTAAAAAACCTGATTACCGCTTTTCCTTAAGCCTAAGGACCCGTAAATTTATTGTTTCCACATTTCTCAGGGGAAGGAATAAATTTGAACCCAGTTTATGGCTAATTTTTACCTGTTTCTATTGGTGTTTATTTTTTTCTGTTCTGTTGAAGCCCATTCAGGTGGGTTAAACAAACTTTCAGTAAGAGATAGTATACCAAACGGTCCCACCAAAAAAAATGGATTCACCGGTACCCGGGATTCCGTTTTGTCTGCCCGTCTTCTTTTTATCCTGAATAATCAGCAAACTGAAAATAACCAGGCCAAACCCAGGCTATTAGTTAGCAATTTTCAATTCCAGATTCCCCTTCCTGCCTTCCTTCAGACAAAAAAACAAGGAACAAGCCAGTATCAATATAAATTTGAACCTGTTTTCGGAAAAGTTAATCTGAAATTCTTTATATTTTCAAATCAGGTATCCTCATTCACACTTGGGGTTGACTCCCAACTCTATCGTCATTCCCGCCTGTTTTCTAATAATTTGGTAACCCGGCTCGTCAAAATTGAATCAAATAATCAGAATGAAATTTATTTTCGGTATCAAATTAATAAGTTTGCCTTGATTTCCAGTTGGGAATTTTCTTCTTTTCGGAATAAATTTGACGAGGGTGCCCGTTGGAATGAAGATAAAATCAAAATTGTAATCAGTTATTTGTTTTAAGGAGTTTTTCTTTGAAAAATTTGGGTCTTGTTTTTGGCGGCCGTTCGGCTGAGCATACTGTTTCAATTACATCCGCCAATTCACTGTTAAAGGGGTTTAATTCTCAAAACTATTCAATTATCCCTTTGAAAATAGCAATTGACGGTATCTGGCAAACACCTAATGATTCTTTGTTGGATATTTTGCCTGAAAACCGGTCAAAACTGACGGTACCGTCAGTAAAAGCTGAAGAACTGTTTCACTTTTTGCAAACTGAAATTGAAATCTTTTTTCCCTTGCTTCACGGCACGTACGGTGAAGATGGAACCATTCAGGGTTTATTTGATATGATGTCAAAACCCTATGTTGGGTGCGGCGTTCTTGGTAGTTCGATGGCAATGGATAAGGATATCACAAAAATCATTTTAAAAAATGGGGGTATTCCGGTCGTCCCGGGTATGGTTTATTATGATTTTGAGTGGAAAAAGAATAAAACTGAGGCAATTGAAAATATAAAGTCGGCGTTTGACTTTCCGGTTTTTGTAAAGCCCGCCAATGCGGGATCAAGTATTGGCATCACAAAGGTTAAAAATGAACATGATTTACTGGCCGCAATAGATCTTGCATTCAGTTTTGATGGGAAGGTTCTGGTTGAAAAAGGATTATCAGTCAGAGAAATTGAAATTTCAGCGCTTGGCAACATAGAAGCGAGTGTTTCCCTTCCCGGTGAGGTTTTTCCGGGTGCTGAGTTCTATGATTATGAAGATAAATATCTTTCTGGGAGGAGTACTTTTAAGATTCCGGCAGATATTTCTGAGGAATTGATTAGAATTATACAAAACTATGCTATTAAAGCATTTAAGTTGTTAAATTTGGAAGGGATGGCGAGAATTGATTTCTTTATAGACAAGACCAGTAACGAGGTTTATCTAAATGAGATCAATACCATTCCGGGCTTTACGCCAATCAGTATGTATCCGAAAATGTGGGAAGCCAGTGGTTTATCCTACACAGAACTTCTGGAAACCCTGATCAGTCTTGCCCTCAGCAGATTTCAAAAACGCAATCAAATCAGCAGTCATTTCACAATAAAAATCAGCGGGTGATTTATGAGTGTGCTTCATCCTTCCAAAATCCGGAATATTGCCTTTGCAGGCCATAGTGATTCCGGTAAAACGACCCTGACCGAATCCATTGCCTATTCTGTAGGTTTGATTCAAAAAATGGGAAGTGTTAATTCAGGGAATACGTTAACCGACTATCACGACGATGAAATTGAAAAGAAGGTTTCAATTAATCTTGGCCTAATCAACGGAAACTGGAAGGATGTAAAACTTAATATCCTGGATACACCCGGCTATCTTGATTTTGTAGGAGATGTAAAATCAGCCATGCGGGTTGCTGATACGGTTGTAATTACAGTCAATGCCGTTTCCGGTATTGAAGTTGGCACAGAGAATGTGTGGGATTATGCCATGCAGAAATATAAGCCAACTATGTTCCTGATTACCAAACTTGACCGTGATAATGCAGATTTCAACCGGATTCTTGCAAAACTTAAGGAGTATTACGGACATTATGTGGTTCCTGTTCAATTTCCGGTCGACGAAGGATTAAGTCATAAAACCATTATTGATTGTATCATGATGAAGGCACTTACTTTTGAGCCCGGTAAACGAAATAATATGACAGTTTCAGAAATTCCTGAACGTTATATCGCACAAGCCGAAGCGATGCATAATGAGTTGGTTGAAACTGTTGCAGAAACAGATGAAGTTCTCATGAATAAATTTTTTGAAAACGGAAATCTGAATGAAGAGGAATTAAAAGAAGGCATTATGCATGGAATGGTTTCAAGAACCTTTTTCCCTGTGTTCTGCTGTTCACCTGAAAGTTTAATTGGTACCGAACGCCTTTTGGACGTCTTCGCCAATTTATGCCCGTCTCCCATTGAACGTGGTCCTGAACATGGCTGGATTAATAACAGTGAAGAAGATATTCTTATTCAACCGGACATAAACGGTAAACCCATAGCTTTTGTTTTTAAAACATCATCAGAACCGCATCTTGGTGAGATGTCAATTTTTAGGGTTTACTCAGGTACAATAACCCCCGGAATGGATCTTATCAACGCCGAAACTCATCAGGAAGAAAGAATAAACCAGTTGTTTACCCTTGTAGGGAACAAGCGTTCAGATTTTCCAGGCGTTGGCGTTGGCGATATTGCAGCCGTTGTAAAACTTAAAAACACACATACCAATAATACACTCTCTGCTCCAGGTTCAGAATTTCATGTACGGCCGGTAGAATTCCCTGTTCCTGTTATCAGAACGGCCATTAAGCCGCATTCTAAGAATGATGAAACAAAAATTTCAGCAGGTTTAACACATTTGCATGAGGAAGATCCGAGTTTTCAGGTTACCTATGATCCGGAACTTGCACAAACTATAATTTCCGGACAGGGTGAACTTCACCTCGATGTCATTCTTAAAAGAATGAAGGATAAATATGGCGTGGAAATTGATCAGGAAGATCCAAAAATTCCATACAGAGAGACGATAAAAGGTAAGGCACGGGTTCAGGGAAAATTCAAGAAACAATCCGGTGGAAAAGGTCAATATGGTGACGTCTGGCTAAGACTCGAACCTTTGCCAAGGGGTGGTGGGTTTGAATTTGTTGATGAAGTTGTTGGTGGTGCAGTGCCCGGAAAATTTATTCCTTCTGTTGAAAAAGGCGTTTTTGACAGAATGACACGTGGTGTTCTGGCCGGATTTAAAGGCGTGGATATTAAGGTTACGATTGATGACGGATCTTATCACCCGGTTGATTCGAGTGACATGGCCTTTAAAATGGCGGGTTCAATGGCCTACAAGAAAGCCTTTCTTGAATCTAAGCCCATTTTACTTGAACCCATTTATAAAGTGACTATTAAGGCACCTGAAGAATATATGGGTGATGTGATGGGTGACATTTCATCACGAAGAGGCAAGATTCAGGGGATGGACGCAGACGGTCACTTCCAAATTATAAATGCATCAATTCCTTTAGCTGAAATGTCTAAATATCAAAGTGCACTCAGAAGTATGACTCAGGGCAGGGGAACCCACTTCCGTGAGTTTGATCATTATGAGGAAGTTCCATTTGAAGTTGCACAAAAAGTTATTGCTGCATATAAAGAGGCTGAGGAGGAAGATTAACCCCGAATAAATGGCGTAACCAACTGTGAAATTGAGAAAATAGTTTGAAACTGCTATCTTGCAATTTTATATAAATCGGGCAGGATAATTGTGAACAGACTTTGGTCGCCATGGCGGTCAGCCTATATTGATTCCTTTTCAGAAAATGCATCTGGTAATGCCGGATGCATTTTCTGTGATTACCCATTAGTAAATCGCGATGAAGAAAATCTGATTTTATTTCGTGGTGAACATGCCTTTGTCATCATGAATTTGTTTCCTTACAATTCTGGTCATTTGATGGTAGTGCCCTACCTGCATACCAAAGAGCTTGAAGACTTATCGCCCGCCAGTTCTGCAGAAATAATTAGTTTGCTTGCCAAATCAAAAAAAGCCCTGTCTGATGCCCTTTCTGCACATGGTTTTAATCTGGGTGTAAACCTTGGAAAGGCTGCCGGAGCCGGAATTGATGATCACATTCATTTCCATATTGTCCCGAGATGGAATGGAGACACCAATTTTATGCCTGTATTTGCTGATATTAAAGTTGTACCTGAAGAAATCGTGAAAACGTATCAAAAGCTAAAAAAACATTTTTAAACAATTCAGACTCCTATTATGATTAAAATTTTACTCTTTTTGTTATTTCCTGTACTTGTTATTGCCCAGACGCCAGATGTTGAAGTACTGAAACAACAGGCAAAAGCTGCCGGGTATTCTGAAAGCCAGATTAATTCAGCAATCCAACAGGTGCAAAGCCAAAACAATATGGGCGGTGGTAACAGTCCGGCACCCGGTTCCCCTATTATGGATGTACCCGGAAACAAACAAGATCCGGTTTTTATCAATGAACCGGGAAAAGATGTTAATTCTCAAAAATTCGGCTACTCTTTATTACACTCTGGGAGCAAGTCATTTGATCCGAATGAATATGGTCCTGTACCAGATGATTATGTGATAGGAAGTGATGATGAGTTACAACTGTCAGTTTGGGGCCAGTCTGAGTTTTACCTGAAAGCAGAAGTTGACCGTCGCGGAATGATTCAAATTCCATCAGTGGGATTAGTCGCCGTAAGCGGATTTACGCTGAAACAGGCTGAAGGTGTTTTAAAAGAGCGGGTTTCACGCAGTTACGCTGGAATTAAAACCGGTGAAAGCAAATTTGCACTCACTATAAGTAAAATAAGATCCATTCGGGTTTATGTTGGCGGAATGGTAAACAAGCCGGGTGCTTATAAGTTGACGGCGATTTCTTCTGTTTTAACAGCTCTTTATGCTGCGGGCGGATTAAATGAAAATGCTGATTTCAGGCATGTTTCTGTAATTAAGCCAGATGGTACCATTGATTCAGTTGATTTATATTCAAATTTACTGGGTGTTTTTTCCTCCAAACCCGATAAAATTGATCACAACTACATGATTATGGTTAAGGGGGAAACCTTCCCTGTTCAGATTACTGGTGCCGTTAACCAACCAGGTACTTACGACCTTAAATCAGGTGAAAATTTCAAAACCCTTTTGGGATTTGCGGGCGGACCAGTTTCTTCAGCATGGCTGGGAACCGTGGAAGTACAAAGGATTGTGCCAGGTTCAGGTATCCAATCATTAAGTTTTGATGCTTCAAAAGGTGATGATTTTACCTTGTTTCCGGGCGATAAAATCCAAATTAATAAATCAGTTTCCACTTCTTTTGGATTGATTACTGTTGATGGTGCTGTAAAACAGCCTGGGGTTTTCCAGTATATATCAGGCATGCGAATTAAAGATATCGTTGAAAAGGCAGGCGGACTTTTTGACTGGGCTTATCTTGAACGGGGTCAATTACTTATTACAGAGGCAGATTCAAGCTTAAGCATCAAAGCTTTTCACCTTGGCAAAGCCATGAAAGGCGATCCGGCTGAAAACCTTATCATAACAGACAGAAGTACCATCATTATTAAATCAATTTGGGAAATTGATAGCCGATATAATGTTAATATTATTGGCTATGTTAACCTTCCCAGATCAGCTACCTTCCGGAAGGGAATGACTGTTGGTGATGCTATTTTTCTCGCAAACGGTTTTTCAAAAGATGCCTACACTGCTATTGTTGAAGTTGCGAGGGTTGACCCTAATGACAGTACAAACAATGACAGAACCATTGCCTTTGTAAAGACAATTAAAAACAAGGGAATATTGTCAAAAGATAATCATGATCTTGATTTTCCACTTGAACCCATGGATCAAATATTTGTTCGTAAAAATCCCTATTTTGAAGTACAACGTACTGTGGTTCTGCGTGGAGAAGTTAAATTTCCTGGAAGTTATTCATTGACAAGCAAAGATGAGAAACTGTCTTCGGTAATTGCCCGTGCGGGTGGTTTAAAATCAACAGCCTATCTTGAAGGTTCAACTATTTTCAGAAACAAAGATAATGTGGGCATGATTGCCCTTGATTTTAAAGAGGCAATTGATGACCAGGAAAGTATTGAAAACCTGATTCTGATGCCTGAAGATGTGATTACGATACCTGAACGTGACTATACGGTTAAAGTTAAGGGGCAGGTTCCAGTTGAAACCAGTATTTTATATAATGAAGGTGCATCAGTCAGCTATTATATCGAACAGGCTGGCGGTCTAAATGAAATGGCTGACAATGATAAGATTTATGTGATTCTTCCGAATGGGCGGATTTTCAGACCAGGATATTTTTGGTCATTTCATCAGGAAATACTTTCAGGTTCAGTCATCATTGTACCTACCCGGGAAAGGGAAGAGCCAGTTGACTGGCGTGGATGGGTAACGATTACAACTTCAACTATAACGTCTTTGGTAACCCTGATTATTTTACTTCAGAGAACAAACCAATAATTCAGGTAAAATCAACTTTCAATCCAGTCCAGTTTTTCTGTCATAAAATGATAATCCTGTATTCGTCTGGAAATAATCAATCTTTACGAATGTATTAATTCCATCGGAAAGGTATACATCCGTTGCAACCTGAAAAGCCACAAACTGAGCGTTTGTTGCATAAAGCCTGTGTATGTAAAAATTGTACACTAAAACCTCTTTCTAAGGGTAGCTTTGGTTCGGATGAAAATTTCTTTCTTCCTGCTGTACTTTCACAATGTTTTGGTTTTCCCTCATTAAGGGCTCAAAAAATTCCAGTTCCTTCCATTCTTGTTTCCGGAAGTGCTCTTATTTTTAATCCTTTACTTTCCTTTGAAAAAGTCATTTCGGTTAAGACCCCTCTCTCGGAAATTATTAGTGCAACAAAAAACGCATTGATTGATTTGCTGCAGTTTAATCATTTTCACTATTCCGATTTTTCACTTGTTCTTCATTCGAGACTTTTTGAAAGAGGAGGACAGCTGCATGACCGGTTTTCGCTTGTCTTGGGTAAACCTGGAATTAAAATAAAGCCTGTTTTTGATTTGAAAGATCCTGAGAGGATCCGAATTGATGAGTCAGCTGTTTTGTTTGATTTTAATTCAAACTCTGGCTGGAGATTTTATCCTTTTCATGAAGAAATAAAAATTATAGAAACCTGCGAAGTCTGCAACCTGGCAACTGAATCCCTTATCGATCAGCATGGTTGGATGCCTCTTACGTTTCACAAGGTGTTTTATATTGAATCCGGTTCAGAAAATCCGTTTCCTGTGTGCAGGTTCACAGGATCACAATTCAGATTTTATTTTTCATTATTGTCTGAATATCCTGAAAATAGTGAACCAAATATTAGAATGGTTCATTCAGAGCCATCCAAACAAACGTCAGATGAGTGCCATGTTTTCAATATAGACCTGACTGATAACCAGCTAAAGACAGAGTGGGTGGTTGAGATTATCAGAAATCAGGCATCATGGAAAAAATTGAAACATCTCAGAATGATGGTATTGAATTCGGCAGGAGAATTTATTCAGGCTGGAGATCCGGAAGAACGGTTTGCGCAATTAATTAAAAGGCGATCTGTAAGGATAGATGAACAAAATCAAAAAATACTGTTCAGATAATAAGTCAGACAATATTCCAGTTTTTTCGTTTGTTGTATAGGGTTTTTCTGTCAATTCCGAGTGTTTTACATGCGTGATCGAGTGATTTTGAATTATTAAGAACAAAAAGAATATATTTCTTTTCAAGTTCGTAAAGTGGCACTTTCCCAACAGAATTGAAAAGTGACCGGGTCGGGTCATCAAGTTCCGTAAAACTTTCAGTTTCGATAAAATCAGACGTACCGTATTCATCATCAAGGCATAATTCCAATTTGTCTGAAAAAAAGGTTTCGGCTTCCTGTCTATGCATTTCTGCCGAAACATCATCACCAAATATTTTACAGATGTCAGCAAGGTAAACTGACGAAAGTACTCTAAAGTACCGTTCATTCGAATCATTCAGGTTTTGCCAGGCTGTTCTGAATGCCTGGATGGATTTTCCGAGTTTTTTCAGAATGTCCCAATGAACAAGACCATCAATAAGAGCCATTCTGCCAAGGAGTTCTTTTTTCCCAGTTTTGATAATGGTGATATAATGCAAAGCCTGAAGAGAACCAAGATTATACAATGAAAATGCGATTTTCAGAAAAATCTCATTTCGTTGGTCAGTATTTGCTTCATATAAAAGACTTTGCTCAAAAAATCGAATGCCTTCGCGGTATTGTTTATTCCTGACGGCATGAGTTCCCATCAGGTTAAAATACTGGCTCTGACATTTATTTTCCTGAGAAAGAGTAAGAAGTTTGGTTGAGTTTAACGAAAATTCAGCATTTTTCCGGAGAATGGAATAATAATTCAGAACGAGTAATTGTTTGCTGACCGTTGGTTTTTCTTGCAGAAGGAGGGGAAGGGCAATTTCAAAATCGGCTAATGTACGTACTGATTTCAGGGATGGGTTATCTGGTTTTAAAAGGCTGACAGTTTGCAGGAAATCATAAATATCTTTTTTTGCAAGAACTTCAACTGCCATTGGAATCATTTTGTACTCCTACCAACCGTAATGCCTGAGATCTACATTATTTTGTTCTTTTTGAATTCGTTGCAAGGTTTCAATTCCGGACTTCAGGTGGAGATTTGTAAACTCTCTGAATACCTGATTGGCTGACGATTTAGTTTTTATCCCCTCACGGGTAAGGGGCAGATCTGAAACGAGCATTAACGCACCGATTGGGAGTTTTCGTGCAAATCCAACAACGAAGAGAGTTGCACATTCCATATCAATTGCTATTGCCCGCTCTTCTTTTAATTTACTCACAAAAACTTCATCAAACTCCCAAAACCGGTAATCAGTAGTATGAATGACGCCGGTCTTAAAATCAAGATTATAATCATCAAGTACCTGACTGGTAATTTTCTGAATATTAAATGTAGGAAGTGCAGGAACACGCTGTGGCATGTAATGGTTGCTTGCACCATCATCACGGATTGCAGCCATTGGAAGTACAAAGTCTCCAATCTTTAGTTTTTTATTTAAACCGCCACAAAGCCCGAGCATGAGTACAGCTTTTGGTTTTCGATAAGACAATAGATCCATTGCAAGAGCAGCAGTAGGTGAGCCGATTTTATAATCAATAATTGATAAACCACCCTCTACCCAATTTACTGAGGTAAAGGCAGAACCGTTTCGTCTGATAGACGTCGGGAACATGGTTTCAAATTCTGAAATATAACGGGTAAAATTTGTAAGAAGAATGTAATCCTGAATTTCACCGGCATCTGCACCGGTGTATCTTTCAAGCATGTCAATTCCGATAACAGACCTGGTAATGCCTTCAATGTTATTTTCACCGGCACCAGGTTGTGGAAGGCTGTTATCCAATATTAACTCCTCAGGAGAAAAATAGAACTTGCGATTAATGAATTAAGATAGGAAATTGAATTCATAAACGCAATCACCTAAAGGACTTACACCACCATGACAACAAAACTGCAATTTTGGGGTGCTGCTGAAAATGTAACGGGTTCTCTTCATCACATAACAACACAGGGCGGACGGCACCTTTTTCTGGATTGCGGACTTTTTCAAGGTCACAGACAGGAATCCATTGAGCGAAACCAAACGTTTCCTGTTGATGCAACTATGGTTGATGCCGTTATTTTGTCTCATGCCCATCTTGATCACAGCGGAAATCTGCCTGTTCTTGTCAAACAAGGTTTTAATGGCCCTATTTATGCAACTCCGGCAACAGCTGATCTGATTAAAATATTGCTTTCTGATTCAGCTCATCTCATGAAAAGGGATTTAGACTATTTGAACAAGCGCAGATTGGCACGTGGGCAGGACCTTATTGAACCCCTTTATACCCAGGAAGATGTTGATTGCACACTCGAATTGCTGGTCCCTGTAAATTATTTAATGCCATTAGTTATCTTCGATGAAGTTACAATTACTTTTTTTGATGCGGGTCATATTTTAGGAAGTGCAATAACTGAGCTCAAATGGAAATCTGCAGAAACAGGAAGAGAAACTATTCTGGTCTTTACCGGTGATCTCGGGCGTGACCATCTCCCCATTTTAAAAGACCCAACTAACCTGACAGAAGCAGATTATATCATTACAGAAAGTACTTACGGCGGACGTTTACATGATTCTATTGAAAAAGTGGGTGAGGATCTTACCCGAATCATCAAGGATACTGTAAAACATCGGGGGAAAATCATTATTCCTGCCTTCAGTGTTGGGCGAACCCAGGAGATACTTTATGAAATTGCACAGTTAAAAGCTAAAAATGCCATCCCGGAAATTCCAATTTACCTGGACTCACCCATGGCCATCGAGGCAACACAGATTTTTAACCGTCACCTTGAGTGTTTTGATACTGAGACCATGGAACAATTAAAGGCCGGTAAAAACCCACTCTTCCCGCCAGGCGTTTTCTTTCTTAAAACGACTGATGAAAGCAAGGAATTAAACAACATTGATTTTCCGTGTATAATCATTTCAGCATCGGGAATGTGTGAAGGTGGTCGTGTTGTTCATCATATCGCCAACAACTGTGACCGGAGAAATAATGTTATACTATTTGTCGGTTATCAGGGGCAACACACTTTGGGGCGTAAAATCATGGATGGAGCTTATGAAATCACTCTTTTTGGCGAAACCCACAGGGTAAATTGCAGAATTGAGAAAATTTTAGCCTTTTCAGCCCATGCTGATGAGCAGGAACTGTTAACGTGGCTTCAGCATTTCAATAAAAAGACACTTAAAAGAATCTTCCTTGTGCACGGTGAGCCAGAAGCTCAGGTGAAATTGACTGATTCTCTTGAGAAAAACGGCTTCGAAAACCTACATATTGGAAAACACGGGGAAACAATTAAATTAATATGACATCTTCATTGCGAAATTTATTGTCTGAGCAGGAAATTGAAAAAGAACTGGAAGCCCGGTCTGGCTGGAAGTTAACCGGAAACAAAATCGGGAAACAACTCAGCTTTAAAGACTTTGGTTCGGCTGTTGATTTTGTTTCCAGTTTGGTTATCCCTTCAGATAATCTTGATCACCATCCGGATATCAGAATTGTTTATAACCAGGTTACACTCACTTTATTTACACATGACCGTGATGGTTTAACAAAACTGGATTTTCTGCTGGCAGACCGGATTGACGACCAGCTAAATAAATTTTAAAAAGGGAACCGGCTGGTGAAACCTAAGAAACAAACGAATTGCCCCTCGTGTAAAACTCCACTTTATGAACGGATTCCGAGATGTCCCAATTGCGGACACCGGTTTTATGAGCTTGAACTTACTTTCGGTTGGGAGGTTATGTATGATTTGCTGTTTTCGCCTTTTATAACCATTGACAGATACGCAAAGGCTTCATATCTGGGCTTTCTCAGCTTTATTCCTGTTCTGGTAACCTTCCTGATCTTAATTTGGACGTTAATCGGGTATTTCCTTCTGGCACCAGTTTCAAGTTTAATTCCTTTTGAAAAAGTTCTGAAAGACGGGCTTATTGTTATAATTGCTGTTTTCCTTGGTTTAGGTGGGTTTGTATTATGTCTTTCTGTTGGTTTAAACTTACTTAAACATCGTTTGTCGGGAAATCAAATTGTACAGATTCTGAATGTGGCCCTGATTGGCTCTATTTATGGAATGATACCCGGGTTACTATTCAGAATAATAAATCTGCAATCTGTTTCATTTAAAGGTTCCGGAGAGGATATCATAACCACTTTTCTATCGTGGTTTTTTCTGCTTGCAGGCTTTTTGTTCAGTCTGATGGTGGTTTACCGTGGAATATCAACCCTGACCGGTCTGACAGGATTTCAGGCATTTATGGTTTCAGTATTGCTGCCGGTGTTTGTAACATGCTTTTTTATCTTTACAGTCGGCTTATTTGTTGTAGGTGTTTTATTTGGTTAGTGATGTTCGGAAAGGAATGATTCCGGAATCAATGTACCTCTGCCAAGTAGTCCGTGAGGATCAAAACATGCCTTAACTCTTGCCATTTGTGCAATGCCTTCACTTCCGTACATTTTTTGAAGGTATTGAACCTTAAGCTTACCCACCCCATGTTCCGCTGAAATAGTTCCACCCATTTTTAATGCTTCATCAATAAACTGATTATAAATTAGTTTCCCGTCAGCATGTTCCTTTTCATTGTGGGGCAAAATATTCATGTGAAGATGGTAATCGCCAATGTGACCAAAAATCACCCATTTAAAGGAACTGCCGTCAAGATGTTCATGATAAATACTCATCATTTTTCTAAAATGCGATTGTGGAACTGCAATGTCTGAACTGATTTTTTTAACACCGTTTCTGGATAGAAACTCATTGATGAGCGCAGGAAGTGCATGCCGGTATTCTTTAAAGAATTCATCCTCCTTAGAGGTTTGGGCAAACCAGCTTAAATCAACCAAAGCTTCATGTTCAAATGCCAGGTTGTACCAGGTTTCGAGCAACGAATCTTCGGTTTCGTTGGTGCATTCCTGTTCGAAATAAATGGCCCCCTTGGCTTCTTCGGGTGTGCGCAGATATTTTGCTTTCAGAAAAAGGAGTGATTGTTCATCAAAAAACTCCAGACTGGTTGCATTTAGTTTTTCTGTTGAATTTTTGTTTTCATGTGACAGTGTTGCAATTGTATCAACAAAATCAAGAAGGTTTGATTCAGAAGGGAAAAATAATATGCCAGAAAACACTTTTAACGGTTTGGGAAGCAGTTTAAGCTGAGCCTCAACGATGACGCCAAGAGTGCCTTCTGACCCAATGAAAAGATCGATTAAATCCATATCTGATCTGCTGAAAAAACCAGCAGCATTTTTTATATCAGGCATTGGGTAATCTGGTGCAGAAAAACGATAATTTTTTGATCCGGATGAAAAATTGAATTCATACCCTTCCGCTTTTATCTCTCCCCTTTTTATTGAAAGCAGTTCGCCATCAGGCAGAACAATTTTTAACGATTCAACCCAATTACGGGTGGCACCAAAACGAAAAGATCTGGCACCACTGGCATTGGTTGCTATCGTTCCACCAATAAACGCACTCCATTCTGTTGGGTCAGGCGGATAAATCATGCCAAGTTCGCCTGCTTCTAGCTGAACTGTTCTGAGTAAAACTCCGGCCTGAACTGTTGCGGTTCCTGTTCCATCAACGTTTTTTGTGATTGACAGGATTTTATTCAGCTTATCTGTAGCAAGAATAATTCCGCCTGGAGCAATTCTGCCTCCGGTTGTACCCGTTCCGTTACCAGAAACAGTCACCAGCTTTTGTTCTTTAGCAGCAAGCTGCAAAACTTCACTGACTTCATCGTAGGTTTCAGGAATATAAACGGCCTCAACGTCGCCGGCTTTCAGACCACTGGTGTCGTTGAGGTAATTCAAAAATTCGTCACGTTTGGTTTTGATAATCATAATTTATTAAAGCATAACAGCAGTGAGTGAAACAAAGTGCCGATGATCGTACAGAATTTATTGACGGGGATGAAATAAAAAAGGGCACCGTTGGGCACCCTTTTCAGAAATCAAATCGAAGACTGAGATCAAAGAATTTCCTTTTTAAGGATGTTTCCGGCAGAATCAAAGTCATATACAATGGGAACGCCATTGGGAATATTCAGTTCAAGAACCTGTTCTCTGGTCAGTTTGTCGAGATCCATGACAATGGCTCTGAGGCTGTTACCATGGGCAGAAACAACAACATTTTTTCCAGCAAGAACCTGAGGCAGGATAACACTTTTAAAATAGGGAATTGCCCGGGCGGCTGTATCTTTCAGGCTTTCACCATTGGGAGGTGCAATGTCATAAGACCGGCGCCAGATGTGAACCTGTTCTTCACCAAATTCCTTGGCAGTTTCGGCTTTATTCTTTCCCTGAAGATCGCCATAATGGCGTTCATTGATTGCCTGATCGTAGGTAATGGGTAAATTGGTTTGACCAGCGGCTTCAAGTGTTAAAGTAAGCGTATCAATGGCTCTTTTGAGAACAGATGTATATGCCAGATCAAATTTAATATCTTTGATTTTTTCGCCGGCCAAAGAAGCTTCTTTTTTGCCTTTTTCAGTTAAATCAACGTTAATCCATCCAGTAAAACGGTTTTCCAGGTTCCAAACGGATTCCCCGTGACGAATGAGTACAAGTTTTGCCATAATGTGGTTACCTTTTTGGTTAATCAGAAATGCAAAAATAGGAAAATCATTTATTAAAGGATAGAAAAGGGTAATTCTCTAATGTAGAATTAAAACTAAATCACGGTTTGTGATCTGTTTTCAGAGGAAAAGGAAAAAAAGCTTTAGATTTTTCGTATTTAATTTTATAGTCAATGTCTTTAAGTACCACGAGCAACTGGTCAATTTCAGTCGTTGTATTATAAAAATGGGGTGAGATCCGCAGATATTTTTCTCTTGCAGAAACGACAATGTTTTGCTCTTTAAGTTTTGCTGCCATCAGTACGGGTTCAGCAATCTGAAAACTGATAATACCTGAAACGTAATCATGTTCATAGGTCATAGCAGGTCTAACGCCATAGGTCATCATGCCCTGAAGCAGATAGTGGTTCAGATCGGTGACCTGTTTTTCGATGTTTTTGATGCCAATTTCCATAAGCAAGCTTACTGATTCAAATAAGCCAACAATGCCAATGGCATTTAAAGTCCCGATTTCATACCGACGGGCATCTTTTGCCAGGCGTTGCCCCAAATCAAAAAATGTCCAGGGATTTTCTACTGAAAGCCAGCCCACGTAAGCCTGATTCAGCATGGTTCTGAGTTCTTCAGATACGTAAACAAATGCAGTACCCATTGGGCCCATCAACCACTTTTGACCGCCTGAAGAAAGAAAATCAATCTTCATCTTTTTCACATCAAGAGGAATAACTCCCAATGACTGAATTGCATCCACAGCGAAAATAATTCCCCGTTCATTGCAGAGTCTGCCAACTTCTTCAAGATTCAGTCTGAATCCGTTAAGGAATTGAACATGGCTAAGGCAGACCAACTGTGTTGTTGGCTTAATTGCCCGAAGAATATCGTCTACTTCAATCCGGCCATCACGATCCTGAATCAGGTCAAGAAAAACTCCTTCCTTGATCAATTTGCCAAAGGTCTGGGTAACGGCGGGAAAGTCTTTTGCGTAGAGAATAATCCGGTCGCCTCTTTTCCATTTAATCCCATTGGCAAGAAGGTTTAGTCCTTCACTGGTATTGGTCTGAAAGGCTATATCTTTGCCGGAGGCATGAATCATTTGCCCGATAAGTTGCTTGGCTTTCAAAATGGTTTCAGAAAAACCGGGAAAGACATCAACTTCAGTCACTGAACGGCGGTTAAGAAATTCAGTCATTGCCCGGGTAACCCGGGTTGACAATGGGGACACAGAAGCATGGTTCATATAAACCATGTTCTGTGTATGAGGGAAAAGAGATCTGTACTGCTGAAGATCAGCCATTGGGTTCCTTGTTTTCTACAAAAATAACAATGTTGACCCTGTTTTACACCTGATTTTCAGTTTCCAACCTGTGCAACAGCAATTGCAGCAACATTAACGATATCGTTCACATCATGGTAAGATGGAAGAATATGTACAGGGTGACTGAGCCCGAGGAATAATGGACCCACAATCTCTGCCTGTCCCACTTTACTCATCAGTTTGGTTGCAATATTAGAAGCATCCAGATTCGGGAAAATCAGAACATTGGCATTTCCTTTTAGTTCACTGAAAGGGAAAATGCTTTTTGCAAGTTCGAAATCAAGCGCATATTCAGCCTGAAGTTCGCCTTCAATATTGATATCAGGACGTAATTTTTTAACTATTGTAGCTGCCTTCTGAACTTTTCTGGATTCAGGTGAACTTACTGCTCCAAAGTTGGTAAAGCTCAGCATACCAACAATTGGTTCAATATTCAGACTTTTCACAAAATCAGCAGACTGAATGGCGATTTCAGCAAGTGTTTCAGCATCCGGATTAATATTCAGTGTCGTATCCGCAAAAAATAAGGCTTCCTGTTTGGTAAGAATAAAGTGAAGACCAAATACCCGGTTTTCTTTTCCAAGAAGCTGAATAGTTGGTTTAAGATAACGGGAGTAGGAAGTGGTTACACCAGTAACCATTGCATCCGCTTCGCCAAGTTTAACCATCAACGGACCAAAATAGGATCTGTGTTTAACAAGGTCGAAGGTATCAACTTTGTTTACACCATGTCTTTGCCGGGATTTAAGCAGTTCGTTTGCATACCGCTCAATATCAGGGAAGTTTCTTGGATCAATAATTTTAATTTCTCCAAGATCCATATCAAGTTCGGCTGCAAGCTTTTGGATTTTTGGAATATTTCCGAGAAGAATTGGAAAAGCAATTTTTTCATCAATCAGGATCTGGGCAGCTTTTAATGCCATCGGGTGATCACCTTCAGCAATAACCAAACGTTTTGGGTTTAGTTTTGCTTTATGAATAACCCGTCTGATGATATCCTTCGTCCATCCCATCCGGCTGATCAGTTCCTGCTCGTAAACATCGAAATTTTCAATCTGAATGCGTGCAACACCGGTATCCATGGCTGCTTTGGCTACGGCCGGAGCAACACGTGTCAGTACCCGCGGATCGAAGGGTTTAGGGATGATGTAGGTTTTACCAAACTTAAGAGAATTAAGCCCGTAGATTTTTTTCACACTTTCGGGTACTTCTTCTTTTGCAAGACCGGCAATAGCATAAACTGCTGCCAGTTTCATTTCTTCATTGATTGTACGTGCACGTACATCAAGTGCGCCCCTGAAAATAAATGGGAAGCCAAGAACGTTATTGACCTGGTTGGGATAGTCTGAACGACCGGTTGCCATAATCAAATCCGGGCGGGCTTCGATGGCTTCGTGGTATCCGATTTCTGGGTCAGGATTGGCAAGGGCAAAGATTATGGGGCTTGGGTTCATGCCCATAATCATTTCAGGCTTGAGCAAACCACCTGCAGATAACCCAAGAAAAACATCAGCACCATTTAAACACTCTGCAAGCGTCATCATGGGTAAATGCTGGGCAAATTCCATTTTTTCTTTATTGATCGGATCAGGACGGGTTGTGGTCACAAATCCTTTTGAATCAAACATGAATACATTTTCTGGCACAGTTCCCAAGCGGCAGAATAATTTGATTACAGCATTTGCGGCAGCACCGGCACCGGAAACCACGATTTTTACTTTATCAGCCTTTTTGCCTGTAAGTTCGAGAGCATTCAGAAATGCAGCTCCGGTAATAATTGCAGTTCCGTGCTGATCATCGTGAAAAACGGGAATATCCATGATTTCACGAAGTTTGGTCTCAATGTAAAAACAATCGGGAGCTTTTATATCTTCAAGATTGATTCCGCCGAAGGTAGGTTGAAGTGATTTAACAATGGTAATGATTTCATCAGGATCGTGAGAATCAATTTCAATATCAAAAACATCGATATCGGCAAATTTTTTAAAAAGGATTCCCTTTCCTTCCATGACAGGTTTTCCGGCTTCAGGTCCGATATCACCAAGACCTAAAACTGCTGTTCCGTTTGAAATTACCGCAACGAGGTTTCCCTTTGCGGTGTATTTATAGACCGCATCTTTATCAAGAGCAATTTCACGGCAGGGTTCAGCGACACCTGGAGTGTAGGCAAGTCCGAGATCACGCTGAGACAGGGTTGGTTTGGTTGAAACCACTTCAATTTTGCCGGGGCGGCCTTCAGAGTGGTAATCGAGAGCGTCTTTTTTGCGGATAATCATGTTGTACCTTTACAGAAAAATTTCAATAAAGGTACAACATTTTAAAAACAGAAAACGTTAGGTTTAGATGAGATTCATGAGGTGAATCTTGACTTTACTACCCTTATGGGCCGTTCCGGATTCTTCATCAAGGTGAATGATACAATTTGCATTCGCAATTGAAGTCATTAGGCCACTGCTTTGCTTTCCGGTTGTTTTGACAGTGTAAGTTCCATCATGATGAAGATTAGCAATCCCTCTGATGAAGTGGGTTTTACCCGGATGTTTGTGAATATCTTCCTGAAGGGTTGCAGGGAAATAATGATAGTCAGTTTTCTCATAATCAAGCATTTTCTTAATTACCGGAACAACATATTCAAGAAAACTGACGAATGTTGAAACAGGATTGCCGGGAAGACCAAAAACAGGTTTACCATCCATTGTACCAAAGATGAGAGGTTTTCCAGGTTTTTGTCTGACAGAGGTAAATTTAATTTGAACGTTTAGTTCTGCGAAGGCCTTTTTGAGAAAATCACGATCACCTACAGAGGCTCCGCCGGTGCAAACGATGATGTCTGCTTCTTCACCCTTTTTAATCCGGTTGGTGATATCAGAAATGGAGTCTTTTGCAACACCCAGATTAACTACGTCAGCATTACAAGCCTGAGCAAGAGCCATAAGCATGTACGTGTTGGAATTTCTGATTTTTCCGGGAGTGAGAGGTTTGTCAATAGGAATCAATTCATCACCACTTGCCAAAATCCCGATTCTGGGACGACGATAAACCGGAATTTCGATAAAACCTAATGCAGCAAGCAGCCCAATATTCCCAAAAGTAACTTCTGTTCCAGCAGAAAAGATAACTTCGCCTTTTGTTACATCTTCACCTACAAATCTGATGTTTGCAAGTTCATCAACCGAGCCAATCACTTTTATGCGGTTTCCATAAGTAGATTCTGTTAATTCGATAGGAACAACAGCATCAGTTCCTTCAGGAACAGGTGCACCGGTCATCACTTTTACAGTTGTTCCGGAACGGAGACGGGTAGTGGGAAGTTTTCCGGCTGGTACGTCATCAAGAGTATCAATCAAAATGGGCTTTTCAGGTGTAGCCGCCTGAACATTTTTAATTTTGACAGCGTAACCATCAACAGCAGAGTTATTAAATGGCGGTAAATTTTCTCCGGCTATAATATCCTGAGAAATAATATTACCCTGAGCTTTTTTAATCGGGACGTAAACGGTTTCGATAGATCTAACACTATTTACGATAATTGATTTGGCTTCTTCGAATGAAGGGATATCTTTGGTATAATCCATATGGGTGAAAACAACCTTAAAACATGAAAAAACACGAGTTACTTGAAAAATATGAAGGCTTTACCCGAGTAAGGGCTGGTGCCATTCTGATTGAGAAAAATTCAATTCTGCTTGTCAAACAGCAGAGTATGTTTGATGATTCTGACTTTCATCTCATGCCCCCGGGTGGAGGTGTTGGGTTTCAGGAAACACTTCATGATACAGTTATCAGAGAGTGTTTTGAAGAAACCGGACTGACTGTAAAACCTGAACGTCTGTTATATATCAATGAATTTGTCTATGACAAAGTTCACGCCGTAGAATTTTACTTTCTCGTCTCACGGTCGGACGAAAAAATGCCGGAAATTGGGTTTGATCCCGAACTTCCGGCTGAAAAGCAAATACTAAAAGATGTAATGTGGGTTCCAATGGGTGACATTGCTAGCAGCAATTTCAGTCCGGTTAAGTTAGGCAAACTTCTAAAAGAACATGCCGAATCCGGATTTACTCATCACCCATTCTTCCTTAACGGTAAATGAGCATTTATTTTTTTAGAATAAAAACTGCAGCAGGTCCTTTTGAGTCGTTTTTAATATTGGCGACTTCAGATTTTTCCATCGTATAAAATCCAACACCGGCTCCGATTCCACCTAACACAGCTCCTGTAACAATTGCAGCGGGTACATCATTAAGTGCACCAACAGCAACGAGAGGAACTGCGATAATTCCGCCCCACATAGCAGGCCACCAATACCGGTTGTACCGTTGAAATACCCAGGTTGAGCCTTTTTCAACCAGAATAACAGCTTTGATTCCGCCATCAGATTCAAACGACTTTTTCAGTTCACGAAAGGTATCGCTGTCAACAGTATCAGCAGCAAAACCAATTGAATTTGCTGGAATTGAACCTGTTTCAATATCATACTTAGCAGCAGCAGCTTTTGCCGTTGCCCACTGAGAAGAAAGATCAGCCTTTTGTGCAAATGTTAAAGAACCCGCTCCCAGAACCAACGTTAACGCAACCCCGAATGCAAAGGCAACTGATTTTTTCATATCTTCCCCCTGGTTTTTTGAATAAAATATCAGTAAAGATAACAAATTTAAATTTGACAATAAAGAACGTTTTATTTAAATAATGAACTTAGCTGCTTTTTTCTGATTCACCTTCTGGTTTCGAACTTTTTTCCTACTCATAATCGGTTTAATTCTGGGAATTTGATAGGTCTCTGAGGTGTTCCCTTTCAAAACAAAGGAAACAGAAATGTCTGAGTCAGAAATTACCCCAAAATTTACAAACCGTCTGATTCATGAAACCAGCCCCTATCTTAAGCAGCATGCTCACAATCCGGTAAACTGGTTTCCATGGGGAACTGAAGCTTTTGATCTGGCACGGGAGGAAAATAAGCCCATTTTTCTTTCGATTGGATATTCTGCCTGTCATTGGTGTCACGTCATGGAACGGGAAAGCTTTGAAGATGAATTGGTTGCTTCAATACTGAACAGCAATTTTATCAGCATCAAAGTTGATCGTGAGGAACGGCCGGATCTTGATGGGATCTACATGACAGCTGTACAGATGATGACTGGTCATGGCGGCTGGCCAATGAGTGTCTGGCTTGATCAGGATGGCCGGCCCTTTTATGGCGGAACGTATTTTCCACCCACAGACCGGCATCAGTTGCCAGCATTCAAAAAAGTTCTTCTTGCCCTTTCAGATATGTGGCGAAACCGTCACTCTGAACTTATGACGTCTGCGACCGGTCTTACCTCTGAGATTGAAAAAGCAGTAACAGTTTCTTCAGGAAAATTTAGCCTGACCGGCAGTTTAATAAATGAGGCTGCAAAAAAACTTTCAGCACGGTTGGATAGTGTTCATGGCGGATTTGGACATGCACCTAAATTTCCCTCATCCATGTCTCTTCAGTTTTTACTCCGTCATTTTCATTTCACCTCTGATGCTGATTCAGCCAAGTCGGTTACACTTTCACTTGACAAAATGGCTGCCGGTGGAATCTATGATCAACTTGGTGGCGGGTTTTCACGGTATTCAGTTGATGCAGAATGGCATGTACCTCATTTCGAAAAAATGCTTTACGATAATGCCCTTCTGATCAGGATTTATACAGAGGCCTGGCTGAAGTTTGGAAATGAGTCCTATAAAACTATTGTAACTGAGTCTGCAGACTTTGTTTTGAGAGAAATGACTCAACCGGATGGTGGTTTTTATTCTACTCTTGATGCCGACAGTGAGGGGATTGAAGGGAAATTTTACTGCTGGACTTTTGAAGAATTCAAATCTTCTTTACCAGTTTCTGATCTTGAAGTGATGTGTGCATGGTTTGATGTCTCCGAAGCTGGAAACTGGGAGCATACCAACGTTCTAAGACGGGTAAAACCAGCCGAACAGATAGCCAGTGAACATGGCCTGTCACTTGCTGAATTACTAATGAAGGTGGAAAGAAACAGACAAATACTTTTCTCTGATCGTGAAAAAAGAATCCGCCCGGCACGGGACGAAAAAATACTGACGTCCTGGAATGGACTCATGATTTCGGCACTTGCATTCGCAGGTTTTTCTCTAGGCAGGCCAGACCTCACCCGGGAAGCGGAAAAAGCCGCTGAATGGATATGGCAAACGCAATTCAGAGATCAGGTGCTTTACCGGGTTTATAAGGATGGAAAGTCACGGATAACTGGATTTTCAGATGACTATGGGCATTATTTGCTGGCAATTATTGAACTGGGCATGTATTCAGAGCATCTGATCTGGCTTGAGCGGGCAAAAAATCTGGCGGATATTCTGATTCAAAAATTCCGGGATGAATCAGACGGCGGATTTTTTATCACGGCATCAGACAGTGAAAAATTGATTATCAGAAATAAAGATTTTTTTGACAATGCTGAACCATCAGGTCATTCTTCAATAATTTGGGCTATGCAGATTTTAGGTCGCCTGACAGGAAATAAAGACTATTCTGAAACTGCACTGATGGGGCAAGAATTGCTTTCAGGTCAAGTGAAAAGCCAGCCCGGTGGTTTTGGCTGGATGGCCTGTTCAATGATTGAGTCAGTTTATCAGGGTAAAGAATTGGTTTTGCTTAAAGGAATTGATTCATCTGATCTCTGGATTAAAAAAGTAAGTTCTGTTTTCAGACCAGGAACCATTTTCATAACCGGAACAGGCAGTGAGGATTTTGCTATTATCTCAGGGAAGCAACCCATTGGTGGAAAAACAACCCTTTATAGTTGTGAGAATTATACCTGTGAGTCACCTCTCACTGATCCGGAAAAATGGACTGAATAAACTCAGACTCAAATCTTTTTTTGAGTGATTCTGGCAATAAACTCGGCTGCAGGTCTTGCAACAAAAACTCCAGAATCGGTTTCAATAACTGGTCTTTCCATAAGAACAGGGTATTTAATGATCAGTTTAACCAACTCCTGAGGTGATGGTTGGCTTTTATCCAAACCAAGTTCCTTGTAAAGAGGTTCTTTTTTTCTAAGAAGTGAGTTTACCGAAACCCCACCTGATTCAAGCCAATTTTTTAATTTTTCTGCTGTTGGTGGGGTTAAAAGGTAGTTAATCACAATGGGTTCATAATCCGATGAAACAAGTGCTTCCAGAATTTTACGGCTTGTGCTGCATCGTCCATTGTGCCATATCGTGACTTTCGTGTTCATATAATATCCTTTTTCGTGAAAAAGACTTAAATTGATGCTTAAATAAGTGACAAAAAAATTAAAAATCTGAACAAACTGCAATTCAGCAGGTTTAAATAAAGATGCGGATGTGATATGAAAATTCTATATGAAATTAATATTCAGGTCAGGAAAGAAAAGGAAATCGATTGGGTTACCTGGATTTCAGACGATCATATTCCTGCCATTTGTAACGTCGCACGGGTATCAGATGCTTTTCTTATTAAAATTGATGGTCCTGAGTCGGATAACTTTTCTGCCTACCGGGTTATGTTTTATTTTAATGATAAAACAGACCTCACCAATTATCTCGAAAACCATGCAGCACCACTCAGAGATGAACATATAAAAAAATTCGGAAATGACGTTTCAATCCAGCGACAATATGGCGTGGTTATGAAATGGCTCGAAATATCTGCTCCTGAATTGTAATCAGTCAAGTTCCTTCATGTGGTTTAAGTCATGGTATGCCCATCCGGTTGAAGTAACCGGTTCAAATCCTGTGGGTACACAATTTCATTGGCTTCAATTCAAATCCCTTTGGGTGAGTGAAATTGCATTTTTACCAGGGCAATATCTGAACACAGATTTTCACATCGGGGATCATTACCAAAGGCGATCTTACACTCCAATAAGGTGTTCTGATGGTCAAACAGGTTTTTTAATCCAGAACTTCGGTGGTCTGTGTTCGTCTGAACTTTCCGGACTGACAGCAGGTTCAGTTTTTCGTATTTCAGGAGCATCAGGAAAAGAAAAAAGATTCGCCGAAAACCAAAATATTACTTTCATTGCATTTGGTAGCGGCATTTCCTTTGTTTTTAGTCTGTTATCTCTCAATAAGCATCTCCAGGGTTCAACTGTTCTTTATATGGGGCTGAAGTCAGAAGCAGCAGTAATAATTGGCTTAGCAGAAAGTTTGGGTCTGGTTTTTAACTTTAAATTTGCCGATAACTGGACTCAGTTTGCCAATCAGTTGTGGTCGATTGAGGGTTTTCGTTCAAATATGGGATTCTTTCTTAGTGGCGATGGTCAAAAAATAAATTTTGCCGAGAAACTTTTGTCAGGTGAAGGGATCCGTCCTCAAAATATTTTAAAAGAAATTTACTATCATCATAACGTTCAGCCTGATGCCGAATGGTTTGTTGATGAAAGTTCCCGGTCTGGAAAGGATATGAAGTTAATTATATGATCAAATTATTTCTGTTGATTTTTGGGTTGTCTGGTAGTGTTTTTGTTTTTTCTGGTTGTGGTTCAGGAAAAGAATCTCAGCAGGAAGGACCCAAGCAACAAGTTGATGCAAATAAGGCCCTTGAGTTTTTTATTGATGGGGTTACCCAGGAAAGTATGGGGCAATCAGCATCTGCAATCAGTTCTTACCAAAAGTCCTTGCTTTATGATTCAACTACAACCCGGGCTGCAACCACCTATTATAATCTGGCAAAAAATTTAATTTCAGAAAAACAACCGGCACTTGCTCTTCAGTCTGGTATTAAATCAGTTCAGCTTGATTCTGCAAATGCAGAGTACAGGGTACTTCTTGCCAATTTGTATTTTGAAAATACCCAGTATAAAGAAGCTTCTTGGGTTTATGAAAAATTAGTGAGAGACTTTCCAGATAATAACGACTATCTCTATAAACTTGCTGTCATGTACCAGCTTACCAAAAATACCAGCAAGGCACTTGAAACCTATGAATTGTATATTCAGCGTTTTGGCGAAGACTTTAATGTTCGTATGCAACAGCTTATGGTTTATGATGCCCGTAATGAACGGAATAAAGTAACGGCTGTTTTAAATTCAATGATTGCAAGTGACCCTGAAAATGATAATTTGAGAAAAACACTTTCAAAGGAATATCTCGTATTAGGGAAACTCGATTCTGCAGAAATTACCCTTCTGCCTATATTGACCACTAAGCCAAATGATGTACAAACACTACTTTCACTTGCTGAAATCAGTTATCGGGCAAAAGATTCTGTGAAAACAACGGGTTATCTGAAAAAATTGATTTATTCGGATGAGATTGAAGATGAAGAACTGATTGGAGTGGGTCAATCTTACTTTCAAATGGCAAAAGATGATTCAACAGCAATTGGTTTTGCACTTCATCTTTTTTCTGAAATGGAATTGGTAAAAAAGGATGACTGGCGACCAAAATGGTTTTTGGGTATAAACTCCCTTTCAAAGGGAAAAAATAAAGAAGCAATTGACCGTTTTGAGTTTGTGGTTACCAAAAAACCAGATATGGTTCAGGCCTGGCAAAATCTTTCCATCGCCTACCTTCAATTGAGTGATTTTAAAAACGCTGATACCAGTGCAACGAAAGGACTTCTGTTGCATGGGATGGATTTTCAGCTTAACTACTTTAAAGGATTTGCGTCCCTTCAGCTAAATAAAGACTCAGTAGCAATCGTTTATCTTGAAAAAGCATCCTTGATTAATCCTTATACAACAGAACCTCTGATTCTACTCGCTTCAACTTATGATAAGGTAAAGCAGTTTTCGAGAAGTGATTCTTTGTATGAAAAAGTGCTGAAACTTGATCCGGAAAATGCGCTTGTTTTAAATAATTATGCCTATTCTTTGTCTGAACGTGATCTGAGATTAGAAGAATCCCGGAAAATGTCTGCAAAGTCCTTGCTGAAGGACCCGAAGAATGCCGCCTACCTTGATACTTATGGCTGGATTTTATTCAAACTTAAAGATTATGAGGGTGCTGCCGAATACATTAAAAAGGCAATTGATACTGGTGATGCAAGTGCTGTGGTTCTTGAGCATTTAGGTGATGTTTATCAGATGATGGGAAAACCCGGTGAGGCGAGAACCTGGTGGGAAAAAGCGAGAGCAAAGGATCCGACCCGGGCTTCAATCATTAAAAAGCTGGAAATGGCCAACTAATGAAATTCCGGTATACTCTCTTTTTAATATTGTTTATTTCTGCCTGCGGAAGTTCAGGGAATCAGGTTACTGATGCTCCGGTAACAGAATCAGCCCGGGAAGTTATAACTGAAATTCTGAAATCAAACCAGGAGTCAGGTGCATTTCAGGGAACCGGAACGTTAACAATTGAAACCCCTGAACAAGGACAAAGATTGAATTGCAGAATCTTTTACAATTCAAATGATACCGTTAAAATGGAAGTCAACACGGGTTTCGGATATGGAATTATCAACCTCTGGCTTACTCCTGACAGTATTTTTATAAGTAACCGGCTATCAAATCAATTTATTTCGAGTACCTATCGGTCTGATGAACTTGTCAGACTGCTACATTTTCCTTTTAAATACACAGACATTCAGACTTTATTTCTGGGTAAAGTTATATTGAATAAGTCACTTCAGCTATCCAGGGTCATGAATGAACCTGAAAATTTTGTTTACTCGTATCGGGGTCCCGAAGGTTCAGAAAAAATCTGGATTTCAAAACAACTGAAAAAGCCAACCCGGATTGTCAGAAATAACCGCCGGGGTGAAGTTTTACTTGATATCAGCTTTCAGAGGTTTAAACAGGTAAATGAAGATCAGTTTGCACATCAGATACAAATATACCGGCCTGAACAGAAAGAAAAACTGTCTTTGTTTTTTTCACAGATCGGCAGTTATGAAACGAAATGGCTGAAAATAATTATCCCCGAAAAAATGGAACGGGTTAAACTGTGATTCGTTTTCAGGTGGTTTTGTTGCTGATACTGACTTTTCCCTTCATTGGTTTTTCCCAGGAACTGAATAAATCAACAGACCGGCTGAATTCCATCCGCCTTCAAATCAAAGAACTTGAGAAGAAAATTACTTCAGCCAAATCTGAAGAAAAGTCTTCATTGGACCTCATCAATCAATATGAACGTCAGATTGCACTTACTGATGCACTTATTGAGACTCTTTCAGACCAGTTGAAAAACCTCAATTCAGAAATTGAAAAAAGCCGGCAAGAGCTCATTCAGACTGAATCCAACCTGAAATTACTTCGGCAACAATACTCAAGCTATGTTTCAAAAGTTTATAAAAAAGGTAGTTTATATGATTATGAACTGATTTTTGCTTCCGAGAACATCAACCAAAGTTTGATCAGATTGCGTTATATGAGGTTTTTTGCTGACCAGCGTAAACGGGATCTTTCAAATATTCTGATTAAGCAACAACAAATTACGAATCGTCGGATCAGATTAAATAGTCAGCTGGAAGAACAAAAAAAAGTTGTCCAGGCAAAACTGCAGGAAGAAGCAACTCTTACTGACCAACGGGAACGGATGGAAAGTGCAGTAAAAAAGGCACGTAAAAATCTTAAACAGTTTAATAATGCGCTCACGGCACAAAAGAAAGAAGAAGAAAAACTTCAGTCCATCATTGCAAATCTGATTGAAGCTGAAGAATCACGACGGGCAAAGGCAGGTGAGAAGGGAAGTGAATCTTTTAAGAAGTCAGTTGAATACGAAAAGAAGGCGGCAACCTGGGAAAACCTGAATCCGAATTTTCTTGAGAATAAAGGTAAATTTGACTGGCCCGTACCGAATGGTGTCATTATTACTCCCTATGGAAAGATCAGGGACAATACACTTAAAACAACAAAAATCAGTAATGGAATTGACATTGCAGTCAGAACTGGAACAAACGTGCATGCCATTGCGGATGGAATCATTGCGAAGGTAGATTTTATTCCGGGATTTGAGAATATTATTATTATCCGGCATAATTCATCCTATCTAACTGTTTACGGACAGATCAGGGATGTGACGGTAAAAGAAGGTGACCGGGTAAATGCCGGTTCAATTATTGGCACTTCCGGCGGTGAATCATCAACCAAAGGCCCCAGCATCCATTTTGAAGTCTGGAAAGGGCGTGATCACCAGAATCCTGAAGGTTGGCTGGCTAGACAGTAGGAAAAAGTGGAAAGTGGTAAGTTACAAGTTATAAGTGAAAACAGATTACAGATTCCCGGAAAGTGAAAATCCGGATTTCAGACTTTTAGGTTTCAAAATTTAAAATTGCATTTAAGCCCAAAGGGCTGACATGATTAGAGAAAATCATTGCCTAAAGTAAATAAAAAAAAACCGAAGGGGTGACATGATGAATTCAAAATTTAAAATTTAGCAATCAAAATTCCGAAGGCAATATTTCTCCCCGAAGTTCATTGTCAGAAAACCAACCGGTTATTTTTACTTTTTGAATGGTGTTGACCAGATTTTCACCGTTTGGCACGCCAACCCTCGCATAAGTTCCGGTATAGCCAAAACTCAAGCCCTCCTGAATCTCACCCTCGATCAAAAGGTCAACTTCCTTCCCGATATAGCTTTCAAGAAATTCATGTTCCTTTTTTCTGGAAAGAATTCTCAGATGGGCATTTCTCTTTTTCCGGATGTGTTGCGGCACCTGTCCGTCCATATCAAAGGCCGGTGTGTTTTCCCGTTCTGAAAAGGTGAAGGCGTGAAGGTAGGTTAAGGGAAGGGATGCAATAAACGTGGCCGTCTCATCAAAAAGTTCATCAGTTTCACCCGGGAACCCAACAATCACGTCAGCACCAATTCCGGCATCCGGCAAAACCAAATGAATTTTTTCAACCCGATCCCGGTAGGTATCGGTGAGATACCGGCGTTTCATTCTTTTTAAAACCGTGTCACTTCCGCTTTGTAACGGAAGGTGAAAATGGTGGCAGAACCGTTTGCTTTCCGCTACAAAATGAATGACCTCATCGGTGATCAGATTGGGTTCGATTGAAGAAATCCGGATTCGTTCAATTCCATCAACCGTATCTAGCTGACGGCAAAGATCTAAAAACGTGAGTCCATCCTTCCGCCCAAAATCTCCGATGTTCACTCCGGCCAGAACAATTTCCTTAATTCCTTTTTCTGCAAGATCCCGGGCTTGATTGACCACAAACTCAATTGAGGGACTTCTGCTTTCACCACGGGCTTTGGGAATGGTGCAATAGGTGCAGATGTAATCACAGCCATCCTGAATTTTAAGAAACACCCGGGTTCTGTTGCCGACTTCAAGTGAAAAAGCACCGCCGAATTCATGGGCATCTTCAACCGGTGAAGTAAAAACCCTTGCTGCACCCGAACGGTCGAAAGATTGAATGTAATCGAATAATTTGAATTTTTCTGATGAACCCAGAACCAGGTCAACACCTGGAATGGCAGCAATTTCTTCAGGATCGAGCTGGGCGTAGCAACCGGTGACAATGGTAAAGGCATTGGGAGAAAATTTTTGCAAATGGCGGATAATCTGGCGGGCTTTCTGATCGGCACGTTCGGTCACCGAGCAGGTATTGATGACGATAACATCAGCGCCAGATTCATTTTCAACTTCTCTGAAACCCCGGTCAAGAAATTGCCGGCCGAGCGTGCTGGTTTCTGCAAAGTTGAGTTTACAACCGAGGGTGTGAAAAGTTACTTTTTGCATAAGTTCTCAAAACATCGTCAGATTAAAAAAATCCCGGTCAAACAAAAAAATCCGTAAAGTCCGTCGGGTGACGGTTAGGGAAATCCTGAATAAAGTTCAACCCCATTGGGGTTGTATCGATTTTCAAATGGATCCACCGGATTACCATCCGGGGCTATTCATGTTTAATCCCCTTCGGGATTTAAATTGAAAATACATAACAATGAAGTATCAACAAACAAAAAAGTCCGTCGGGTGACGGACTTTTTTGACAATACAGAACAGAACCAATCAGAATCAGCCTTCAGCTTCTTCTTCTTTTTTCTTGCTGGCTTTTTTCTTCGCACCGGCAAGACCGGCTTCCTTCAGAGCAGCAGCCATAGCTGAATCATTTCCACCGGCACCGGCGACTGATTTCATGGCTTCTTTGTTGCTGATGTTGGCAGCTTCGGTTTCAGAAAGGACGATCTTGCGATCTTCCTTGTTCAGTTCGATAACCACAACGGTAAGTTCCTGATCAAGCTTGTAAGATTGAGCAAGATCTTTTCCTCTTTCATTCAGCTGGTTAGCAGGAATGAAACCGTCGAGGGCATAAGGAAGATCAACCTGGATTGCTTTTTCAGTAACCTTGGTGATCTTGGCAGTAACTGGAGTTCCGACTGGGAATACACTTTCAAAAGTTTCCCATGGATTTTCTTCAAGTTGTTTCAGACCGAGGGAGATCCGGCGGTTTTCACTGTCGACACCAATAACGGTGACTTCAATTTCTTCGCCCTTCTTCACGATTTCACCTGGATGACGGATTTTCTTGGTCCAGCTCAGGTCAGAAATGTGAATGAGACCATCAACACCTGGCTCGAGTTCAACGAATACACCAAAGTTGGTGATATTACGGATGACACCCTTAACCTTGGCACCGATAGGATATTTCTTGAGCAGATTATCCCATGGGTCTTCTTCGAGTTGTTTCATACCGAGAGAGATTTTCTTGGTTTCCTTGTCGATTGACAGGATAACACAGGAAACAGCCTGGCCCATCTGAACTTTTTCGCTCGGATGTTTGATGTGCTGAGTCCAGCTCATTTCGGAAATGTGGATCAAACCTTCGATACCCTTTTCGATTTCAACGAAAGCACCGTAATCAGCGATCGAAACGATCTTGCCGGCAACTTTGGAACCGATCGGGAAGCGTTCTTCGATATTTTCCCATGGGTGAGGCTGAAGTTGTTTCAGACCCAGAGAAATACGTTTTTTCTCTTTATCGAAATCGAGAATTACCACATTCAGGGTTTGGTCAAGATTGACAACTTCTGAAGGATGGTTTACACGGCCCCATGAAAGGTCGGTAATGTGAAGCAGACCGTCTACGCCGCCGAGATCAATGAACACACCGAAGTCGGTGATATTCTTGACAGTTCCTTCGAGAACTTGTCCCGGTTCGAGGTTTTGGAGGATGGCGCCACGTTGGTTTTCAAGATCTTTTTCGATAAGAACTTTGTGAGAAACGACAACGTTTTCAGTTGGCTGGTTGATTTTAACAACCTTGAAATCCATTTCCTGACCAACGAGAGCGTCGAAGTCACGGATCGGACGAACGTCGATCTGGGAGCCTGGAAGGAATGCATCCACGCCAAGAAGATCAACGACCATTCCGCCCTTGATACGACGGGCAATACGGCCACGGATAATTTCATCATGATCGTGAGCGTGGGTGATTTTTTCCCAGATTCTCACGAAGTCAGCACGTTTTTTGGAGAGGATGAGTAATCCTTCCTTATTTTCCATGCTTTCTAAAAATACTTCAACTTCAGCGCCAAGGGCGAGAGGTTGTTTTTCACCGAATTCATGCAGAGCGACAACGCCGTCTGATTTGAATCCGATATCGATGCGTACATCTTTATCAGAGATGGATACAACACGTCCTTTGACAATCTGACCTTCTTTAAGGTTGTTGATGGTCTGATCGTACAGGCCGGTCATTTCAGCTAATTCGTCAGCCGTATACTCCAGATCATCATATAGATCTTTCATATTGACGACAGCACCCGATTTCAGATCGGATAGGCTGATGCTTGGTTTGGTTTGGTTAGACATTCGTTATTTTTTCCTTTTAGTTGATTTTCCGCCGTTGGCCCCAAGAGCTTCCGGCAAAAAATGTCTTTATGGTTCTTGGTATCCTGAAAAAAGTCAGGATCCAGTTTTCATTTATAAAAACCGCGCACTTCGACTCCGCTCAGTGTCCGGTTTTGTTACCCGTAACCAGTAACCCTTCCGCCCGTGAAACAATCCAGTCAACCTGCTGATCGATGGTGAGGTTGCTGGTGTCAAGAGTTACGGCATCATCTGCCTGTTTCAGCGGTGAATCCTCCCGGTTTGAATCGAGAAAGTCACGATGTTCAATTTCTTTTAGCAGGCTGTCGAAATCGACCTGCTGGCCTTTGCCTTCCATTTCAAGCTGACGGCGTTTTGCTCTGGCAGCCGGATCGGCAATCATAAATACTTTAAGTTCTGCTGATGGAAATACGATGGTACCGATATCACGGCCATCCATCACCAACCCTTTTTCAAGTCCCATCGCCTGCTGCAGTTTCACCATTTCTTTTCTGACGGAAGGAATGGCGGCGACTGCACTAACATTTCTGGTCACTTCAGGCAATCTGATTTCTTCAGAAACATCTCTGTCAGCAATGAAAACATGCTGAACAGACTCCATAATTTTCAAACTTACCGGAAATTTTGAAAGTAAATCAGCAACTTCGGCCGGAGTTACTTTCTCCGGATCAATTCCGTTTTCAAGAAAGATAAAGGTGACAGCCCGGTACATGGCACCGGTATCAACGTAGATATAATTCAATTTTCTGGAAACCAGACGGGCAGTTGTGCTTTTACCGGAGGCAGCAGGTCCGTCGATTGCGATGATAATTTTTTTCACTGATGTTTCAGACGCCTGTTATTTAATAACCGCGTCACGAATTCCCTTGCCTTCGGCTGCGGTGAATTCGGTCTGAACATCAATATAACCCGGATATTTCAGGTTGTAACTTCCAACATTTATTGATGGTTTTGCTTTCAGCATGAAACGCGTTGGTTTGTTTCCCTCACCGGCAAGGTTAAAAGCAAAATTCAGCATGGAATCAAAAGATTTTCCGGAAAGGGCCTGTTTCAGGTCAACTTCAATTTTAATCGGGAGGGTTGACTGTCCGTTTGCAGCAACATCAACACGGTCATTAACAGCACCGGCAACCATTTGAATATCATCAATAAAGAGAATCCACTCCAGCGTATTCATTGCTGCGGCAGTTGTGTTGGGGTTTTTTACATCCAGATTTAAGGTCAGAGTGAGTGGGATACTGTTTGATCCGAATGCTTTCATGACTTTGGGGAGGGCAGTTAGAGCAAGATCAGATTTGGAATCAACCTTTTGGAAATTAATTCCGGCAACTTTAATGTCGTTGACAGCTGCAAGTTTAAATTCACATTTTGCAAAATTTTGGGCTTCCTTGATTTGCTGCATAACGCCACAACCAGAAAGTAAAAAGAAAAGGGTAAAGACCGGGAGAAGAAGAAGTTTGAATTTCATGAGGATTGCAGTCATTTAACTGCTTCATGGTTTCAATTTCCGGAAAATCTGACTGGTAGACCCATGGTTGTCCCGGAAAAGGACGGTGAACGATTTTTGTTTCAACCTGGAAATGGAATTAAACCAATTTCAGGGATTGCAAATATCGGGAGTGGATTTTGGAAAAGCAAGGAATCAGAAGATAGAAGGTAGAAGTTGGAAGATAGAAGAAGTTCAGTTCCCCTCCTTTTTAAGGAGGGGTTAGGGGAGGTTTGGTTATTTTTTTAAACTAGTGAATGGAAAATTGCAAACCACCCCGGCTTCGCCACCCCCCAAAAGCGTTCGGGGCAGGCTCTCCTTAAAAAGGAGGGGAATTTAAATCCTAAAACCTTTAATTCCAATTTTCATTTTCTTTTTGGGCCTTTGGGGTTTCCTGAATTCTGAATTTTTCCCGATCTTTGCCGGTCTATGATAAAAAAATTACCTCACGACCAGATTCCACGGTTTACCCTTGAAGGGGTAAAACAATTAAAACGCCATCCGGTTACTGTTCTGGTGCACAATGTGCGTTCTCTTTATAATGTTGGTTCAATTTTCAGAACCTCGGATGCAGCCGGTATTGAAAAACTCATTTTGTGTGGATACACCGGCTATCCGCCAAGAAAGGAAATTGAAAAAACGGCTTTGGGAAGTACGGCTTCAGTTGAATGGGAATATGAAGCTAACATTAAAGTTGCACTTCAAAAATTGAAAGATGCAGGTTATAAAATTGCTGCGCTTGAAATTGCAACGCCATCACGACATTACTCAGACTTGGCGACAAGTGATTTCCCTCTGGCAATGATTATCGGGAATGAAATTACCGGTGTCGATGATGATCTGATGGATTTCTGTGATTTCGCAATTGAAATTCCGCAATTCGGAATCAAACAATCGCTGAATGTTGCGGTTGCTTATGGTGTTGGTGTTTTCGGAATTGTGGAACGGTATAGGTTAGTTGCTCCTTCGGAAGAACTTGCACCGATTCCGATGGAAGTTCCTCCGTTGGCAGAAGCTGGTGAATCAGAAATAGATTAAAGTTATTTTGTTGCTGCCGGAATGGCGGGTGGTGCCGGTACTTCCATGCCAATCCAGCTTTGAATGTAACCCTGATCCCAAAGATATAATGCAATAAACAAGAGAATTGCGAGTGCCCAGTACAGTTTCCATGGGCGTTTTTTCTCTGCATAAGGATCCTGAAGTGATCTTTCTGATCCTTCTGGAAGTTTGGCAATTTCAGTAAGTGACCGACCAAACGGTAGATTTATTTTTGCTTGTGTGTTCACCGCCCAACCATTGGAATCCAATATTGGTGACAGGTTTCTCATTCTGAGTTTAAGCCAGGCCAAGACCATCGACGGACCTGAAATTATTAGAATTAACCCTGCAAAAGCCAACGGCATCTGCCACCAGTGCAAGCCAAGAATTCCGCCCAGAATTGCAGCCAAAACCCCGCCAATTGCACCAATTGCAAGTCCGATTGCAGCAAAAATCCCCGCAAATTTACCCACATCAAACGGTTGCTGAACTGCTGGTTGTGCGGCAGGAGCAGTTGTGGCTTGTTGACCAAGAGTTTCAGTTTTAACTGCAGTAGTTGAAACGTGGGCAGACTGTTTCTGTTCAATAGCTTTGTCTTTGGCTGCTGCCATTTTTTCAAGCTGCTGCGAAATCATTCTTGCCAACCGCTGATAGGGAGCGAAAAATGCCTGTCTGATTGAGATCGGGTGATCCAGAATTTTAATAATGGTTGCATCCCAGTCTGAACCACTTCGGTCATAAAAAACGCCATTTCTGCCAACCATCAGGTTTTCGGTTCCACCGTTGGTAAAGGCTGCTGCAATGACCATTTTCTCACCGGTTCCCCGGCGGATGAGCTGGCAATAAGCGAGATAAGTTCCGCTCAGATTGGCAAGCGGACTGTGTTTCCCGGCATCTTCGACTTCAATACAGAGTTCACAGCAACGTCCATCGAGATACAATTCACCAGCCTGAAAAATGGCTTTGTCCTTTTTGGTGTAAAAATCACGGAAGGAAACGAAATTATTCAGCAGTCTGAATAAGTCACGATGAAACCTGACGAGTTTATCAACAGAGTCGATTCCGGCAGCTTCTTCAACAAGAGCATTATCCTGAGTAATCAAAGAAAGCAATTGTTCTTTCATTCCGCCAGAAAGCAATTTCTTCATTTCTTCAGGGCTGACACTTTCAACTTTTGTTTCAGGTTTTTCTGACTGCCAGGCTTCAAAAGGAGCAAAAATTTGGTTGATTTCAAGCCAATCTGCCCTGCTGATCGTGGTCTTTTTACCAAGTAGAGGAACGACAACCTGTTGATGGAAGGATTCAATTCTGGCTGACCATGCAGGGTTGATTCCTGACGTCAGATTGAGATTTTTACCTGCTTCAATTTTCGAAAGCGGTAATGTGGCAATTCCAGCACTTGATTCATTCAAATTTAGGGGTGAAAGTGATGCGAATTCAGATTCAGACGCATTCAGAACCGGTGATGCTTTTTCATCAAAACTGGACAGAAGGCATCGGGTAAAATAATCATCAATTTTTACTTTAACGTCGTTCAGGATTTTTAAGGCGCTGGTTGTTTCATCACCAAGAGGGAAAAGGATTTTTCTTTTTTCCTGTGATTGATTAAACCAGGCCAGATAACTTTCGAGCTGGTTAAAAAAGGAAATAATTTGTGATTCACTTATTCCGGGATCTCCACTTCTGTCAATCGTACTTCCAGTCAGGTCAATAATCGTTTGAATTAAACTTTTCTCTTCATCTGTACTTCCAGAAAGAACAGTGATAATTCCATCACCATTAAAACGGGTTCCCTTCAGAATTTTTGCTAAATCGCCAGAATCATCAGACGTGATATGGGTTGAATCAGTTTTTCCAAGATTTAACAGAATTTGTCTGGCAGATGCCAGAATCTGTTTCCCTTCAGGGGTTTGATCGTTGATTGCATTTAGAGAAAGTGAATCTGATTGTTTGGTGATATCAGCGGGGTTTTTCAGGCGGGTGCCAGTCCATTTGACTGCGGCTATAATTTCAGGAACCCGAATCCGCCCATCTTTATCAGTATCAATGAGTTCCAGTGTTTTTTTGTCGAAACGGAGTCCGTTCACCGGACAGCTTAATACTGCCCATAATTTTTTATCAAGCTGATCAAGATTCATCAAATCATCTGAGGTTTCGAGACGAACCTGATCAAATCCGCCAGAGCGGAAAAATTTCCATTTGTGAGTTACGGATGAAGAGAACTGCATAGAATTATGCCTTTCTGATAGGATGTTTTGCGGAAGAAAAATGTATTGCTTTTAACCTGATTACCCGATAGCCGGAGTTACCCAAGTCAGGTTACGAATTTCCAAAAAGATAGGCAGATTCAATTACTTTTCAAATATAAAATGAACCTGAAAAAAGTGAAAATGTGAATAAATCAGTCCAGAGAAACAGGTTCATCCCTGAACAGATTGACGGTTTCCAATTCTTTTTTTGATTTCAGTTCTTTAAGAAAATCAAGAACTTTTTTCTCATTGTGGAGGGTGATTGTAAATGTGAGTTCAAAGGTAGACTCTTTATCGGCAGAATGAGAATTGAGCAGTCTCCAGGCACGCAGGTGATTCTGGAAAACACTTGTGTAAACTGCTTCGGGGTCTTTTTCATGAGTAGAGATTTTTATTTGAAGCAGAAATTCTTTGGTACCCGACTGGAACAAATTGACTTTGGCAAGGAAAAATAAAATGGCACTGATGATGATGGTTCCGGTAATTGCAACACCATAATACATGGCGCCAGCTGCAAGGCCGACAGCTAGTGCGAAAAAGATAAAAATGATATCGTAAGTTTCTTTGACAGCAGTTCTGAACCGGATAATGGACATGGCACCAACAAGACCAAAAGCCCGGGCCAGATTATTTCCGATCACCAGAATGATCAAAGCAGTGATAAGGGCAAGCGCAATAAGGGAATGTGCAAAGGTAACCGAAAAACCCGGACCCCTGCTGGTCAGTTTATAGAGGGTTGCAATAATCAAACCGCACGTCATGGCGGCAAGAAGAGCAAGTGTAATATCAGTAACCGAAAGTGAGTAATTAATCAGGGTATCAAAGTCCCGGAACATAAACAAGTCCTCTCTTTTGGCCTTCACCGGCAACGTACATGCCGGGTTTATCAGGGAATTGACCCAGATGCCGGTAGACCGTCCGGCAATATTTTGAATAAGTGGTTCTCATCAGATTGAATGAATGAATAATTTCAATCATCCAGAAGGGTATTGTTTTCGGGAATTTTACTTCCAGAATAAAATACCCGGGGTCGGTAATGACCAGATTGTCATCATATAACTCATTTAACGTGGGGAAAATTTTGCCCCTGACTTTTTTGTCGAGTGTAACTCTGAGTGACGGATCAAAATGACAAAAGTAGGCTTCACGATCATAGGTGACCAAAACAACCGGTTTCATATTGAAGCGATAAACCTGAAAGAAAAACGCCTCAGCATCAAGAATTGGTTTTTCCTGTCCGGGTTTTCTGATGATGTATTCTCTGAAATCTGCAGATCGCATCAGCTGATTCAGATGTTCAAAATGGGCGGGTGCGCGCCGTTTTTTGATGGTGTTTTTAACTTTACTTTTAATTTCCAGAAAAACGATATCAGTATCAGTAGGTTCATTGTATCCGCGGATTCTGATCTTTTTTCTTTCAAGCAACCCTTCAATTTTTTCGTAATAAGCTTTGAAGTGGTTGTCATCAAAATAAATACTTCTGACAGTATATTCCTCAACTTCACGGTGAACCGAAAATTTATCTGAAGTAAGAAAGGGTTTTAGACTGGCCCGTAATGAATCCAGTTTATGTTCAGGGACGATATATTTATACTCAATCGGCATGGGTTAATGCCTGGGCCGGTTCAATGAAAAAATGAGTTGATCCCACCAGGTAGCAGAACCGGTTTTAATCCCGATTTCCAGATACAGACCGGGAGCCAGGTTAATTTCACCTTCAACTATAACAATAGCCTCAATGACCTGCTGACCGGCAAGTAAAACAGCCTGTTGTCCCACCGATGTGATCTTGCCGTTCCCCAGTTCATCACCCGAAACTGTTTTAATCTGAACCTCCTGGCCAGGTAAAACCAGTGACTTATACCGGTAATCAATGGGGACTTTTATAATCCAATCAGGATCGGAGCCTACCCAAACAAGAGTGTCAACACTTGCGGATGTTGGAAACAGTCTGCCATCAATCGGTGTGATAATAGTAAAAGCCTGTTCACGGGTTGGTAATAAAGTGAGTTGACGGTTTACACCTTCAATTTGGGTTTTGATTTGGTTGATCAGTTCGGGTTTTTCACCAGTACGATAAACATCAAGAGCAGCCTGTTGAACTTCCTTTTTTGCTTTTGCGAGCCGCCAGGCAGATTCCGTCAGTTCAAATTCCTGACTTGAAATCATATTTTTTGCAAATAATTCTTTTTGCCGGGAGAGTTGGCGGGATTGAAAATTTTCTTCCTCTTCTGCCAAATTCAGTTCATTTTCTGCCTGTCTGATCAATTCTGGTTTGTCACCGGCCTGGGCAAGTTTTAATTGAGCGGCAAGATCCTGTTGCTGGTTCAGCAGATCCTGTTTCCAGATTTGAAAGTCAGGTGAAGAGAGGTGGGCAAGCGTATCACCAGAATGAACCATTCCGGTAGAAGAAGAATAATCTGCTAAATTAAAGTGGAGATTATCACCCCTGACAACCGGGAATGTAGCCTGAGAAACAATGACACCACGTTTGTGATCAGTTAACCTGCTTACAATCTGGTCACCGTTATCTCTGAAAACAACCCATTCTTTTGCCGGAAGAACTTTACCGGGAGCGGGAAGAATGAGTTGTGATGAAATTGAAAAAAGAGAGGCAACCAGAATTATGATTACGATAAGGAAGGCAGCAATAATTTTCAGGATTGGTTTGGTAAGTTGGGGCATTGGAACAAGCTCATTTAGGAAGTAGTTTCTCTTACTTCAAGGAAAAGGGAAAAGAAAAACTGAGAATATTGCGATTAAATGATACCGAAAATGTTAACATTCCCGTAACATAGATAATAAAAGTAACGGAAAATAAAATAAAATAAAAGAGTTATTTGGGTAAAATAGGGTCAGTATTGTAACGGTATGCAATGAAATGTCTGCAATTAATTAAGCGATTGGTTTTTTGTATGCAGGGTTAGACAGGTGAGAATAAAAAAAATTGCAGAAAAATTTTAAAGGTGGTAAGGCTTTGGGCTGCCGGATTTTCTTAAAACGAAAAGAGTCCGGCAATTGCCGGACTCTTTTACTGACGTTCATCGCCCTTTGGGTGGGCTTTGGGGAGGGACTTATTTCATCAGGGTCATCTTTTTGAGTAACACACCCTGACTGGTGACCAACCGGTACATATAAACTCCCGATGGAAGTGAAGATGCATCGAATTGAATCGAATGGTATCCTTTTGAAATGGTTTCATTAACCAGAACTGAAATTTCACGTCCGAGAAGGTCGAAAACAGTGAGTTTTACATGGCCAGCATCAGACAGATTAAATCCGATTGAAGTTGATGGGTTGAACGGATTCGGATAGTTCTGGAACAGGACGAACTGATCAGAAACAACCTCTCCGTTTTCTGCAACATTTTCTTTTCCTGCAGGTTTGGTTGAATACCAGGTTCCGTTCATGAACCAGCCTTCACCGGTGCGGGTCAGATTTGCAGTCTGGCTTGCCCCATTATTACTGAAAATAATTGAAGCTGAAGTCGTTCCCACGATCGGATAGCAATACCATCCGGTACTTTCAAGTTCCATTGCTTTTCCAGGCCAGGTTGACGTTTGTCCGGTTCCTGTATTCCAGAAATATATGAAAGGAGCTGCCCAGTTACTCAGGTTACGGTAGTGGATTTTCAGAACGGAAGGTTTAGCAGAATACCACGTACCGTTAATGTACCAGCCTTCACCGGTTCTGCTAAGATCCGCAGTTTTCACGGTTGTTGATCCGTTATCTGAGAATATAACAGAAGCAGATGTAGCACCAGAAATAGTGTACTTGTACCAGCCATCACCCTCAGCCGTTGCATTAACGCCGGGCCAGGTTGTTGCCGGAACTGAAGTCGGTACTACATTCCAGTAATGAATTTTAACTGTGGCTGACCAGTTTGCCGGTCTCCAGAAGTGAACGGTAAGTCCTGCAGGTGCAGTACCGATTGTATAATCACGCTGGGTAACTGCAGAAGCACCACCTTTTGCATCAATGGCAATTGCCTTAATGGTTTTGGTTGAGGTCACCAAAAACGCTGCCGTGTATTTGGTACTGGCCGCCGTTGGTGTGCTTCCGTCCTGTGTGTAATAAATGGAAACAGCATCACCATCAGCATCAGTGGCAGACATGGTTACTGAAATCGCAGTTGCACTGGTCTTGCTTGCAGGATTAACAGTAAGAACAGGTACATTATTGTCAGGATTTGCAGTGTACCAAACTCCGTCTTTGTACCAGCCGTTGGCTGAACGGGTAAGATCTACAGTTTTATTGTTTTGGTTTCCGGCATCAACAAAAAGCAGATTGGTTGATGTGGTTGCACTGAAAGTGTAGGCATACCATGAGTTGGCTTCAGCTGTCATGGTTACACCAGGCCAGGCAGAGGCGGTTCCACCAGGAATCCGGTTCCAGTAATGGACATTAACCGTGCTTCCCCAGGTTGTGGGTTTTTTAAACCGAACTGTAAAGTTGGTGGTTACAAGATTAATGGTGTACGTTCTGGAAGCAATTGTAGAAGCTAATCCGGCACCATCAAATGCAATCGCCTTAACCGTTGTGGTTGCACTTACCGTTAAAGGTGAGGTATATAACAGGCTTTCAGCAGTTGGGTTCGTGCCATCTGTTGTAAATCTGATTTCCGGACTTGCCGTTTTGTCATCGGTTGCAGAAAGTGTCACCTGAACTGGTGCTGTAAACGTTCCGCCTGCAGGTGAGATGGCAACTGTTGGTGGGTTATTGGTGGAAGCAGGAGTAACGGTTGTATGCCAGTCAGCACCGCCATTGTTATCCCAGGTTCCGGTTCCATTATTGAACACGCAGTCAAATGTAGCTGCAGCAGATGCAGGAACTGTAACCGTTGCCGACCATGAGCCGTTTGCCTGTTTAGTCATTGGGGTTGTGGTAACACCTTTCCAGGTATCATATCCCCAATATAAATTCACGACTGAACTGGAATTCAGGGTTCCATTATAGTTAACTGCAAGAGTTTGTCCGGCAGTTGGTGTTGTCGGGGTAAATGCAACGGTTGTTGTTCCGCCGCCACCGCCGCCACCTGAACCAGGATTTGCTGAGTTCTGGAAGAAGCCGACACCAAGTCCGCCAACAAGGCCCGGACCGTTATACACGTAAATACCAGCAGATGAAGGACTTACAGTGAAAGAAAGATTTCCGCCGGAAACCGTTACAGATGCACCTGTTACGGCATCTTTATAAGTTCCGTTATATTTCAGTCCGCTGAAATTGAAGGTAACATTTCCGTCTTTTGCAAGACCGACAACGGCATAACTTGAACCGAATTCACGAACGTAACCAACGCCATTTCCGCCACCATTTCCACCCCAGCTCCAGGTTCCTTTTTGAAGTGCAGGAACGGCCTTACGGATGGCATTCAGCTTTTTGATTTGCTGGTAGATTTTGTGATTGGGTGCCTGAGCCATTGCATCGCCAAAATAGGCACGGCCGGTCAGGTTGAGTGATTTTTCAATATCGGCAGATTCATGAATGTCAGTATATGCACCTTTCATGAATTCCATTTCAGTTCCGTAATAAACGGAAGGAATTCCCCGCCATGTGAACATGAAGTTCATACAGGCTGCAAGGTTTTCTGTTGATCCGCCAAAACGACGGTTCCAGTCATTGTTCGGACCAAAATCATGGTTATCCAGCCAGGTTACGAGTTGGGAAGCATCAGAATACAGGTGATCATAACGGGCAGCATCCTGAACAGCGCTCATGTTTCCGCCGGCTTCAAAGACGTTGTGAAAGGTTGCCTGTCCGTAGAAGTCAATAACTGACATTCCGGATGGACCAGAATTACCGACTCCTCCCCGCCAGGTGTACCAGTGCGGATTGATTTCGGTTACATTATGAAGTTCATGACGTTTCTGTGCAACTTCTCCAAAAATGAAAATATTTGGTTTTGCAGCTTTAAACTGATCAATAAACCAGTTGGTTGTGTTTTTATTCATGTGCTTGATGGTATCCCAGCGAAGCGCATCAACACCCATTTGAATATAGGTTTTATAAGCATTGGCAAGGTATGTACGAACCTGAATACTTTCTGTATTTAAATCGGGGCAGTCGCCGGCCAGAGCACGCTGATACAGATTGGTGGTATCATCCCAGCCTTGAGCAAAACCATTACCCGATTTGTGAAACCAGTTGGCATCGGTAGTATTTACAAAACTTTCAGTAGAAGGCCAGTTATAGGCTGCAAGGTTGGCATTGTAAGGTGCAGGCATCTTCGCAAGGTTTGCCCGGCTCCAGATTTTTCCGTCAGCAGGGTTTTTGGTCATACCGTCATATTGCCAGTTCGGATTGTCCTGAAGGGCGGTTCCTGCAAGATTTTTTCCCCAGGGTTGGGTTGGGTCGGTGTTGTACTTGATTTCAGCCACGCCCTTGATACCAAAACGGCCTGAGTGGTTGGTGACGATATCAAGAACAATTTTCATTCCTTTTGCGTGAACTGCATTGATCAGATCCTGAAAAGTTGCACCGGCAGATTCATATCTCGGATCCACTTTGGTGAAATCCCAGGCATGATAGCCGTGATAATCAAGCGGACCCCGGTTTTGCACGATAGGTGTAATCCAGATGGCTGTAAAACCAAGGTCTTTGATGTAATCGAGTTTTTGAATCAATCCTTTAAAATCACCACGCCAGGTAACATCATTCGGGTCAGAAATGAGGCGGCTTGGATTGGTTGGGTCGTAGGAGCACCATTCGTTGGGTCGGTTATTGGTGGGATCACCATCATAAAAACGGGTTGTGAGAACAAAATAGATCGTTTCTTCACGAAAATCTGTAGTTTGAGCTGATAGTCCTGATACCAGATATGACATCCAGCATCCAATCAGAATAAACATTCTGAGTAACGGTAACCTTTTAAACATGGTTGTTCCTTCGGTTGATTATGTGAGTTGACTGCGATTTGAAACTGAAATACAAAGGCTTTACAAGGTTCAATGAAATGTCATCCCGGGCTTGACCCGGGATCCAGTTATTTTAATTTCTGGATCCTGAATCAAGTTCAGGATGACAGCCAGGAGGTTAACCTGGCGCCATCAATAGTATGACTTACTTCATTAACGTCATTTTTCTGATTTCTGTACGTCCTTCTGAGGTCAGACGATAGAAATAGACACCACTTGGGAATTGTGCAGCATCAAAGGAAACCACGTGATTTCCTGAAGAAATACTTTCATTGACCAGAGTGGCAATTTCTTTACCCAGTACATCATATACTTTCAGAGAAACGAATCCGTCTGAAGGCAGGTTGAACCCAATTGTAGTAGATGGGTTGAACGGATTCGGGTAGTTTTGGAACAAGGTAAATTCATTCGAAACAATACCGTCATTTTCAGACGCATCATCTTTTCCAGCAGGTTTTGTTGAATACCAAACGCCACTCTTGTACCAGCCTTCACCGGTTCTGCTGAGGTTAGCTGTCTGGCTTGCCCCGTTGTTGCTGAAAATAATGGAAGCGGAAGTTGTTCCTACGATCGGATAGCAGAACCAACCGGCACCTTCATTTTCCATTGCTTTTCCAGGCCAGGTAGAGGTTTGTCCGCTACCGGTGTTCCAGAAATAGATGGTAGGGGCAGCCCAGTTGGTCATGTTGCGGTAATGGATTTTCAGAACGGATGGTTTTGCAGAATACCAGGTTCCGTTGATGTACCAACCTTCACCGGTTCTGCTCAGGTCAGCAGTTTTAACCGTCGTTGAACCGTTATCGGAGAAAATAACCGATGAAGAAGTTGCACCGGCGATGGTGTATTTAAACCATCCGTCACCTTCAGCAACTGCATTAACGCCAGGCCAGGTTGTACTGCCGGCTGAGGTCGGAACTGTATTCCAGTAGTGAACTTTTACAATAGTTGACCAGCTTGCAGGTTTCCAGAAGTGAACGGTTAATCCGGTAATTGTTCCAATCGTATAATCACGCTGGATAACACCAGAAGCAGCACCACGGGCATCGATTGCAATTGCTTTGATAGTTTTGGTGGAAGTAACCGAAAATGCTGCCGTGTATTTTGTACTTGCGGCGGTAGGGGTTGTACCGTTTTGGGTATAGTAAATAGAAACAGCATCACCATCAGCGTCAGTTGCAGACATGGTTACCGTAATTGCTGTTGCACTGCTTTGACTTGCAGGGTTTACAGTCAGAACGGGTGCGGTGTTATCAGGGTTTGATGTGTACCAAACGCCATCTTTGTACCAGCCGTTTGCAGATCTTGTAAGATCAACTGTTTTATTGGTTTGGGTAACCGGGTCCACAAAAAGAAGGTTGGTTGAAGTAGTTCCTGAAAACGTGTAAGCGTACCAGGAATTGGCTTCAGCAGTCATGGCAACGCCAGGCCAGGTTGAAGCTGTTCCGCCGGGTAACCGGTTCCAGTAATGAACATTTACAGTTGTTCCCCAGCCAGCCGGTTTCTTAAACCGAACGGTGAATGAAGTTGTAACCAACGTATAGGTTTGGCTGGCTTCAGGTGACCATTGAGCATCAGAACCAACAGCAATTGCTCTGACGGTTTTGGTTGTACTGACAGAAAAAGCAGCTGAATAAACAACCCGTGTTCCTGAAGTTTTTGGATCGGAACCATCAAGGGTATAATAAGTGGTTACAGGTGCAACACCACCGGTAGTAGCAATGGTGATGGTTGTCGGACCTGAAATGGATCCGCCAACAGGAGAAATAGCAACAGCTGGAGCAGACGGAAGCAATGAATAATCAGTTGGAACCCAGATGGCATAACTGTTTGCATTACAATTGATTCCTGCACGGCCATCAGGCTGAACGGTAATGATATTGGCATGACGACCAGTGATATCTTTCAGTTGTTTGCTGGCCCATTGAGTGGTTACCCAGGTGGTGATATTGCGGTTGGAATGTTTATTGACAGCAACGATAAGGCCGGTTTGTCCGCCATTACCTGAACGCTGGGCAATGTACATTTGCTTTGGATCATCATTTGAATCGGTCCAGACAGGACTTCCGTCAAGTGTCAGGATAGAATAAGCACCTTTTGCAAATTTATGTTTGATTGAAACAAGTTTAAAAAGTTCATCTTTCATTCCGTATGTATAAACATCATGATACCAGATCTGAGCATTGGTCGGAAGGGTAAGCATGTGAGCATAAAGCAGATTTTTCTTGTTAACAATTGGGTTGTGTCCGTCGATGGTCACCAATCCCTGATAGTTTTTGCGGTCAAAGTCATGATTTTCAATGAATGACCAGATTTTTTCATAAGGAACGCCGAATGTTCTGTGAAGTCCGGCATTTTGGAAAGCATTTCTTCCGTCATAAGCATCACCACCATTTGAAAGATCCTGGTAACGGTAACGCAATTCAAAGTCAAAAGCACCGGGAGCTGCATCAACAGGTCCGCCGGTTCCGAAGAAGGAAACACCGCTTGAAGTTTGACGGAGCCATTCCTTGGCGGCAGGAGCTGAATCCCAATGTTCGCCTACAGAAGGTTTGCCTCTCATGGCGCCATAGTTTAACCATCTTTTCATATACTCTGGGTGGATACCCTTAACAAAGTCAAAACGATAGCCATCAAGTCCGATTTCTTTGGTAACCCAATCTCCCCAAACCATCAGGGAGTCACCGTAAGGCAGGTTATTACCTGAACCATTATGAAGGGCATTGTCATAAGCAAACCAGTTGGTGTACATTTTCATGCGGGCACCCAATTGATCTTCTGAATAGTAATCGCCGGTATTGCCTGGATTTACAGATGCATTCGGATAAAAGAAGTTATAACCGTTTGCAGACCAGGCTATTCTTTTTGATCCTTTTGAGATAGGGAAGGAAGTCCATGTATTGGAATTTGTGTACGGATTTGCTTCCAGATTTCCGCCCGAACGGTGATTTAACACCATGTCACCCCAAACCTGCATGGTGGCAGAGTGATAGGCATTAATCATGTTTTTCAGTTCAGTTTTGTTTCCGTAACGGGTGTCAGTCACATTGCCGTCATTGAAATTATCACCGCCCTTGCTGTTATAATTTCCGAGATCATAATAATCGTAAGGAGTATACCCAACATCACCGGTTCCGCTGGCACCTTTATAAAATGGAGGAATCCAGAGAATATCAAATCCGGCGGCACCCAATTCAGGCGCTTTTGCACCCAGATTATCCCACCAAACTCCACCGGGAGTTACATCCCAGTAAAATCCCTGAAGCATAGTTTTATCCTGGGCAAATGACCCGGAAGCTGCTACCAGCAATAAGACAGTTAGTGCAAATCTCAACGTTTTCATCGATCCTCCTGTTTTTTGATTATAAAAGCGGTTCCATTTTTTCAGCTGAGTGACCGGAATGGGTATGAAAGAACTTTTTCCGGAAAATGATTGCGATGTAGTCAGTGAAAAATCCGGCTGAGCCGGCGGAAGAAGTGCAAAAGCGCTTCCACCATGTCTTGTTGAAAAGGTAAGTATCTGATTTTTGCTTGTCAATAGATGTCACGAAAAATCACAATAATATATTTCACGTCAAATGCATAAAGTTATTATAAATAATGATTTATGGAAATTATAAAAAAAGTTAAAATGACAGTTTATTAAATGGACTTTGTATAAATGTGATCTGGAATACAAAAAGTGGGTATTTGTCAGGAGCGAGATTCCATGAAGCGCTTCCACAAAATTAAGATGGAAGGGCTTCGATATTTACATGTTTAAACACGAAATGGAAATATTGAGGATGGAAGAATTACGGAATGGAAGGGAAAGGCGGTTATCAGTGATATGTGGTAAGTGATAAGTGGTCAGTGGTAAGTCGGGAAATGTGAATGCCCCGAATTCACTTCGGGGTTATAAGTTACATGTTACAAGTTATAAGTAAAAATGCCAGATGAGGGGGTGCAGGTCTAGTTTGATCCTTTAATTTCGGGGTCTTTAGTTAAAGTTATGGTTTCAAGAAAATTGTTTAAAAACCCAAAACGACATTTAAAGCCCATCGGGCTGACAGGATTATAGAAAACCATAACCAAACAATTAAAAACCCGGAAGGAGTGAAATGATAATAACTATCGAGGAAACGATTGACAAATTAATTGATCAAAAGCAGAAAATCGTTATTTCCGGCAAATCCCCGGCTTATTCTGGACTGTTCACTAAAAGGGAAAAAGTTATAGAAATTCACACTTGTAACCCCGAAGCTAGATCGGGGTCTTCGCTTTCCTCGACTTATAACTTACCACTTATAACTTATAACTCGTTTCTCACTTTTTATAAATTTTCAGCTTCTGACCTGCCCGGATGGTACTTCCGTGAATGCCATTCCAGGATTTAAGTGAGGATGTTTTTACGCCGAAACGCTGGGCAATACCTCCAAGTGTATCACCCTTCTTGACTTTGTAGGTAAATTTCTCGCCGGAGCCGGGGATTGCAACTCCACCCTTCATTCTGCCGGCACCTTTTTGTCCGTAATGGGCAATATCGCTGTAGAGCATGGCACCGCCTGCAGGTTCTGCTACCGGAATGGTTAACTCAATTCCGGCCGGCAGCGTTTTCAATTTTCCATATTTGGGATTTTCGGCGGCAAGCATCTGAACGGTAACGCCGTATTCTTTACAGATTCCCTGAACGGTTTCCCCGGCAAGCGTAAAATGTGTTAATGGTCTGTTTTTTACCGAATCTGCCAGTTCGTTGTAGCCTTCAAGAAACGATTCTTTCTTTCCGCGGGGGATTTTAAGTGTGTAAGATTCCTTTCCGGGCGGAGTTCTCGTGCGGGTAAGTTCCGGGTTCAGATATTGAATGGTCTCAAGCGTTGTATCTGATAATCCTGCAAGCAGATCCAATGGAAGATTTCCGGTAACCGAAACTTCATCAAAACGGTAACTGCCCTGGTAAGCGATGGGCTGAAATCCGAATTTGGTAGGGTTGGTGGCAATCAAAGTTGCAGCAATATAGGCCGGAACGTAATTACGTGTTTCTCTGGGTAAATACTTCCTGATTTCCCAGAAATCAGTTTTTCCCCGGGATTTTTTAACAGCACGCCTAACCCGGCCGGCTCCGGAATTATACGAAGCCAGAGCCAATTGCCAGTCACCAAAAGTGGCATATAAATCTTTAAAATGCCTGGCAGCAGCTCTTGTCGATTTTTCAATATTCCGGCGTTCATCATACCAGAAATTACCACGCAGATCGTAAAGTTTACCTGTTCCTCGGATGAACTGCCAAATGCCAATTGCTTTTGCCCTGCTTTTTGCAAGCGGATTCACACCCGATTCAACCATGGTCAGATAAATCAGTTCAGGCGGAACGCCTTCTTCCTGTAAAATCGGAAGCATGACCGGGTAATAGATTGCCGCCCGCCTTAAATATTCCGCAAAATAATCTTTGCCTTTTGTTTGAAAATAGGCAATGTGCTTTTCCACCAGGGTGTTAATTTCAAGGTGGATTTGAGTTCCCGTCGTATCGAGTCCGCTAAGAACTCTTTCCAAAGCAGCACGGTCAAAATCCAGATTATCAATTTCACCTTCATCGGGTACTGCATCCATACTGGTAGCTGCAAAAAAGTCAGGATCAAGCTGACTCATCATCCCTTCATAAAAAGTGATGTCCTGTTTTACTTTTCCGCTGTCAGTCAGGGATGAGTCCATTTCTGAATACAGAACATCCAGAATGGAGGTTATGGTTTGAACCGCTGAAAGAGTATCCTGGCTGCCCAGGTAGAATTGATAACGGGCGGCAAGAGAATCAATTTCCTGCTGGGAACGGTAACTGAAAAGTGAATCCGAAGCGGATTCCGAGCCAGCATGGCTGACCGAAAGTGAATCTGCAGAATTTGTATCAGTTTTAGCCGGACTCCAGAAATTAAAACTCTGGCAACCGGAAAGGGAAATGATAAAAAGAGGGAGAAAAAGAGATTTAAGCTTCATTAAGTATCCAGATTATAAAGGTATGTTACCATGTTTCTTTTTAGGATTGGTATCAACCTTATTTTTTAAAAGGGAAAATGCCCTGATCAGAGTTTTTCGTGTGGATTTAGGTTCAATGACATCGTCAATAAATCCACGCTCTGCAGCAGCGTAAGGGTTTGCAAATTTGTTTCTGTATTCTTCAGTTTTAAGTTCAAGTGCATCTTCAGGGTTGGGTGAAGATTCAATTTCCTTTTTGAAAATGATTTCAACCGCACCTTTTGGTCCCATTACCGCAATTTCTGCGGATGGCCATGCAAAATTCATATCACCCCGGATGTGTTTCGAATTCATCACATCATAGGCACCGCCATAAGCTTTCCGGGTAATGACGGTAACTTTTGGAACTGTCGCTTCGCAGAATGCATATAATAACTTTGCACCGTGCCTGATAATTCCGTGCCATTCCTGAACTGTGCCAGGCAAAAAGCCAGGAACATCTTCAAGTACGAGAAGCGCAATATTAAAGCAATCACAGAATCTGACAAACCGGGCGGCTTTTACCGACGCATCAATATCTAAAACTCCGGCTTGAACCTGGGGTTGATTTGCCACAATCCCGATTGACTGGCCGCCTAAACGTCCAAATCCGCATATTATATTTTGTGCGAATTTATCCTGAACTTCAAAAAAGTCACCATCATCGCACAATGACCTGATGATTTCGTGCATGTCATACGGTTTATTCGGGTTTTCAGGAATAAAATCATTCAGCCAGTCATCCATTCGTTCAGACGGATCTCCGGTTGGAAGGAACGGAGGTTCATCTTCACAATTTAAAGGAAGGAAACTGAGCAGTTTTTTTATTTTGGCAATGCACTCAAGTTCATTTATGGCAGTAAAATGGGCCACACCCGATTTTGAGGCATGAGCTTCTGCTCCACCCAGTTCTTCAGCCGTAACGGTTTCATGCGTTACCGTTTTTACTACATTCGGTCCGGTAACGAACATAAAACTGGTATGTTCAACCATAAAGACAAAGTCAGTGATTGCTGGTGAGTATACCGCACCGCCGGCACAAGGTCCCATCATTGCAGAGATTTGCGGAATCACACCGGAAGCCATTGTATTTTTCAGGAAAATATCAGCATAACCACCAAGTGACGCCACACCTTCCTGAATTCTTGCCCCGCCAGAATCATTCAAACCGATAACCGGAATTCCATTTTTTATGGCCAGATCCATGATTTTGCAGATTTTACCGGCATGAGCTTCTGAAAGAGAGCCGCCAAAGACAGTAAAATCCTGACTGAAAACCATTACAGGCCTTCCATCAATCAATCCGTAACCGGTAATGACCCCATCGCCGGGAACCCGCTGGTTTTCAAGACCAAAATTATGCGACTGATGCAGGACAAACATGCCGATTTCCTGAAAAGAGTCTTCATCGAGAAGCAAATCGACCCGTTCTCTTGCCGTCAGCTTTCCTTTTTTATGCTGATCTTCGATGCGCTTTTCACCCCCGCCTTCACGGGCTTTCAATCTGAGATCAAAAAGTTTTTGAAGATGTTTGCTGATCATTATAAATTATACCTGCTGTAAACCAGATCAGTGAATTCAATAGCTTCATTGCTGTATAAATCAACATTGAACTCTTTGTAAATTTGCTCGATGTATCCTTTTGACTCTTCCCAGTTTTGCAACTGATTCAAGTCGGTTAGAGCAGAATAAAACCTGGATTCATTTTTTCTGAAAATATGTTTGATGAAACCGCGGGCCTGAGATTCAGACATTAATTGTTCAAGCGGCGTGTAAAACGGATTTGAAGGCTGTTCATCTTCTATCGCCGGTTCAACCGGCTGGCTTTGCGGCTGTTCAAAAAAAGAAGTGTTTTCAGCAGGAACAACCGGAGAATCGAGACTGATAGGCTCGGGGCGTCTGATTTCTTCAGTAAAACGCTTTGGCTCGTCCGGCATAATGGCATCAAAAAGAGAAATCACTTCATTCTGAAGGTCCTGCTTTGAGGGTTCCGGTTCAGCAACTGGTTCAGGTTTGGCCAGTTGTTCCATGACTGCAAGGGCAATATCCTGCCGGGTTTCCTGAATAATACGGTCAAAAAGTGAAATTTCAGGTTCTGGTTCAACTTCCACAACAGGCGAAATAAGTGGTTCATCTTCAACCTGGGGTTGTAGGGATTCAACTGTGTCTGAACTTGAAAGAATGTCAGGGTTGGTATCCTTCAGATCTGGATTGATATCATATTGACTGTCAGAAGGAGGAACCTCAGAGAGAGTAGGTTCTGATTGAAAATATTTCTGATGTGTCTCTTCAAAACCAGATTCAGCATCATGGATAGATCTTTCAACACCTGGCTCAGGGGTCTCTGATTTACTGACCAGATCAAAAAACGGAGAAAAAGGTTTATCACCCGGTGAAGTTGTAAATTTTGGTTTCAGTTCACCAAAAGCATCTGATTCAGGTTCGCCACTTTCCGGAATTGAAAAATCAAGATTTAAAGTTGTTGTTTTTACAACAGACTCAAGTTCACCCAAAAGCAAGGATGATGCTCTTTCAATATCAATGACAGTCAGATTTTCAAGTAAAAGGTAATGTTCAATTCGTTTTTCAACAAATGGATCGGGTATCATCTGGGCATAGGCTTTTAATGCGTCACTCTCGATTTCAAAAATCCCAATTTCATCTGCAATTGATCTGAGCTGGTCTGCAAAAAATTCTGCTGGTTCATCTTTCCTCAGATTTTGGAGTATGATCAGAATATTCCGGTTGATTTTTGTTTTCATGTACTCTGACTGCGGCTTGGCTTCTGCATAATTTTGCAGAATTTCCTTCAGATCATAATCATCCGGTAAAAAGGAAATGAGTTCAATAAAGCGTGTGTATTCGACTGACGGACCGTAAGAAAATAAAAGCTGGTCGGTAACAACCTGCGGAGCGAGTTTGAACACCAAATCAACCTGAACCTGGCGGGTTAACAGGCTGGTTACCTGAGAAGGCGTAAGTGCCAGGGTGTCAAAGTAAACATTTTTAATTCCGGTTATAAACGAAAGAATACCTTCCGGCTGGATGGTTCCGGTTTGCCTGATCAAACTGGCAATCTGCTGATCTGGAAAATCGGTCAGCAACAGGTAAGACATTCTTTTCATGAAAGAATCCTGAAGGCCGAATTGTGATATTTCCTGCCAGGAGAAAAAATCCTTCCCGGTGAGCATCGTACCAAAAGCACCCTCAATCTTTGGGGAAAGAATCGTTGAGGGCAGATAAGAATCGAGTGAATAGGGGTTCATAATTGTGATTATTTGCTTTTCAGCCTGTTAATTTCCTTTTGTGCAGCTTTTTTAAATACAGGGTCAACACCCGGCCGTTTACTTATTTTTTCATAAATGCCAATGGCCGATTTCTGATCACCAAGTTTTTCGTAACTCTGTCCGGTCATGTAAAGGGATGACGTGACCCAATCAAGTTTTTCGTTGGCGTTTTTAATTTTTTCAACTGATTCAAACGTTTCGATGGCCTTTTCAAAATCACCTTTTGCGAAAAACGCCTCACCCAGGTTGTAAGTGATTTCAGCCTGAAGGCCGCCACTGGTTCCCTGTAAAATCTGAGAAAGATAAGTGACCGACTGCTGATAGTTTTTAGTCTTCTGAAGTAAGATACCAACCTTAATCTTTTTATCCAAAATCTCAGGATCGTTCGGGAACCGGTCTATATAGGTTCTGAGGTCTTCAAGAGCCCGGTCATAAAAGCCATATTTTTCGTAAGCAATAATCAGATTATTCAATGCAGACTGATACCGGTCAACGGGAGTTTTATATCTTTCGCTGATAATTTTGTAATTGGTAATGGCCTGATCGTAAACTTCCTTCCTGAAATAGTAATTTCCGAGACTCAGATAAATATCTGAAATGATATCGCTGGTCGGGTAGTTTTTCATGATTGCCTGATAAATGGGAACAGCTTCATCAGATTTTGAATCAAGCTCAAGAGCCTTGGCTTTTTTGAACATGGCACGTGGAACCCAAATTGATGCCTTATAATCACTCATCATCTGATCAAGAACGGCTATTGCATCTTTATACTTTTGCTGACCGATTAAAAAATCGGCTTTTTCAACCGCAATTTCTGCAATCAGGTCAACAGGTGGATTCCGCTTTTCGAAAGTTTTAACCATTCTTTCCGCCAGAATCCCATTTGCCAGCCGATAATAAGAGGCAATAATCCGGGTTTCAATATTCAATAAATCTTTGGTCCCGGCTGTTTGCATCAGCGTGTTATATTCAGAAATGGCTTTTTTATAATCTCCGTTTGAAAAATAAAGATTGGCAATTTCAAGTGATGTCCCTGATTTCCCGAAAGAAAAAACATTTGCCTGTTTAAAGTACGATGCGGCCATTTCAAGGTCACCATTATCTTTTGCAAGAAGGGCAAGGGCACTATATGCTTCTGCAAGGAAAGAGCCATCAGGGAAGCGGGTGATGTAATCTCTGAACGCCTGCATGGCCAGTTCGGGATTTGAAACCTGTAACGTCCGGGCTTTGGTGTAATAAGCTGATTCGTACAACTCTGCATCATCCTCAAATAGCCGTTCAAACCGGGTATAGTCAGTGCTCCAGACTCCGGCAGTTGTAGTCATTCCGCTTACCAATGCTATATTTAACCATTTCAGACGGGTTTTTTCTGCGTATTTTGAATAACTGAACTGCTTCAGATACAAATCAAGGTAGTTGAATAATTCGGTCGGATTATTTCGTTTTTCAGTGTAGCTGATCAGGTTTCTAAGTGAGGATTCAACGAGAACGGGCTGGTCAGACTCAGAAAGTTCTTTCCAGTATTTAACTGCAGTTAAGGTATCTCCCTGCTGGGTGTAAATACCTGACAGAACCGCTTTGACTTTGGATGCCAATTTTGCATCAGGAGCAGTGGAAAGCAGGGTTTTTAAATTTTGAAGGGCAGTTTCCCGGCTGTCTGTTTCATACCTTTTCAGTTCAAGTTCCATTTTAAGCAGAAATGCGGTTTCTTTTTCAGGGATTGAGGCAATGATACCGGCAACAGTTTTCAGATCAGTGGTTTTTGCCTGCATCAGTAAAAAGCGGGCGTGATAGGATCTGAGTTCAGGTGCCCATTTTCCATTCGGATAATCTTTGTTGTACGACGTAATATATCTGAGCGATGTTGCAAAATCTTTGTTTTGGAACGCCAGTTTCGCCAGCATGAAATAACATTCTTCCCGGTTTTCAGGGGTTAGTTCAGTTGACTCTGCTGCAGCTTTTAGCTGGTTCAGTGCAACTTCACGGCGGATTCCTGTTTTAAAAACCAGCTTTCCGAGTGAAAAAGCCAGATTCCCCTTTGAACTGTTCAGATTCATGTCGTTTATGATCGAAATCAGCTCAGAAGTTAAAGCGGTACTGTTTATAAGTGAAATTGAAAGGGTGTCGTAGACATTGAGAATGTCTGCAGCAAATTCAGAACCCGGAAAGTCAAACGGAAAAGTTTGCCAGAGTTGATTGGCGTCACTGGTGTATCCCATTTCAAGGTAAAGTATACCCAGATTATAAACTGCATCGTCGGCAAGCAAACCAGCCGGTTCACGGTTTGCAATGGTTTTAAAATATTCGGCAGCCGTAGATCTGAGTCCGAGATTTTTCCAGGTATTTTCTGCTGCATCAAAAATAACCCGGTCAATTTCGGGGTGGGTTGGGTACCTGTTTATAAAATTGGCATAAATTGTCTGGGCTTCTTTGAATTTTTTTCCCTGGACGGCAATGCGGGCTGCCGAAACCAATGAATTTGGGGTTACCAAATCTGGGTATTGCACCAAAACCTGCTGACTCCATTCCCAGGCTTTGTCATAATTTCCCATATTCAGAAAAACAATTGACCCTTCAGATAAAATGACAACCTGTTCAGAAGGTTGACTGGCTAATGAAATCAATTGAACGTACCAGGCTCTGCTTTTGTCAAAAAGGTTAATCCGGCTATAGATCCTGGCAAGAAACAAAGCTGCCTGTGTACGTTCTTCGGGTGACAATTTACCCTGAGTACAAGCAGATTCCAGTAATGGTATTCCTTTTTCCCATTCAGAAGTCTGAACAAGAATCTTACCCGTGATGACCTGCCAAAGCGAGTAATGTGAAGAATTTTCGGTAATCTGAAGTGATTTAACAATTTCTGCAGCCCGTTGCGGATCTTTCTGGATGAGATAAATATCGGCTGTTCTCAGCGAGGCAAGATTTTTCTGATCAATCGTCGCCTTTGGGTGGATCAGAACGGATGAAAACCGGAGTCTTGCAGCCTCTTCCTGATTTTCTGAAATCAATAAATCGCCCAGAAAAAGCTGCCCGGCCACATTGTCATCAGAATTTGGATATTCATTGATCAGTTTTGTTAATTCTGCCTTTGCAGACTCATTTTTCCCTGATTTGTAAAAAAGGCTGGCAGAACGCAGTAAAGAAGGCGGTGCAAGCGGACTTAACGGAAATTTGTTCGAAATCTGTGACAAAACTTCTGCAGCATTCAGTGGCCGGTTTAGAAGCAAAACCGTTTCTGCGAGAAGGTTCCAAACCTGATCGCCCTTGTTGAATGCAGGGAATTCCTGAATGAGCCGTTCAAATTCAGATTTTGCCTCAGTTGAATTTTTCTGTTTAAGATAACTGTCTGCCAGTAAAAACCGGGCATCAGCAACAAATTCAGCTACCGGACTGGCACTTAAAGCTTCTTTAAATTGTTGTATGGCAAGGGAGTATTGCCCCGCTTCGTAATATTTTACCCCGGTATCGTAATTCTTTTGTCCGGGGTCAGATTGGGCAAAGACAAAAAGCGGGAACAGAATGACGGCAAGAACCCATAAAAATTTATTCGGCATTAACGACCTGAAAAACTGAGGATGTAATGAGTCTGGATGTCAGCAGTGATATTTTCAAAACTAAACTTAAAAATACCATTTTAAAGAAGGGCTTTCAAGGCAGTAACCCAAAGCCTGAACAGATTGCCCGATTTAAATGGCTGAATTATGACGGAAGTCAGACCATTCAGACTCCGGCTCACCTTTTTGAGTTTACTGAACGTCATGGATATGTTCATTTACTTCCATCAGATGATTCAATTTTACCTGACCTTGTTTCTGCAATCCGTGGCGAAATTGTTTTTATTTCAGAGTATCCGCGTCTTGCAAAAATGTTTGAACAAGTCTTTGACGGGTTCTATCGTGATTTTGTTCAAAAGGCCCTTGTTTTTGAATATCCGCTGGTCCAATCAACACACGTTCTTATCAGCCGTGAAGAGTTTAAAAAATTATATGCCCTGAAGCTGAAATCCACTTTTGATGATGAACATGAAAAAACCATGTTTGAATTTATCCAGGAAAACAGACCGGTCTCAAAAAAGGCAATAAAAGACCATTTTAGAAATAATCCGTACGTTTTTCAGCGGATTGATTTCTATGTGTATAAACTTCAGCATGATCTCAGGATTTACAAAACCGGTTTTGATGCCATTGAAGGCAATATTTTTGATCTGTTCACCCGGGTTGTGCCAGATTGGGATGAGTCAAACCTGCCACAAACAACAGTCGATGAAATTCTGGAGAAAATGGTGGGTGCAAGTTTGTATCTGAATCCGGTTCAGCTTCAGCGGGCACTGAAAAAACAATTTACAAAAGAAGAAATAAACGAGGCGTTGAGCCGCCTGATTGATTCGGGAGTTTTATATAAAACCAAAATTGACCGCGAGCCGGTTTTGGTTCATAAAGCCATGTTTGAGGCGAACCGGTAAAGACGAGTGGTAAGTTATAAGTGATAAGTTATAAGTGGGGAAAAGGCCTCCCCAAAGAAAACTGTCAATTAAACAAAGAGAATTAAATTCCCCTCCTTTGAAAGGAGGGGTGGTTTTGCATTTTACCCAACAGCTATTAGCCTATTTCCCATCCAGAACCATTCTGATTCTCATGGCCAGTTCTTCAGGCCGATAAGGTTTTTCAATAAATTCATGAATTCCCTGTTTGCTGAGATCAGCTTTCAAAGAGGGATCAATGAACCCGCTGGCAAGAATAAATTTCACATTTGGTTTGATCTGACTCAGATATAAAAACACCTGACTGCCATTCATCACCGGCAGACCATAATCAGAAATAACCATATCAATTGCACCCGATTGTGCCTGATAAATTTCGATTCCTTCAATTCCATTCTGTGCCGGAATGACGGTATATCCTTTTGCCGATAAGGTTTCGAAAACAAGATCACGAAGCATTTGTTCATCTTCAATAAGCAATAACGTTTCCTGTCCGCCGGGAGTGAGTGCGAATTCACGGGGTTCAGAACCGGTCGTCTCAAGAATCAGTTCATCAACCGGCAGAAAAATCTGGAAGGTTGTGCCTTTCCCTTTGGCACTTTCAACACTGATGAATCCGTTATGACTTGAAACGATTCCATAAACAACTGAAAGTCCCAGACCGGTACCTTTACCAATGTCCTTGGTTGTAAAAAACGGTTCATAAATCCGGTTCAGAATGGCCTGATCAATACCGGTTCCTGAATCCTGAACCGTAATGTGAATGTAAGATCTGGCAACCGCATTTTTATATTTCTGCTGAAGAATTTCACCTTCAATCAGATCAGTACTGATTCTGATCATACCGCCATTTGGCATGGCATCCCTTGAGTTTACACACAGATTAAGCAACACCTGATGAAGTTGGGTATTGTCAGCCTGAATTTCAGGAAGATCTTTCTTTAGATTTTTTTCAATTGAAATGGTTTTAGGGAAAGTTTCTCTGATCAGCCGTTCTGTTTCTTCAACCAGATTGTTGATTTTGAGTCTTTCGAGTTTGAATTCATTTTTACGTGCAAAGGTCAGAAGCTGTCTGACCAATCCGGTTCCACGTTCAGCCGCCTGTCTGATGATGTTGGCTTCTTTGACAAGACGCTGATCCTGGGCGACTTTGAGTTCGAGCATTTGAGTCCGCCCGATGATAATTCCGAGTAAATTGTTGAAATCGTGTGCAATGCCCCCTGCAAGTGTACCAATACTTTGCATTTTTTGTGACTGGAAAAGCTGGTTCTCAAGTTCACGGCGACGGGTGTCATCAAACAGATATCCTTTTACAACCCTGAGCTTACCGGTATCATCTTTTTTGCCGATAAAATTACCAATAATGTAAACAGGGTCACCGTCAACTCTTACCATTTCAATTTCAAAATATTCAAGTTTCTCATCTTTATTGAGTTGGTTCAGGATGCTTTTCCAGACTGATGTGACTCTGAATAAGGTGACAATATTTGTAGATTGTGCTTCATCAAGCGCACCGAACCCAAAAATCTGCATGAAAGACGGATTGCAATCTGTGATTTTTCCATCGGGAGTTGCAATAAAGTCGCCAGAAAGATCTTCCTCAAAGAAACTGCGGTACCGTTCTTCAGATTGAAGCAATTCTTCCTCAGCTCTTTTCTTGGCCGTTACGTTACGGGCAAGCAAAAGACCTGAACTGATTTTACCTGTTTCATCTTTCAGGGGTACGTAATGGTAATTATAGAACAATTCCCCAAATGGCAGTGTCCGGTTAAATGATTCGCCTTTAAAAACCCTGCGCATATTTGGCTCAAAAACACTGGCATATTCTTCGGGGAATATTTCAAAAAGTGTTTTGCCAACCATCTCCTGTTTATTGAACCCGGCAACCGAAACTTCAGGTCCGTCTACCAGAAGAAACCTGAGGTCTTCATCATACATGACGATGGCGCTTTCCGGCAATTGCTCAACCAGAACACGGTACCGTTCTTCACTTCTGATTAGTGCTGTTTCTGCTTTTTTACGTTCTTCAAGCAGAAGGGCCTGGGCGATGTGATCGGCGATTTCGCCGGCAAAACGGATTTCATCGGGGAGCCAGGTTCTGGGTTCCCCAACATGTTCAATACAGACAACACCTTCAATCTGACCTGAAACCCTGATCGTGGCATCCAGCATTGAGGTGATTCCGTTCGGTTTGAGGTAAGCTTCAGAAAACTCTCTTGTTCTGAGATCTTCCTGGGCAAGATTGGCATCAATTACACGGGAGAGGGTTAAGGCCTGAAAATATCTGGGGTACTTTTCAGAGTCGAGTGTATGGCCGTTTCCATGTTCCTGTTTTGAACTTTTATATAGATCAAGACAATGGATTTTCCCCTTTTTCGGACTTCCGAGCCAGATTGAAACCCGTTCTGCACGGATAGCGTGTGCGGCATTTTCGGTAATTTCCCTGATTCCGAATTTAATATCACCGGTTGAAAGAGCAGGTGAAAGGGCAATTTTTATAAGTGCGGCTCTTTGGCGCCGTGACCGGTCAATTAAAGAATCCTGTTCATCAAAAGCCTTCTTTTTCTCTGTAACATCAATAAATGAAAAGAGAAGGGAATCCTCATTCCTGAAATGAATGTGTTTGACAATGATTTCAATTTCAGTAAAAAGTCTGGTTGTAAGGTTTTGAAACCGGAATTCAAGTTTAACGGTTTTCTTTTCGCCTGAAAGATGACTCTTGTTTTTTTCACCAATCATCAGGAAAATATTTTCCTGACTTTCATTTCCTGCATTGGTTTGAAACAAAACTTTAAACTGGTCATTTACTGCAAGAATCTGACCGTCAAGCGTTGAAACTGCAACTGCCAGATCTATTGAATTAAACAGAATATTGGTATCTGATTCAGCAACAGAACGTTTCGATGCCTCTTCATTGGCTTTGGCAAGTGATTTTCTAACCACATTGGTGAAGAGATAAATTAAAACCAGAATAAGAAAAAGAAGAAAAAGGTGAATCAGCATTCTGCTGTAAGGCGTTTGCTGTATAGCTGCAGGCGGAAGGATGTGCTGGTATTCGAGAATGGTAAGGATAACAGTAAAGACCAGAGTGTACAGATAAACAAAAAGAAAGGTGCGGTTACTGAGCAAAAGACCACTGATGAGGAGCATCACATACAAGGCCGAAAAACTTGGCGTAGCCGTTCCGCCACCGGTAATTGAAAGCCATGTCAGTGTTCCCAAAAGAAAAGATACAATGGCATACCGGGCAAATTGCTTGTTTTTTTCATATAAAGCCCTGCTGACAAACCCGGTGCAAATAAAAATAATGCCGGTTATCCCGGCTCTGAGTAAACCTTCAGGCCAGAGAAGTCCGAGAATAATAATAAGAATTCCTGCGGTAAAAAGCAGAGCAATCAGAATTCTCAGAACCAGATTTTGGATAACTTTTGTGTTGGGTTCAGATTCTTTTACCGGAATGAAAATATCACGCACGAAACTAAGGAAATCTTTGATGGTGTCCATGGAATCTGAGTTACCTGATTTGGAAGTTGAGATTTCGTTCGGAAAAAGTTAAAAGTACATGAATAATCTTAAATAATGGGCGACCTGAATCACAAAATTTGAGTTTTGTCCAGAAAAAAAACCGGAATAATATACCTGAAATGCAGGATTCCTTACCTTGATTTGTTATAAATGACAACAACATCCTGGGTTAAGTCTTCCTGCATCAAATAAGGAATCCAGCTTAAAACAGCAATAATGCCACCAACAATGAATCCGGGTGGAACTGAGTCTACATTTTTATCAAGTGTTGCAGCAGTTACGCCGACAGTAACTGCCCCGGCACCAAGTAATCCATACGTCCAATATCTGAGTTTTTTTTCTTTTGTTAACAGCTTGACTGCTTCGGGGCAACTGGCTACAAGTTTTGTCAGTTTTTCATTATCTGCTTTTTGAAGAGGACCATTATTGATACTGATGTAGTTTTCCTTTGAGGTGGGTCCTCTATAACCAAATGATGTATTATTTCCATACGTCCAATTTCCTTTGCCATCTAAAGATGCACGAGGCATTTTGTTTATTACAATAAGCTGGTAAAGATCTATTTTCCCTTTTTCTATTCTCGGAATAAACAAGCCTCTTTTTAAAGCTGAATTTTTGAAGACATATTTTCTATAAAACTTGAGACCTTTCTGATAGGCAATGACAGTCTCGCCTTTGATATTTTCAAGGTTTTTATCAAGAGTAAAACTTAATACGCCACCACTAATAAAAATGTCGTCATTAACTTTAAATGTTCCCGATATAATGGTGCTGTCTTCCAGCAACAGGTAATCACCGGTTTGTGCGAATGAAGCTGAAACATGAACCAGAAACAGCAGCAAAACAGATAGAAATTTCATAAAAATTACCGGAAAGGATAAAGTTGATTGATTTTAAGAATTTGAGAGATAAAGTGCCTGGAAGCTAAAGATACGTTAATTTTTTTTTCAGTTAAAACTTGCACTGAAAATTTAATTAAGTGTTAATGGGGAAGGAAACCCTCAAATTGGGGATTCTGAATCAACGACCGGGAATTTATCCAGAAAACCGACTACGGAAAAATTTGGTCGGTTTTCTGGATTTAAACAGGTGTTTTTGATAAAAAAACTAGATTCTCGCCTGATAGGTATAAAGTTCAAAATACCGGCCGGAAGTTGCCATGAGTTCATCATGGGTTCCTCTTTCGAGAATTTCACCTTTTTCGATAACCAGAATCTGATCTGCACGGCGGATGGTTGATAGCCGGTGAGCAATGACGAAGGTTGTCCTTCCGTTCATCAACTCCTGAAGGGATTTCTGAATAAACGCTTCACTGGAATTATCGAGACTTGAGGTTGCTTCATCCAGAATGAGAATTCTGGGGTTTGCCAGAATGGCCCGGGCGATGGCAACCCGTTGTCTCTGACCTCCTGAAAGTTTCACACCACGTTCACCGATAACGGTTTCGAGACCGAGGTCAAACCGATCTGTAAATTCATTCACATAAGCAGCCTGAACTGCATGAAGCACTTCCTTTTCTGTGGCATCGGGTCTGGGGAAAAGAATATTCTCCCTGATCGTGCCTTCAAAAAGAAAATCATCCTGTAAAACCACGCCAAGCTGACCGCGGTAAGATTCGAGCTTCACTTCTGACAGATTGACACCATCAACCGTGATCAAACCTGACTCAGGATGAAGGAAAGTGGCAGTCAAACCGGCAATGGTGGTTTTCCCGGAACCTGACGTTCCAACCAGGGCGGTTACCGTTCCGGGTTTTGCTTCAAAGGAAATGGAATGAAGAACCGGATTTTCTTTGGTGTAGGCAAAGGATACATTTTCAAATTTAACATGCCCGGTTATGGTTGGAAGAATTTTCGTTCTTGACAGATCATCATGTTCAGTTTTTACATTCAGAATTTCACGGGTACGGTCGAGTCCGGCAAAGGCTTCGGTAATCTGGGTTCCGATTGACGTCATCTGAACGATCGGGGCGATCATGAAACCGAGATAAAGGGTAAAGGCAATAAAATCACCAATGGTCATATCTCCCTGCATGATCAGATAACCACCTATGCCCATAATCCCGACGGAGGCGAGTCCGAGTAAAAGAGTTGCCGCCATGGTTGTGAGACTGGTTGCGGTAAGGGTTTGTTTCACATTATCAAACAGACGGGTTACGCCACGTTCGAAAGATTTCATTTCTGAGGCTTCAGCGTTGAATCCTTTAATGACTCTGATTCCGTTCAGGGTTTCAGTCAGCCGGCCGGTGACATCTGCATTAATTTCACCCCTCTGGCGGAATATCGGGCGGATGTAGGAGAAAGCTTTCATGGCCACCAGTCCAAAAATGACAACTGGAGCCAGAACGTATAAAGTCATCATCGCATTGATTTTAATCAGAAGGAAAAGAGCCACAAAAGAGGTGAGGATCCCGCCGATCATGATCACCAGGCCTGTTCCGACCAGATTTTTTATGCCATCCACATCATTCATAATCCGTGATACCAGGGCACCCGATTTGTTTTCATCGAAGAAACCAACCGGAAGCCTGAGAATGTGGTTCTGGACCTTAACCCGCATTTCTGAAATGAGTTTCTGTGCTTCAACACTGAGAAGCTGGGTGAGAAAGTAGGACGTTGCAGACTGGATAACAAGTGCACCTGATACGGCTGCAAGTAAAATCCAGAGCAGATCAAAATTGGATTTACCAATGACGTCATCGATGAGATATTTGGTTGATCCGGGAAGGATAAGTCCGGAGAGGCGGTTGATGGTGATGAGAATGAGTCCGCCAAGAATGAGTTTCCGGCGGGGCCAGATGATATCGTGAAAAGCGAGTTTGAAAGAATCTGAAGTGAACTTTTTGGCCATGACAAAACTTCCGGTAAAATGAAAAATCGTATTTAGACAAAATCTATGCCGGGAAGGGGATGGGGAGACCGCAGAGGCGCAAAGAACGCAGAGCGGAGGGAAAATGCAATTTGCTCGCCAAGGCGCAAGGGACGCAAAGCAGGGGGAGAATTCAATTGTTTTTTGGTTAATTCCCGGAGGGAAAATACGTTTTACCACAGAGGGCACGAAGGAAACACAGAGGCCACAAAGCGGTGGGAAATTTTTTATTTGAAATTCAGTTTTTCGTAGAGACGCGATTCATCGCGTCTCCTGAAATGGTGTAAAAATTTCGTAGAGACGGGTCTAAGACCCGTCTCAGAAAATTCAGGGAAAAACATTAAACGCAAAGACGTTGGGTGAGAATCAAGAATGCAAAGCGGAGGGAAAATTTTTATTGGAAATCCAGGAATTCATTTTGGTTAAAACGGCCTGGACGTTTCTGTCTTTCATTTAACCTTGAACCTTGAACATTTAACCTTTCAACTAAAACCTATAGTTTAAACAATCCATATTTGAGAATAGAGTAAATTGCCCTGACTCCATCTTTCCACCCGATCTTTTTGCCTTCTTCATAGGTTCTGCCATAATACGAAATTCCCACTTCGTAAATTCTGATATTGGGCACCCTTGAGATTTTTGCTGTTATTTCAGGTTCAAAACCAAAGCGTTTTTCTTCGAGCGGAATGGATTGGATAACCTTCGTATCAAATAATTTGTAGCAGGTTTCCATATCAGTCAGATTCAGATTGGTAAACATGTTTGAAAGACCGGTAAGAAATTTATTACCGATTGTGTGCCAGAAAAATAAAATCCGGTGCGGATTTCCACCCATAAACCGTGAACCATAAACGACATCGGCAAATCCGTTCACCACAGGTTTCAGTAAATCATTGTACTCCTGCGGATCATATTCCAGGTCAGCATCCTGAATGATGAGGTAATCACCGGTTGCTTCCCTGATTCCGGTGTGCAGAGCTGCACCTTTTCCCTTATTTACCTCATGTTTGAAATACTGAATATTGAAATCAGGATTTGCCGCCATATACTTTTTGATTGCTGCTTCTGTGTCATCGGTTGAACAATCATTAACCAGAATAACTTCCTTCTTGATATCATCGATAAGTTTTACTGCCTTTACCTTTTCAAGAATAAGATGAATGGTTCGGCCTTCGTTGTAGGCGGGGATGATAACGGACAGTTTTTTTATCATGTCAGAGTTGATTTGGAAGGTGAGAACAATCAGTTTTTGCCAGTCTGAATGAAGTTAATTAAATACATGGATTTCATCAAGTTAAGCGGACAGGGAAAAAGTTTTTAAGGTATGACTTAAACGGCAATGATCTCAGCAATTTGTTTCCAACGCTTCTCCCAGGTATGATTGGCAAGCACTTCAGTAAAGTTTCTTTCAATCAGGTCTTCATACTCAGAAAAATGATCGAGAATGGTTAAAAGCTGGTTTACAGGATCCTCCATGTTAATTTCTATGACAGGGTTGTACCCGAAAAGGTGAATCATTTCTTCGGGAGCATGTCCAACAATCAAACATTTTGAAGCCATTGACTGCAAATATCTGACCGTCATGGTTTGAATGTTGCCGGCTCTTAGCGGATGGGTGATATGGGACGGGATGCAAATGGAAATTTTGGTACGGGCAAGTCCTTCAATAAACTCATTCCGGGTTTGAAAAACGAGTTCACCTTTAACCTTTTCAAATCGGTAATTCTTCCCGGAAGCCTGTAACCCCGATACAATCAGGTTGTGATAAACCTTGTATTTCCGGCCCAAGGCAAGAACATCAATATCCTTTTTTTCTACCGGATTAAAATGGTACAACCCAGGGTCAATTCCTTCAGGAACCCAATGGCATGAAGAAAATTTTACAAGAGACTGCAGTTTTGCTGCAGCCTGAGAAGATGAAATAAAGAGGTGATCAATTGAAAAGGCGTTTGCATACGCTGCAATTTCTTTATGACGTTTAGGCCAGGAATCAAACAAATACAGGCTTTTTTCATTTGGAAAGGAATAATATGGGAAACATTTTCTGAAATTCGGACCCATCAGTACGGTAAAAAAATGTTTTTTCCCAATAAATAAAAACTTGAAAAACGATGCTGAAAGATCAAAACTGAACCCGAAAAGAGTTTCAATTTTCCAGAAATAAAAAGAGGCTTTTGCATTGAATTTATTGAAAAGGCTGGGCTCTGAGACACTTTTATCGGTCAGGATGGTTCTTTCAAATTCCCTAACTGTATCTAGTGAAACGTGATGGTCTTCATATTGGCTTGTTATCAGTTTTATTCTTGTCATTTCGATCAGTCAGGTACAGAATTAATCAGAATCGGAGAAAGGTTTTTACAGGTTTTGCAAAATACAACAGTTACAAAAGGTATAAAAATACCTGTATATATTTTACTGATCTAAATATTCGAATTCAAAATTCAGGAAAAAGGATAAAATGCTATTAAATTGTACTTACCCACTTGAATCCGATAAAAAAGTCTTTTACATTTCTGTACCAAATGCCTCCTTTCCCGGCCGATTTTTTAATTTATCCGGGTTTCAGATCCCGTTTTAAATTTTTCTGTCACTTCTCAATTCAGGAGGATGTATGGAAAAACGGATATTGTTGACTCTTCTTTTTACCGGACTTTTCTCAGCCGGATTTTCCCAATCGTTTCATAAACCTGAAACGGGCACACCGAAAACCTATCACATAACCGCAGGAACTTATCTTGACAATGTTGATATGGATGCTGTTTGTGTTTCAGAATTTGGCGTTGATTCCCGGCTGGCAGACTGGACGGCTGTCAAAACCTGGATTGGAAATTTACCTGACGGAATGAACAGCTTTTATGCTGAAACCGGAATGCCGGTGGCGGGTATCTGTTATTTGAAATGGAATGATGTCCGTTACAATGGTTCACGTCATTATTTCATCCAACAATTTAATTCAGGTGCTCCGGGCGGGTTTGCTGTTCATGACAGTTATCTCTCACTTTATCTCGGTTCATGGAGTGGAATGGTCATTCAACTCATGGCTGAAGTACCGGATATTACAGTTCCGGTCAATATGTCTTCTTTCACAGCAGCCAGAACTGCAAACGGAATTCAGTTAAACTGGACAACCGAGTCGGAACAGAATAATCTGGGATTTAAAATCACCCGTTCGGTTGAGGGTTCTGTTTTCGAGACCATTGGTTTTATCAACGGAAAAGGAACCACCACAGAAAGGCAATCCTACTCCTATAATGACAGGTTACAGGTCACTTGTCACCCGTCACCGGTAATTTACCGGTTATTTCAGGTGGATCAGGATGGAACGGTCCATTCTGCAGGAAGTACAGAGGCTTTATTTGCAAATCCGGAATTTGAACTTTCACCGAATTATCCGAATCCGTTCAACCCTGAAACCACTGTCGGTTTTTCACTTCCCAAAAAGGGGACAGTTATTCTCACCGTTTTTGATTTATTGGGCAGGGACGTGCAAAAAGTGCTAAATAGAGAATTTTCGGCAGGGTATCATGCAGTCAATCTGAACGCCGGTAACCTTGCCTCCGGATCGTATTTTCTCAGGCTGGAGTTTGAAGGAAAAACAATTACCCGGCAAATCACCGTTCTCAGGTAGAGTCGCTGATTTAGGAGACCGCTAAGGCGCAAAGACGCTAAGAAAACGCAAAGCAGTGGGAGGTTTTTTAGGTTAATGCCGGTGGGAAAATGCTTTTTACCACAATGGGCACGAAGGAAACACAGAGGTCACAGAGCGGTGGGATAATATTTTGGTAAATGCCAGGGGGATAATTTTTTAATGGAAACAGGCTCCAGAGAAGCCGAATATTGGTAGACAAACAGTCCAGACAAACCTAACCCGCTCCTGAGGAGCGGAATATACAATCTACTTCAGGTTCACACCCAACCACATACCGCCCCATCCGGGGCGGTTTTGTTTTCTCTTAATTTGATTCTACCACTATGCCGCACCTCTGGCGCGCAAAGGGTCAATCCCTGCCTCATCAGAATAAAATATTTTTCTGGATGAAATTATTTTTTTCGCTATCTTGAATAAATCCAAATAATCCGGGGAGGGTTTTATGAAGAAAGTTAGTCTGATCCTGATCGCTTTTTCACTCTTTTTTTTAATGATTTACGGCTGTGCCCAGCTTGGAACTCTTGCCGGCGGACTCATGACCCAGTCGACCGCCAATCTGGCTGATGTTTCAATGCAGGTAAGTTATATGCGGAATTTATATCCGGATTCAACGGGTGAGATTGGTCCGCAATATGCTGGAGAGCAATGGAAAAACGGGGCAAATGTTGCTGTCGTTAATTTCCTGAAGAGAAGCGGGATCGGGACTTACACGATCGACGGAACCATTACGTTAAACGGCGATACTCTGAAACACTTCGGAATGGGTGCCTATTCTAAATTGGTGGATCTTACCCCGCAAACTTTTAAAATTACCACCAAAACCGGACAAACTTTCGAAGCCACGGTTGCACCTATTGAACCGGTTAAAATCAAATCAGTTTCAGGCGGTGCCGATAATGTGGTCGATTTTGCAAAACCACTCACCATCACCTTTGATAACAAGAGCGGAAATAAAAACGACTGGGCGAAAATTTCGTTGCTTTCTTCCTTCGGAAATGTAACTGCCTTTACCGAAGTTGCAACCTTTAAAATTAAAGATAAAGTTACTTTCCCAGCCGAAATCTGGCAAAACCAGGTGAATCCCATCGATCCGAATACGGGACCGAGTTATCTGCTCGTTGAACGGTTTCAGGTGAACCCGATTGTCAATAAAGGTGTGGGTGCTTTGCAGGTCATCTCGAAAAGCTGGGATTGCGTTCCGGTTACCGTCACCGGTGATGCAAGTAATGCCGGACTTGAAATCAGCGAAGATAAAACGTATTCCAAAATCAAAGATCCGCTTCATCTCGAAGTGAACAAGCCATCCGCTTACACCGGTAAACCGTTTTCCCGCCTGAAAAAGGTGGCTATTACTTCTCTGACGGTGAATGCAACCAAGCTCACCCAAACCCGCACCTCAACCAGTTCGACAACCAATACTTATGGGAACACCCAGGTTACAACGACTACAACAACCGTTCGAACCCGGGCTTTCCCGAAATTCCCTGAAGCTTTCTGGGATAATCTGGTAGATAATCTGTACAAAGAAATTGAAAAATCGATGAAAACGGATATGGGACTTGAAATTGTTCCGATAGAAAAAGTGCTGGCATCGCCTTCCTATGCTGAACTTGAACCGATTCCGGATGAATTTTCAAAGGCGGAAATTACCAAAACTTACAAAGGAACCAAAAACCTGCTTCCGACGACCTTATCCTCCATCCTGAAAAGTGTGTCTTCTACTTTTGCATCAGACCGGATTGATGCCAGACTCTTGCGTGAATTAAATGTTGATGGATTGATGGCTATAACTGTTGACCTTGAAATGCCCTGGTTTGACGATGCCGCCGAACTCACCCTTCAGCCAAGACTCTCATTCAGAATTACTGGCGGACCGAACGGGTACAGCATGGGTCCGACCGTTTTTGCCCAGGGCGTGATAACGGGAATGGGTCAGCCGTTTGATGAAGCCAAAATCAATTCGGGAAAAGAAGGTCTGACGACGCTTGAATCGATTGTGAGAAGACAGGATCTGGTGAAAGCCCTGAAAGATGCCATTGCAATGACCAAAGCAGAAGAAGCCAAAAAAGGTTATGATAAAATCTGGAAACTTCAGGATTAATTGCTTTACCGCAGAGACGGGGAGAACGCAGAGCGGTGGGATAAATTTGCGCGCAAAGGCGCAAAGACGCTAAGAAAACGCTAAGCGGGGGGAGATCTTTTAGGTAAATGCCGGTGGGAAAATGCGTTTTACCACAATGGGCACGAAGGAAATTATGAGGTCACAAAGCGGTGGGAGATTTTTTTATTGGAATTAAAAACCCCCTCCGACGGAGGGGGAATGGGGGTGGGTTTCCCATTTTATCTTACCCAAAATGGGAACAACCTGTTGTCTTGAAATTTCCCAAGGTTCACACCCAACCGCATACCGCCCCATCCGGGGCGGTTTTGTTTTCTCTATATTTGATTCTACCACTATGCCGCACCTCTGGTGCGGGAGGACGGGGCAACCACCCCGTCCCGGGCACTTCCCCGAAGTACCGGGGCACGGCGTTCTTCGATATCCGTCGGTTGCCGGATCTACGACATCCCGATCCCGATTCTCGGGACGGGACACTCAGAATGACACCCACAGTGACCGGGAGCACCTCCCGATCCCGATTCTCGGGACGGGACAGGCTCTCCTTAAAAAGGAGGGGAATTTATTTTGAAATTACCAAACAGCCAACATCCCCCGTCCAAATCCTGATCCCGCAAGCGGGACAGGATTGGACACCCCCTTTAAAGGGGGACTTTCACCCCAACAGCTAACAGCTAACAGCCTTTAACCTTACGCCTTAAACCTTACACCTTACGCCTATTGAAGAACAAATCCGTCATTCAGGCGAATGTCTCTCGATGAGGCACCGATCATGACATCAAATTCACCGGGCTCGGCTTTTTTCTCCAGATTTGTATTGTAAAACGCCAGTTTTTCTTCGGTAATGGTAAACGTGATGGTTTTGGTTTCTCCGGCTGCCAGTTTCACTTTCGCAAAATCTTTCAATTCCTTAACCGGACGTGCAATCGATCCGACTTTATCACGCAGATAAAGCTGTACGATTTCTTCACCGGCAACTTTTCCCGAATTGGTCACCTGAAGACTGACCTGAACGGATTCCCCGGTTTTCATAACCTTTTTATCCAGTTTCAGGTTGCTGTAGGTGAACGTGGTGTAACTGAGTCCGAAACCGAATTCATATTTCGGGAAGATCGATTCATCGAGGTAGGATGAATTGTAATTGTGGTTGTTGTCATCATATGCCGGTCTACCGGTGTTGAAATGGCTGTAATAGATGGGAATCTGACCCACACTGACCGGGAACGACATGGTCAATTTTGCAGACGGATTTACATCCCCGAAAAGTACATCGGCGATGGCATTACCAGCTTCACTTCCCAGCCACCAGGTGTATAAAATGGCGGGAACGTTTTTCGAAATGTACGGGAAAACCAAAGGCCGTCCGGCATTGATCATGACCACAACCGGTTTGCCTGTAGCCAGAATTTCTTTCACAAGCTCTTCCTGCACACCCGGAATCACAATATGCGCTTTACTTTTGGCTTCACCGCTCATATCCCGCCGTTCACCTATGCTCATGATGACCACATCGGCCTGTTTTGCCGCTTCAACCGCTTCCGCAAATCCGCTCTTATCGGTTCCTTCAATGGCACAGCCTTTTGCGTAAATCAGTTTCGTTTCGGGGCGGATTTTATTTTTCAGCCCTTCCCATTGTGACACGATGAAAGTGGAATCCACTCCCGGCACTTCAACATCCCAGAATCCTTTATTCTGTTTCAGAGGTTTGACGAGCGGACCAATAAAGGCGATGGTTTTGACGGATTTGGATATAGGCAGGATGTTTCCTTCATTTTTGAGCAGGACAATACTTTTTCCGGCAACTTCCCGGGCGATTCTGACGTGTTCGGGGTTGTTCAGCGCTTTCTTTTCACGTTCCGGATTGCTGAAACGGAACGGATCATCAAACAAACCGAGTTCAAATTTCTTTCTCAGAATCCGGCTGACGGCATCATCGATCAGGGCAACGGGCACTTTTCCGTCTTTAACCAGTTGGGCCAGATGATTTTTATAATTCCGGCTTTCCATATCCATATCACTTCCGGCGGTGATTGCGGATAGAGCTGCTTCATAGCCGTCTTTAACCGTGCCGTGATTGATCATTTCACCGATTGAACCCCAGTCGGAAACCACAAAACCGGTAAATCCCCATTGTCCTTTGAGAATATCCCGCTGAAGCATTTTATTTCCGGTTGCAGGGATGCCGTTGATGTCGTTGAAAGCATTCATGAATGTGGCAACACCGGCTTCTTCTGCCGCCTTGAAAGGTTCCAGATAAACTTCCCACAACATCCGGTCACTCATATCGACGGCATTGTAATCCCGTCCGCCGATGGCAGCTCCGTAAGCAGCAAAGTGTTTGGCACAAGCCATCACGGCATCAAGATCACCCAGTTTATTGCCCTGAAATCCTTGAACCCGGGCTTTGGCGATCAGGGAACCGAGGTAAGTATCTTCACCCGATCCTTCCATCACCCGTCCCCAACGTGGATCACGGGCGATGTCAACCATCGGGGCAAACGTCCAGTGGATACCACTTGCTGAAGCTTCAACAGCGGCAACCCGGGCGGCGAGTTTCATAGCTTCAATATCCCAGGAACAGGATTCTGCGAGCGGAATGGGAAAAGTGGTTTTGTATCCGTGAATCACATCCTGTCCGAAAAGCAAAGGAATTTTCAGACGGGACTGCATGGCAATTTCCTGCCACTTCCGGGTCCGTTCTGTACCCAGGCAGTTCAGCAGGGAGCCAACCTGTCCGTTGCGGATTTGTCCGCCCTTATCTGAATCGAGGGTGACGGGTCCGGTAGCCGTATGGTCGTCGTTATATTGATTAAGCTGACCGATTTTCTCGTCAAGGGTCATTTTTGATAAAAGATCAGCAACCCGCTGATCAACGGAGAGCTGCTGGGCAAAAGCAGAAAAAATGGGTAAAAAGAGGAGGGCAAGCTGGAAAAAAAAGCGTTTCAGGTTCATGTGTAACCCCGTTTGGATGGTAAAGGATGTCGTGGTGTTTCGATTGCAAAACAAATATCGTAAAAATTCTGGGATTTCACCGCAGAGACGGAGAGAACGCAGAGCGGGGGGAGGTTTTTTGGTTAAATTCCGGTGGGATATTTTTTTATTGGAAATGCCGTATTAAATTCCCCCTCCGACGGAGGGGGTAAGGGGGTGGGTTTTAAAATGGAAGTGCCCGGAACGGGGTGGTTTTTTAATTAATGCCGGGGAGAAAATGCGTTTTAACACTGAGTACACAAAGGAAACACACCCAAGCAACTTCGTTGCGCGGGTCTAAGGAGAGAACACAGAGCGGAGGGAAGTTTTTTATTAATGCCGGAGGGAAGGCGTTAATCGCAAAGTCGCAAGATTGAATTTCAAAAGAATGCAAAGCGGTGGGATATTTTTTATAGGAATTACAGTATTAAAATCCCCCCCGCCGGAGAGCCTGTCCCGCTACTGCGGGAGGGTAAGGGGGTGGGTTGTAAATTGGAAGTCCCCGGAACGGGGTGGTTTCTAATTAATGCCGGGGAAAAAGGCATGCCCTATTGATTGAAAGCAGATCAAAGTATTGACATTTATATTAGGTATTGTTTAACTTGATTTAAGAATTGTTTCATCTTTGGGTCTTTTAAACAGGAGAAATGGCATGAATAACCCCAGATTACGGTTTAAAACTGCTGATTCACCAGGTGAATATGACCAGATTTATCAGCTGAATTATGAAACCTTCGTTGAAGAAATTCCACAGCATCACGAGAATCCGGACCGGAGACTGATTGATAAATTCAATGATAAGAATATCTATTTCATTTGTCTGGACGAAAATGACAAACTTGCCGGGATGTTGTGCGTTCGTGACCGGCGGCCGTTTTCCCTCGATGCAAAAGTCGCAAATCTTGACAGCCTGATTCCGATTAAAGGAGCTCTATGCGAGGTCCGGCTTTTATCCATCAGAAAAGAATACAGACATACCCGGGTTCTGGCCGGACTTTTGGAACAGCTTTATCATTTTGGCGAAACAAAAAACTATCAGGGTGCCCTGATTTCGGGTACAACCCGTCAGGAAAAGCTGTACCGGCATTTGGGATTTACCCCCTTTGCCCCGCCTGTCGGACCCGCAGAAGCGCAGTACATCCCCATGTTTATCACGATAGAATCCTTCAGACAAACAATTAAAAGGCTGATTTCTTATGAATCCTCACCGATCTGAACCGGTTGCTACGTTTCTTCCCGGTCCCGTCAGGATTTCTGCAGGGGTTAAAGCGGCTTTTTGCTTTCCGCCGGAGTCGCACCGGAGTGATGATTTTTATTCAGGTTTTGCTGATCTGCAAGAAAAACTGTGCCGTCTGACCCATTCGGTTCATGCTGAACTTTTTTCAGGATCAGGAACGCTTTCCAATGATGTGGTGGCTGCTCAGTTATCCCGTTTGAATGAACCTGGGCTGATTCTGTCGAATGGTGAATTTGGTGACCGGCTGATTTCTCACAGTCATCGGTTTGGTCTGGATGCCCTTTCGTTCCGGATTCCCTGGGGGACTGCTTTTTCTCTGGTTGAACTGGACAGGGCTTTACATCAAAATCCACGCATCAGATGGATTTGGGCGGTTCATTGTGAAACTTCAACCGGAATTTTAAATGAGCTGGATGGGCTGATTCAACTGGCAAACAGCCATCATATCAAACTTTGTATTGATGGTATCAGCTCAGTGGGATCGGTTCCTGCCGATTTTTCACAGGTTTATCTGGCAACGGCAGTCAGCGGAAAGGCGCTTTCGGCTTACCCGGGGCTTTCGGTTGTGTTGTCTAACCACGACATCCTGCCGGATGACCGCCTGCCAAGGTATCTGGATCTGGGTTTTTACAGAAGTGAGAACGGAATTCCCTTTACCATTTCGTCGAATCTGGTGGCTGCTTTCCGCCAGGCGCTCAGTGAATTGCCAAAAGTGCACGAACAGACCGAATGGCTTCAATCCTGCTCAGGTAAAATCCGGACCCTGTTTGCTGATCTGGAGTGGGAAGTGATTAACCCGAAAGTGAATTCATCTCCGGCGGTGGTAAACGTAAAAGTCCCTGACGGACTCAGCAGTGTGGTTCTTGGCGATGAATTGGAGCGGGCAGGATGTCTTGTGAGTTACAAAAGCCAGTATTTGGTCAGCCGGAACTGGATTCAGACGTATGTTACCCGGCTCACAACCGAACGGGATGTTGCATTTTTTTCGGATTTGGTTCGGAACAGTGTGGCGGTTCTGACAACCTGAGTGAAGTCATTCGGATGACTGTTTGGGAAGGATTTGGGTTTGTTGCAGAATCCCGGAAGTGGCTTGATGCTGCAATTCAGATTGGCTCAAACCTGTCGTTCAGGGTCTTCCTGATCTTCTTCTTCAATAAAAGTAAACTGACACGCCGCATCCAGACACTGATGAGCCTGCGGACTCCCTGGTTCCTCCGGACTTTCTTTCAGGATGAAGGTTCTTGCTCCGCAAACCGGACAGGTGGTGGGCTGGGAAGTGCGGAGGGAGGTGAGCATTTCTGTCATTTCAACGGGCGATATTTTTTAAAAACTGTTTTTGTTCCCTTATTTTTTGATCAGCATATTTTTCAACTTCAATCATATAATCCTGATCATACCACTCATTTTCTTTGTGGATTTCTTCAATTTTCGTTGCCCAAGAAATAATTTCACTCATATCTACACGTGAATCACCAGAATAATACTTTTTATATCCAGCAATGTAGGCAATGTCTGCTATGGTTTCGTAAAGTCTGTAATCCATATTTCATTCAGGGTTTAAATCGTTCTTGATTATGATATTCCAGAAATGATGTTTCAGGTAAAAACCGGTCAGGTAGAATAATCTTTTGGTTATCGTACTTGAAAAAATATTCGGTTAGGGACGAAGGGTTCTTTTTCGATTTCAATAAGGATGAAATTTTAATGGTGAAATCAGGAAGAATCGTCATCAAACCACTTTCAAAAGCTTTGTCATGAAGGGCATTCATTGAAATACCATTTCTGGGATTCATGCGGTTTCCTTCATCCAGACCCCATGGGCGGATATGACCAGCAATTAAAAACTCAGGTTGTTGAATTCCAGTGATACAGCAAGTTGAATTATAAGAGGATAAAACCATTTTCCTGAATAAGGATTGGTTCACTCTTGTTTTAACCAGTCTTTCCCGTTCTTTTCCTTCTTTCGGTAGCTCATCTTCTGATATATTGTTCAGTTTTTCAACGGTTGTATGTTCAGTTTTTGCCCGGATGACTTCACTTTCAAATGGGAGAGTATCCCAATGTTGATAAAACTCGTTCCAGATTTCGCGATCCAGTTTACTGGAGTTACTTGCACCTTTAATTCCTCTGGCTTTTAAACTTGGATCGAGGCTAGCAAAATTGACGAGTTTAAATGCCACAGAACCTGCTGTTCTATCTAACAATTCGGCTAAATGGATGATATCGGGATTATGATAGTGGAGTTTACCAAACGGAGTTTTGAAATATAAATTGATTGCAAGAATCAATTCTTCTCGGGTCCAGAGTCTTTGACCAGGTTTCATAATGTTGTTATTTTTTGTTTTGTAAAGGTAGGGAGTCCCTGAAAAATATGCTACGATTTAAAGAGAGCTTTATGAATCTTGACCAATTATTTTAATTACTCCGATTGGGCTAAAAAACTAAAAAATGCGTACTAGGTTTTAGTTGCGGATCGTAAAAGATTTTACGTTTAACTTAACCTAAAAATTAATATCTTTGTTAACGGAGGTGGTTATTGATATTGAAATATATTAATAATAAATAAAATATGTTTAATGTAATTTTTGGTTATTCCGCAGTTTATGTAATTGATTTTGTTTGATAAACAAATTTTCAAATTGAAAAAATACTTTGAAAATGGTGCAATCTTAATAGTAAAGATTAGTGATGATTGAAAGAAATTGCCTTATACTAACCCAAAACCGTCAGAATAGTGATTATAATGACTTCATTGGAAAATATTATCATTTCCCGGCAGCATCTAATAAGAACTATTTGAAACAATTTAGTTCGCTTCCTATTGAAGTTGTTTATTTCGAACCAGATAAAAATGGGGAAGGAGTTTTTTATGGCTATGGAAAAATTACAAAACCACCATTCCCAGATAAAAAGACCGTTGATCATTACTTTGTCGAAATTATCGATTTCAAATCATTTTCGAAACCTGTTTCATTTAAAAATGAATCAGGTGAAATTTTAGAACAATTAAACAATACAGAATATTATGATTATAATAACGCAGTAAGAAAAATAAAGCCGAAATTTTTGGATGAGTTGTGTTTGGATGGTGGGATATTGCTTAATTTCAAGGCAGATGCTCATCTTGTTCAGGTATTGGGCGAACAACTCATTGCTTCTGAACGAATCGGTATTTTGGAATTGGTGAAAAACTCATTTGATGCTGGAGCATCATACTGCAAAGTGCGGATTGAAAAAATACCGAATCTTCCAGAAATCCCCACTTCAATTTATGAGTTCAACGAATATGATGGACCTGTAATCATAATTGAAGATGATGGTAGTGGAATGACAATTGAACAAATTGAATTGGGATGGCTTCGACCAGCATCTACTTTAAAAACAAGCGTTAAAGAACGATTGAAAATTGAAAAAGAGAAAGCAATACGGGATAAAAAACTTGATATTTTTGAACGCTACCTTGATATACTTAAATCCGAAAACCAAGGCAGACTACCTTTGGGTGAGAAGGGAGTAGGACGATTTGCGTGCCATCGCCTTGGAAAAAGACTCATCATAAAAACGAAAATTGCAGAAAATAATTATGAATATGTATTGAAAATCAACTGGGATGATTTCAACATTATTAACAATACTCATAAAGATTTGGATGAGGTAAATGTTATACTAACGAGACAATCCATCTCAAGGGATTATGGTTCAAAAGGAAGCGGAACCCAATTAATTATTTACGGTGGTAGAGAGGGGTTTGAGCTACAAGAACAAGAAATTAAAGCAATAAATCGAACTATTCTTAGACTTAATTCTCCCAATCCAAATCCTAAATCTAATACTCCACAATTCACTGCAACATTCACTTGTCCCCAAGTTAAGGAGTTGGATGAGGCAATTTCATATAGAAAATTTGAACCAGTATTTAGTATTTATGGTATTGTTGATGAATGGGGCAACTTTGAATACGATTACTCATTTAAACCCCCTTATAACATCCCATTGACTCCTTTTAACAAGCAAGGTGAAAAGCTTGACTTAAAGTCGGAGTGGCTTAAAATGGATAAAGATAAAAAACTTTGGCGTAAACCTGCTTGTGGTGCTTTTTATATTCATATTGATGTGTGGAATCGTGACAATCCGTGGATGGGGAATTCAAGCGAGGAAAGAGAATTTAAAAAATATTTGGAAGGATTTGGAGGACTGACAATTTATAGAGATGGCATTAATGTTTTCACAGCTGAGAATGGAACTGAAACTGATTGGTTGGGTTTGAGGCAACGACAAATCATGCAAAATTATCGTATGTCTTATTACCATATGATCGGCAATATTGAAATTGACCAATCTTCTAATATTGATTTGGTTGATAAAACAGATAGAGGAGGAATGATTCAAAATCAAGCCTTTTCCGACCTAATAATTCTGATTAAAACAATTGTCTATTTTATTGAAAACGATTATGTCCAAAAACGAAATGAATATAATGCTTTAAGCGGTGAAAAAGATGTTAGAAGATTGAGTAAATTTTCCAAACAATCAGCTGCTGTAATGGATAATATTGTTTCGAACTATGAAATTTTTAGTGACCCTTACAGTTTATTCTCTAATATACAAACATTGAGTGATATTAGTGAAAGAAAGGGGCACCTGGTACAACTTTCTAAGTCATTAAAAAATTTAGAGGGAAATTTAAAACAAGTTCAAGAGGTTCAAGATATTCTTACAGAACAAGCTGGTTTTGGTTTGGGAATTGCTGTTGCTTTACATGAAATTAACAAAACTACCTCAAATTTTTATTATGGTATTCTTGATGTCCTAAAAAGCGGGAAATGGAATGAACATAAACTGGAAGAATTAAAAGACACTTCCAAAGCATTGGAATCCGAACTGCTTCGATTAAGTCCTTTGCGAGCTTTACGGAACGAAGACCCAATTCAATTTTTTGTTTCAAAATCAATAAATTATGTTCATTCTGTTTTTAAAAGGAGATTCAATACATTGGGTATTGATTTTAGCTTTAATTATGAACAGGATTTTAAAATAACTGCAAGATACGGAGCCTTAAATCAGATTCTTACAAATCTAATTGAGAATGCATGCTATTGGATTGACAAGCCGGAAATAAAAGAAAGGAAAATAAGATTAAAACTTGATTCTACTGACAGAACTATTGTTGTAGCTGATACTGGAACCGGAATTCATGATAGTGTTCTTCCATATCTTTTTCAACCGGGTGTTAGTCTGAAGTTTCCTCCAAGTGGTTTAGGTTTATATATTTGTAAACATTATATGAACTTGATGAAAAAACGTGGAGATATTTATTTAGCCAAGGAAAGGGATAAGATTGATGGATTGAACGGAGCACAATTTATTCTTGATTTTTCAAAAGTAATTGATAAATAAAATGAGCAATGAAATAACCGTATTTATTCTTGATGACAATATTTACAAAAGCTCGGATTTTGTAGAAAAGTCAGTTTACAATACCAAAATTGATTCTATATCACTTTTACATTTAGTTGATTCTTTCGAGTGGAAAGGTCAACATAGTTTACAATCGTTAACTAAAAATATCTTGAAATCGAACCATTCTAAAAATGAAAGCATAGCAACCTATGGTTTTACGCATCCTGCCATTTGTTTAGATGCAATTGAAGGAGGTCTCATTCCTGATGTTATTATTTATGACTGGGAATACGAAGGAGAAAACTCAACAAAATCTTCCAATTGGTTAAAGGAAATTCTGGTTACTGTTCCAAATTCCTTTGTTTTTGTTTACTCTAATGTTAGAGATGAAATTCCATCTTTCTTAAACAAAATGGAATTTGATGAATATGCACAGAGGTTTCAATTGTTTCTGAAAGGGGACGACAAAAATACAATCTTTACTTCCGAAGAATTTATTTTGCAGTACATTTTTTCAAGGGTAAGCAAAAACAATGAGATAAAAATTCAGGGACTCAGTGTCACCTTCTATGAAAATGGTTATTTAAAATCTCCTGGTGATATTTTGTATTTAGAGAAGATATTTGGTAGGGCGTCTTTAATTGAGAAGTTAAAAATGCAAAATTATTTTATATCTGAACAAACAATTGAGAATATAGTGGCTAGTGCTCCAGGAAAAATTTTTGTTGATGAAAAACGTAATTATTTAATTACCCCTGATTCCACTTTATTGGTTGAAAAATTTAAACCCAATATTGAGATTTCCTATTTGGATGTGCTGAAAAAATATGGTTTGAAAGTCCTCAACGAGGTATTGGAAACTGGTTTAAAAAAGATCTGATATAATGCCGAAATTAACTCAACAAGAAAAAGACAGACTTGGACCATTAATTCCCCCTTTTGGACGAAATACAACTAAACCTGTAGATCGAAAAATTGTTGAAGATGGTGAAAGAGAAAAAATCGAATTTGAGCATTTGATTTATTCAGGCCATGAAAATGGAAATCCACATCAATTTACCACAATTTCCATTGACGAAGTTGAAATATTAAGACAAAAAGGTGGTAAATGGGGGGAGAAATCTTTTTTATGGGTTATTGATGAAGAAACGATAAAAATCATTAAAGAAAAAAATACTAACACCTTAAGATCTCACAAACCGGAATTTGTTTGTCATACTAATTTGACAGGAAATGGCCATGCTTTTATTGGAGGAGAAATTTACTTTTGTGAAGATGGCCGAAAGTTTATTAACTTTTTTTCCGACCGATACGGAAATCCGTCAAAGGAGCAGTGGGAAGCGGCAAAAAGCTATTTTGAAAAGGTCGGCTATACTCCCCTTATTGATATTCTGGAATTTTTAACCAGTTGAAAAATTATGAACCTTAATTCAATTGATTTATTCAGTGGCGTAGGTGGTTTAACCGAAGGGATGCATCAAGCTTCCTTTAAAACCATGTTGGCATTTGAGATTGACGAAATTGCCTCAAAAGCCTATCGTCTCAATCATTCCGAAACTAGTGTAATTACGAAAGATATCCGTAAGGTAACCGTTGAAGAAATAGAAGAAAAATTAAATGGTCAAACCATTCATTTGCTTGCTGGTTGCCCTCCCTGTCAGGGATTCAGTTCTGTCCGGCGCTTAAACAGGATAAAACCTGTTGATGATGAACGAAACAGTCTTATCATGGAGTTTGTGAGAATGGTTCGGGCACTTCGGCCTTATACCTTTATGATGGAGAATGTTCCGGGTCTTGTTCACTATGAACTATTTAAAGAGGCCAGGCATATTCTGGAAAATGAATTGGGTTACCATGTTGATCACAAAATTGTAAACGTTAAAGATTATGGTGTTCCACAAAGCAGAAAAAGACTGGTGCTTGTTGGTTCAAGGTTGGGTGAAATAACGGTTGCAAAAGCCACAAATGAAAGGAAAACCGTCAGACAAGTTATTGGCGACCTGCCAATTCCGGGAGAATCAATCGACCCACTACACAAAATTTTTCCCAACCACACTAAAGAAGTTCAGAATCGGATAGAAAGAACTCCGAAGAATGGAGGAAGCCGGAAAGATTTACCACAGGAATTTCTGTTGAAATGCCATCAACCTGAAAACATTGGTTTTAATGATGTTTATGGTAGGTTAAGGTGGGATGATTATTCTTCCACTATTACTGGAGGTTGTTTGAACCCATCTAAAGGCAGATTCCTTCACCCTGAACAAGACCGCTGTATTTCTGCTCGAGAAGCAGCAATGCTTCAATCGTTTCCTAAAGAATACAAATTTCCCATTGATGTACCAAAAGGTAATTTGGCATTAATGATCGGGAATGCCTTACCCCCTGCTTTTAGCAAGATCCAATCTGAAAATATTAAGGATCATATCCTTTCCCACCTGAATTCCAGTATCTAAGGGTATTCTAGTTTTAGTGCAATCGTGGATTCGTGAATTAACGAGGTTCAATTTTATTGTTTGATTAAAAAATCTGTCAATCCTTTTAATGTTTGGTCAAACAAAGGCTTTTTAAGTTCACATTCCCAGATGGTGATGACTTTCCATCCGGTTTGTTCGAGGGCTGTTTTAGCGAGAAGGTCGTTTTCTTTGTTGTGGTTGATTTTGGCGAGCCACCAGTCCGTGCGGGTTTTGGGAATAACGAAGTACCGGCAGTTTTCGTGTCCATGCCAGAAACAGCCATGAATGAAAATAACGGTTTTGTACTTCCGCAGGACAATATCCGGTTTCCCGGGCAAGGTTTTAACATACAGCCGGTAACGGAATCCGCTGGCGAACAGAAACTTCCGTACCACCATCTCCGGTTTGGTGTTCTTCGACCGGATCCGGCTCATGTTGTAACTTCGCTGGGTTTTTGAGTGAACGTCAGTCATGGGTGTGGTTTTTCCGAAAGATACAAAAGGAACAGCAGAATCCGGAAGGAAACTGATTGCCTCTTCTCCTTAAAATAGGATAATCAGGTCTGTTGTTTTTCTGATATATTGTTTATCTTTCCCGTTAGTATCCGGAGGTAATTTATGACTTTCAAAACAGCGTTCATCACTCTTTTACTACTGACCGGTGTTTATTCTGCCGGTTTTGCCCAGCTTTCCATTTCATTTTCAGGGGATACGGTTCTGGTCACAGACAAGGATGTCAATTGGAATTGTGCCGGCACCTTCTCAACGAATTTAACCGTTTCTGCTGACACTGTTTTCATCGCAGAGGTGGATACTGCAACCCAATGGGTCAAATGCCTCTGTTATTTTACCCTCACAACAAGAATCACCGGACTTGCTCCGGGAACTTACACTGCAAAAGTTACCCGTAGTGCTCCGTTTATCCAGGATTCAGGACTAGCAGATGGCGGGACGATTTCGTTTACCGTGAAAAGTCCGGGTGCTGTTGTTTCCGGGAAAATGAGTCAAAGTGAATGCCATTCGGGTCCACAATCAGTTGGTGAAGAAGGGGAAGTTCCCGGCGCTTATCAACTCACTAATTATCCGAATCCGTTTAATCCGGGAACCGTCATCCGGTATCAGCTTTCCGTTGCAGGTCAGATTTCAGTGGATCTGATTGATGTTAACGGCAGGGTTCTAAGCACACTCGAAAAAGAATGGAAAGCACCCGGAGATTATGCACTTCCTCTGGATGGTTCCGGGTTGGCAACCGGTGAATACTTCCTCCGGCTGTCCGGTCCGAATGGGACGGAAATGAGAAAAATTATGCTGGTTAAATGAAGGCGTAAGGTTTAAGGTGTAAGGCGTAAGGGGTAAGGATAAATGCCACCCTTCGATAATAATTTGAACTGCGTTCAAATTCACTCAGGGTGACAATATCAGTATAGTGAGTTTCTACTATCTATTGTCCCGAACGCCCGTCAAAGGCCGGGTTTTAAAATGTTCGGGCACTTCGTTCTTCGATACAATTTTTCACAAAGTGAAAAATCACTCAGAATGACACGCTCAGTGACCGTGACATTTTATAATTCACTTACCACTGACCACCTATCACTTATCACTGAAAAGTACCCGTTCCCGCAATATAACGCCCGTGCTCAAAGATTTCTTTGAGTTGTTTCGGGTCGGAAGTTTTGCCAAGAGCTACCATCAGTTTGATACGGGCTTTAGGTCCGTTCAGGTGGCCACCGAAGATGACGCCGGCTTTGCGGAGCATCGCACCACCGCCCGGATAGCCGTAAGTATCGAGAACACGGCCTTTTCCTGCCCGGGAGACAACCACGACCGTTACACCTTTTTCAATCGCCTTCAGAATCGATTCATAAACCGGAACCGGCACATTTCCACGTCCCATCGCTTCAATAACCAGTCCTTTTACGCCACGGTCAACCAGACAGTCAATCAGAAATCCGTCCATGCCCGTGTAGGTTTTCAGTAAATCCACATTCGGTTCCACCCGGCTGGATCCGATATATTCCAGAAATTCAGGTTTGCGGTAAATATAGACGTTGTCCTTATCCACAATACCCAGCATACCGAAGTTGGGCGATTGGAACGTGCCCATCTGATCGGTGTGGGTTTTCACGACTTCAGAAGCCGGATTGATTTCTCCGTTCAGACAAACGAGAACGCCTAAATCACGTGCATGTTCATGACAGGCGACGGCAACGGAATCGATTAAGTTCGGGAGTCCGTCCCAGCCGATTTCGGAGGACGTGCGCATGGATCCGGTGAAGACGATCGGTTTGGGTGACCGGCTCATCAGATCGATGAAGTAAGCGGTTTCTTCGAGGGTATCGGTGCCGTGGGTGATGACAATACCATCAATGGTTGGGTCTTTGATGTAACCCTGAACCACTTCCCAAAGATCGAGCATCAGTTTTGAGGTGATGTGCGGACCCGGGTACATCCCGAAATCGTGAATTTGAAGATTCGCCCGGCGGTCGAGTCCGGGTACAAGTTTAAGGAGATCCTGCGGGGGAAGGGTGGGAACGGCAGTCCCGGTCTTCGGGTCGATCTGCATGGAAATCGTGCCGCCGGTGAAAATAAGCTGAATATTTTGTTTCATGGTTTTGGTCCGTTGGTCGTTTGCTGTAAAAATACGGGAATTTGCGCGCAAAGGCGCAGAGGCGCTAAGAAAACGCAAAGCGGGGGGAGGATTTTTGGTTAAAGGCACGGGGGGAAAATGCGTTTTACCACGGAGGGCACGAAGGAAACACACCCAAGCAACTTCGTTGCGCGGGTCTAAGGAGAGGAACACGGAGCGGTGGGAGTTTTTTTTGGTTAAAGGCACGGGGGTTTCCGGTGGCTGAGGCTCTCGAAGCCACCGGAAGAAATAAGGGAAAACCCGAACACTTCGAGTGCCTCAGTGTCCGGATTTTCAAACATGAGACGCGATAAATCGCGTCTCTACAATTCATTGCATTTCCAATAAAAATTATCCCCCCGCTTAGCGTTTTCTTAGCGCCTTTGCGTCTTTGCGCGCAAATTAATCCCTTCATATATTATCTTTATGAAAATGACTCAAATAAAGGATCAACCATGAGAAAATTACTGACCACTGCTTTCGCCATTTTGGTTGCAGTTTCCCTTTCTGCACAAACCCGCCTCATCGAAAAGGTGACTAAAACCGGTGATGAAACCATCATCCCTTACTCAAAATATGAACTGCCAAACGGACTCACCCTCGTGATCCACGAAGATCATTCAGATCCGGTTGTTCACGTTGACATCACTTACCACGTGGGTTCTGCACGTGAGGAAGTGGGCAAATCGGGTTTCGCACACTTTTTCGAACACATGATGTTTCAGGGATCTGATAACGTTGCAGACGAAGAACATTTTAAAATCGTGTCGGAAGTTGGCGGAACGCTGAACGGATCAACCACCGCTGACCGGACCAATTATTTTGAAACCCTGCCTTCCAATCAGCTCGAAACAGCTTTATGGCTCGAAGCTGACCGGATGGGTTTTCTTCTGGATGCGGTTACCCAAACCAAATTTGAAAATCAAAGGTCAACTGTTAAAAATGAACGCGGACAGAATTACGATAACCGTCCGTACGGAACTGTTTTTGAGCGGATTGCCCGGGCGATGTATCCTGTCGGACATCCTTATTCCTGGTCAACCATTGGTGATCTTGAAGATTTAAACCGGTCTGATGTGAATGACCTGAAACGTTTTTTCCTGAGATGGTACGGTCCGAACAACGCCACACTGACCGTTGGTGGTGACGTGAATATTGATGAAGTGATCCGGCTGACCGAACGGTATTTCGGTTCCATTCCGCGCGGACCTGAAGTGAAACCCCAGCCTTATCAGAAAATTACACTTGATCAGGACCGTTACATTTCCTACACCGATCCGAACATCCGGTTCCCGGCCATGGTTCTTGCTTTTCCATCCGTACCGAACCGTCACCCGGATGAAGCTCCGCTCGATATGCTCTCAGATATTCTCGGCGGCGGAAAAAACTCCATCTTTTACAAGAATTTTGTCAAAACCCAAAAAGCAGTCTTTGCTGCTGTTCAAAATCCGTGCTCAGAACTTGGCGGACAGTTTCTCGTTCAGATTTTTGCCATGCCCACACCGGGACTTTCTCTGGCTGAGCTTGAAAAAGAAATCCGTGCTTCACTGGCCGAATTTGAAACCCGTGGCGTGACCGATGAAGATTTGCTCCGTTACCGGAATCAGTACGAATCACAAACCATCAACGGATTGACTTCCGTCAGCGGAAAAGTTTCTCAACTTGCTGCATTTGAAACGTTTACAGGTTCGCCGAATGGCATCCAGAGTGAATTGAAACGGTATGCTTCCATCACCAAAGAAGATGTGATGCGGGTGTATGAGCAGTACATCAAAGGACAAAAAGGCGTGATTCTGAGTGTGCTGACTCCGGCTATGGAAGGCATGCAACCTGCACCTGATAATTTCACCTTCTCTGCTGCCGGATACGTTCAGCCGGTGGATCCTGCCTATGAAGGACTGGCCTACAATAAGCCAAAAAATGAAAGTTTTGACCGCAGTAAACGCCCGGTTCCCGGAAAAGCGCCGCTCGTTTCTGTACCGGAAGTCTGGCAGGAAAAGTTTGCGAACGGCATGGAAGTGATCGGAACGGTGGCCACTGAAGTTCCCATCGTCAACATTACCCTTACCCTTGATGGCGGCCATAAACTGGATGCACTGAATCCGAAAAAAGCAGGATTGGCAACCCTCACCGCATCGCTGATGAATGAATCGACAGAAAATTTCACCAACGAGCAACTTTCAGTTGAACTTGAAAAACTCGGGAGTTCAATTTCAATCGGTGCCGGAACCAAATCGACCACCATTTCATTGAACACACTTCGTAAAAATCTGGATGCAACGCTGGTTCTGCTCGAAGAAAAACTGTTCAAACCGAAATTTTCAGAAGAAGATTTTGCCCGGGTTAAACAACAGCAAATCGAAGGCATCAATGCGGCAAGCAAACAACCTGCAGCTATTGCAAGTCAGTCGTTCAACCGGTTAACTTACGGTGAAGGCAGTATTTATGCCGTTCCGGAATCGGGTTATCAGGAAACCGTTGAAGCCATTACGCTGGCAGATGTAAAAGCTTTCTACAAAACCTGGTTTGTACCTAATGTGACCGATGTTGTTGTGGTGGGTGATCTTTCCAAAAGAGAATTTTTAAACAAAGCCGGATTTCTGAAGGATTGGAAGAAGAAACCAGTGAAAATGCCGGTTGTTAAAGTTGCTGCCAAATCAGAAAAAACAAAAGTGTTTCTGATGGATAAACCCAAAGCACCACAGTCAGAAATCAGAATTGGATATCTTACGAACCTGAAATTTGATCCAACCGGCGAATATTATGAATCTACTTTGATGAATTATCAGCTTGGCGGTGCTTTTAACAGCCGGATCAATCTGAATTTACGTGAGGATAAGGGATGGACCTACGGAGCCCGTTCTTATTTTACCGCTGATGAAGATCCGGGTTACTTCGTAGCCAGTGCCGGTGTTCGGGCAGATGCAACTGACAGTTCAGTGGCAGAATTCATGAAAGAAATTTCGGGATATGCTAAAAATGGAATTACTGCTGAGGAACTCCTCTTTACCAAAAATTCCATTGGACAGAGTGATGCCCGCCGGTATGAAACTCCGGAACAGAAAGCTGGTTTTATCGGCCGTATTCTGAAGTTTAAATTGAGTCCTGATTATGTTCAAAAACAAAATAAAATTCTTGATGGCATCACAGCAGACCGGATCAGCAAACTGGCAAAGAAAAATCTGCCGGCAGACAAAATGCGGATCGTGGTCGTTGGTGATAAAGAACTGGTTAAACCCGGACTGGAAAAACTGGGTTACGAAGTGGTTGAAATTGACGAAAGAGGCAAAGTCATCGACCTGAAAGTCAAGAAGGACAAGAGTAATTGACAATCAAGTGATACGTTACAAGTTATAAGTGGTAAGTGGTGCTTCGACAGGCTCAGCAACCATAGTCAGTAGGTAGTAGACAGTAGATAGTAGGTAGTAGAATAAGATTCCCCTCCTTTTCAAGGAGGGGTGTCCCGAACGCTTTCGGGACGGGGTGGTTTTGCTGCCTCATTACCTCTTGAACTTGCCAAAATCCTGCATTTCCAAAATTTAACCCACCCCCTTACCCCCTCCGTCGGAGGGGGCTTTTTATTTCCAATAAATCAATCTTCCAACAGAGACGGGTCTGAGACCCGTCTCTACGAAATCCTGAATTTTAAATAAAAATTCTCCCACCGCTCTGTGTACCTCTGTGTTTCCTTTGTGAACTCTGTGGTAACCCGCATTTTCTTCCGTGAATTAACCGGAAAAAAATCGTATTTTCCCTCCGCTCCGAATTCTCTCTTTAGACCCGCGCAACGAAGTTGCTTGGGTGTGAATAACTCTGTTTCCTCTGTGTTAAACGTATTTGAATTAAAAGGAATCCTCCATGAAAACTCTCCTTACGCTCCTTGCTTTTCTCCTGCTTTCCCTTCCTTTATCAGCGCAATTTGTTTCTGTGAAAGGAAAAAATTACATCTCACCCGACGGAAAAGTTCTTTTTCTCAAGGGAACCAACCTCGGTAACTGGCTTGTGCCTGAAGGGTACATGTTTAAATTCAAAAATACCTCGTCACCCCGGATGATCAGTCAGGTTCTGACCGAACTGATCGGACCAGAAGAAGCTGATAAATTCTGGACGGAATATTACAAAGTTTACACCACCGAAGGCGACATTCAGCAAATCAAAAAGCTGGGATTCAACCACATCCGCGTTCCGTTTAATTTTCGTCTTGTGATGAATGAAACCGGATCAAAGGCCATCAAACCAGAGTTCTTCCTGCTGATGGATAATCTGCTCACCTGGTGCGAAAAAGCCGGAATTTATGTGGTGTTTGATATGCACTGTGCACCGGGCGGACAAACCGGCGACAATATTGATGACAGTTTTGGTTTTCCGTGGCTGTTTGATTCACCTGATATGCAGGATCGTGCCATTCTCATCTGGACGGAATTTGCCAAGCGTTACCATGACCGTACCATTGTTATCGGTTATGATCTGCTGAATGAACCGATCGCCCATTATTTCAATGCGGATACCCTGAATCCGAAACTGGAACCGTTGTACAAAAAAATGACGGCTGCTGTGCGGGAATTCGACAAAAACCATCTCATTTTCCTTGGCGGTGCACAATGGGACAGCAACTTCAAGCCCTTCGGTAAACCGTTCGATGATAAACTGGTTTACACCTTCCACAAATACTGGACAGCTCCCGATGTGTCGGTGATTCAGGATTACCTCGATTTCAGTGAAAAATATCAGGTTCCGCTCTGGATGGGGGAATCAGGTGAGAATAAAAATGAATGGATTGCCACTTTTACCAAAACCCTCGAAGACAACAACGTGAGCTGGTGTTACTGGCCGTACAAAAAAATGGATGCAGAATCGTCACCGATGACCTTTAAAAAACCTGCGGACTGGGATTTGGTCGTCAATTTTGCAGAATCCGACCGGTCAAGCTATGAAAACATCCGGAAAAACCGTCCGGATCAGAAAAAAGTCAGAGAAATCCTGAAAGAACTGCTCGAAAACTGCAAAGCAGAAAATGCAACCGTAAATCAGGGATATGTGAAGGCTTTGGGACTTTAACAGCCGGGGACAAGTGACGAGTGACGGGTCACATATTACGGGTTACGGGAATTAATCATGTAACTCCGACCTCCCGGTCGGAGGTTTTTCCATGAAAGAGGCGGGAATACCGACCGGAGGTCGGTGTTACAAAAGACGCCAAAACTGCATTCTTCCTCCGGATTCTTTAAAAATGTGGTAGAACTGGATTCTATTTCAGTTGAATTTATCATGTAACTCCGACCTCCCGGTCGGAGATTTTTCCATGAAAGAGGCGGGAATACCGACCGGAGGTCGGTGTTACAAAAGACGCCAAAACTGCATTCTTCCTCCGGATTCTTCAAAAATGTGATAGACCTGGATTCTATTTCATTTGGATTAATCATGTAACTCCGACCTCCCGGTCGGAGAATTTTTCTTGAAAGAGGCGGGAATACCAACCGGTCCGTCAGGAGCCGGATTTTAAAAAGGCGGTGTTACAAAAGACGCCAAAACTGCATCCTTCCTCCGGATTCTTCAAAAATGTCGTAAATTTGCATTCCTTTTTATGGGAATGCGGGAAAAAAAGAAATTACTGGGAAAAGACATGGATTCCCGCCTTCGCGGGAATGACAACCTTCCGAAAATTGGTAAAAATGAAACCTGTCATCCCGGACTTGATCCGGGATCCATGTTTTCTGACATTTTGGTACGCCCAATTAATTCCAATTCCCAAACACCAATTTCAATTTTATAAAAATCATACAAGGACTTAGCAGTGGCAGATCAGCAGATTATTTTTTCAATGGTTGGGGTTTCGAAAGTTTTTAAACCCAACAAAACCGTTCTCAACAACATTTATCTTTCCTTTTATTACGGCGCCAAAATCGGCGTACTCGGGTTAAACGGTGCGGGTAAATCAAGCCTCCTCAAACTGATTGCCGGTGTTGACAAAGATTACATCGGTGAAATCACATCGAACAAGGGCATCACTTTCGGTTATCTTTCACAGGAACCTGAACTGGATAACACCAAAACCGTTCGTCAGATTGTGGAAGAAGGCGTTGCTGAAATCGTTGCCGTTCTGAAAGAATATGAAGAAGTCAACGCCAAATTTGCAGAGCCCGATGCCGACTTCGATAAACTGGTTGACCGTCAGGCGGTTCTCCAGGAAAAAATTGATCACCTCGATGCGTGGGATCTCGACAGCAAACTCGAACAGGCCATGGATGCGCTTCGTTGTCCGGATGGGGATGTGTCGGTCGCTGTACTTTCTGGTGGTGAACGCCGCCGGGTTGCTTTGTGCCGCTTGTTGCTTCAGCAGCCGGATGTGCTTTTACTCGATGAGCCGACCAACCACCTTGATGCAGAATCAGTTGCCTGGCTTGAAATGCACCTGGCTCAATATCCCGGAACCGTTCTGGCTGTAACCCACGACAGATACTTTTTGGATAATGTTGCCGGCTGGATTTTGGAACTGGATCGCGGCGAAGGAATTCCTTTCAAAGGAAATTACACGTCCTGGCTTGAGCAAAAATCTGCCCGTTTAGCCGTTGAAGAAAAGCAGGAATCGAAACGTCAGCGGGTGCTGAAACAGGAATTGGAATGGGTGAGAATGAATCCGAAAGGCCGTCATGCCAAGAGCAAAGCCCGGATTGCTTCCTACGAAAAAATGGTGACCGAACAAGGCGCCAAACGTGAAGATGAACTTGAAATTTTCATTCCTGCCGGACCCCGGTTGGGTGATGTGGTTATTGAAGCCAATAAAGTAGCCAAAGCTTTTGGTGAAAATGTTCTGTATGAAGATCTGACGTTTTCACTTCCTCCCGGCGGCATTATCGGAATCATCGGACCCAACGGTGCCGGTAAAACGACCTTGTTCAGAATGGTCACCGGAACTCAAACGCCGGATTCCGGAACGTTCAGAATTGGTGAAACTGTAAAACTGGCTTACGTTGATCAGGGCCGTCCGCTCGATCCGGATAAAACCATCTGGGAAGAAATTTCAGACGGCAGGGAAGTGCTGCAGCTCGGACTCAGGGAAGTAAATTCACGGGCGTACGTTTCCCGGTTTAACTTCAGCGGAACTGATCAGCAGAAAAAAGTCGGCGTACTTTCCGGCGGAGAGAGAAACCGTGTCCACCTGGCAAAAGTGCTGAAATCAGGTGCAAACGTACTCCTTCTCGATGAGCCGACGAATGATCTTGACGTGAATACGTTACGTGCGCTTGAAGATGCGCTTATGAATTTCGCCGGATGTGCCGTGGTGATTTCACACGACAGGTGGTTTCTTGACCGGATCTGCACCCACATTCTCGCATTTGAAGGCGACAGCAGTGTAATCTGGTTTGACGGAAACTATTCAGAATATGAAGCCAACCGCAAACAACGTCTTGGTATTGCAGCCGATCAGCCTCACCGGATTAAATACAAGAAACTGCACCGGGAATAATGGTTAATGGTAAATGATTAATGGTTAATGGGAATGCAGGCGCAAGGCTTAAAGTTTTGGGTGTAAGGTTTAAGGCGTAAGGTATTAGGTTAATACACTTTGTTGTCACCCTGAGTGACGAATCAGTTTAAAAACTGATTCGTCACTCAGGGTGACAACTGCTTTATCGCACCAGAGGTGCGAAATCATGGTAGAAAAAGATTCAGTAAATAAAAAAACCGCCCAGCTGGGGCGGTTTTTTTATTTGTGCCAGAACCAATGGAAAATTGGGTTAAAACCCAAATCAAATTTCTATTATCAATGCCGTTCCCATTCCCTGAATCCTGACTATCTTTTTTATCAAGATTACCCATTTCCGCCCTGAATTGAAATTATTTGTTTTCAATTAGATTTTTGTCCGGGCGGTTGGTGAATTTTATTGATTCTTTTCTATAATCATATCACCCCGATGGGGTTTTAAATCCAAAATCGAAATTACATTAACAGCCACCCGTTCGACCTGGTCGCTGAGACTAGTCGAAGTTCCGTTCAGTGATCAGCAAACCGTAGCTAACGGCTTACCCCTTACCCCTTATGCCTTATGCCTGCATTGATCATTACCCCAGCACATTCCTCAGCCACACCCGGTCTTTTGGAACAAAGGCAATACTTTCCTGACTTCCGTTTTCGTGAAAAATAGTCATTCCGGTTCCATGAAGGGAGTTCAGGGAATTCCCGAATCTGACTGCACTTTCTTTCCGGTTAGTGGTGAGATAAATGGCCTCTGTATCCCGGTCTTTTGCTACCCAGAATCCGTCAGTAAATGAGATATCGATGTGTTTCATTTGGGTTCCCTTTTTATAAAGTCCTGAAACAAAGATCTCCGCTTCAATTCCAACCTGAAACCCCATGAAAATGGGAGTCATCCAATGATGTGACGAAGAACATACCCCACCCCCATATTCATGGGGTAACCTCTTTTTCCTGTTTTCCTGAACTTTGTTTTCAGAAAAGGAGACTCCCCAATGAAATCAATTCTTTCAACTTTATTTACTTTACTTTTACTCAATCTGATTCCGCAATCCGGGTTAGCCCAGCTTTCAGGAAGTTACACGATCGATCCGTCCGGTGCCGGTAATTACCTCTCGGTTTCAGAAGCTTTTGCGGCAGTTCAGTCCACAGGCGTTTCCGGACCGGTTGTACTGAATGTGGTTCCCGGTACCTACACCGTTCATGACTCCCTTTATAAAGTACCCGGACTCTCAGTTGTCAATACGCTGACACTCCAGTCTTCAACCGGAAATCCGTCAGACGTGGTGTTCTCGTATACCGCCACCAGCTTTAAAAACAATTTCATCCTTCGTTTAAAACGTGTGGATGGCGTTAAAATTGGCGGTATTCACTTCCTTGCACAGGGAAATCTTTATCAACGGGCCATTGAGATCGCAGATTCAACAACCAACACGACTTTGGACGGCAACATTTTTGAAGGAAGTACCCAAACCTTTTCAGATGACAGCCGGACTCTGGTCTACATCAGCGGGACTCATTCCCATTCCGCTTTAATCCAGAACAATCAGTTTCTGAAAAGCGGGTATGCTTTAAAACTTTCCGGCTGGGCGTCCGTTCCCGGAAGTACAATCAAAAACAATACGATCACCGGATCCTGGCAGGGTATATTTACTTCAAATGTGAACAACCTGACGGTTACGGGCAATACCATTCAGACCGGAATTGTGGGGATTGATATTGAAACCAGTACTGGTACGCTGGTGGTTTCAGAAAATGCCATTACCATCAACAGTCAGAATGCATCAGGAACCAATTGCTACGGCCTGATCATCAATAATTTTTCAGGTGCAACTACCGGGAATTTGGTGACCAATAACACCGCAGAAATTCTGCCGACGACAACAAACGGATATTGTTTCTCGCTGACGAATTCTTCCTGGCAAACGATTGCCTTTAACACTCTTCTGAGTCAGGCCGGGGGTGGTGCTGCCCTTTATCTCACCGGCAGCCATCATACCGTTTTAAATAATATCGGCGTTGCGGCTTCCGGATATTATGCCTATTACGTCAGTTATTCATCTGGCTTGCCTGTTGATCAGTCGGATTATAACAACTGGATTTCTACCGGCGGTACCGGCTTTTACTGGCAGAATCAGTCGGTTGCCACGCTTGCCGGTTTCAAATCAAAATCCGGACATGACGTTCATTCACTTTCTGTTAATCCCGTCTTAACCGGCATGGAAACCCATCTGAATTTATTGGACGGGCGGGCAGTTCCTGTTGCCGGAATAACCACTGACAAGAAGGGAATCACCCGTGACGGATCTTCACCCGATCCGGGCGCCTTTGAATTTACCGGCAGCCGGACACCTTATCCCGGCGGATCTTATGCAGTGGGCGCTGGCGGCGTCTTTACTACCCCTCAGGCTGCAGCAGATTCTTTGATGAAAAACCGAATATCGGATGTCGTCTGGCTGGAAATTGAACCCGGAACCTACAACGGACAGCTTGTTCTTGCCGGAACCATCCCCGGTGCATCCCCCGATAAAAAAGTGACTTTTACCCACACACCGTCAGATACTACAGATGTAAAGTTAACCTGGACGGCCATGGGTACAGTCGATAATTATTTGGTTAAACTAACCGGATCAGATTATCTGACTTTCGATCATCTGACTTTTGAGACCCTGAATGCGTCTTATTCCCGGGTTTTTCTGCTCAGTCAGGCTAATGATTCACTCGAACTTTCCCATTGCCGGTTTCTTGCTCCGGCCGGGGGATCAGAAGATGCCAATACCAGTCTGATTTACCAGAATTCGTCTCATGAGCAGCAAGCCCTCAGGATTTTAAATAACCACCTGACCGGCGGATCATGCGGTATCAATCTATCGCTGAAAATTTCCCAACTGAAAACTACCCCGGGATACCTGATTTTCGGGAACACTGTTTCCGCATCAAGAACCGGTATTCAGGTTTGGTACACCACCAATTTAACCATCTCGAAAAATACGGTAACTCCCGGCGGCACGGGAATTCTGGTCAATACCTCTGACGGATTAACAACCGTAGATGCAAACCGGATTACCATGACCAATCCGGTTTCTTATACCAAAGGTATTTCAGTTCAGTATCTCACTGGATCTGCCACTTTTATTTCAAACAACCTGGTTTCAGGCACTTCTCTTACCCAGCCTGCAACAGGACTTTATGTTTCAAACTCTGATCATGTTTCCGTGGTTTTTAACTCGATCTGGCTGGAAGGGGCTTCGCCGGTCAATGGTGGTTCAGAGTGTATTTACCTGAATGGCGGTTCTGACCAGAAGTTCTTTAACAACATTGCTTTCAATATGGTCGGTGGCTATGTACTTAATTTTGCTGAATATAACTCACCGTCAGTTGTCGCTGGATCTGATTACAACAATTTTGGCGGAAACGGAGCCAACCTTTTTGCAGTAGCCGGCAAGGTTTTTCAGACGGTTTACCAGGTTAAACAACAAACCACCCGAGAAGTCCATTCCCTGACTGTTTTCCCGGCGTTTAAAAATATGATATCGACGCTGGCCCATCTGGATGGAAAGGGAAATCCGGTTGCCGGAGTTTCCGCAGATTTTAATGGCATTCCCAGAGATCCGTCACATCCTGATATCGGTGCGGTTGAATTTACAGCAGAGAAACAACCCTGGCCGGCAGGATCTTATCCGGTTGGAAGCGGTGAAGTTTTCGTTTCGCCAAAAGCTGCAGTTGATTCCCTGATGGAAAGAGGAATTTCAGGTGCGGTCACTTTGGAAATCAAACCGGGTGTTTATACCGAACAGCTCTCACTTCCCGGTGACATCCCGGGTGCCTCTGCCGGGAGTCCGGTTATCTTTACCCGTACCCCATCAGATACCAGTGAAGTGAAACTGACCTGGACGGCTGCCGGTTCCGCAGATAATTATCTGGTGAAACTGAACGGAGCTGACTTTTACCGGTTTGATCATCTGACTTTCGAAACCTCGGGTGCTTCCTACACACGGATTTTCCATCTGACCTTTTCTTCAGATTCACTTGAAATTACCCGGTGCAAATTTATTTCACCGGTTACGCTTTCTGAAAATGCCAATACAACCCAGATTTACTGGAACAGTATGGTTGCTGTGCAATCCATGAAAATTGATTTCAACCAGTTTACCGGCGGGTCGGTAGCTCTGAATGTGTGGGCTGCAGTCAATTCATCCAAAACCGTTCCCGGTATTTCAGTCACCGGCAATACTTTTTCAGGGCAAAGTACGGCCATGTACATTGATGGCTTTACCAACACCCGGATTCATGGCAACCTGATTGCTTCCGCCAATATGGGAATGAGTGTTCAGCATACAGACGGTTCCCTCGATATCTCTGCAAACAAGGTAACCGTTGTTCCATCCGGACAATACATTTATGGAATTTATGCCGGTCATTTTTCCGGCAATGCCTCGGGTAATTTTATTGCCAACAATACCATTTCAATCCAATCCAATAATGGTCCGACTACCAGTGGACTTTATCTGACCAGTGTCAGTAATGTGATTCTGGCTTACAATACAGTCTGGGTCGGTGTTTCCAATTCAGGATCAACGGCAATCGACGTGAATTGGGGAAGCAATCTGCAATTTTTTAACAACATTGCTTTGAATACCGGCGGTGGCTGGGTGAAAGAAATCTCCGGATACAGCACAACCTCCAATGTTCCGGCATCCGACTATAATCTGTATTACGGGAATTCATCCTATCCGTTTTATTATGTTAAAACCATGTCGGGGTTGAGTGACGTGGTGGCCATGACCGGGCTGGAACAGCATTCGGTGTCGTTCTATCCCGCACTGGTCAATATGCAATCCAACCTGTCTCATCTTGATGGTGCCGGAATTCCAATTGCAGGTCTGACTACCGACATCAACGGGAATCCACGTGATCCTTCCCATCCGGATATCGGTGCCTATGAATTTTCTTCCCGGAATACTCCTTATGCAGAAGGAACTTATATGGTCGGAACCGGAAGGGATTTTGAAAGTTTTCAGGCTGCTGCAGACAGTCTGTTGAACAGAGGACTTGCAGGTCCGGTCGTTTTGCAGCTGGAGTCAGGACTTCACACCGGTCAGGTTCTGGTAAAGGGTACCATAGCCGGGTCATCCTCAAGGTCACCCGTCACATTTGGCGGGGCAGACTCAGATTCTGAACTCAGGTACACTGCAACCGGAAGTTCTGATAATTTTCTTGTGAAATCAGATGGAGCTGATTTTCTACGCTTTGACGGATTGAAACTGACGGCTGCCGGTTCAGCGAACACCCGGATTTTTGACCTGAACGGCGGTTCTGATTCTCTTGAAATTACCAATTGTATTCTCACCTCACCTGCCACGGCAACAAACAGTACAGCCAATGTGCAGATTTTTTCGGGAACAAATTCAGGATATTCTTTCCGAAAAATGATGAACAATCAGATGACCGGCGGATCTGCAGCGATTTACACAACCGGTTCGGGGACTTTTACCACTAATCCGAAAAATACGCTGATTCAGGGAAATACTTTTCAGACGGGTTATTATGGCATTTATCTGAATTCCGGTCATTATACAACGGTTTCTCAAAATACGGTAGTTTCGGGAACATACGGCATTTACGCCGGTGATCAGGACAGTGCCCTCGTCATCAGCGGGAATTCTTTCCGCCTGACCGGTATCGGACCGTGGGGAATTTACGTTACCGGAACAGCTTGTTCCGCTTCGATGCCGGCACAAATTGTCAACAACTTTGTAACCTCAACCGGAACCGGCAATTCATACGGAATTGAAACTGAAAATGTGGTGAATGCCCGTGTGGATCATAATTCAGTTTACATCGGTTCTGCTGCAGGTTCTGCTTCCCGGGCTTATTACGATTATAACGGAACGGGTATTCGTGTCAGAAATAACCTGATGGTGAACCTGAGTCAGGGGTATGGTTACTACCGAACCTACAATCAGATTACCGGTATTCAGGAATCCGATTATAACCTGATTTACACCCCGTCCGGAAAAACCGCCTGGTACGGAAATGCAAACCGGCAAACTCTGGCAGACCTTCAGGCCATTTCCGGTATGGAAGCCCATTCCGTTTCTGCTTCAGTTACTTTTTCAGATGCAGCAAACGGTGATCTTCATCTTGCCGGTCCTTCAATCGGTGACCATGCTCTGGCAGGAATGGCAATTGAAACGGTGGCGGTTGACATCGATGGTGAAGAACGAAATATAGTTTCGCCATATATGGGCGCTGATGAAAATGCAGAAATAACCCTGCCGGTTGAACTTGTCGGATTTGAGGTTTTAAAAACAACCGGTGGTTTTCTGGTCAAATGGAATACCGTAACCGAACTTGGAAATGCAGGATTCTATGTTGAAACCTCAGATGTGAAATTTACCGATTGGAGAAATAAAGGATTTCTGGCTGGTGCAGGTACTTCAACTGAATTGCATTCCTACCAGTTTGAACTGAAAAACATGACCGGCGACTTCCGGGTCCGCCTCCGTCAGGTTGATCTGGAAGGAAATGAAACCATTTATAATTACCAGCAGATTTTAACTGTTGGCAATGGAATTCCTGCGGAATTTGCAATTTCAGATGCTTACCCGAATCCGTTTAATCCAACCACTTCCATGTTGGTTTCCCTGCCTGAAAACGGAGCCGTAAAGATTCAGGTTTTTGATGTTCTTGGCAGGTTGGTACATTCATCTACAAGTGCTGTGTTTCAGGCCGGAAATCAAAAGATTGATCTCAATTTTGCCGGTCAGTCATCCGGAGTTTATTTCGTCCGGATCAGTTTCGGCAGTAAAGCTGAAATGAAAAAAGTCCAGCTTTTGAAATAACACAGACTTTTCCGGCAACCAGCATGATATCTGTCCTGCGGATGATATTATGCTGGTTTTTTGTGAATTAACAACAGTAGTATTCGCAATAACTTCATCTTATAACTATTTGTTTTTTAAGGGTATTATATAAATGAAATTTTGCTGGCTTTTTCTTTTTTTTCTTTTTCTGACCCATACGCTTTCAGCCCAGGTTACATTAACAGAATCTTCAGTGACCTGTTCTGAGGATTTCTCAAAACTTCCTGTTTCCGGTTCGGTTTCATGGATTAATAATTCTACTCTTCAGGGATGGTATGCCCGAACTGATGCAACACCTTCAATTTCCACCATTGGAAGCAATAACGGTTCTGCAACTTCTGCAGGTTTATATTCATTCGGAACCTCGGCTGACCGAGCATTAGGATTTGCAGCTTCAAATGGTTTTTTCGGTGCTTCCGGATCTGGAAAAGGATATTTAGGGTTGCGGATTAAAAATGGCGGGACCCGGATCATTCATCAGATCACTCTGGTCTGGACTGGTGAGCAGTGGAGAAAAGAGAATAACGCCTCTTCCCTGCACACCCTTTCAACCGCATGGCAGCAGTCTGCCGATTCAGTAACCAGTCTGACTTCGGGTACATGGAATTCTCTGACACCTGTATTTTCGGCACCGGTTTATGGTGCAACAACTGCAATAGTGCTCGATGGAAACCTGCCTGCAAATCAATCTGCAGGACTGACAAGTGAATTTGAGGTAATTCTGAATCCCGGTGAGGAAATCATGATCCGGTGGACAGATTTAAATGATTCCGGAAATGATCACCAGATGGCGATTGATGACATTTCAGTTACTGCCTTGTTTGAAGAACCAGGACCTTCCGGAATGGTAATTGCAGGTCACTATCCTGCACAACTTACTGCCGGAAATGCTTTTTCGCTCAGTTTAAAATCAGTTGACGGTTCCGGTATCGAACTTCCTGTTACCTCCCCAACTGTTTTTCAGGTATCGGTTGGTCTTGGTTCCGGCAGTTTATCCGGAAATCTTACTGGTCAGTTTGAAGCTGGTTCTTCGACAGCATCGGTATCCGGAATAATATATTCAATTGCTGATACTCCTGTTGTTTTTACCGCATCAGTTGTATCCGGAATGTCACTTTCCTCCTGTTCAACAGAGCAGTTAAAAATTCATCAGAAGTTAACTCCCGTCAAATTGGTTATTACGTCTATGACACCGGCTAACCCAAAATTGATGGAACCCTTCTCTGTTACACTCGAGGCCAGGGATTCACAGAATATTCTTCAAACCGTTTCTCAGCCGACACGGGTTTTCCTCAGTTCGTCACTTCCGGAATTTAACGGGGCTTTGATGGATACTTTGTTTCCGGGAGATTACACTCTGACTTTTTCAGGTCTGACTTTTTCGTCAGGAGGGTCGTCAGTAACCATTACGGCAACCCGTGGCAGTGGTGACGTGCTGCAGGCAGCGTCTACATCTCTTTTTTCTGTTAACGGCCCATCCCTTTTAGCAATCAAATCGATCAGTACTTCCACTCCGGATGCCAATGTTCCATTTCAAATTACAGTTGAAGCGCTTGATCTGAATGGTGCCCCATCCGCTGCAGGAACAGGAATTCCTGTTAATCTTATTCTTTATTCAGGATCGGGAAGTCTGACGGGAAGTCTTTCAGATACGATAAAAGCGGGATCAACCGAAGTCACATTTTCATCAGCTGTGCTGAGTCTGCCCGGACTGAAAACTCTTAAGGTTATGCCGGGTCCCCTTCCGTTTGCAATTCAAAATGCAGAAACTCAGGTTACTGTACTTCCCGGGTCGGTTGAACTTCCATACTCAGAAAATTTTGACTATCCGGAAGGTACACATCTGACTTCAACTGATTTATGGATGGCACACAGTCATGCAGGAGAAAATCCGGTTACTGTTGTTTCCCCGGGACTTGAATATCCGGGCGTTTCCGGATCAGGAATGGGAAGTGCCGTTCAGGTTGGCAAAGGCTCAGGGGAGGATGTCAGTCTGAAGTTTAACACGGTGACAACGGGTGATTTGTACATCAGTTTTATGGTACGCATTGATACGGTTCGGATGACATCAGATTATTTCCTGCATTTGAGTGAGAATCCGGTCTCGAATTCCTTTTTTTCCAGGCTTTCAGCGGGAAGCTGACAAGCCGGTTACCGGTTTGAAATATCTAATAGCTCGGGTGGCGGGTACGTCTCACCGTCCGTTTATGCACTGGGTTCCGTTCACTATTTGGTCATGAAATACCATTTCGGGCCTGATAGTCAGGATGATTGGGTCTCTCTGTTCATTGATCCGGATCCGGCAGGTTCTGAACCCCTGACTCCGGATGTTATTTACAATATCGCAGGAATAGATGACCCTGTTTCCGGTCTCGGGACTTTATGCCTGCGTCAGGGAAGTTCGATGCCTGGAGCCATTATAGACGGAATCCGGATTGCCACCACCTGGTCAGATGGTTCTTTACCCGTTGAACTTGTTGGATTTGAACTGATCAGGGCAGGAAAAACGGTTATTGCAAAATGGAAAACCATTTCTGAAACTGATAATGCAGGTTTTTATGTAGAAACGGAGGGGAAAATGGACAGAGGATGGAAAACTGAAGGTTTTGTGGCTGGTGCAGGAACCTCAACCGAAACTCACGCTTACCAGTTTGAAATAAAAAATAAAACCGGAGGATTTAAAGTCCGTCTCCGTCAGGTTGATGCAGATGGAAATGAATCCTACTCTGGTGTTCTGGTAGCTGAAGGCGAAGTGCCTTCAGAATTCAGTATTTCTGATGCCTATCCGAATCCGTTTAATCCAACAACATCTTTGATGGTCTACATGCCAGCCAGGGGAATTCTCAATATTCAGGTTATTGATTTACTTGGTCGTAAAATCCAGCAAATAAAAACATCAGAACTTGAGCCTGGAGAACATTCTGTCAACGTTGACTTTTCCGGTTCATCATCAGGAGTTTATTTCATAAAAATTCAATTCGGCAAACAGATACTGGTGAAAAAAGTTCAGTTGGTGAGATAGTGGGAAAAACCAATTTGTAATACATCAATTTAAATCCAAAAAATAAAACCAGTAACCCAATTTTCATGTTTCCAATGACACTTACTCCAAAAGAAAAAAAAATTCCTTTTTCCGTTTCCGATGCGTATCCGAATCCCTGTGCAGAATCAACCCGGTTGCTGATTTCAGTTACACAAAAATCAAGTCCTGCTGTTCTGGTTATGGAAAACGGCGTTGAAATTCTTTCTCAAAGAACTGAAGACTATCCACCGGGGATTGGAACCCTGGATGTACATCTTGGCAGTCTTCCTTCCGGGCATTATTCCATAAGGGTTATGCTGAACGGACATTTTATTGATAAACACATTCAGAAAATTCACAACGGTTTAAAAAAGAGATGAAGATAGAATTTCTTTTGGTTGTTCAACTTAATTGAAAATGAGAAAAGTAAAAAGGTTTGACCTTAAAAACCGAATAAGTTTATTTCAGTTGTACCCATAACCAGGAATAAAGGTTGAAACGGCATTTTATATTTGAATTTGGTCTGGTATTATTTACATCTCTGCAATTTGCCGCATGCGACGGAATAAAAAAGGATTGGCTTTATCGCACCTGGCAGGATCGTAAACCCAACTTTCAGTCACCCCCGGATAGTTTTTTCTTTACTGTTACGCCCGGTGACACATTGGACGACCTTCTGATTTCGGTTCAGGACTCCATTCTGCCTGAGATGACCTTGTGGTTTTACCGAACGACAAGTCAAAGTGGTGTTGTGTCAATTCAAACCCGGAAAATGACTGAACCAGTGGCGAATTTTTATAATCAAAACCTGGCATTATGTTTTCGGCGGATGAATGAAGCAAGGGATTATCTGAATTCAAATGACTTGTACTACGCAGAAAAGCGCGCCCATTTTCTCCGGCTTGGATTTTCTGGGGAACGTGATCTGATTGTTTCACGCGGCCCGGAGTTTTCACTTTCTGATTTTAAAACTGTGTACCATCAGCTTGGTGTTGAGTTTGAACCCGGCGTGTATTGCTTTTACAGGCGCCCGTCAATTTATGAACTTCCTGAAGAGTGATGAAAAGGGTTGTGACCAATGCACCAATGAACCCAGAAAGAATTTGAATGGTCAGCCATGTAATGTTCAAAGAAATGTATTGCTGAAATAAATCAATAAAAATAGGAAACGAAATGAAGTCCATGCGTTATTGCCTTATGTTCCTGGTTCTTTTCCTTACTTCGGGATCCTGTTCCAATCAACAAAAACCGTCTGGTAATCTCGAAAAACTAACTGGAATCTGGAAAAACGAGTTCATCCGGAACGGAGAAAAAGGTGTTCGGTTCTGGACTATTAAACAAGATTCCACCCTTTCAATAAAAGAAACCGGCAATGGAAAAATGCTTTCCACGCTGATTTCTGAGTTGGATTCAACCCAACTGTTTTCTTTTATTATGAGACCTGCAGACCAGCTTCTTCACATAACCGATTCAACATTTGAAACACCAAACCATGAGGTTATCGCTGTCATTTTTCCCGAATCGAAGGGTGATACAACTATAAAATGGCCGATGAGTGTTTATGGTGGACAAACCAAATATTGGTTGACTGGTTCAGATTCACTTTTTATGTTGTTGGGAGATAAAAAAGAACTGTTTACCCGGGTAGTTGAAGCGGATAAAAATTAAGCATGATCATTTAGACCTGAGTTTCTTCAAAAAAAACCTGTTTGTTTTGTGTTAATTCGGTCTGTCTTGTATCTTAAAAGCCGGCAGGTCTATTTTGGGTTTTTCCCTTTTGGTTTTTTTAAAACAGGTTCAGGTAAAAGATGCAATGGAATAAAGGTCGTTACAATGTGAAGGGGAGTGCACTCAAAAACCTGAAAACCTTTTTCAATAACGAACAACCCGGTGGCAAAGGATTTGATTTCTGGACAACTGGCTCGGAAACTGAAAAGGTTGAAGCCATTCAATCTTCACTGTGGTACGACGTGGCCTTATATTATAAATCAATAGAAGCGGTAAGTGCAGAATTAAAAATAGACATTCATCCGCAAATTGAGCGGATTGCCGGTTTTGCGCTGGAAAATGACTTGAATGGAATTTACAAGATGATCATGAAGCTGGAAGGTCCGGTTAAGGTTTTGGCGGCCTCAATCCAGAATGTGAAAAACTATTTTGATTTCGTGACCATTTCAATTCATAAAAATGAGGTTGGGGTTTTAACTTTTACCTCGTCAATGCCTGAAGAATTTGTTGATTACCATATTCCAGCCGATAAAGGGGCAATGACCGGGATCTTAAAAGTTTGTGGCTACAAAGTTGACGATTACAACGTTCTCCTGGTCATGAAAAGAGCAGAGAAATCATTTTATACCGTTGAACTTAAATATTCAAAAACCTGATAGTTACCTTGCCCTCTGCTAATTGTTTCCTTCCCAATAACAGTTTTTTCAAATCTCCCCGCTCAGCGATTTTTTGATTACTTCACCTTTTGAGTTAACCTGCAATTTACGGTAAATGGTTTTGATGTAGCTTCTCACTGTCTCAATGGTAATCCCCATCCGGTCACCAATTGCCTGATAACTCAGACCATCAACAAGTCCGATCACGATTTCTTTTTCACGGTCAGTTAGCGGAGATTCTTTTTTTGCGGGTTTTGCCGGATTGAAATATTCGATTACTTTTCTGGCAATCTGCGGGTTCATGGGTGCCCCGCCTGCCTTCAGTTCCAGAATGGCATCTTTGATTTTTGGAAGTGACGTATTTTTGAGCAGATATCCGCTGGCGCCAGTTACAAGCGCTTTGAATATTTTCTCTGTGTCATCATAGATCGTCAGCATGAGAATTTCAGTATCGGGGTACTGATCTTTGATCAGGCGGATTCCTTCAAGACCTGACATGCCGGGCAACTGAATATCCATCAGCAGAATATCGGGAATGGTTTTGGTTTTCAGTGCCTTCAGAAAAGATTCCACACTGGGTTCGGCAATCGTGCAAAACAGATCCTGCTGGCGGTTAAAATAGACGACCAGGTCGTTCCGGATATCATTCTCATCTTCAATAATTCCAATACTAATCATATCAGTACAACGGCTTTCTGGTAATTTTAATTGTGAATCCGTTTTCCCGGCTTACCTGTAAAGTGGCGTTTATTCTGTCTGCCCTGAGTTTCATATTGGTTAAACCGGATCCCGAACCTTTTGCTCCTGATTCCTTTCCTGAGCCGTTATCTGAAATGACCATCGTGAAGTCTTTCGCTGTCTGAATCAGAGAGATTTTAATTTCAGTACCATCAGAATGTTTTGCACAATTGTGAATGGCTTCCTTGAAAATCAGAAAAATATTTTGTCTGATATCAACAGGCAATTTTTTATCCGGATTTAATCCATCTGTAAAAAAGTCATAATTGATGGCTCCATTTTCAAACACAATTCTGCAGAATCCCTTCATCCGATCAGTTAAATTGGCGATCCGGTCATTTCGTGAATCTATTGACCAGATCGAGTCGCTCATGGTCATAATGACTGACCTTGTAAGGTTACTGATGGTATCAAGTGACTTTCTTTTTGATTCATCAGCTGTTTCATCAGAAAGTAAATCGGTTTTCATTGAAATTTTGGTGAGCAAAACCCCCACATCGTCATGAAGATCACTGGCTATATTCAACCTGAGACGTTCAATATGAAGTTTCCGGCGGATTTCAAGCCAGAACGCCAGATAAATAAACGAGGCAATCAGAAGAACGACAGTAATTTTAAACCAGAGGGTTTGCCAGAATGCGGGCGGAATCGAGAATTCCAGTTTGGTCTCGTTTTTTTCAAATCCAGGAGTTGATGTTTCTCTGATTCTGAGGGTGTAAAAACCAGGTTCAAGTCCGGTAAACTGGATGTTATGATGACTTCCGATTGAGACCCAGTCTTCATTATACCCATCGAGTAAATAAGAAAACCTCAGGCGGTCAGGCCTCTGAAATTCCATCCCTGAGAAATCAATTCCCAGCATGACCAAGTTTTCAGGCATGGAAAGTGTCTCTTTGGGTTCTTGCCAGAAATGATAGACTGTCGTCCGGTTTTGGGGATCCAAAATGCTTACTTTCCGGATTAAAGGTTGGACACCGGAATTGGATGAATAAATATGATCGGGGTGGAAAGAAACAACGCCATCTGCCCCTCCGAAAAAAATATGCCCGTCAGGTGCCTGAAAAAAACTTCCTGAGTTGAATTCATTTCCCGGAATTCCATTTTTGACTGACCAGGTCAATATTTCGCCGGATTCAGGGTTAAGAACCGCAATTCCGTGATCTGTACTCATCCAGATCCGTTTATTTTTGTCCTGGATGAGCCCGTAAATGCCGTTACTTGGAAGTCCATGTTTGGTTTGGAAGAACTGGGTCGAGTGATTCGATTTCGAAAACCGGATCAATCCGTCATGCCGGGTTGCCAGCCAGAGAAATCCATCCTTTGAATCCAGAATGGATAAGATATTGATTTCGCCGAGATCCGGCCGGTCTGCGGGTGTGAGAATTAAACGGGACTCGTTTTTTTTCGGATTGATTAAAGCAATCCCCATGGAATTAGCCACCCACACCCTTTCGCCAGAATCCGGAATGGCCATCCAGGTATTGTTATAACCCAGCCAGGGATACCCGTCAGGTTTATTTGAAAATGTTTTGATTTCGCCGGTGAACCGGTTCAGAATACTAAAACCGCCGCCCCGGGTGCAAATCAGCAAGTCAGCACCATTTCCCGGGTAAATACCTCTGATCAGGTCAGAATTTAATTTGGTGTCAGAGTCCGGGGCAGATCTGAACGATTTGGTTTTGCCATCCGGGTAAATAGCAGTTATTCCTTTTCCATCTGTTCCGGTCCAGATGACGCCATCCGGGTCGGTATAAAGAGCACGGAATGCAACAGTTGGAGAAAAAAGTGTTGAAGGAAGCGGGTGAAACCGTTTGTTTTCAGGATTCCAGATCAGGACACCCTGTGTTCGGGTTCCCAGCATGAGATCACCCGCTGCAGTCATAGAAATTGACCAGATGTGAGCATCGGTTAATCCACGGTACCCTTCCGTCCGAAGTGAAACAGTATTAAAGCTGCCCTGATTAAGATCGAGCTTCCTGACACCCATTCCTGAAAGTCCGATCCAGAGATTCCTGTCCTGATCGATGAGAAGGGATGAAACAGGTGACGGTATTTTATCGGTGGGATTTTCAGAAACAGTCGAAAGTTCACCGGATTTAAAATTGAGATGCCAGAGACCGTTTGACTCGGTTCCGATCCATAAACCGGTTGAAGAATCCGATAAAAGCGACCTGATCTCCATGTTTTTCAGCAGAAGTTTCGGTTCTCTTGTTTGTAATCCGGATGGTTCATCCATCGAATAAAGTCCGTCAGGCGTCCCAATGAAAAGGGTGTTGATATGTCTGGCGAGTGAAATGATTTCCTTTTTCGGGAAAAGAGAAAAGGGGTCTGCACGATTGTCTGCCTGACTGATATGGTAAAGACCGATCAGGGTTCCAACAATAATCTGTCCATCAGAAAGTTCAGTAATCCACGACATTGAGTGCAGAAACTGTGAACCTGGAATCAGAACCGGAATGGTGTCTGACGCTGCAAGTTTCCAGAGCCCCTGACTGTGAGTCCCGATCCATAAATTTCCTTTTGAATCCGGAAAAAGAAAATGAATTTCACCGGTCTGCAAACCTGAAGGATTCACCGGATTGAAATACCCCTGATTTCTGTTGAATCTGTAAATGCCGTTGCCATTAGTTCCGACCCAGAGCTGACCTTTTGAATCTTCAGCCATTGCGGTGATGTCAGAGCTTTTCAGACCTTTGTCACTGAACGTGTCTTTGTAAAATGAAATGACCTGTGTACCGTCCCAGACATTCAGTCCGTTTTGAGTACCAATCCAGACAAAACCATGCTGGTCATGGACAACCGCATTAACGGCATTTGAAGACAATCCGTCATTGTTGGTCAGCGATTCAAACCAAATGGTGGAACCCTGAGCGAAGATTTTTGTGACAGGCAGGGATAAAAACAGGATCAGCAGAAGTGCAGTTTTTGCCAAATTGAATATGTTAAATTGAAAAATCATGACTGAAAAATACGACAAAATGCAGGAAGAAGGAAGGAAGGGGAAATTCAGGTAACGAGTGGCATGTGGTAAGTGGTAAGTTGAGTGAAAAAAACCTTTCACACACGGCGTAATTCCTGAATTAAATATTTAATGGTCAACCTTAATATCAGTGTTAATCCTGTCTTTTTATTGAATCTATTGGAGTACTGAAACCGGTATTTTCGTTTTTTGATTTATTCTTCTTTTTTGGTTGCCAAAAATAAGTGGGTTTGTAATAACTATTTTTCGTAGCACTTTTAACAATATTATCAGCTTTTTCTAAATTGGTAATAATTGAATCCAATTGCTGTATTTCAATACTATCGGCATACATTTTGGGTTTAACACCAATCCTGTGTGCAACAATAAATTGATCCAGCATTAGTTCTCCACTTTGTACAAGATTGTTTGCAGATAGCAGCTCATCAATTTCTTGTTGGGAAGTTCCACTGTAGATTTGGATAAGAATTTGAAAGTTATCACAACCCTGGGCTTGAAGGAACATTGGAATAATTGAGATGATAAATACAAGCAGGATTTTTTTTGTCATTAAGAATTTAGACTATCTGTTATTGAAAAATCAGATGATTTCGTTCTTTCCCGAACTTTAATGTGGTTACTGAGCGTATTTGACGGATAGGGACCGGGTTGCAGATTGCAAAACCACCCCGTTCCGATCTCGATTCTCGGGACGGGACACCCCTCTCCGTCGGTTGACGGATCGATGACTTTAAAAGTTGTAAATCCCGATTTTATCAGGAGAGGGGAATTTTCCCTTACACCTTACGCCTTATGCCTTAAGCCTATCTTTTCCCTATTGCACCAGAATCAAGCCCCACAATGCTTTGACACTCACTGCTTTTTCAAGGGAACCGGCTGTGAAGGCTTTGTTGGTGAAAGCATCTTTCCAGACGCCTTTCAGTTTCAAATTAACAGTGGCATTTTTCTCGGTATTGTTCAGAACCACAACCACCGTTTTCCCTTCGTAAGTCCGGCTGAAGGCATAAACCGATTGTTTGTCATCAATCAGAAGGGTCTTGAAATCCCCAAGTGACAGCGCAGAATGATCTTTTCTGATTTTAATCAGGGTTTGATAGTGACCAAACAAGTCTTTGTTGAATTCGACTTTGTCCGGATTTTTTCTGAGGGTGCTGTCGGCATTATAAACTTCCGGATCGTAGTACATATCCTCCCAGACCATTGGCTTCCTGCAGTCAGGATCATTGGCTCCCCACATGCCGGCTTCATCACCGTAATAAATCATGGGGGCACCCACATAAGTCATCTGAAAAATGGCAAATAATTTTTGAACCTTTAGCTCCTCCGCAGTTGGTTTACGGGTTGAATAATCCGGATTCGAGGCTTTTGATTTACCGAAATATTCACCCCAGTCGCCATAACGACCGAGATCCCGGTTTACAATGGCTGAACCGATCCGGTTGGCATCATGGCTGCCGAACAAATTTTGTTGTACGTAAGCAACACCTGCCGGAAAGGCTTCTCTGAGTTCTTTCAGTTGCCGGTCAAATTCAGTGGTTGAAATCCGGGTTCTTTTTGCAATGAAATAATCCGAAGAAGTAAAGGCAAAATTATAATTCATGACGGCATCAAATTCATCTCCTTCGAGATAGGGTTTGATCACCGGAATCGGATCAATCACTTCTGCGGTCAGATAAGCTTCAGGATTCAATTCCCTAACCAATTTACGCCAGTCTTTCCAGAAGGCATGTTTCACACAAAAAGCAACGTCCAGACGCCACCCATCAATCCCGTCATTTCCGTTTCCATTTTCATTCGGATCCATCCAACGGCGGGTTGCAGCGAAAATGTATTCTCTGGGTCCGGTTACAATTCCGTTTTCATCTTCACGCAGTTCGGGGAGTTCTTTGACTCCAAACCAGCCATCATAGTCAAATTTGGTTCCTTTTACAGAATCGTCCCATGATTTGATGGTGAACCAGTTGCCAAAACGGGATTTTTGCTGATTCCTTTTCACATCCTGAAAAGCAAAACTGTTGATTCCCATGTGATTGAAAACCCCGTCAAAAATGATCTTCATTCCACGTTGGTGCACTTCGGCAATGAGTTTCAATGCCAATTTATCCGCTTCAGTCCATTCCCAGGTTGAGGGATCGTCGGGTGTTTCCTGACTTATTTTCTTTAAATCTGCACGTGGATCAGGCCCAAGATACGGGTCAACATGGTGAAACATCATACCATCATATTTATGATGAGACGGAGCCATAAATATAGGATTCAGGTAAATGGCATTGACACCGAGTGATTGCAGATAATCCAGTTTGTCGATAATTCCCTGTAAATCTCCGCCATACCGGCGGCGGATCAGGTTGTAATGAAGGTCTTTTTTGTTTAGTTTTTCATAAGGCTGAAGCTGATACCAGTCTGAAGTCCACCGGTGAATTTGCCACGGACTTTTTATATCATACGGCCAGGAAAGCCCGGCATAATCTATGGTTGGCTCGTTTGATTTGTCGCCATTGTGAAATCGCTCAGGGAAAATCTGGTACCAAATGGCTGATTTTGACCATTGCGGAACAAATTCTTGTTGGGCAGGTGAGGAAAATGGTATTGCCATAAGGATAAGAAGAAAAAGGTTGAAGAATTTCATGGATTTATCTCTGAAATAGGAATATTCAAATATCGGAAGGAAAAAGATAAAATTATATGGTTATCGGGAAGAAAACGTAAATTCTAATTTCAAGAGACCGCGGAGACGCAGGGAACGCAAAGGAAAATTCATTTGGCCACAGAGAAACACAGAGGTTTTCAAAGAGGAAGGCGGAGGAATACAAATTTCTTTTTTTTGGGTTTAATGCAAAAGGCAAATACAGGTTGGAGTTAAATGCAAAAGAAAATTCATTTAGCCACAGAGAAACACAGAGGTTTTCACAGAGGAAGGAGGAGGAATACAAATTTCTTTTTTGGGTTTAATGCAAAAGGCAAATACAGGTTGGAGTTAAACGCAAAAGAAAATTCATTTGGCCACAGAGAAACACAGAGGTTTTCACAGAAGAAGGAGGAGGAATACAAATTTCTTTTTTGGGTTTAATGCAAAAAGCAAATACAGGTTGGAGTTAAACGCAAAAGAAAATTCATTTGGCCACAGAGAAACACAGAGGTTTTCACAGAGGAAGGAGGAGGAATACAAATTTCTTTTTTGGGTTTAATTCAAAAGGCAAATACAGGTTGGAGTTAAACGAAAAAGAAAATTCATTTAGCCACAGAGAAACACAGAGGTTCTCACAGAGGAAGAATGGAGGTTTTGAATGGTGATGCAATTGAAAGGCAGAGTCACGATGATTCGTGACTCAATGAATCAATGAATTAGAAATTAAAAAAATATCCCCCCGCTCTGCGTTCCCTGCGCCTCTGCGGTCGAACCACTAAGGGATTAAAACGATTTTGCCCATGGCACGGGTGTTGGTGATGGTATCGTGGGCTTTGGCGGCTTCTTCCAATGCAAATTCATGGGCGATCACCGGCTTTAATTGACCTGATCTGAATCCATCAGAAAGTGCGAGGTGAATGGCTCTGAAATCACCGTCAGTTGCATTCCGAAGGGCAAGTCCTGTTATGGTTGCATCGCGTGACATGATTTCTCTCGGGTTGATCTCGACCGGACCCCGGCTGCCGACAACCACAACCCGGCCGAAGGTTTTCAGAAGGGTTAAATCTTTCCCGAGGTTAATATTGGCCAGCATTTCAATGATAATATCAACACCTTTGCCTTCGGTAATGTGCATGATAGATGCAAAGTGATCAGGATCGGTGTGATCTACAACCGCCCCAGCACCATTTGATTTGAGCAGAGATGCACCCCCTGAAGATCCTGCTGATGCAATAACCTGTAATCCCTGCCAGCGGGCAAGCTGAATGGCTGCAATACCGACTCCGCCTGTTCCGCCGTGTACCAGCACGGTTTCACCGGGTTTGGCAAATCCTTTTTGGATCAGGGCCCGATAGGCGGTTCCGTAGGGAACATGAAGCGTTGCACCCTGAGCAAAAGATAAATTTTCGGGAAGTTCAAAAACCTGAGTGGCGCGGGCAAGTGCGAATTCTGCATAAGAACCGGTCAGATTTCCGGCAGCGTAAACCCGGTCACCAACTTTCAGGGTTACGACGCCTTCGCCGACTTCTTCAATAATACCGGCAAGGTCAATTCCGGGTGTGTAGGGGCAGGCCGGATTGTAACCCTGAATTCCTGCACGTAGGTAAGTATCAACCGGATTCACGCCGGCCGCCTTTACCCTGATCAGGACTTCGCCTGCTTTTGGGGTCAGTTCAGGTAATTCAACCAGTTTCATGACGGATGTATCACCAGGCTGGGAAACGAGTATAGCTTTCATAATTTCAGATACTAGTAGTTTAGTAGACAGTAGGTAGTAGTTAGTAGAAAGACAATTTAAACATTGGTATCTGCATTGGAGCAGGAATTAACCGGTTATTAAATTCTTTAATAGATTAATTAGTCTTTTACTATTTCCTTAATTTATTAGGCGTAAATATACAGGAATCTGTTTGAAATAGAAAATAGTTTGAATGGAAGGGCTTTTATAGGGGTAGGGAGAAAAGGGGAAAATGCTGGATCCCCGCCTACGCGGGGATGACAACATAAAGGAAATCAAATGGTTCTATTATTAAGCGAACAGGCCTTCAATAGACAGATAACGTTCACCGGTATCATAATTGAAAGTCAGGATTTTGGCGCCGTCAGCAATTTCAGGAAGTTTTTTTGCAACTGCAGCCAAGGAGGCACCAGACGAAACTCCGGCGAAAATGCCTTCTTCACGGGCAGCACGACCTGCAAATTCATAAGCTTCTTCCTTGGTAACCTGAATCACGCCATCAAGAATATTGGTATGGAGATTGGCTGGAATAAAACCGGCACCAATTCCCTGAATCGGGTGAGGTCCGGGTGAGCCGCCTGAAATAACCGGTGAAAGTGCAGGTTCAACTGCGAAAACCTTCAGGTTTGGAAATAAGGGCTTCAGGACTTCTGCAACGCCGGTAATGTGACCGCCGGTGCCAACGCCGGTGATGATATAATCGAGTCCGTCAGGAAAATCCTTCAGAATCTCCTGTGCGGTGGTTTTTGAATGGATGGCAATATTGGCCGGATTTTCAAATTGCTGCGGAATCCAGGAATTGGGAGTTGCTGCAGCCAGTTCTTTTGCTTTTTCGATGGCACCCTTCATTCCTTTTTCACGGGGTGTGAGTTCAAACGATGCACCATAAACCGACATCAGCCGGCGGCGTTCAATTGACATGGATTCCGGCATGACCAGAATGAGTTTATAGCCTTTTACGGCAGCAACAAGTGCAAGTCCGACACCGGTATTGCCTGAAGTCGGTTCGATAATAACCGAATCTTTGTTGAGAATGCCTTTGGCTTCAGCATCTTCGATCATGGCAAGGGCAATACGATCTTTGATACTTCCGCCCGGATTGGTTTTTTCAAGTTTAACATAAACTGAAACCTTCCGGTCTGCATAAAGACGGTTTAGTTTAACGTGAGGGGTATTGCCAATAGTTTCGAGAATAGATTGATAGCTCATGAGTGAATCCTTGAATTGATTAATTTATAAATGGGAAACCGGTACGTTCGGGTAAAATCAAATAATGGGGCTGGGGAGCCCGCAACAGCAGCACAAACAGAAAAGGGAAACAGATAGGATGTGTTGCTTCATTGGATGTTAAATGAAAAATTCGATGGAGTTTTCGTTGAACCGGGTATTCCGGATCCTGATTTCACTTTTGTGATAAACAACAGAAAATGGGGCAACACTTTCGGTCAGCCAGACATTTCCTCCGATGATGGAATCGTGGCCGATAACGGTTTCACCACCTAAAATGGTTGCGCCTGAATAAATCACAACGTGATCTTCAATGGTTGGATGTCGTTTGGTCTGAGCCATGGTTTTTTCAACGCTTAATGCACCCAATGTCACGCCCTGATAAATCTTTACCTGATTCCCGATGACTGACGTTTCGCCAATCACAATCCCGGTTCCGTGATCGATGCAGAATCCTTCACCAATGGTTGCACCCGGGTGGATATCAATGCCGGTACGTTCGTGGGCATATTCAGACATCATTCTGGGTAACAACGAAATGTACTGGCGATAGAAAAAACTGGCAATTCTGAAAATAGAAATGGCGGCAAAACCGGGATAAGTTGAAATAACTTCGTTGACAGAAGTTGCTGCCGGATCACCTTTATAAATGGCGTTGGCATCTGAAAGAATGGTCTGGTGAATTTCAGGCAGGTGTTCAAAAAACAAATTTAAAACTTCAATTGCCTTGGCAGGATGGTCAGGAAGGATGAGTTCGAGGAACATATTCAGTTCAGCACTGAGAATTTCAAGCCTTTCCTCAACCTGATCTGAATTCAAATCTTCAGGTTCACCATGCTGCGGAAACATCAGATTAATCAGGTCATCAACAAAACGGATAACCCGCCCTTTGGGAAGGGATGCTGTACCTGCTTCAGATCTGAAATCAAAAATCTGACGGGTAAGCTGAGCCGGTATGTGACCTGTTTTTATCATTTGAATCTGTATTTAATTGTCCAAATTACAAAGTTAAATCAAAAGTTCCAATTGTCAGACAAATAAAAATCAGTTCATTGCCGAATAAAATATGGCAAAATGAAATAAATAGAAATAAAAAGCGGAATAGCGGTCTTTTTTCGTTTGGTTGACGCTTTTAGTTCCGGTGATTTCTTTTCCGGAAAGGATTTTGCCGGCAGGTTTTCAGGAATGTCCGCCGATCACAATTTTCATAACTTTCAGATTCAGAACCACAAACCGGATCATTTGCCACGGCCAGAAGGTCCTGAAAAATTTATTCAGCCCTGTCGGGACGGGTGGGTAATCTTCTTCTTTGTACCCTTTGGGTGTTGGTTTATCTATCATGGTAATTTTCCTTTTAGATTATTTGACAAAGCAAATGAACTTTTACCCTATTCCGGAATTAGTGACCAGCCGGGAAGTCCTTTGGCTTTGTATAAAAACATGTAATGCATGAACAGTTTCATCCAGTGGCCGGCAAGTCCCGGTTCGCCAACAGTGTAATTCAGGTCCCGGCCCCATTGCGGATATTTCTCAAAATCGGGCACAACGGGGTAAACCGTCATGGTTGCTGCCATTCCTTTGGTGAGTCCGTAACCCGAGGAAACAATGCAGGCCGCACCCATTTTCCCCATGGAAGCTTTGTGGTTACGGGATTTCTGTCCGGATTTGATGGTGTCAATAATGTTCATAGCGACCACTTTTCCCATGACGCCGGAAGGCATTCCGGTTCTGGGTGCTGTCGGGTAAATCGGATTTCCGTTTTTACTCACGGTCGGTTTTGAGATCGGATGAGGCGGCGCAAAGGCGATTCCGCAGGCAAAGACATTTTCGTACTTTCCCGACTGATATGTTGAAGGCCAGTCTTTAACCGACCAGCTTTCGAAAGGTTTTGCAGTATAATCGGCATCCACTTTCATAAGTCCGTTCGGGGCAAAAACGTCGGCAGAAATATCCTCACCGGCTTTATTGACGGCTTTCAGACCCACACCGGCAAAGGCAGGAATCAGCATGGCAAAGTCAAATTCAATTTCTTTGATTTCACCATCCAGATTTTCATAAATGGCTTTGCCGGGTTCCACTTTTTTTATTCCGGCACGCTTGATCCATTTGATTCCGTATTCGGCAAGAATCGATTCTGTGAAAATTTTTGTGGATGTGATGTAACCGCCCTTTTTGATAAAAGCGCCGCCCATTCCAAAATCACCCAGTTCATATTCATTGGTAATCCAGGTGATTTCTGCCAGGTGATTCAGTTTTCGCTGATTAATTTCGAAGGCAACATTTAAAATGTACTCGAAAGCAGCACCCTGACAGGTTGCCGTGGGGTGACCTGTTCCGATCAGAAAACGTTGTTTTTCACCTTTTTCCATCTTTTCGATAGAGGATTTCAGCGCATCCCAGCTTTTTGAGGCGTGTGTGTAAGTGCAAACGGAATTTGAATTGAGTTCAGGACCCAATCCTTCTGTAGCAGCAAAGTTGAGTTTGGGTCCGGTAGCATTGACAAGAAAATCATAGTCAACCCGTTCTGTTTGTCCTTTTTTATCTTCAGACATGTACTCAATTTCGATAAAAGGACGGTCGGAAGCGGAATCTCCTTCAGGATGGAGAATTCTGGCGGCAGCCTGTTTGAAAGAAATCCCCATTTTTTCATAAACCGGTTTGAGGGGGAAAATGACCTGTTCAGGTTTCATCTGGCCGATTCCGACCCAGATGTTTGATGGAATCCATTGATAATTGGCAGCGGGAGAAACGACCACCACTTCATGGGATTTGCCGAGTTTCTTTTTTAAAAGCATTGAAGCGGTATGTCCGGAAATACCGGCACCGAGAACGACGACTTTTGCCATACTTTACCCGTTTGTTTTAGCTGAAAAGAAAAATTGAATTGCGATAAAGGATGGATGGAAGAAACGGAGAAAAGTGTCAGTTGGGAAATGACGAATGGCGGATGGCGAATGGCGGATTAAAACCCCCTCCGACGGAGGGGGTATGGGGGTGGGTTTTAAAGTTGTCATCCCGGACCTGATCCGGGATCCATTATTTTTTCATTCTGAGGTAATATTGTAAGATTTTAAATTACAAACCACACCTTCACGGTCACTTTCCCGAAGTACCGGGGTACGGCGTTCTTCGATACAATTTTTCACAAAGTGAAAAATCACTCAGAATGACACGCTCAGTGACCGTGGCACCCCTCTCCGTCAGTGGACGGATCCATGACTTAAAAAGTTGTAAATCCCGATTTTATCGGGAGAGGGGAATTTACCACTTATAACTTATAACTTATTACTTTCCTCCGGCAACCGCTTTTTTCCCTACGGCAACTTTATAGAGATAATATCCCATGCAGGCAAAGGCAAACAGAGACAGCAGATCACCGGCTACACCCATGGCTTCACCCATTCCAATTTGATTTCCAAAGGCAAGAAAATCTGCCAGGGTTTTGTCATCAAACGGGGAAATGTCTTTTGTTCTCAGAACCGCAATCAGAATTCCGGTCAGGGCACCACCTGCGATCAATCCGGAAGAAAGCAACGTTCCTTCACCGACTTCAGATTCTTCTTTTCCGCCACGGGCTTTGTCAACGAAATATTTAACGAGTCCGCCAATGAAAATCGGAGCCGTTGTTGACAGAGGCAGATACGAACCGACTGCAAAGGGAAGTGACGGAACACCCATCAGTTCAACCACAAGCGCAATCATCATCCCCAGAATAATCAGCCCCCACGGTAATTCCTGGTTCAGCATCCCTTTAATAATGGTGGCCATCAACGTCGCCTGCGGAGCAGCCAGTTCAGGTGAACCGATACCCGGCGTTACTTTATAGGCGATTTCACGGGTTGTTTTATCCACAAGAAAAATGCCTTCGCCAACCTGACCGGTTGCACGGGTGTTGTGGTAAACGAAATATTCTTTTCCGTCAGGACCTTCTTCAGTTCCGGAAAGAGTTTGAGTAATCGTGACACCGTCATATTTCATCACTTCAGTGGTTGTGAACGAATTGTTCAGCAGCAGCATGGTGAAACCGATCACCGTTACCGAAGCAAGAACTCCGATCAGCAATCCAATCTGCTGAAGGTAAGGTGTTGCACCGACGATATAACCGGTCTTGAGATCCTGAGACGTTGCACCGGCATTGGCTGCAGCAATACACACAATGGAACCTACGACGAGGGCAATCGGCTGATAAATATCGCCCGTCCAGCCAATTCCGACAAAAACGAGACAGGTCCCCATTAACGTTGCAATGGTCATTCCTGAAATTGGGTTGGAAGAAGAACCGATCAATCCCACAATTCTGGATGAAACCGTGACGAAGAAAAATCCGAACACAACAATCAGAATTCCGCTGAGGTAGTTAACCGGGATGTTGGGCATAATGGCCATAAATCCGACCAGAACAACAGCTCCGATAACGGTCCAGATAACGGGAATATCAATTTCTGTACGGTCACGGGTCACTTCACTTCCATTGTTTTTACGGGAAGCCATGATGTCACGGGCACTGTCACGGAAGGATGAATAAATTGTAGGAAGGGTTTTGATCAGGGTAATGATACCGGCAAAAGCAACAGCACCGGCACCGATGTACCGAACGTAACCGGAACGGATCTCACCGAAACTCATGTCGTGGATGAGTTTATCCCCGATTCCGGGTTTTACAACAGTTTGAAGGGCATCACCGAACATGGTAATGAGCGGAACCATCGCAAACGCAGACAGAACGCCGCCGGCAACCATAATTCCGGCGATACGGGGTCCGATAATGTAACCTACACCCATCAGTTCAGGAGTGATTTCAACGGAAGCCTGCATGTTCGGATAAACGCCACGGCGGTCAGACGTCCAGGTTGGCACATCCTTCCATAACCCGAAAATGTTCATCAGCAATTTGTAACCGAAACCGATTCCGAGTCCGAGAAAAACCTTTTGGGCAAGTTCGCCGCCTTTTTCGCCGGCCACGAGAACTTCAGCACAGGCGGTTCCTTCCGGATAGGGAAGTTTGCCATGTTCTTTTACTATAAGATACCGGCGAAGTGGAATCATGAACAATACGCCAAGCACACCGCCGGCAAGAGCAAGCACGAAAATCTGGAAATATTTGAAATACTCAATTCCGCCCGTTAGAAACATGAGGGCGGGGATTGTAAAAACCACACCAGCGGCAACTGATTCACCGGCAGAACCGATGGTCTGAACAATGTTATTCTCGAGGATGGTGGATTTGCCGATTTTCTTGAAAACGGAAATCGCAAGAACGGCAATCGGGATGGAAGCAGAAACGGTGAGACCGACTTTGAGTCCGAGATAAACGGTGGCGGCACCGAATAAAATCCCGAAAAAAGCACCCAGAAGTATGGCTTTGAGCGTGAATTCGGGGATTAAATCAGAAGCTGAAATGTAGGGTTTGAATTCACCGGATTCGGGCGTTCCGGGTGAAACAGGTTTGGGCTCACCGGCCATAGCAGATCTCCTTGGATTTTAAAGGGTTTAAAAAGGGAGGAAGATAAGGAAAAATACCAAAATCCCAATACAATATGCGCGCAAAGGCGCCAAGGCGCTAAGAAAACGCAAAGCGGTGGGATATTTTTTATTTGAAATTCGTAGAGACGGGATTCATCCCGTCTCTCTGGAAGAGGAAATCATTAAACGCAAAGACGCAGGTTGAAAAGCAAGAATGCAAAGCCGAGGGAGGTTTTTAAGGTTTATGCCGGTGGAAAATTTTTAATTGGAATTTCGTAGAGACGACCCACTGGGGCGTCTCCGTATTTATTGAAATTCAAATTTCGTAAGTCCGACCGGTGGGTCGCCCGTGTATTTGAAGGGAATGCAAAAATTTTGTAGAGACGGGATTCATCCCGTCTCCTTTTAGGGTGATTCATCGCACAATCAGATTTCTGAAGGGTATAACGTGTGAAATGTACAAGAAATAATAAAAGATATGTAACAACCCAAAATTATTAAACCCGACCTTTGACTTGTTAATCCATTCTTACAAAAAATGGAAAGTGAGGATATTCAAAACGAACCGTCCTCTTGTGTGTACAGGTAATTAAAAAGGAAAAAAATATGAAAAAATTTGTGTTAGGTTTAGCCGTGCTGGCTTTTTTTACAGTCGGTTGTGATAAAGATGAAGACACCAAATCAAGCCAGCTTTCAGTTGGTATGACAGATGCTCCGATCGGATTGGATTCAGTAAATCTGGTCGTTTCCGAAATTTCTGCACTGATTGATAATGATTGGAAAGTGATCTATGTGGGAAGCCAGAAAATTAATCTGCTGGATTACAGTAATGGAAGAGCAAAGCTTTTCACTGAAAATACAGCAATTGACGGTGACAAAATCCACGAAATCAGACTGAAACTGACCAGTGCATACGTGGTAAAGGGGACATCGAAATATGTTCTTGACGTTCCGAGCGGAATGACTTCCGGATTGAAACTCAAAATCAAAAACGGAAATATTGAACCCGGAATCGCCTACACAGTCCTGATTGATCTTGATGCAAAACGGTCATTTATTAAAGAAAAGGAAAAAACCTTTTCATATAAAATGAAGCCGGTACTCAGAGCATTTATGGTTTCCATGACAGGTAAAATCACAGGAACACTTTCTGGCTGGACGTTATTAAGCAATCCGTCAGTGTATGCCATTCAGGGTGCTGATACACTTGCTTCTGCTTTTCCTGACGTAATGGGAAACTTTACTTTATACTACCTGGATGAAGGTTCCTATTCACTTGGTGTAAGTGATACCCTTGGTAATTCATTGTATTATGAAGGTCCTTTTGCTGTGACTAAAGGTCAGACCACACCTGCAGGTACGCTGATCAGATAAGGTTTCAGGATTAGCATAATCGCTCATAACCTGAGACTGATAGCCCGAAAAGTAAAATTGCGAATCCCGTAGCCCGTCCTGAGAATCAGGTTCGGGATACGGGATTCGTTTTTTTTATTGAGTGCATTCTTGGTTTTTCTTTGGACTCATTTTTGAGTTTGCAGGATGTTTAGAGTTGATTTTTGAAAGGATAACAATTCTGGAATCAACCGGTTAACAGGTAGTTAAGACCTGTTTTTTTTTATTTATACACTTTTTTACCACTGACAAACCGTGTGAAAGTCGATCCGTTCTTTGACGGATGCCCCTGGTATGCTGTCCAACTTGGATTATGTATTGTTTTGTAATTAATGGCATGATAATTGCAAATAATAACCTTTGCTATAAGTTTTGGTTTCTGAACTGGTGAAAAGTGCAAAAGTTACAACGCCAATTCAGCGTTTATTTTATCAAGAACTCAGGAATGGATTACAGATTGATTTGTCGGAATTTGTGATGAACATTGTGATTTTCGTCACAAAGCGGTTCTCATGCGGTTAATAGCAAAGCTTTTGAAGCTTTTTACATAGACTATTTGGTTCCTATATAGATAAAATCTTAGTATCATTGCATCATTCACAGGTAGCCACTTCCGGCATCTGAATGGAATTTTTATGAAACTCAATCATTAGCTGACTTGTCTTTATATATTAGATACCCAGTCAGGGGTTTCGCTTTTTTAGTTATGTCTTACGAGGAGATATTGCCATGAAATCAAACATTTTCCCTGGTTGGGGATTATTGTTTCTCTCTGCTTTGATTCTTTTTGGAATCAATCCTGCCTATTCAGCCAATCTTACCAATGTTTCAGTTACCCTTAGCAATGCCCAGGCATCAGCAACTGGTGTTACTTATACCATTACCCTGAATTCAGATGCTGCAATTCTTAAATCAGAAAACATTAGAATAGTATTTCCAACAGGAACTGGTTTAGGGTCAGTAACTGCTGCAGGTATAACCGTTAATGGTGTAACGAGTTATGGCGGCGGCGGAACCGCTTTTAATGTAACAACTAACACGCTGATTATCGATCATCAGGCAAATAGTGGTAATGATCTTCCTGCAGGATCCTGGACAATTGTTGTATCAAATGTAACAAATTCCGCTACGGTATCCTCGACACATACAGTTAATATTGATGCTCCAACACCTGCGACAGCTGCAACCTCTGCCGCCTTTACCATTACTTCGGCAACTGCCGTCAGTTTTGTTGGAGGAGCAGCCACGCCATCCATTTCCTCTTTGGTGGCGTCGGCCGTAACCCAATACAGCATTAGTCCTACGCTGATTGCCCATGCAGTCGGTGATCGGATTACAGTTACTTTTCCGTCAGGAACTGTACTTCCTTCAACAATTTCACCTTCAGATGTAACCATCAATTCGGTAGCTGCTTCTGCAGTCAGTGTGGATGTGAGCAACAGGAAAGCAACATTAACAATTGGAACCGGATTTTCTGGGGCAGCTATTCCCATCATTTTTACCGCCTCAGCCGGAATTGCAAATCCTTCAACAACCGGTGCTACTTCAACCGGAATTTCAGTTTCAACAAATCTGCAACCCACTTCAGGAACAACAAATACCTATTTAATAACGGGGGCCAGTAACCTTACTGCTGCTAATGTGACGCTAAGTCCCACTACAGTTAATACCGTTAGTCAGAATTCAATTGCCTTTAATGTCGGATCACTCGGTGCTCTGACAGCCAGTACAGACTCCGTTATTGTTACTTTTCCGGCAGGAACCCTTGTTCCTTCATCTATTTCTACTTCCGCAGTTACAATAAACGGAGTTGCTCCGGCAAGTGTAAATACCAATGTGTCATTACGCAGAATCCGGATGAAAATCGGGTCATCGGGTGTTTCGGCTGGTGAAGGTGTTTCAGTTGTTTTTACTTCTTCAGCAGGTATTCAAAGTCCGGCCTCAGCAGGGAGTTATACTCTGTCAGTCAGGACAAATAAGGAATCTGAAGTAACTTCAAATAGTTATTCGATAACTGCTTCTACCTTATCAACTCCTACAGTAAGCCTCGGAACACCCAATCCTTCTGTGGCTTCTACTTACACTTTCGGTTTTTCGGTGGGTGCGGCAGGTGCCATGACCGCGAATTCATCAACTTTTACAGTCACGTTTCCGACAGGAACTACACTGAACCCCGCCACCCTGTCTGCCTCTACAATCAGTGTTAATGGTACGGCTGTGACAGTTTCGCCAACCGTTAATGCCGGAAGCCGGACCGTTCAATTTACGACTCCTGTTGATATTAGTGATAATGGTGCTGTTTCTTTGGTTTTTTCAACGGGGATTACCAACCCAGCTGCAGTGGGTTCTTATACGGCTTCCATTCAGAGCAGTATCGAGACAACTAATTTAACCAGCCAATCCTATTCAATCCAAAATACAACTGCAGTTACCGGATTCTCAGTTGCCCGTTCTGGAACCAGTTACACGATTATAAAATCAACAACTCTGACTTATACCTTCACTTTTACCACATCGGCTTCTGGTGCTTTGAGCAAGGGGCAGTTTATCAGTTTTTATTTTCCATCCGGATTTAATCTTGCTGGTGCGGCAGTTTCTGCTTCAACGGGGTTTACAACCTCCCAGGCAACTGCGGCTCTTAATATTTCGGGAACCACAGTTACCATGACGATTGCCGGAGGGCCAGCCAGTCAGCTTGCAGCAAATACACAGGGCACTCTGACTTTCACCGGTATAACAAACTCAAGTTCAGCCAGAACAGATAACGTGATCGGAATTACGACTTCCGGTGACGGTACTCTTGTAAATACGGCTGCCTTTGTTTTATTTGATGATACCCAGATCAGCGGTGTTTCAGTAACGCCTAACCCTTCAACAGTAAACACGACCGCAGCCTATTCCTTTTCATTTACCAATGCAAATGAAACTACGCTGAAGGGTGCACGTGACACGGTTTATGTAACTTTTCCAGCTGGAACAACAATTCCTGCCTCAATTCCAAATGATGCCGTAAAGGTAAACGGAATTTCAGCCTATTCAGTATCTAAAAGTGGTCAGACCGTTTATGTGGTTATTCCGGGAGATATTGCTGCCTCTGCTTCTGTAACCGTAAACTTTTCAGTAGATGCCGGTATCATCAGTAATACAACCCTGACCTCACAGAATGCAACGGTAAAAGTATCTGCAACGACAACACCCCAGAATGCGGCATTTACCCTTACTGCGCTGACTACCATTTCAACGCCAACCGTAACCCCAAGTACGCTGATCAAATCTTCCACCGATGTTCAGTACACCATCAGTTTCAGTACCAACAATGCACTTTCTACGAGTGACTCCATTGTTGTGGTTTTTCCAACCGGGATGCTGCCGAACAATTCAACCGCCCAGACCCGGTATACCTCTGTTAAGGTTAACGGAAGTTATCTGACATTGGGAACCCAGTTAAAGGTGTACGGTGACAACACAACACTTGCCCTCAAAACTCCGGTTGCAGTTTCAGGGAATACAACCACCACATTGATTCTGGAAACCGGGTTTGGAATAACAAACCCGGCTTCTGCCAACAGTTACACTCTTGATGCCCGTACTACCCAGGATGTAACGCCGGTAACTTCAAATTCATTTACCATCACCAACAGCACGGTTACCGGGGTTACTGTTTCGGTTTCTCCCAGTACGATTTCAACAACAGGTGATTATACATTTGCCTTTACAACCGGTGCCGGTGGTGCGCTTTCAGGTGGTTCAGGAAAAATTTACCTCATTTTCCCTTACGAAACTACCCTGCCTGCAAGTATTGCGCCCGGTAACGTTACCATTAATTCAGTGGCGGCTTCAGCGGTTCAGGTTAGTAAAGTCAATACTACCAATCAGGATACGGTGATTGTAACAATTACCAACAGCATCGGAAACGGCGCCTCAGTATCGGTTAATCTGACCACATCTGCAGCTATTACCAATCCGGCAACGGCCGGAAGTTCCTACCAGGCAAAAGTTTACACAGATTCAGAACCTACTGCTGTTCCTTCTGCAAGTTATACCATTTCGGCGGCCAATGCAGTAACCAACGTGCTATTAAAATACCAAAGCAGTCAGGTGGCAAGTGCAACAAACGTTGTGGATTCTGTTCAATTTGTTCAGCCGGGTGCATCGGTTGTTGCGGGTAATCTGATTTATGTCACGTTTCCATCAGGATACACCCTTTAGGCAACCCCGACTGTGAGAGTACAAAATACGGCGGTTGTTACCCGTACGCTTTCCGGAAATACCTATACGATTACCGTTCCTGCAGGGGTCACGGTTACTGCCGGCAATACAATTTCAGTCGTTTTCTCGGGAACAGGTGGCATTCAAAATCCGGCAACGGCAGGAAGTTCCTACACACTTTCAGTTTATACCAGCGTGGGTGCAGCACAACAGGTAAGCTCTTCCAATTTTACCATTGTTTCGGGGGCTGCTCCGACGGCAGGGAATGTGACAGTTTCACCAAATACAGCCAACACAACGGCTGCTTATTCGGTTGCCTTTACCACCTCGGCTAATGGTAAGCTCATTACAGGCGATAAGATTTTTCTGACTTTCCCTTCAGGAACCACTATTCCCTCTTCCATTTCAGCATCATCAGTATCTGTAAACGGAACGGTCTGTTCAGTTGCACCATCGGTATCTGGTCAGCTTGTGACCGTTACAGTTCCTTCCCAGATCAATATCAGTACCGCAGTGAGTGTTAATTTCAATCTTTCAGCCGGATTGGTAAACCCTCCGGCTGCAACCTATACGGCCGGAACAGGACTCACTCTCTATACGACAATCAACAACGTTTCAGTGACTGAAAACTCTTATACCATTGTTGCCAATACGAACCTAACCCCTGCAACCGTTACGTTATCACCTTCAACAGTAAATACCATTTCACAGTATACGCTTTCGTTTACCAACGGAAACAGTTCGGTACTGGTAAGTGACTATTTTGAAATTATTTTTCCAGCCGGAACGGTAATTCCTTCAGTTATTTCAACTTCAACGGTTTCTATTAATGGTGTTGCACCTACAACCGTAACGACTACACCGGCATCAAACCTGGTCAAAGTTTATCCGGGTTCAACTGTTAATTCAGACCAGGCTGTTTCTCTTGTTTTTAATCAGGCAGCGGGAATTCAAAATCCGTCGACGTCTGGTGGAAAAACATTGACCGTTTCAAAAAATTCAGGTACGGCAATTACATCCAGCTCTTACACAGTAACCACTTCAACGGGAACTGCTGCAACAGTTTCACTTTCACCCTCAACCAATAATGTATCTGGTGGTTATACTATCAGCTATTCGGCAGGTGTAGGCGGTGCTTTAACTGCAAACAGCGGAACCATTACCGTTACATTCCCAAGCGGTACAACAGTTCCTGCCTCTATTTCAGCAAACCAGATTACGGTGAATTCAACACCGGTTTCGGTCAACCCAACGATCAACACGACAAACCGTACTGTCGCTTTTGTTACACCTGTCAATATTTCAAACAGCGGTTCAGTTGTTATTGTTTTCAGTACCGGTGCAGGCATTACAAATCCTGCCTCAGTTGCTTCAAATTATACCCTTTCTGTCGCATCTTCAGCAGAACCTTCTGCCGTGACCTCTCAAGTATATGCCATTACATCGGCAACTGATGTGGGTGTTGCAACGGTAACAACAGTAAGTAACCTGATCAGTACTGCAACAAATTATACGGTTAGTTTTCTTACAAATTCAACCTTTTCGCCGGGATCTACAACTGTTACTCTGGCATTCCCAACCGGAACGACAATCGGGACGCTTACCGGTAATGTTCAGATAGGGGCGAATGATGCCAATTATCAAACAGTGGGTACAATAAGTACATCCGGACTGCAGGTTACTTTAACAATTCCTGCAGCTTCTGGTTTTACCGCTGGTACTGATGTTTGCTGGGTTAAGTTTAATGCAAACAGCATTACCAACCCTGCTACTGCCGGAAGCAACAAAACAATTTCTGTAAAACAGGGATCGGGTAACTTCGTCACTTCAAACCGTTATACCATCATAACAACCGGTTTGGTAACTTCCTTCACTGTTTCACCTTCACCCAATACAGGGAATTCACCCGCTGCTTATTCGATTGCATTTACAACAGGTTCAAACGGTGCTCTTTTTGCCGGGGATGCTATTGCAATCACATTCCCAGACGGGACAACTCTCCCGGGAAGTATTGCGGCTTCAGCCATTTCAGTCAATTCGATTGCGGCTACAGTAGCCCCGAATATTTCAGGACAAATTCTCACTATTTATATTCCTGATAATATCTCGGTAAGCTCTTCTGTTTCAATTACCATTGCCCTCTCAGCAGGGATCACCAATCCGACCTCAGGAATTGATAAACAAGCAACCCTGACCACAACCTCACAAACCGGGGTAGCATCCAGTGCTAACTACACTATTATTAACAGTACAAATATAACCTCATCAACTGTCACGCTATCCAATACTACGGTAAAGACAACCTCTCAATACCAATTGGATTTTACAAACGGAACGGCAGCTATAAATGCAGGCGGAACATTGGCTGTCACTTTTGCCGGCGGATATACATTGCCAGGTTCGATCACGACCGGTAATGTGACGGTTCAGTCAGGTTCCCCGCTTGTAACCCGTACCATTTCTACAGTTGGAGTTGCCGGGCAGGTGATTACCTTAACTTTGGGTGCAAGTCAAACTATTGCTGCAAGTACGCCTGTTAGAGTTACCTTTGCTGTCGGTGCAGCATTGGTTAATCCTACAACTGCAAGTGCTACCTATACCCTGTCAATTGCTGCAACGGGCAATGGTTCTGCAACATCCTCAAATTACTCAATCACTGCATCAACGATTACAACACCTGCACTGACTCTGGGTAATTCTGCCATAAGTGCAACTACAACAAACTCAATTGCATTTACAACCGGCGCGGCCGGTGCATTAACAAGTGGTGTTTCAACCCTTACAGTTACCTTCCCTGCGGGTACAACTGTGCCCGGTTCAATTACGGCCTCAAACATTTCTGTAAATGCTGTTGATGCCACAACCGTTTCTTCAAATGCAACAACCCGTGTGGTAACAATAACCTCACCTGTTTCTGTTACCGATCACGGCAGTGTCACTGTTTTGTTCAAAGCAGGTGCTGCAATTGTAAATCCATCAACAGCAGGAAGTTACACCTTGTCAGTTTTTACTTCGGCAGAAACAACGCCTGTTAGTTCATCAACCTATACAATTACGACCGGAACGACCATTACCTCACCAACGGTAAGCAGGTCATCCAATGTATCTGCTGCAACGTCAAACTATACAATTTCGTTTAATCTTGGGTCTGCCGGTACGATTGGCAATGGTAATTTCATATATGTTTCCTTCCCAACCGGAACGGTCGTTTCAGGTGTAAATACCGGAAATTCGCTAATCAATGGTGTTGCACCTTCTGCAGTTACTATAACCGGACAGGAAGTCAGACTAACCAATAACTCTGGTACAATAGCAAACAGTGCAAGCGTTACTCTTTCCTTTACGGGTTTAACCAACCCAACTACTGCTGTATCGAATTATACATTATCTGCAAAAACAAATGTTGAAAACAACTATGTCGCATCATCGGTTTACAAAGTCATTGCAACTTCAAATACCATGACTCCTGCTATTGTGACGAACTCTGATAATTTCATCAATGCTAATGCAACCTATGCAATTACCTACACAAACGGGTCAAATGGTAAATTACTGACCGGCGACAAGATTTATCTCACTTTTGCAGCAGGATACAGTTTAACACAGATTGCCTCAGGTAGTGTTCAGGTAAACAATGTGGCAACAACAACAGCAACCACCGTTTCAGGACAAACCTTTACCGTTACAACGCCTGTTGATATAAATGCCGGTGCATCTGTTACCATCAATCTTTTGGATGCTACCAAAATTTCAAATCCGCCGACTGCTGGTAATATAACCTTATCTGTTTCTTCAGATATTGAAACATCAAATAAAACGTCTACATCATACCCGATTTACTTCCTTGACGGCTCTTTACCTGTTGAACTGACTTCCTTTACCGTGAAACAAAATAAAGGGGCAGTCCTGATTGAGTGGACCACTGAATCTGAATTGGACAATGCAATGTTCAAGGTTTTCAGAACTGATTCAGAGACCGGCGAAGCCAATGAAATAACCCGCATTGCCGGAATGGGAACAAAATCCAGCCGGACTGATTATAAATACCTTGATAAACTTGTAACTGCAGGCAAAAAATATTCCTACCAGCTTATTGATTATTCATACGATGGCACTGAGTCGATACATGACGCAGTAACCATTGAAATTGAAACACCTAAAGTCTTTAATCTGGAACAGAACTATCCGAATCCGTTTAACCCGGAAACAACAGTTCCCTTTGCGGTTCCATTTAAGGCAAATGTCTCCCTTGAAGTTTATAACATTCTTGGCCAGCGGGTAAAAGTACTGGTGAATGATGTTTATGAACCAGGGGTTTATTCTTTGGTTTGGAACGGAAGAAATGATAACGGTGAAATGGCTTCAACGGGCGTTTATTTTATCAGAATGCAGGCTGCCACCTTCAATAAGGTGTTGAAAATGACTTTGCTCAAATAAAAGTCAAGAAACTGTTTTCAAAAAAAGGTGGGTACCTCTTTTTGAATCATTAACGGAAACCGGAATGCAAGTCATCTGACCATGGGGAAACGGTCAGTTGATTTTCTGGTTTCCGTTTTTTTTTGTTTAATTCCTGGGCAATTTGGGTGCAAAGATGCAAGGGGGAGGGAATTTCTAAATGAAATTCAAACATGGGTTTCCTAAAACCGGTAAACCAAAGTCATTGAAGACAAACCCGGTTCCACTTTCCAACCTGCTGAACTGACTTCCTGCTCATCCTTATTCAATGCCGCCTTTGCAGAAGTAAACCCGATCCAGGCACCGGTAACCGTATCAGAAAACCAGTGTTTATTTGAGGTGATTCTTGCCCAGGCGGTTACACCGGCCAGACCATACCAGAAGGTGTGACCCATCCAACCGGTTCCGTCAGCCATTACTGTTGAAACGGTAAATGCGGCCATGGTGTGTCCGCTCGGAAAACTGAAATGACTGTCATCGGCCCAGCTTGAATGTCCCCAATCGTAAGGCCCCTGTTCGGTGTAGGGTCGTGATCTTCCCGCAATCATTTTAATGGTTTGGGTTGTAATTGCAGCATAAACCATTGCCTCTGTTAACGTTCTTCCTTTTTCCCGGATTCCGTCACTTCCAAAAACCAACCCGCCTGTGTATAATCCTGTTGCCAGAATCAGGGGTGTAAGTCCTTCACCATAGTTATTCCCCAGGTTTTTAAAAGTTGAAGCCGTTTGGGATGTCCAGTTTCTTGATTCACGCTGAAAAAACCGGTCTGCAGGTGTTGAAATTGCAAACATAGCCGGAACGCCGAAATAGGCATAACCCGGTTGTTTAAAAGTGAAAAAGTCAGAAAAATTGGTTGTAACTCTTTCATAAGATCTTGAGAAATCGGATGAAAAAGTGTTCCATGCCGTTTGGGCGGAAACAGCAGAAAAAGAGAAGACAAGAATCAGAGTAATGATAAAGTGGGGCATTATTTTTAATGGTAAATGGTAAATGGTAAATGGTAAATGGTAAATGGTAAATGGTAAATGGTAAATGGTAAATGGTAAATGGTAAATGGTAAATGGTAAATGGTAAATGGAATTAAGACTGGAAAAATAGGGAATTCGATTCAAAGTTCGGAATTTTGAAAGTGAAATCTAAAATTACCTGAAAAATAAAAATCAGGTTTTCAATTGGAAATTGAATGAAATCAATCCCACGCTGCACTGAAAAAGGAACCCAATTCAAAATCTAAAATTTAGAATTCAAAATTTACATTCCTTACCTTTGTTTTCCACTTTTCCAGGAAAAATCCCATGAAATACCTTCCGCTTCTCCTGATTTTACTTTCTGCCTGCGATAATTCATCTGACGAAAAAAAGGAAAAACCAACAGGTCTTGTTCCAGACGGACATGAACTGGTCTGGCAGGATGAATTCAACGGATCCAACCTCGATCTCACCAAATGGAATTACGAAACCGGAACCGGCGTCAACGGTGACTGGGGTACCGGACAGCTCGACCGGGCCACAAACCGGCCGGAGAATGTTAAAATTCAATCCGGGATCGCCGGGGCAGACGGGAATTGCCTCTCGATCATCACACGGAAAGAAAACTACATCGACCGGAGTTACACCAGCGGGCGCATCAACACAAAAGAGAAGGGAAGCTGGGGACCGGGTTACCGGATTGAAGCCCGGATCAAACCGGCCGGAGTGAATTACAAAGGTCAGGGTTTTGCATTCTGGATGATGCCGGCCAGTAAACCTGCTTCAGTATCTTCGATTATGTGGCCACAGGGCGGCGAAATTGATATCATGGAATATGTGGGGTCAATGCCTTACCACAATCTGGGAAGTGTTCACTATGCCTGGCAATGGCTCAATAATGAATATGCTGACTGGAATCATGGCATGAAGGGAAATTATTATTCGTTTGCATCAACCCAGGTTCCGTCTGTTAAACCAGAATGGGGTGGTTACCCGGTTGAACCCGGATCCAGCTCTGCGGGAAGTCAGAATTTTCACCGGTATGCCATTGAATGGTACACTGACCGGATGGAATTTGAAATCGACGGAAATGTGTATCACATCCATTATTTCAACGATGGTGGATTTTCTGCAAAAGATGGTGAAGACAAAGATCAGATTAAAACTGTAAACGGAAGACAGATATATTTGTCAGAATATTCAAACCATTTTCAGGAATGGCAACCTTTTGAAAATCCGTCTTTCATTATTCTGAGTGGTGGGGTCGGTGGTGCTGACAGCAGAACCTATGGCGGGGCAATTGTTCCCGAAGCCGTGTTCCCCTGCGAAGTTTATGTGGATTGGGTTCGGGTGTCGAAGCGTAAGGCGTAAGGCGTAAGGCGTAAGGCGTAAGGCGTAAGGCGTAAGGCGTAAGGCGTAAGGCGTAAGGAAAATAGCAATAAAGGTACTTCTATGAGGGATTACAAGACATTAAAAATTTGGGAAAATTCTCATCGGGTTGCAAAAATGGCATATCAGTTGACTAATGATTTTCCTGACTCTGAAAGGTTTAGTTTAACAAACCAAATCAGACGAGCTGCAGTTTCCGTTCCTTCAAATATTGCAGAAGGATCCATCCGATCTTCAGATAGAGATTTTGCAAGATTTCTTGAAATTGCCCTTGGATCAGCATGTGAAATGGAATATCAATTTATTCTTGCAGGTGAACTGGAGTATGTGAAAAACACAATTTTACACCAGGAATTATTAAAAGAGATCATTGAGTTAAAAAAAATGCTGGCATCCTTTATTAAAAAACTAGGGTAATATTGATTTTTATTTTGTATTCAAGCTTACCCCTTAAACCTTAAACCTTACGGCTGATTCATTCCCCTCCAAATTTCACACCGGCAGATTTCAATAACGGAAACGGTAATTCACCGCCGGCGAAAATAAACACTTCATCGTTTTTCAGGGTAATGCTGCCTTCCGGGGTGGAGAGGGTTACAGATGTCTCATCAATTTCAGTCACAGAAGAATTCCAGATAACTTTGATTTTTCCTTTTTTGAGGTACTGATCAATCCGTTCCTGATTTCTGGCTTTAATCCGGCCGAAAGCATCCTGACGGTAAGAAATCGTCACTTCATTCCCTTCCTGAAACGACAATGCCATTGCTGCTTCTACTGCACTGTCGCCACCGCCAACAATTAAAACTTTGGACTTTTTAAAAGCAGCAGCATCGATCAGCGTATAGGCGACTTTTTCCAGGTTTTCACCGGGAACGTTGAGTTTTCTGGGTGAACCCCGTCTGCCCAAAGCCAGAATGACTGCATCACACTGAACGGGTTCTTTGCCTTCAAGTGTAATGGTAAAACTTCCATCTTCATGAACCTGGATGGCGTTGACTTTTGATCCAAATTGAATCTGAATGTTGTGTTTCGATGTCCATTCCGTCCAGAATTCAAGTAATTTTTCCTTGCGATACTCCAGTTTGCTCAGCTTTTCTCCCAAGGGAAGTTCAACTGGTGCGGTCATGACCAGTTTTCTGCGGGGATAGTGATTGATCGTTCCACCAAAATGTTCATTCTGTTCAAGAACAGTGTAAGTTAAGTTGGCTTCTTTGCATGCCATGCCTGCGGTCATTCCGCCCGGACCTGCACCAATGATGGCAACATGCTTTGGATTTCTTTTCTTCAACTCTGCTACTGACTTGAATGCATCATTGATGGCAACACGGATTAGAGCCTGACCTGCAAGTTCCCCGATAATAAAAAGATTCGGAACTGAACTTTCCTTTGACGGATTTAAAACAGGGATGTCACTTCGGGTGGATTGATCTGCCTGGGTAATGGTAATCGCCTCAACCGGACAGGCATCCCGGCAAACGGCATGACCCACGCATTTTCCCGGGAAAATCAGTTCGGAGTGACCTTCAACCAATCCCATCGCATGTTCCGGGCAGGCATCTACGCAACTGCCGCAACCGATGCACAAACTCAGGTTCACCAATGGGTGATCTCCCAGCGGACCAGGACTGGAAGACATCGTTTCAGCCAGATTCCGGGTTTGTTGAACCGATTTGTTTTGTTTGTTCATTTTCCGAATGTAAGGGAAAACGAAAATCCCTGCCAAAAGCAGGAAAACAGCGAGAATAATCAGCGTATCGATGGGGTGCTCCGCAGTGACAAGTGAAAGGTGACAAGTGACAAGATCAGCTTATCAGATTAACAGGTTACATTTAAAATTCAGGTTACGGGTCACATATTACAGGTGACAGGTGTAAGGCATAAGGTTTAAGGCGTAAGGCATAAGCTGAATTAGCATTCAGGATTGCCCCGTAACCCGTAATCTGTAACCTTTGACCGACTTAGAATCTGTAGCTTCCTGAAAAGAAAAACCGGAATAAATCCAATGTTTTCCCGGTGCCCCATTCAGCAGAACCGGTGAGGTAAATTCGGTCGAGAACCTGCCGTGACAAACTTTCTGAAAAAAGATAATCCATTTGGGGTGAACTTTCTCCGCCGAGTGTATAGCCCTGAATGGTGACTGAAGAGTACGAATTGAACTCATAAGGCAGCATGCCGGCAACTGAAAACGTTTGAGTCCATCCGCCATAAACTTCATTGAAATAACCTGATGTATTGCTGTTAGCACTCCAGCCCGATTGCAGCACGTTCCTAAGTCCGGTCTGGAACCCAAGGTAAAGTGTTCCGAACGGATCGCCGTTCCGGTGACGGTAACCAACTGATCCGTCGGTATATAAACCAGATTTAAAATCAGAACGTACACCCAGATTCACACTTTGCTGGTATTTCCGGTCGAATAAAGTGTCAGCTACCGAACGCACATCTGCTGTCCAGATTGGCCGGCGGATGTTGGCTGATGCATAAGGCTGAAGCCAGTCGAACGGCCGGTATCTGCCATAAACGTAAAGATTGGAGAGGACAACGGCGTTATCCCGTTTTCCTTTCCAGCCCCGGTTGATATCGAGATCACCCGATTGTGACCACGACCAGGAATCGCTGTACCAGGAAACGTCATGACTGATAAATTCCCGTGACAAGGTTCCGTTCTGGTATTCGCCAATCCAACCCACGGATTCTGTCTGATTGTCTCCGGTTTTGTGCTGGGCATAAAATCCATATTTGGGGTTCCGGGATTGAAATGCCATTTCCCGGTAATCAGGCGACGTTCCGCCTAACACACCAACCTGCCAGGTTTTCAGAACCGGAACTTCATACAAGGCACCGTCGATGATGCCGGCAGACCATAAGGTTCTGGCAGAAAACCGTCCGGCCTGAAAATAAGTACCATCCTCACCTGAAGAAAAGTAAGTAGAAACTTCATAAATCCGGTTGTCGAAACTGCTGAGGAAAGATTTGTTTTTGTCGTAATCACGACCATATGGCAGATTGGTATAAAGTGCCCGGTACCGGATTTTGAAACCCCAGTTATCGTTGAACAATTTAGGAATTGTGAGGTAAAGCGTATAGCCCGGCTGATTGTAAGAATAGGTTTTACCGGCAACGGTGAACGACTGATGAATCTGCTGAACCTGGAAAAGTCCACGCACAAAAGGTTCGGTTTTCTTTTTGGTTTCCTGATTTCCCGTTTTCCATTTATCCTGCTGAAATCCGCCTTCAACTGCCTTTTTTTCTTCTTTTGGTGGATTTAATCTGAGTTCCAGTTTTGCCAGGTAAGGTGCAGGAACCGGCATATTGGTGAAAGTTTCGGGCAACGGACGGTTTGCCTGGGTTGCAGCCCGTGAAGAGGATACTGAAACCACGACGAGAAAGTCAGTTTCGTTCAACCGCAGCGTATCACCAACATGAACGCCCTGATCCATTCCGATATTCAGATAAACGTGGTCAGCTGAAATATATTGAATTTTGGGCGCATCCTGTGCTGATACAGAAAGTCCAAAACCCATCCATAAAAACAAAAAAACAGACAAAAACTTTGTCATCCGGTTAATCTCCATGCGCATCAGAAAATGAATTGAAATCGTGGCATTTTCCGCAATAATTGACTTTAAAATTGTTTCTGACCGGGTGGCAGGTCATACAGGTTTCCCATTGCATCATGTGTTCATCAAAGTAGATATTGAAAGATGACGGGTGATTAAACCGGGCTTTTTTCCAGGTTTGGGTATCATGACAGGTTTCACACTGAACGCTGAATCCTGCAGCCTGATGATTCAACGCAGAATTTGTATAATCTGCCTGATGGCACGAAAAACACGTTTCTGACGGATGAATAAAGTTTGATGTATTCATGCCTGCACTGTGGCAACTGGAACAATCCAGATTCTGGTGTTTGCCAAGTAAAGGAAAGCGGGTTTTGCTGTGCGCAACACCTGCCCGGACATTTTGCCAGTGATCGGGTGTGTGACAGGTTTCGCACTGATCGCCAAATTGACGACGGTGAATATCTTCATGACAGCCCGAACAGGTTTTTTCCACGATAGAAAAATCAACCAGATTATGACATTGCTTGCAATCCACTTTGGAATGGAGTCCTATCAGCGGAAAGGAAGTTGTTTTGTGATCAAAATGGATATTGTGCCAGGTATCCGGATTGTGACAGGTTTCGCAGGGTTTTGTCAGGACCTTGTGAGGTCTGATGGATTCGCCCACTTTTGTTTGAGCCCCTGCAGAAAAACTGATTAAAATGGTTGCAGCCAGCACCAGTCTAAAAAATAGCATCATTTCCATCCGGATGGCACGAATAACAATTGGCAGAATTCCAAACGTAACCAGAAATGTTCCTGTGTTCGCTATCCATACTGCTTTTATTGTGTTCATGGCAATCTGTACAAACAAAAACCTTGAAGTTCGTGGCGACGGTGTGGCAGGTTGCACATTTATTCAACCAGACACTTGGCTTATGTTTTCCTGAATAAATCGGGAACCAGCCATTGTGGTTGTTGTAGGTTGAAGGTTTCCAGGTTGCTGTTGTGTGACAGGTCAGACAGGTGGTTGGGTAACCCTGACTCAGGTGATTCGCTGCCTTATTGAAATCCGGCGTGTGGCAAGACTTACAATCAGTTGCAAGTCCGGTGTACTGTCCGTTGATGTGGCAACTTGCACAATCAACAGAAACGTGACCGCCGGTAAGCGGGAAAGCCGTTTTATTGTGATCGAAAGCAGCCGGAGTCCAACCAGTCGTCGTATGACAGGTTTCACAGGTCATTGCAAATGCGGGCAGCGTGTGTTTCGGATTTTTGGTGTTGTTATAATCGGCCTGGTGACAGGGCACGCAGGTTGTTTGTAGTCCGGTAAAAACACCACCGGTATGACAGGCATTGCATTCGGTCACGGCATGTTTTCCCGTCAGAGGGAATTTGGTTTTGCTGTGGTCGAAAGTTGCCGGAGCCCAGGTTGTTGTTGAGTGACAGGTTTCACAGGTAAACGGAAATGCTGCAGGAGTATGTTTCGGATTTGATGTACCGGTATAATCGGCCTGGTGACAACTGTAACAGTCAGCTGCAGGTATAGTTGTGTAATTTCCTCCGGTATGACAAGATTCACAGGATTGGGCTGTGTGTGCACCGGTGAGCGGAAATTTGGTCAGACTGTGATTGAACTGGGCAGGTTTCCATGCAACGGTTGTATGGCAGGTTGAACATTCATTGGAAAATGCTGCAGACGTGTGTTTCGGATTCAATGCAGCCTGAGAATCTTTCAGGTGGCAGGATACGCACTCTTTTGGCGTTCCGGCATAAACACCACCCGTATGACAACTTGCACAGGTGGCAGTAATGTGCTGACCGGTTAGCGGAAATGCAGTTTTATTGTGATCAAAAACAGCCGGTTTCCAGGCCACATCACTGTGGCAAACCTGACAGTTAAACGGGAAATCTGCCGGTGTATGTTTCGGATTTGTCGTTGCATTATAATCATTCTGATGACAACTGTAGCAATCAAAAGCGGTTCCGGCAAACTGTCCGTTAACGTGACAACTTTCACAAAGCGGAAGCGAGTGGGCTCCGGTTAATGGAAAACGTGTTGCAGAATGGTTAAAGGTGGATGGCCTCCAGGTTATCGTTGTATGACAGGTCTGGCAGTCGGTTGAAAGTTTTCCCGAAACGTGGTTAGGATTTTGGGCGGTCTGATAAACATCTTTATGACAGGAAAAACAGTCTTTCGGCGTTCCTTTGAAAACATTGTTGACGTGACATGAATTGCAATCCGTAATGGAGTGGGCACCGGTAAGAGCAAAACTGTAAAGTGAATGGTTAAATGAGGATGGCGTCCAGGCAAAAGGACTGTGGCATGACTGGCAATCCAACGGATAGCCCAACACTTTATGGTCAGGGTTTGTTGTTGCGTTAAAATCTTTCATGTGGCATGAGCTGCATTCCATCGAAAGTCCGGCAAACTTATCACCGACGTGACAACTGTTGCAGCTTGGAACGGCAGCATGACCACCCGTCAGCGGGAAACGGGTTTTATTGTGATCATAAGTGCCGGGCTGCCAGGCTATTGTTGAGTGGCAGGTCTGGCAATCCGTTGAAAATCCGGCCGCATCGTGTTTCGGATTTACTGTTGCAATAAATTCTTTCTGGTGACACGAGTAACAGTCGGTTGGTGTGCCTTTGTACCGGTTTCCGGTATGGCAGCTGCCGCAGGAAGCAAGAGAATGGGCTCCGGTTAAGGCAAAGTTGAATTTATTATGGTCGAAACTCGCCGGTGTCCAGGAAAATGAATTGTGGCACTGCTGACAATCAGTTGGGAAGCCAAGTGCCTTGTGATCCGGATTTGAAGCAGTATTAAAGTCATTCTGATGGCAGGAGATGCAATCAAGTCCGTGATTGACTTTGAACATCATGCCTTGTGAGGATTTCGGGTGACAATCGGTACAGTTTGCTGCCGGGTGTGCACCAGTTAACGGGAACCGGCCTTTTTGGTGAATCGATAAAATTTTTCCCGGAGTCATCGGTCCCCAAACCATTGTTTCGTGGCATTGTTCACAATCCTGACCCAAAGTTCCCCGGTGAACATCTTCGTGACACGATTTACAATCCGATTTGACAACGCTGAAATTCAGTGACCGGTGACAGGACATGCACGAAACTGATTTGTGGGTTCCGGTTAACGGATATTTGGTGTCTGTACTGTGATCAAAAATCATCGGACTTTTCAGAACCGTCCAGGATTCAGCAATATGGCACGACTGGCAATCAATCGTCAGTTTCCCGTGCGGATTGGTTTCCGGTTGAGAAAAACCAGTGTTAAATCCGAATGAAGAAAGAATTGAAAGCGTTAAGAACGTTATTATTTTCCGTGGCAGGACTCGCATGTCACCTCCATCGGTTTAAATCTGACCAGTTCTTTGCCCAGTACCATTTCAGTTTTGTGGCAACTCTGACATTGAACGCCACTGTGTGCACCATCCAGCTTATACCGGCTGTCACGGTTGTGTTCAAATTTTGAGGCAACCCAGTTCGTCTCGGTATGGCATTTCTGACAATCGACTGTACCATTTTCAGTAAACTGTCCGCTGTGAATATCTTCATGACACGACACACAGTCTTTTTTTACTGCAGTTTTAAACCGGATGATGCCCGGTTTTTTACCTTCCCGTTTGTGGCAATCGATACAGGAAACTGAAGTATGTCCGCCAAGTAAAGGGAAGTTGGTTTTGCTGTGATCAAATTTTGTTACTTTCCACTGATCGGTAACGTGGCAGGATTCACAATCCAGTTTTCCATTTTTCCCGATGGTCATGAATTTATCGGCTTCACCTTTATGTGAATCGGTATGACAGCTTTGGCAGTCTTTATCCAGCGGAACGAAAATCCAGTCGGCTTTGCCATCTTTATGATGACATTCCGTACAGGCTGTAACTTCATGGGCGCCAGTGAGCGGGAATTGGGTTTTTTCGTGTTTTTCGGTTGTGAAAGTAGACGGTTTAAATCCGGTTGTGGTATGACAGTCTTCACAGGGCTGAAGAATTCCGTTTTTGGTGAATTGCTTCTTGTGTCCGTCTGCGTGACAATCAGTACAGGCTTTATAAGCCATTGCTTTCTTCTGGAAGTTTGAAAGAACAAGCTTGGTTACGTCACTTTTTGCTTTTGAAACGTCGGTGAAATGGCAGGCGGCACAGTCCAGTTTTTTATGTTCTCCGGTGAGCGGGTATCCGGTTGGGTCGTGGTCAAATCCCTCCTGATGGGATGTGTTTTTCCAGCCGGTCGTATTGTGACAGCTTGCGCAATCGGTTGACATAGCCGGTGGGTGTGGGTTGATATGACAGCTCAGGCAATCAGGGAACTTCAGTTTATCCATCTGAAGATAGTCTTTATCTGTCTTTGTACGCCAGACTTTTTCATCCTTGACTGGTTTATGGCATTCTGCACAGTCGGTTGAAACGTGTTTCCCTGTCAGCGGATATTTTGATTTGGCGTGATCAAATTTGGGTGCTTTTTTCCAGTTTTCGGTATCGTGGCAATCTTCACAGGTTTCTGCCAGCGTTCCCCGGTGTTCATCAAAGTGACAAGAGAGGCAGTTGGTATCGAGAGCCAACCACGTTTTGGGCGATTTAATACTTTGATCTGCGCTTAACTGGGTTTTATCATGGTTGGCAGGCTGATGGCAGGATTCGCACCTGATTTTTTTGTGCCCGCCAGTGAGCTCGTAACCGGTTTTGCTGTGATCAAGCTGTTTTTTGTCTTTTTCCAGCCAGCGAACCATTTCAAAGTTCAATCCATTATGATCTGAATGGCATTCAACGCAGGTTTTCTTTTCGTTTACTTTCAGCCAGCCGTGATAACCCTTGCCCGATTTCCAGTCAGTCCCGATGGTTTTGTGGCAATCCATACACTTGGCAGGATCAATTTCCTTTTCACTGGTGTGGCATTTCTTGCAGTTTTCAATTCCTTCAAGATGTTTGTGAACTTTCCCGAGCTCACCCGGTGAGAGTAACTGTGCAGTTGCAACATTTCCAAAAAATAAACAGAACCCGGCAAGGAAGATCCAGCCAGAAAGTCTGTTTTTTATTTTTCCGGAAAAAATCATTTTTTCTCACCGTGTAAGATTTTGAGTCCGTTGGTAACCAGTTGAGTTACTTCGGCATCGGCAAGTTTCAGGTCAACCCGGTGCCAGTAGTCGAGTGCTTTTTTTGTATCGCCAGAATTTGCAGCAATGGCGCCCAGATTGTAAAGTGCCTTAGGATTTGAGGCATCAGCAAGCAAAGCCTTCATGTTGCAGGTTATGATTGAATCCATTTCGCTTGAAGCGTTAAATGTTTGTCCAAGTGCAACCCAGTTATCTGCAACCTGATGGTTTAGTCCGATCAGTTTTCTGAAAAGTTCACGGCTTTTCGGATTGTTTTTTTCTGCATAAAGATCAGCCAGCATTTGCAGGTGCGGGATGTCATTCGGGTTGATGTGGATGAATTCTTCAAGTTTGGTTACATCTCCTATTGCCGGGGCATCTGGCATCGGTGGATGCTGAAATCCATGAATGGAATCGTTCGGAGCCCCGTCATGATTGTGAGCGTCCAATTTTTCTGCCGGACTATTTACAACAATTGCAATAATCAAAATTCCGATAATGAGTGCCATTGCACCAACAGCGAAAAGAACCAATTTTTTTGTCGTCATCTTTAAAACCCTATCCCATACCCGCTATAAATTGAAATTCCGATGTGAAGAAGCAAAACAACACCCATAATCAGGGCAAAAGGCAAATGAAAAACGTGCCAGAGATGGAGCCAGTGCTGGAAAATGTGCATGCTTGATTTTTTCCGGATCAGGTGAGCCCGTTCGAATAAAATGGATAAAATTTCTGTTCTGTGGGCGTGCGAAATCTGTCTGGAATCCAGTTTTGCAATACAATTCTTTTTGAACCGCTGCCATTCGAGCCGGTCAGTTACCAGTTGGATGGCAAGCCGGATGGGTCCGCTGACTTTTGGCGGATCAGGAAAATGAAATTCATCAACCCATTCAGCTGGAATGTCATACCGGGTGGTTAATTCAGTTTTCAGAGTGATCAGTTGCTGATTGACATCATTTACAGAAAGTTCAAGTCCTGAAACTGACCTTGGAATCTGGGTGTAAAAAAAACGCCCTACAATTCCTGAAAGAACCACTGCCACCATCGACCAGAAAGAAATGGAAACCAGTCCGCCAATTTTCAAAGCCGTATGAAAAAGAATCAGGGCCGGACCAGCAACACAACAAAAAATGTGAAAATTCATCCAGTATCTGATGCTTCCGGCGGTCCAGAGACGTTTCCAGCGTTTTCTTAGGCTATAGGTTGTAACACCGATCAGAATGATGACCGTACCGATGGTTCCAAGTTTATGCCCGATGTCACCGCCGGGTTTTAAGAGGGCATGATCGGGATGAAACGGCCGTTCATGAATCGGCAATGAGAAATAAGGCCAAACCAGAACAAAGAAATAGAAAAAGATCAGTATTCCGGTAATCCAAAGGATAATTGAGTAAGTTTTTGATGTCATAAATCTATATATAAAAGCCTGAATGGCAAACATAGCACTATTTGTCACCGAAGTGTAAACAGCGGGGTTATAATCCAATTAAAGTTGGAATTTGCTTTTGTTGAATTGTCAGCCAGGTGGGTTCCTGAACAGTTCTTCCAGCAGTAAAATGGGTCAGTTATTTGTATGATTTCTAAATAAGCTTAACATTTTTTAAAATATAAGAAAATGACTGATTAATTAAAAACGGACACTTCATTTTGAATGTGACGGGATGCACGTGGGTGAAAATGATCAATGGTGAATGGTTAGTTTTTAATGGTTAATGTAACACCGACCTCTGGTCGGTAATCTCCTTCAAACAGGGATGATCAGGATGGACAGGATGCAGGAAATAATGGTCAATGGTAAATGGTTAATGTTTAATGGGAGAATTTAAAGGGAATATCAACCCCGTAGGGGTGACATGTTTGTAGCCCCGGGTGTCAACCCGGGGAAAAAGACCCACCGATATAAAACCGCCCGGCCACAAACCTCAATATGAAATGACAATCCCGTGCGGGCGGAAATGAAAATGCTTTTTCCACCACAGAAAACACAGAAAACGCGGAAAGGAAATACGTTTTTAAGGACAATGGTCAATGTAACACCGACCTCTGGTCGGTAATCTCCTTCAAACAGGGATGGACAGGATGCAGGAATTAATGGTGAATGGTATATGATTAATGTTTAATGGAATTCAAATCAGAAATTGCTACCCCAACGGGGTGAAATATGAATAGCCCCGGACCCCGAGTTCAGCCAAAGGCTGATTATCGAGGGGCCCGGTGGAAAGAACAAAATAACCCTACTCACCCCAGCGGGGTGATATGTTTATAGAAAAACAAAACCGGGAACCAAAACCGCCCGGTCACAAACCCAACTTTGTAACACCGACCTCCGGTCGGTAATCTTCATCTAACAGGGATGATCATGATGGTCAGGATAAAAACAATTTGTAGGTAAATACTGGATTCTGGTTGTTATTCACCCCAGCGGAATGGAAATGCCTTTCCCGCGGATCTCACGGATTACACGGAAAGGGGAGAGACACGGTTTGAAAAAGGATTGAATTGGGTTTTATCCCACAATTCCTGAATTCCCCCAAAAAAATACTCCCCCCGCTTTGGGTACTCCTGAAATTCAATCTTGCGACTTGGCGTTTAACTTATTTTCCCGAATTGTCGGAGACGGGTCTGAGACCCGTCTCTACGTTAATCGAATTCTCCCTCCAGCATTTAACCAAAAAATAATTACAATCCCCCCCAGCATTACCCCAATAATTCTCCCTCCGCTCCGCGTTTTCCTGGCGTCTTTGCGCCTTTGCGCGCAAATTTCCTTGCATTTCATGGCAGGATTTCGAAAACCCCTTCTGGGAAATTCACACGGACTTTATTTTTGCGGCAAATGTCACT
>JAIUNL010000009.1 GCA_020161835.1 Bacteroidota bacterium | reverse complement strand
CACAGAATGACAACTTTTCGGAATTTTATTACGAAATATTTAAGGTAAAATCGTCAGGATATCGTTCCGTTTTCCTTACCGCAGGCCTTAATTTTGTTTGGCAAAATTATACCTTTGATCTGGCACTTGCAGATAACCATTTTTCATCCGGCGAATACAGAACCCAAACTCATTTAAAAGCCGGAGTCAGCTATAAATTTTAAAGTCATCCGGTAGAACTTATGTCGTCATCACAACCTTCGATTTCCCAGATTGACCTCCGGTCAGATACGGTAACCAAACCATCCCCCGAAATGCTTGAAATCATCAGATCAGCACCCGTTGGTGATGATGTTTACGGCGAAGATCCTTCCGTCAATCAGCTTCAGACTTTAATGGCTTCGGTTTTTGGGAAGGAAGCTGCCCTTTATGTTCCTTCCGGTACAATGGCGAATCAGCTTTGTCTCAGAACACATTCTGAACCGGGTGATGAAGTGATTTGTGATTACAAAGCCCACATTTTCAATTACGAATCGGGTGCAGCGGGAAATTTAAGTCAGGTTCAGCTTCATCCTCTTCATGGTGAACACGGCATTTTATCAGTCGATCAGATCAAATCAGCCGTCCGGGATAAAGCTTACTGGAATCCATGGACGAAACTGATTGCCCTCGAAAATACCGGAAACAAAGCTGGCGGAACGATTTATCCCATCGAACGGATCAAAGAAATCTACGAATTTTCCCGTGAAGCCGGAATCAAAACCCATCTCGACGGCGCCAGATTGTGGAATGCCCACGTTGAAACTGGTGTTTCTCTGAATGAGTATGCCCAGTATTTCGATTCTCTTTCAGTTTGTTTTTCAAAAGGATTGGGTGCCCCCATCGGTTCGGTCATTCTCGGATCTGCTGATTTTATTAAAAAAGCACATCGTTACCGCAAAATGTGGGGTGGTGGGATGAGACAGGCCGGCGGTCTCGCTGCAGCTTGTATCTATGCTTACGAACATCACCTTGCCGGTTTGAAGCAGGACCATCTTCATCTTGGAATGATAGCCGAAGCTTTTTCAGGAATCCCGGGTGTTAAGATTGACTGGGACACCGTCAGAACCAATATTCTCATTGCAGATGTTTCTGAAACCGGGAAATCTGCTGCAGAATGGACTGAACTCTTGAAAAATCAAAACATTCTGATCTCGCCATTTTCTGCCACAACTGTCCGGTTTGTTACTCACCGGGATGTTCATCCGGATCAGGTTGAACGGGTCGTGGATGTGTTGGAATCACTGGGAACCGGAAATTGATTTAGTGGCTTAGGGTAAATTCCTTTCTCGCTATAAGAGCTCCGATGTCATCCCCGCGAAGGCGGGGATCCAGTATTTTGAATTTTTTAAGATTACCTCTAATAATACTAACCTTTATGAAGAGGTAAAATGTGCCTTTCTAATTGTAAAAAGGATATAATATGAGCCATGAATCCAGACTGAAATCATTGGGTATTGAACTGCCCGAAGCCACAAAACCCCTGGCGAATTACGTTCCGGCAAAACGGACAGGTTCACTTTTATTTTTATCCGGTCAGCTTCCCATGCTGAACGGTAAATTAATGGCTGAAGGAAAAGTTGGCGCAGAAGTTTCAGAAGAAACCGCCAAAGCCTGTGCAAAGCAATGTATGATTGCCGGACTTGCAGCCATGAAAGCAGAACTCGGTTCACTTGATGAAATTGTACAGATTGTAAAATTAACGGGTTTTGTTGCCTCTGCACCCGGATTTACGAATCAACCTGCGGTCATTAACGGCGCCAGTGATTTTTTGGTTGAAGTTTTTGGTGACGCCGGCAAACATGCCCGTTCTGCCGTTGGCCTTTCTGAGCTGCCAAGAAACGCACCTGTTGAAGTTGAATTGATTGTTGAAATCAGACAAATGATGATTGGACTGGGAAATAAGTGACAAGTTACAAGTGGTAAGTTACAAGTGTTTTTAATCTGAATTTTTCTGAAGTCTTATATGTTGCTTTGCATTTTATATATCTTTTTTTAAAAACTGGGCACTTACCCGAAGGTCCGGGGCGCGGCGTCCTTCGATAAAATTTTTCATAAAGTGAAAAATCACTCAGGATGACACGCTTAGTGTCCGGTTTTTAAAATCACTTACCACTTATAACTTGTAACTTATCACTTGTTTTTGATTTTCTTCTTCTCTTTTTCTACCTTTGCAGTCTATAAAATTTAATCGCCGTCAATTGTGATTTGCCACTATAGCTCAGTTGGTAGAGCAGCTGTTTCGTAAACAGCAGGTCAGCGGTTCGAGCCCGCTTAGTGGCTCTTGTTTTGAACCCAATTAGTCTTAAAAGGAACTTTTTTTTATGGCCAAGGGCGTTGTTGCTCAAATTATCGGACCAGTTTTGGATATCGACTTTCCAAATGGTCAATTACCAGCCATCTATAATGCGCTTGTTATTGAGCGTGACAATGGCGACAAACTCGTACTCGAAGTTCAATCTCACGTAGGTGAAAACCGGGTTCGAACAGTAGCAATGGATTCCACTGACGGGTTGGTTCGGGGAACTGAAGTTACCGATACCGGTCATCCGATCATGGTTCCTGTTGGGGAATCGGTTCTCGGCCGGACGTTAAACGTAATCGGTGAGCCCATCGATAAACTGGGTCCCGTTGTTTCTGAAAAGAAATACCCCATTCACCGTCCAGCTCCTGATTTCAAGGATCTGACCACCGCAACCGAAATGTTTGAAACCGGAATCAAGGTAATTGACCTTCTTGAGCCTTATGCCAAGGGCGGGAAAATTGGTCTTTTTGGTGGTGCCGGTGTAGGAAAGACGGTTCTTATTCAGGAAATGATCAATAACATCGCAAAAGCACACGGCGGATATTCTGTATTTGCCGGTGTTGGTGAGCGTACACGTGAAGGAAATGACCTTCTTCGTGAAATGATCGAATCAGGCATTATTGACTACGGCGAAGCGTTTCTTGATAAATTGGAAGTGGGTCAGTTTGATCCGACTGCTGTAGATAAAGCTGCTCTTCCAAATTCAAAAGCTGCCTTTGTTTTCGGTCAGATGAACGAGCCTCCCGGTGCCCGTGCCCGTGTTGCTCTGACTGGTCTGGCTATGGCAGAATTCTTCCGTGATGAAGAAAAACGTGACGTACTTCTGTTTATTGATAATATTTTCCGGTTTACCCAGGCGGGTTCAGAAGTTTCAGCCCTTCTTGGCCGGATGCCTTCAGCTGTAGGGTATCAGCCAACACTTGCTACTGAAATGGGTATTCTTCAGGAGCGGATTACTTCAACCAAAGATGGATCCATTACTTCAGTTCAGGCCGTTTACGTTCCTGCAGATGACTTAACTGATCCGGCTCCTGCAACAACTTTCTCTCACCTTGATGCGACGACGGTACTTTCCCGTGCAATTTCTGAAAAGGGAATTTATCCTGCAGTAGATCCGCTTGATTCAACTTCCCGTATTTTAACTCCCCGTATTGTTGGAAAAGAACATTACGATACCGCACAGGATGTTAAAAACCTGCTTCAGAAATACAAAGATTTGCAGGATATTATTGCCATTCTCGGTATGGATGAACTCAGTGATGATGATAAATTGGTTGTTTCACGTGCACGTAAGGTTGAGAAATTTCTTTCACAGCCCTTCCACGTTGCTGAAGCCTTTACCGGTTCACCGGGTAAGTATGTAAAAATTGAAGATACCATCAAGGGCTTCAAGGGTATTGTTGCCGGAGATTACGATGACATGCCTGAAAATGCATTCTACATGGTTGGAAATATTGATGAAGCCATCGAAAAAGCCAAGAAAATTCGTGAAAGCGTTGGCGCATGACAGATGTGACTGAAAAAATTATTCATCTCGATCTGGTTACTCCGGAACGATCTGTTTTTTCAGGGGAAACAACCCAGGTAACGGCTCCCGGGTCTGAAGGCAGTTTTACCCTGCTTTATAACCATGCCGATCTGGTTTCCAAGCTTGATGTGGGTGAAATCAGAATTGTTACACCTGAAGGCACGACTCTTCATTTTGCCTGTTCGGGCGGTTTTCTTGAAGTGAAAAAGAATCATGTTATTATTCTGGCCATAACTGCAGAACGTTCAGAAGAAATTGACCTGGCCAGGGCAGAATCAGCCAGAAAACGTGCGAATGATCTTCTGAAGCAGAAAAGAGAAGAAATTGACATTGATCGTGCCCGGGTTGCTCTGTTAAGAGCCATAACCCGAATCAGGGTTCATTCCAAAACCCTTTAAAATGAACCCTGTCCTTTGCCGGACGGGGTTTTTTATTTCAGGACCATATTAGCAAAATAACAGATTGAAAATAAATCCGTCACCTGAAGAACTTGCTTCCTTATTTTCAAAAACTTCAAGAGTTGTTGTTCTTACCGGTGCCGGTGTTTCGGCTGAAAGTGGTGTTGCAACCTTTCGTGATAAAACCACGGGTTTGTGGTCAAAATTCAATCCGCAGCAGCTGGCAAACTTTACTTCATTCCTTCATGATCCGAAGCTGGTCTGGGACTGGTATGACTTCAGAAAGCAGGCTATCCATTCGGTTCAACCCAATCCCGGACACTTTGCACTGGTTGACCTGGAAAACTTAATTCCTGCATTTACTCTGGTTACGCAAAATATTGACAATCTTCATCAACGGGCCGGTTCAGAAAAAATCATTGAACTTCATGGCAATATTGAACGGAATTACTGCATCAAATGCGGCCGGTTCAAAATTGAAATTGATGAATTACCACCAAAATGTGAGTCCTGTGGCGGACTTGTAAGACCTGATGTGGTCTGGTTTGGTGAAAACCTTCCGGAGGATGCACTTCGAATTGCATGGCAAAAATCAGAGGAAAGCACGATTTTTATGGTCGTCGGAACCTCTGCAGAAGTTTATCCTGCTGCCCGCCTTCCGTTTGAAGCATCCAAAAACGGTGCTGTTCTGATTGTAATTAATCCGGATGAAACGCCGGTTTCTGTGGTTTCAGATTACCATGTTTTTGAAAAATCGGGTATTTTCCTGCCCTTGCTGGTTAATGCCCTTAAAATGAAATTGAATGATTAAATCTTTTCTCAGCGTTTTTTTACTTTTGGTCAGTTTGAATGTGGCATTTTCACAAACGCCGGCTGCTGAACCGCCAAAGGAGGAAAAACCAGGCATATTTTCTGTTTGGTGGGGTAATTTTGTCAGTTACTTCAATGTGTATTACAATGCCACCCGCATTTACGACCGCACTATTCAGCTTTTTTATGAAGATAATCTGAAAAACGGAAGTGAAATCTCAACCGTATTTCCTGTTTTTAAAAAGGGAAGTACAGGACGGGGTGAACTTCAGAAGGTTTCTTCAAAAGCCATTACCATTATTCAGAACCACCCCGAATCCGACCTGGCAGATAATGCACTTCTTCTGGTAGGAAAAGCCTTTTTCTACATGGGTGACTTGTCGCCGGCAGAACGGAAATTCCGTGAAGTGATTTCAAACTACACCAGCCCTGATGTTGTTTTTGAAGCAACTCTTTTTCTGGCAAGAGCTTTTCTGGAACAGAATAAAAATGAAGAAGCACTTTCGTTGGTTCAGGATCTTATCAGGCGTGATGATGTGCCCGATCCGGTCAAAGGTGAAGCCAATCTGATGCTGGGTGAACGATATTTTCTGGCAGGACAGGTTGAAACTGCAATTCCGCTTTTCATTGAAGGAATTCGTCTTTATGATGATGAAGAAGCTTCGGCCAGGGCCTCTTACCTGATTGCAAAAGCCTTGATGCAGAAACAACAGTTTGCAGAAGCAATCAACTTCTTTGCAGATGCCAAAAAGCTTTCAACTTTGCCTGCAGTCTGGTATTGGAGCGGCGTAAGAACCATCGAATGCATGATTCGTACAGACAAGATCAATGATGCCCAGAATTACCTTGAAACCATGCTGGATGATGATGAACTTGCTGGTTTTTTCGGTCCGCTTAAAATTGAACAGGCCCGAATTTACAAGGCGCAAAAAGATTCTGAAAATGCCCGCCTTGCCTATCAGGAATTTATTCAGGACAATCCGACCAGTCTTGTACTTGCATCCGGGTGGTATGAACTGGCACAACTCACTCTTGATGAGCAAAAGGATCTCGAACTGTCAAGATACTATTTTGAAAAGGCAAGTCAGGCAACACAACCCGATACAGTTGTTGTAAAGGCGAAACAAAAGGAAGCCGAACTGAAATCGTATCTCGAACTTTCTTATGAAATTGCAGATCTTGGGCATCTTATTGACCTGGGAGTCTTAAAAAAGAAAATTGTCTTACCTGATTCACTCAGGAAAGCTCCCGTTGATTCCTTAAACATCCAGATTTCAGATTCAATTGGTACGATTGCCTCTGATTCATCCGCAACTGAAAGCAGCCCTGAAGTAGCTGGGGTTTCTGATGGACAAACTCCAGATGACTTTCAGCAACCGGATGTGCCACAACCACTTCCGCAAATGCCCCAGATGCCCCCAATGTCTCAAAATCAATCATCACAATTCGATGTGCCGGGTGAATCTGACAATCAGATCCCCCCAATGGAATACACCCCTCCACCGAATGACGCTGACTTTGGCAACAACCAGCAAGGTCAGAGCTACTCCGGACAGTCTTCAACGACAGGGGTAACTCAGCAGAGTTTAAAGCCAAATCCTTTTTCAGAAGGGGTTTATTCCAAATCTTTTATCAGTGCAAAATATAAATCGAAATATACTCAGGCTGTCGATTCACTCTCTTTCAAAAAACTGTTAGATTCATTTGAACTGCTTTCTGAGAAAAAGGTCGAACATTTCTACTTTATAAGCCAGCAAATGGATTCTGTAATTCAGTTTGCCGATATCTTTGTGTCTCAATTCCCCAAGTCAAAACGGATTCCCAGAGTTCTGTATGCAAAATCGGCAGCACTTACCGAAAAAAATCAGATTGGTGAGTCTGATCTGCAACTAAAAACCCTTGCAATGGATTATCCGACATCACCTTATGGTCTTGAGGCAAAGAAGAGATTGGGTCTGCCAGATTCATTGGGTTTACTTCAACTTTCAGTCGAATCCAGTTTCGACAAAGTAATAAACTGGATCGAAAAAGGGCAGGCAGACTCTGCAAAAATTGTTTTAAACGGTCTTCTTAAAACAGATTCTACCTTTACGGTTTACCCAAGAGTTCTTTACGCCAAGGGTTATGTGTCAGAAAAATTTGACCGTAACTGGGATGAAGCTTTCAAGTGGTACAGCAAAATTGTAACTTCCTTCCCGAATCATGCCATTTCAAGGGCTTTGGTTTCTCAGATTGAATTTGGTTCTTTGGCAGGCGGTGTTAAATCTTTAGCGAGCGGAAAACCAGAAAATAAAGGGAAAGAAACGACACCAGAAGAAGTTGCCCAAAATGATTCTGGTGAAAATAACGTTAAGACACAGGTTAAAGGGGGACGTGAAGAAATGAAGTTTATCATTACTCCAAATCTTCCTCAAAGGTTTAAACGCCAGCCTAAAATCTCACTGACATGGTAACACAGATTCTCGAATTTCTGAAGCAAAGAACCCAGTTTGGAATTAAACCCGGTCTGGAAAATATGCTTGCCCTCATGGGTATTCATGAGAATCCTCACCTTACCTATCCGGTCATTCATGTAGCAGGAACAAACGGAAAAGGGAGTACCTCTTCTTTTATTGCTTCCATCCTGCAGGAACATGGTCTACAAACCGGAATTTACACCTCTCCGCATCTGGTTTACCTGAGTGAACGGATTGCCATCAATGGCACTTCAATTTCTGATGATGATTTTATCCGGATTGCTGAACTGATTCGCCCGTTTGCAGAAGCACACCAGCTTACTTTTTTTGAAACTGTTACCGCAATAGCTTTTATTTATTTCAGGGAAAAAAAAGTTGATGTGGCCGTCATTGAAGTTGGAATGGGCGGCAGATTGGATGCAACCAATATCGTACAGCCACTTGCTTCGGTAATAACCTCAATTGGGTATGATCATATTGAACATCTGGGTGATACCTTAACAAAAATTGCCGGCGAAAAAGCAGGAATAATTAAGCCGGGTGTCCAGGTTTTTACCGGAAATCTTCCTGAAGAAGCCGAACAGATTATCAGCCAAATTGCAGCAGAAAACGGCAGCAACCTGATATCCAGCAAATCGGATGTACCTGGTTATTTAAACCGGAACGCAGATCTGGCAGTCAGAACTTCAGTTTTTGCCCTTGAAAAATTAAATGTTGCCATTCAGGGTGATAAAATTCAGTCTGGCATTCAGAACATGCCCGAAAATTCTGGTTTAAACGGCAGGTTTCAGCGATTCTCGAAAGACGGCCGTGAAATCATTCTGGATGCCGCCCACAATCCGGACGGCACAGAAGCACTTGTTGAAATTTACCGGTTTTTCTTTGGAGATCAGAAACCGGAAATCATTTTTGGATGTGTTGCTGGAAAAGATGCTCCGGCCATGCTGGCGAATCTTAAATCATTAACTGATTCAATCAAGATAACGGTTCCATCATTGAATCGTGGAAATACAACCCAACTTCTGGGAAATCAGGCGAAAGAAGCTGGTTTCTCTGTTCAGGAATTTAATTCATTCGATGAAGCATTCAAGGCAGCATTTAGTGAGAAAAAAAGGGAGCCTCTTATCATTTGCGGAAGCCTTTACCTGCTTGGGGAAGCATTTTCTTTGTTTTCTGTACAAAAAATGGTAAAATTTTCACCCTCAGGCTTGACAATCAATCATTGAAGTCCAATTTTTGTATTAACCATTCAAACCTGGTGGTTCCTTAACTATCTTCTGAACTTATCTCCACAAATTTTTCACCGACAACTACATTATGTTGTTTCTGAATTGAAGACTGCCAGATTGCAAACACCCAGATTTACCATTTCAATACTTCTATTATTAAACTACTCTCATACTCAAATTCAATGAACCCGAAAACCGGGATGAATTTACCCGTTTCAGATTTATCTTATAGGAGACACTAACATGTCGACGATGGACATTAATGTTCTTAAATTACAAAAAATTGCTGAGCTTCATGAGCTTGCAAAGAACATGGGTCTTCAGGCTTACAATGACCTGAGAAAACAAGAACTCATTTTCAAAATTGTTGAAGCTCAGTCCAAAAAGGATACTGAGAATCAGGAAACCGGTGTTATCCTGAACTCAGGTGTTCTTGAAACCCTTCCTGACGGATATGGCTTTTTGCGCAGTCCGGATTATAACTATCTGCCAAGTCCGGATGATATTTATGTATCCCCATCCCAAATTAAAAGATTCAACCTTCGTACAGGTGACACGGTTTTAGGTCAGGTTCGTCCGCCAAAAGAAGGTGAACGTTTCTTTGCTTTACTTCGGGTTGATAAAGTCAACGAACTGGATCCGGATCGTACCCGTGACCGTGTCCTGTTTGATAACCTGACGCCACTTTATGCTAACAAGCGGTTGAGTCTTGAATCTGCTCCCGGCGATTATTCTTTAAGAATTATGGATTTGTTTACTCCGATCGGAAAAGGTCAGCGGGGATTGATTACTGCCCAGCCTAAAACCGGTAAAACGGTTCTGATGCAAAAGATGGCAAACGCCATTCTGCGTAACAATCCGGAAGCAATCCTGATTGTACTTCTGATTGACGAACGTCCGGAAGAAGTGACCGATATGGAACGTACGGTAAATGCTGAAGTTATTGCTTCAACATTTGATGAGCCACCCGAAAGACACGTTCAGGTTTCAGACATGGTGCTTGAAAAAGCCCGCCGTCTGGTTGAAGCCAAGAAAGATGTGGTTATTCTTTTGGATTCGATCACCCGTCTTGCCCGTGCCTACAACATCGTGGTTCCTCACTCAGGAAAAATTCTTTCCGGCGGTTTGGATTCCAACGCACTTCACAGACCAAAACGGTTCTTCGGTGCTGCCCGGAATGTTGAAGAAGGCGGATCACTTACCATTATTGCAACGGCTTTGATCGATACCGGTTCGCGTATGGATGATGTGATCTTTGAAGAGTTCAAAGGTACAGGAAACATGGAAATTGTACTTGACCGTCGTTTATCAGACCGTCGTATTTTCCCTGCCATTGATCTGCTTCGTTCAGGTACACGGAAAGAAGAACTTCTCATTCCGCCTGAAGATTTGAACCGGATCTGGATTCTCAGAAAAATCCTATCGGATATGAATCCGGTTGAAGCGATGGAATTCCTGCTTGAGAAAATGCGGGGAACCAAGAGCAACAAAGAGTTTCTGCGCTCAATGAACGGCTAAGAAAGTAAAACAAAAAACCCGGTTATGCCGGGTTTTTTGTTTTATTGCATTCCTCTATCAATTGTCTGATTACCACCGACGCAACAAACCCGCCAAATAACGGCGGCATGTAGGAAATCGTGCCAATGGTGGATTTTTTATTCTGATCGGTCAGGTTCGGAATCACTCTCGATTTATCAATTTCCTCAGGTGAAAAAATGACTTTAATGCCTTTTCTGATTCCGAGATGATGAAGCCGTTTTCTCACCATTTTTGCCAGTTTGCAGTTGTAGGATTTTGAGATATCGGTGATTTTGATTTTCTCAGGATCGGTTTTACCACCGGCACCCATCGAGCTCACGATTTTAAATCCTCTTTGCTTGGCGTGGTAAAGAAAAAAGGTTTTCGGCGCAAGCGTATCAATGCAATCGACAACCATATCATAATCGGCCATGTGAAGCACCTGAACCATCCGTTCATCCTTCAGATAATCGGTCAACACGACCAGCTCCACCTCCGGATTAATATCCTTCAGACGTTCTTCCATCACTTTGGCTTTTAATTTCCCTGTCGTACTTACCAAAGCAGGGAGCTGACGGTTTCGGTTGGAAGGAACAACCTGATCACCATCCACAATCGTCATTTTCCCGATTCCTGCCCGGCAGATAAACTCTGCGGCAAAAGAGCCAACCCCGCCCAATCCGACAACAAGAACATGTTTTTTTGCCAGCCCTTTTAATATGTCCTGACCGAGTAAAAGCTCAGTCCGCCCCTGCCATTCCGGAATCATACCAACTTCCCAAATAGGTGAACAAAATTTTGATGAATCTGCAATTTTAAATCGTTGAGTGAAATTTGCAAAAGTTGTGAGGCTTTTTCATAAACCTCTGAAACTGCTAGTGCTGAATCATCCGATTCCATGAAAATCCGGTCGATGTGGATTTTGGGGAAGGAAGCTGCAACTTTTGAGTTTTCCTGAAGTAACCGGTGACCCACTGAAAGCCAGCAATTCAGCAGAATAAGATCACGGGCCACTTTAGCATTTTCATTGAATCCGTGAATTATCCAGGGTGTTTTATATTTACCAGATTTACGGATCTGAATCAGGTCAGAATAAGCCCGCACACAATGAATGATGACCGGCTTTTTAAAAACTTCTGCAAGTTCGAGGTGGCGGATAAACCACTGTTTCTGCACGTCGATTGACGTACCGATTGCCCGGTCGAGTCCGGTTTCACCAATGGCGATGCAGGATTTTAGTTTTGCAATTTCTTCCAGTTTTGAAAAATCTGTCTCGAGCGGACGTGAATTCAGATGCCAGGGATGAATGCCTGCGGAAAAAGGTTGCTCATATTTTTCATCAACTTCATGAACAAACCGGCTTTGGATGACAAAAGTATCCGGGATGGATTTTAAATGATGGGAATGAATGTCGATGAAGGGAGTTGGCATTGTGGAAACGTTGAAGTTTTAATTTTGAAACAAGGCAATATTGCCAGAAAGAATTTACTACCAGCATTTTTGGATTATTCGACAATGAAATTGAAGTCAAAAAATGGTTTAATTTTGAAGCACCATGGGTGCGACCCATTTGTAGACTTGCCAACTTAAAACCCTTTTAAAAGCTCTGTAGGAGCGACCTGTTCTGCATCTTTCATCACAACAGGTCGCTGCTCTGCAGCTAAATTCTTGTAAAATCTATCAATCTACAAACAGGTCGGGGCTACGCCCCTAGATGAAAGGTCCCCCCTCATCACTCCTTGTATTCATCCGGATTCAATGCTTTCGGACCCCATCCTTTAACAAAATCGAGAATGATTTTTTTACTGTATCCTTTGCCTTCTTCAAGATAGGCGGAATTTTGGGTGTGCAGATACTTTCCATTTCCGTCCAGAATGACAAAAACGGGGAATCCGAACCGTTGCGGATAGCCAAGTTCTGCCAGAACCGGGAGGTTTTTATTTTCTTCGGAATAATTCAGTTTCACCCGGATAAAATTTGCATTAAATGCAGAATCCAGCTGGGCATCTTCAGTCGTTAATTTATGAAATCTGAGGCACCAGGAACACCAGTTGCCGCCAACCTGAATGAAAACGTGTTTTCCTTCCTTTTTTGCAAGCGAAACTGCTTCAGCAATTTCCTTCTTGGCATCTGCGGAAGGGTTGTAAATTTTAGGTTTATCTTGAGAAAAGGCGATTACAGGGGTGAGCAGAATGGCGAAAAGGAGTGATTTCATTTGTCTTCCTGAATAATTTAAATACAAATTTGCGCGCAAAGGCGCAAATACGCAAAGGAAACGCAAAGCGGAGGGATATTTTTTATTTGAAATTCAGAATTATGTAGGGAACACCGGCTGTCAATGATCCGCGGCAAAGCCTTGGAGTCGCCCGTGTTATTTATGAAATTCGGAAATGTGGTAGAGACGCGATTCATCGCGTCTTGAAGGCGAAAATCAATAAATGCAAATTTGCGCGCAAAGACGCAAAGGCGCACCCAAGCAACTTCGTTGCGCGGGTCTAAGGAGAAAACGCAAAGCGGAGGGATATTTTTTATTTGAAATTCAGAATTTTGGTAGAGACGCGATTCATCGCGTCTTTTTCGTTTGATCCAATTCATCGCATCTCCGGAATTAAAAATGGGTTTTGTAAGTTTTTTGCATGGTATTACGACCAACCAGATAAAGGAGAATTTAAATGCGGTTTATTTTGATTGTTTCAACGTTTTTAATTCAATCATTTTTGGCAGTTGGTCAAAATTATCATGCCGATTTTTCAATCCTTGGGACAAAAAAGAGTTTCGGATTAAATGTTGCAATAAACCGAAATCTGGTTTCCTTTTGGGATGACAAAATTACCGTTTATGGTGGACTACGATCAGGAATCTGGTTGACTTCAGATGCTGTTTTTGTTTCTGCTCCGCCGGAATTTACCTCCAAATCAAAATCTGATACACTTTCAGTCGGTAAATCCACTTTGGGATCATTGAATCTGATGGCCGGTTTTGAAATTAAACTGGCAGAAAACTGGTCGTCAGGATTTAACATTGATCTGGCCGGATTAACGTTTGGATCTTCCCAAACTGGAACCATTTCAGGAATTAAAACGGAAACCAGTCCGGCACCTTTTAATTTGCTGCTGGTTGGAACCCGGGATATCGGTACTTTGAATTCAGAATTTTACCTCAGGTGGAACTGGAATGATAATTTTTATTTCAAGGGTGGATTCAATCACCATTTTGCAGAACAGAAAACAAAAACGGAAATTCAGAAAGGGAATGACCGTTTCCGGCAGATTACCAATCCAATTTTTGTTTCAGTAGGCCTTTTGTTCTGATTTTTTAGGAACGAATTTGGATGGTGAGACCGCTGAGACGCACCCAAGCAACTTCGTTGCGCGGGTCTAAGGAAAGAACGCAGAGCGGGGGGATTTTTTTATTTAAATTTCGTAGAGACTACCCCATGACCTTCGGTCGCGGGTTAAAACCACTGGGGCGTCTCTGTATTTTATCCGATTCATCGCATTTCCTCATTTTATCAAGGCAGAATTATCCCATGAATTCGAATTAATAGGTAATCCGTCTAAAAAAATGAATTTCCTCAGTGATCCTCCCTGAAATGTAACTCTGCGACCCTCTGTGATAAATGCATTATTCTTTCAAATACCGGCTTTGCGTCTTTGCGAGACTCTCCCTGTCCTCAAATTGATTTAAACGATCTTTTCGGGTATCTTCGCACCCTTTAAATAAACTCTAAATTAAAGATTTCCATGCTCGACCTGCAAAAAGACAAATTAAAGATTTACACCGATCAGGTTTCCAAACTCCGGAGGTTTCTTTGACCTGGATAACAAGATTTCTCTGTTAGCCAAACTCGAAGCAAAAACTGAAGAACCCGGCTTCTGGGAAGATAACCGGAAAGCCAAAGCCCACATGAAGTCAATTGATGACATCAAAACCTGGGTGAACGGATTTAAAATTATTCAACGGCTTCTTGACGATTCACAGACACTTTTTGATCTGGCCATTGAATCTGAAGAAGAGAGTTTTGGTCCTGAAATCGACGCAGAACTTAACAAACTCGATAAAGAGCTCAATGATCTTGAACTGAAGCAAATGCTTTCAGGTCCGGATGACAGCCGAAACTGCCAGCTGGTGATTAATGCCGGTGCCGGTGGTACTGAGGCGCAGGACTGGTCTGAGATGCTCATGAGAATGTACATCCGCTGGGGTGAAAAACGGGGCTATAACGTTTCTGTTGCCGATGTTCTAGATGGTGACGGAGCCGGAATCAAATCGTGTACTCTGGAAATTGAAGGCAATTTTGCCTATGGTTATCTGAAGGCAGAAATCGGTGTTCACCGCCTGGTCAGAATTTCACCTTTCGATTCAAATGCCCGCCGCCACACGTCTTTTTCTTCAGTTTTTATTTTCCCTGAACTGGATGATGATGTAGAAATTACCGTCAATCCTGCTGACATCGAAATGGATACGTTCCGTTCCGGCGGAAAAGGTGGTCAGAACGTGAACAAGGTTGAAACTGCTGTTCGTTTACGGCACATTCCGTCCGGAATTGTGGTTGCCTGCCAGCAGGAAAGAAGTCAGTTTCAGAACCGTGAACGCGCCATGAAAATGCTCAAAGCCCGTTTGTATCAGCAAAGAAGAGATGAAGAACAGGCCCGTCTGGATGCTGTTGAAGGAACAAAAAAGAAAATCGAGTGGGGATCACAAATCCGTTCTTATGTTTTCCATCCTTACAATCTGGTAAAAGATCTTCGCACTGATTTTGAAACCAGTGATGTTCAGGGTGTCATGGATGGAGATCTTGACGGATTTATTAAAGCCTATTTGCTGAAAACAGGAAAAGCTGGTTAACGTGGACATCAGAACCTGTGCTGAAATCAGTCTGGATGCAATCCGGTTCAACTTTGAAAGTGTAAGAAACTGGGTTCCGTCCAAAACGAAAATTATGTCGGTTGTAAAGGCAAATGCCTACGGACACGGCATCGAAGTGATCAGCAAAAAACTGGTTGAATCCGGCACCGATTATCTGGCAGTTGCCAATACGGATGAAGCCAGAAAAATCAGAAAAGAGGGAATTAATTGTCCTATTCTGGTTTTTGGGAATCCGGATCCGATGTGTGTTGATGATTATTTTGATTTTGATCTGGATGCCAGTGTTTCTGATGTGGAAACTGCCATTTTCCTGAATTCAGCTGCACAGCACCGGGGAAAACAGATTGACGTGCATCTGAAAGTCGATACAGGAATGGGACGGTACGGACTTCATTACCATTTATTCCAAAAAGCTTTACCGGAAATTGCAGCGCTGAAATCCATCCATCTGAAATCCATCTGGAGTCACTTTCCGAATGCAGATGATACGGCACGGGAATTTACTTTGAATCAGCTCAGTGAATTTAACCGTTGTCTCGAATTTGCCGGTTCAATCAAGGTTGATGTGGAAATGAAACACATCGCCAATTCGGCAGCAACTTTGTACTATCCGGAAGCACATTTTGATATGGTCCGACCGGGGCTTTTACTTTACGGATATTCACCAGAAGGACCTGAAAAGTCGCCGATAACTTTAAAACCGGCCATGTCACTTGTTTCACATGTATCCCTGATAAAACCGGTTACAAAGGGAACGACTGTTTCTTACGGCAGTCGCTGGATTGCAACCCAGAATACAGAACTGGCGGTTATTCCGATAGGATATGCAGATGGTGTTACCCGTGCCAATTCGAACCGCATGAAAGTTTTAATTGGCGGAAACCCCTATCAGCAGGTTGGAAATGTAACCATGGATAATATTGTGGTTAATCTTGGTAAAGACCATTCAGTGAAAAAGTTTGATGAAGTAACGATTTTCGGAAATGATCAGATCACAGCTTCAACCGTTGCCGGCTGGACAAACACGATCACCTGGGAAGTTTTATGCGGAATTACCGGCCGGGTTCCGAGAGTGTATCGGGTGGGTGGGAAGTAGTCAGTAGGTAGTAGTCAGTAGGTAGTAGATATGTGTTCCGGTCACTGAGCGGAGTCGAAGTGCTGTCTTCTTGTTTCCATCATTCAAAATTTAAAATTCATAATTCAACATTAGCAATTCGAGGTTCCTGTGTCTGAGCAAATGAACGATCAGATGATTCAACGGCGGAAATATCTTGATGATCTCCGCACAGCCGGTGTTAATCCTTTTGCCTATTCGTGGGATATCACGGCAAAGTCCGCCGATATTCTTACCAATTTCGCAAAATTTTTCACGAAGGCAACCAACGAAGCCGGTGAAACCGTTGATGCACCTACCAAAGAAACAGTTTCCCTTGCCGGCCGCATCATGGCCATCAGACAAATGGGAAAAGCTGCCTTTTTTCATCTGATGGATTCTGACGGACGGATTCAGGTTTACCTCAGAAAAGATGACATTGGCGAAGAAAAATATGGCCAGTTCAAAATGTATGATCTGGGTGATATCGTCGGTGTAAAAGGTTATGTGTTCAGAACCAAAACCGGTGAAATTTCCGTCCATGCTGAACAGATTGAAATCCTCACGAAAACACTTCGCCCGATCCCCATCGCCAAAGAAAAAGAAGTTGACGGCGAAAAAGTGGTTTATGATGAATTTTCTGATAAAGACACCCGTTACCGTCAGCGTTATGTCGATCTGGTTGTAAATCCCGATGTACGGAAGGTTTTCCAGATGAGAAGCCGGATTGTGCAGTCACTTCGTGATTACTTCAATTCTTTCGGATATCTCGAAGTTGAAACTCCGATTCTTCAGCCCATTTATGGTGGTGCTGCAGCCCGTCCGTTTACAACCACCCACAATGCGCTGGGAATGACGTTGTACCTCAGAATTTCCAACGAACTTTATCTGAAAAGATTGATTGTTGGCGGATTTGACGGCGTTTACGAATTTTCACGGGATTTCCGTAATGAAGGAATGGATCGTTTCCACAATCCTGAATTTACTCAGGTTGAAATTTACGTCGCCTATAAAGACTACAACTGGATGATGGAATTCGTTGAAAAAGCCGTTGAAAAAGTTTGTCTTGATCTGCACGGAACCACAAAAATCAAGTATCAGGGCAAGGATGTTGATTTCAAAACACCCTGGCGCCGGGTGACCATGTTTGAATCTATCGCTGAAAAGATTGGTGTGGATCTGGAAGGCAAATCGGAAGAAGAACTCCGGAAAATCGCCAAGGAAAAACACCTGGATCTCGATCCGAAATTGGGTGTAGGAAAAATTATCGATGAGTTTTTCGGAAATTTTGTAGAGAAAACGCTGATCAATCCGACTTTTATCACCGACTATCCGGTTGAAATGTCACCTTTGGCCAAAAAACACCGCACAAAAGCAGGGTTGGTTGAACGGTTTGAAGCCATTGTTGGCGGAAAAGAAATGTGCAATGCCTTCTCAGAACTGAACGATCCGATCGATCAGAAAGAACGCTTTGAAGAACAGGGCCGGCTTGGCGAAAGAGGCGATGATGAAGCCATGGTGATGGATGAAGATTTTATCCGGGCACTTGAATACGGAATGCCACCGACTGCCGGACTTGGAATCGGTATCGACCGCCTGACGATGATTTTGCTCGATCAGGAATCCATTCGTGACGTGCTCTTCTTCCCAACCATGAGACCGGAATAACACTACCGGGGACTTGGGACACGTGACAAGGGACGTTGGAACGAAAAGGCGTAAGGAATAAGGGGTAAGGTTTAAGGAAACAACAGGTTTCTGATTCCCGAGAATCGTGAAAGTGCCCTGTTGTTCTGGACACTGAGTCCCGAGAATCGGAAAAGTGCCCTGTTGTTCTGGACACTGAGTCCCGAGAATCGGAAAAGTGCCCTGTTGTTCTGGACACTGAGTCCCGAGAATCGGAAAAGTGCCCTTTTGGTCCTGAATCGGAATTCCCGTACTTGAAAAATTGAGGGCACTTCGACTCCGCTCAGTGTCCTCAATTTTTCAACGTTTTACAGTTCAAAAACAAACAAAGTTTTAAATGCTCAAATTTGAACGGATCATTGCCAGCCGGTTTTTTCAGTCAAGGAAGAATAAATCCTTCGTTGGGTTTATTACTGCTTTTGCAATCGGCGGTGTGGCAATCGGTTCGGCAGCTTTGATCATCACTCTTGCCATTGTAAACGGCTTCTCAGCTGAAATCCAGAATAAACTGGTCGCCTTCAGCAGTCACGTTACCATTTCTGCTTTCTCCGGAAATTCGTTCGCTTATCCTGATTCCAATCTTAACATTCTGGATTCCCTCAAATTTATAAAAAAACAGGCACCTTCCTTTTCCCGGGAAGCCATTGCCCGATCAGGAAAATCGATTGAAGGTGTTTTGGTTAACGGCATCATTCCCGGAAAAGAAACCGTTCAGATTAAAAAGTACATGATTGCCGGTCATTATCTTCAGGCAAACGATTCGGTCAAACATCCCATTGTTGTCGGGAAGAAAATGGCTCAGCTTCTGAGTCTGGAACTGGGTTCAAAGCTGACTTTATTCGGGATTTCGGGAATGCCAACTCCGGGAAACATGCCAAACGTGATTCAGGGCCGGATTGTGGGGATTTACGATACCGGCATGCAGGGTTTTGATGACTTGTTTATTTATCTGCCCATGCCGTCCGTTCAGGAATTGTTTCAGAAACCCGGTGAAATCACAGAAATTACCCTCGAAACAGACAACCTTTACAATGCTGATTTATATTCGGATTCGCTTCAGAATCTGATCAAATGGCCCTATTATTCCCGTTCTATTTTCCAAACTCAATCCAATCTCTTTAACTGGATTGCCCTTCAGCAGCAAATGATCCCGATCGTGATTCTGGTTCTGATTCTGATTGCCATTGTAAATATTGTGGGCACGATTCTGATGATGATCGTGGATAAAACCGCAGAAATCGGAATCCTCAGATCAATGGGAACTGACCGGAAGCAAATCACCCGCATTTTCGTTTTTCAGGGAATGTTCATCACAGGAATCGGACTTGCAATCGGGAATGTGATCGGAATTGGATTTTGCATCCTTCAAAGTCAGTTTCATCTCATTCCGTTGCCCGCTGAAGCTTATTTTATGAACACGGTGCCCATTTTGCTTTCAGTCACCGATATTGTTCTTGTCAATTTGATGACTGTGATTCTGGCTCTGTTTGCATCCTGGATTCCTTCAGTTGTGGCGGCCAGACTTAACATTGCCGATTCGGTGAGGTTCAGATGAAATCTTTTGAATGGCTGATCTCAAACCGGTATGTCTTTTCAAAAAAACGGATCAGCCTGATCGGGATTATTTCGAAAATTTCGATTATTGGCGTGACCGTTGGTGTTGCAGCTTTGATCGTTGTTCTTTCGGTTTTTAACGGATTTTCTTCTTTGGTTGAAGGCTTGCTGAAAGGTGTAGATCCTGACATCAGAATTGAAGCGATCGACAAAAAATCACTTCCGGAAGACGATTCACTGCTTTTTTCCATTCTAAAATCCATCCCAGAGATTTCACTGGTTTCCCGTTTTACCGAAGGAAAAGCTCTCCTGACTTATGACAACAAAAATCAGGTTGCCTGGCTTCATGGTGTTGAAGATTCATTATTTGGGCAGATGACCAAACTTGATCAGCATATTGTGATGGGAAGTTCAGCTTTAACTGCGAAGGAAGGTAATAAAGGGATATTGCTCGGGATTGCTCTCAGTGATAAATTGGGTGCGATTGAAGGAGCCTCGATTGCCATTATTTCGCCAATCGGACTCGATAAAGTTTTCACGCAAATGCAAACCCCAAGAACCCGCCGTTTTGAAGTGACCGGAATTTTTTCGGTTCAGCGGGTTTATGATATCGGATTTTCCTACGCAAGTTATGCTGCTGTTCAGGATTTGTTTCAGATGAACGGAAAAATGACGGGAGTTGAAATCCGCCTGAAACCCGGTGCCGATGCTGCTGAGGTAAAAGAAATGCTCCAGGAAAAACTGGGAAATGCCTATTGGGTTCAAACCTGGTACGATCTGCGCAGGGAAATGTACTCCATCATGAAACTTGAAAAATGGGGTGCCTATATTATTCTGGCTCTGATCATTATCATTGCTGCTTTTAATATTGTGGGTACGCTGATGATGACCGTTCTCGAAAAACGCCGGGATATTGGTGTTTTAATGGCAATGGGAACCTCCAGAAAGCAGATTTACCGGATTTTTCTCAAACAGGGTTTAATTGTTGGATTTTCAGGAGTTATAATCGGTTCCATTCTGGGTTACGGAATTGTTTTCCTGCAGATGAAAACCGGATTTTACCAGATTCCGAACGCTGAAAGTTTTATTGTGGATGCATTTCCGGTTGCTGTTGAATGGGTTGATTTCTTCGCCACAACAGCCATGGCGCTGGTTCTGACTTCTCTTTCTGCCATTTATCCCGCAAGAATGGCTGCTGCACTTGATCCGGTTGATGCTATACGATACGAGTGAGGTTACGGGTCACAGATCACGTATTACGGGTTACAGGAAAAGATAAAAGGCATAAAAACCCGGACACTGAGGTTCTCGAAGTGACCGGGTTTTAGCTATAAGAAAAATAGAAACTATTGTCACCCTGAGTAATTTTTTAAAAGAAAAAATTGTATCGAAGGGTCTCGTTCTTCAACCCCAAATCCCCATCCATTAAAAAAATCCCGTGCCCGGAAATTTTGAAATCAATCCTGGTGTTTTGATCTTCATATAAATTTTCACCAACTATCTTCAAATGAAAAAATTCGACATTCCGGAAATTTACCGGTCCCAAATCATCACCAAAGTCAAAGAATTTCAAAATCTGACTGACCCCAGACGCCGGAATTTCAATCCGACAATATTGGATTTTGGTCCGGTTGAATTTATCATTCCCCGTCATTTCGGTTTTTGCTACGGTGTTCAGAACGCAATTGAAATTGCCTACAAAACCATCGATGAAAATCCGGGAAAACGGGTTTTCTTCCTTTCCGAAATGATTCATAATCCAACCGTAAACTCAGATCTTATTCAGCGTGGGGTCAAATTCATTTTTGAACCTTCAGGCCGGCAATTGATTTTATGGGATGATCTCACCACCGATGATATCGTGGTTGTTCCTGCCTTTGGAACCACCATCGAAATTCAGCATGAACTTTTGCAGCGTGGCATCGACCCGTACACGTACGATACAACCTGTCCTTTCGTAGAAAAAGTCTGGAAAAAGGGAATTGAACTGGGTGAAAAAGGATATTCGAACGTCATCCACGGAAAAGTAAATCACGAAGAAACACGGGCAACTTTTTCACATGTTTCACAAAGCGGACCTGCTGTAGTTATTCTCGATGTTGCTGAAGCCAATTTCCTTGCCGATGTCATCCGCGGAAAAAAATCCCGGCTTGAGTTTGTTGACAAGTTCGGACACAAATCAACGCCCGGATTCAATCCTGAAAAAGATCTTCAGCGTTTTGGTGTGATTAACCAAACCACCATGCTGGCAACTGAAACCAAAGAAATCATGGAGATTTTAAAAGTTGCCGTAATCGAGCATTTTGGATCTGCCGATATCAAAAATCATTATGCCGATACGTCTGATACGTTGTGCTACGCAACCAACGAAAATCAATCGGCGACTCTTTCGGCACTAAATGTTCATGCTGATCTGGCCTTTGTTGTCGGTGGATATAATTCATCAAACACGTCGCATCTGGTTGAACTCTGCGAAGAAAAACTCACCACTTTTTTCATCAAAGATGCTTCTGAAATAAAATCGGTTGAAGAAATTCATCATTACGACTGGCGGAAAAAAACGCATCCGGTTTCCAAAAACTGGATGCCGCAAAAATCCGAAAAGATCAGTTTTATCATGAATTCCGGTGCAAGTTGTCCCGATTCTACCTTGGATGGCGTGATTTTGCGATTGCTGGAGTTTTTTGAGAATCCGGCTGATGTTGAAACGGTACTGAAGAATTTGAAGGGTTGATGTTATGGAGGTTAAAATGATTTCGCTTTTATTTTCCTTTGGGTTATTCCTTAATCTGGGATGTGAGTCTGGTTCACCGTCAAAATCTGAAAAAGCAATATCAGAACCTGACCTTACCAATGAAGTGACCAAAAATGTAACCCTTCCTCCCGGATTTAAAATGGAAGTTTTTGCCACTGATCTGGAAGGTGCCCGTTCGATTGCTCAAAGTCCGGCCGGGATCATTTATGTTGGCACACGGATGAAAAATGGCAGTGTTTATGCCGTTGCCGATACCAATAAAGATGGTCGGGCAGACAAAAAATGGGTGATTGCTTCCGGTTTATTTATGCCGAATGGCGTTATGTTTCACAACGGAAGTTTATACGTCGGGGAAGTGAACAGAATTATCCGGTTTGATAATATTGAAGCGAATCTTGACAATCCGCCAAAACCCGTAGTAGTGAACGACAGTTTTTCATCTGACACCTGGCATGGCTGGAAAGTGATACGTTTAGGTCCGGATGGAAAAATTTACATTCCGGTTGGCATGCCGTGCAACGTTTGTGAACAGAAAGATGAACGGTTTGGCAGCATGATGAGGCTGAATCTGGATGGTTCGGGACTTGAAATCTTTTCAAAAGGATTACGAAACTCGGTCGGATTTGACTGGCACCCGGTAACCAATGAACTCTGGTTTACTGATAACGGCCGTGATAACATGGGCGACGACGTTCCGCCCTGCGAATTGAATTATGCGCCAACCGCCGGTATGAACTTTGGTTTCCCGTACTTCCATGGAAACGGAATCCCCGATCCTGAATTTGGAAAAGGGAAAAAAGCTTCAGATTACACCCCGCCGGCAAGGGATTTGGGTGCACACGTTGCTCCGCTTGGCATGAGATTTTATGACGGAACTAAATTTCCTGCTGAGTATCAGAACCAGATTTTTATTGCAGAGCACGGATCGTGGAACCGGAGTACAAAAAGTGGTTACCGGGTTTCCATCGTAAAACTTGACGGAAATAAAACCATTTCCTATCAACCCTTTGCTGATAACTGGCAGGTGAATGATGAAGTGTTTGGCCGGCCGGTTGATGTGGAAGTTCTTCCTGACGGAAGTATGCTCGTTTCTGATGACTTTTCTGACTGTCTTTACCGTATTTCATATCAGAAGTGATTTATCCCGGGTGCTCCCGAACGCTTTCGGCAGCACCCGGGATCCATGCTTTTACCTTTAACCTTACACCTTATTCCTTACGCCTTTTCTGTCCCATGTCACCGGTCCCTCGTCCCCGGCATTTGTGACCCGTAATCCCCCGAAAGCGTTCGGGGCAGGCAGTGACCTGTAACCAATCCTTGAATCTGCCCTTTCTTTTTCCTATCTTAACTGTATATAAAAACAGTAAAAGCAGGTTTTTTGTTGGAACTTACCTACACCTCTGACATTCAGTTCATTTCCGGAGTCGGTCCCGAACGGGCAAAATCACTCCGCGCAATCGGAATTGACACCGTCAAACACCTGCTGAATTACTATCCCCGAAAATATCTTGACCGCACACGGATTCTTAAAATCGGCAATCTTCGTTATGCTGAAGGCATTGTAACCGTTATCGGAACCGTCAAAAAGGCCGATGTTATCAAAAATCGTGGCCGCGGTGGTCAGCGTCTTCAGGTTTTTCTTGAAGATGGCACAGGAACCATGGAACTTACTTTTTTCCAGGGAATTCCGTACCTCAAAACCAGTTTCCGGGTTGGTGAAGCTTTTGCTGTTTCAGGTAAACTCGAGCAATTCGGACCCCGGTTCTCGATGATTCACCCTGAATACGATCACATTCAGCAGGAAGATGATGAACTAAAACTGATCAACACGGGAGGGATTATTCCCCTTTATCCGACGACTGATCTTCTCAGAAAAACCGGATTTGATTCCCGTGGATTCCGCCGGGTCATGAAAAAAGTTTTTGAACGGCTCGATCTCAATTCCATCCCCGATACACTTTCCCTTTCCGTCCGTGAACAATTTAAAGTTTCTGATTTTTCGCTTTCACTTAAGGCCATTCACTATCCCGGTTCCAACGACGAATTACTTTCCGGTTTGAACCGCCTCAAAATTGAAGAAATTCTCTATTTCAATCTGCAGATGGGACTCAGAAAACTCCGGATTCAGGAAAATGAAAAGGGATTTACTTTTACCGCTGAAGATCAGCTGGTGAAAAAGTTTTATCAGTCATTGCCGTTTCAGTTAACACAGGGACAGATTTCCGTTTTGCGGGATATCCGGTCAGATTTAAAACGGTCACATCCTATGAACCGCCTGATTCAGGGTGATGTCGGATCAGGAAAAACCGTCGTTGCCATGATGGCGATGCTGATGGCTGTGGATAACGGATTCCAGGCTGCTTTTATGGCGCCGACAGAAATTCTGGCTGAACAGCACTACCGGACGATGCTGAATTATTTCACACCTTTGGGTTTGGACGTGGTTTTACTCACCGGAAGTTTAAAAACGGCAAGTAAAAATTCCGGTTTGGGAATGATTCAGTCGGGAATGACCCGTATTGTAATCGGAACGCATGCTTTGATTGAAGATCAGGTAATTTTCCAGAATCTGGGTCTTATTGTGGTGGATGAACAGCACCGGTTTGGTGTCATCCAACGGGCAAAACTGAAGCAAAAGGGAATTCTGCCGCACATGCTGGTGATGTCGGCAACGCCGATTCCCAGAACTTTATCGATGACCTTGTATGGTGATCTCGAAGTTTCAAAAATCACCGAACTGCCAAAAGGCCGGCAGCCGATTAAAACGGCCATCATTTTCGACAAAGACCGGTCACAACTTTTCAGGACGATCCGGGAACAGATCAAAAAGGGAAGACAGGCCTATTTCGTTTATCCGCTGATTGAAGAATCTGAAAAACTGGATCTGAAGGCGGCAACGGATGCACTTGAAGAAATCGGCGCTGAGTTTTCAGATTTTAAAGTTGGGTTGCTACATGGCCGGCTTTCATCCGAAGAAAAGGAAGCCACAATGTCAGCTTTCAAATCGGGTGAAGTGAATATTCTCGTTTCCACAACCGTCATTGAAGTGGGTGTTGATGTTGCCAATGCCTCGGTGATGGTCATTGAACATGCAGAACGGTTTGGTCTTGCCCAGCTTCATCAGCTTCGTGGTCGTGTCGGCCGGGGTTCTGAGCAGAGTTATTGTTTCCTGATTACGTCCTTCAAACTTTCAAAAGACGGAAAAGAACGCCTTGCCACCATGGAAAGAACGACCGACGGATTTGAAATTGCTGAAAAGGACCTGGAAATCCGGGGTGCTGGTGATTTGTACGGAACACGGCAATCCGGAATGCCCGATCTTCAGCTTTTAGATCTGGTCAAAGATGAACCCCTGGTGATTCAATCCCGGCAAATATCTGACTTTATTCTTAAGGACGATCCGCATTTGAGAAAACCTGAAAACCGGCTTTTGCGTGACCGGGTTTTATCTGAACCATCCGATACACTGATTCTCAATGAAATTGCCTGAAACAGGCTGATTCCGATTTCTGTTTGATTTTAATCTTTCGTAAATTATAAATCTATGTTGACCAGACTTTACATCCGGAATTTTGCAATCATCTCTGAAATGGACCTCCAGTTCACTCGGAATCTTAATATTCTTACGGGGGAAACCGGTGCGGGGAAGTCCATTTTACTCGGTGCCATTTCCCTCATCCTCGGTGACCGGGCCTCAACAGAATCGATCCGTCATGGACAGGAACGGGCTCAGGTTGAAGGTTCCTTCAAATTTAAACCAACGCCGGCACTTCAAAAGGTTTTTTCAGACAACCAGCTTGAAATCGAAGGTGATGACCTTACAATCCGCCGGGAAATTACCACAAAAGGGCAGAACCGGATTTTCGTCAACGATCAGTCTGCAACCCTTGCCACGCTTAAATCAATTGGTGATTTACTGGTCGATCTGCACGGTCAGCACGACCATCAGTCATTGCTTTCCACGGAAAGACAACTCAATTTCCTTGATGATTTCTGCCGTCATCCTGAATTGCTTGAAAAAACGGAAACACTCTGGTCGGAAGCAGAAGCTAAACGTAAAGCTCTGCAATCTCTTGAAAAACAAAGAGATACACTTATTGAAAAAAGGGAATTATCAGAATTTCAACTGAAGGAAATCAGGGAAATCAAACCTGAATCCGATGAAGATGATCTGCTTGAAAATGAACTTTCAAAACTTGAAAATGCTGAGTTTTTATTCCAGACTTCCGGTTCAATCGGCTATTCACTTTTAGGTCAGGATGAAGGAAGTTTGTACCATCAACTGAACGATATCCGCAAGAAAATGGATGATCTTCAGAAAATTGATAAAAATCTGGCTGACTATTTCAAAGAATTTGAATCGGCAGTTATTTCAGTAAAAGAAGCAGGAAGTTTCTTTGAAAATTATTCTGAAAAAGTGGTTGTTGATCCGGCAAGATTATCAGAAGTGAAAGTCCGTCTCGACGGCATCAACCGGTTGAAGAAAAAGTACGGACCAACCCTTGCAGAAGTTCTGGACAAGGAAAAATCACTCGAACTTGAACTTGGTGCAGAGCTCAATGTTGATGGTAATATCATCAAACTGAAGAAGGAAACAGAATCCCTCCAGCAGGCTTATATCAAATCAGCCCTGGCTTTGTCTTCCTCAAGGAAAAAGGGAGCTGAAAAACTTTCAAAAATGGTTCTCGAACATTTGTCAGAACTGGGCTTACTAAAGGCGAAATTTGAAGTCAGTTTTTCGGTTAAACAAGATTCTCATTCCTGGGTTCTGGTTGACGGAAAAACCGTTGAAGCTTCACCGGAAGGGATTGATTTTATTGAGTTTATGATTTCGACAAATGCAGGTGAACCGGTAAAACCCCTGGCGAAAGTTGCTTCAGGCGGAGAAATTTCTCGGATCATGCTGGCGATCAAAGCGTCAACAGCAGCAGTTGGTGGTGTCGGGGTTCTGATCTTTGACGAAATTGATACCGGTGTCAGCGGAAAAGTAGCTTTTTCAGTCGGGAAACTGTTAACCAGATTATCAACTGATCATCAGGTTTTTGTGATTACCCATTTACCGCAGGTTGCCTCGGTTCCCGGCGATCATTTCCTGGTTGCCAAACAGATTCACAACGGATCAACAGAATCAACCGTTATTCACGTTAACGGACAGGATCGAGTTGATGAAATTGCGAAACTACTTTCCGGAGATTCAGTTTCAGAAACCTCAAGAATTCAGGCCAGAGAATTACTCGAAACGCCACGGTGAGGATGGGGACGAGGGACAGGGGACGATTTATAAGTTATAAGTTACAAGGTTGGCTTTTTATTTTATTTGAACATTTTGGTAAATCCCTTGTTTCATTATGGAGACATGCTGTCATTCCCGCGAAGGCGGGAATCCAGTATTTTTTCTTTTTAGAGAACCACGTTTCATTTCAACTTAAACTTTTTAACATCGCCCATTGTAAATCTGTTATCCTAAGCCTGTCGAAGGGCGGCACCTGATGAACAAGTTGGGGTTACATAGTCACCAATTTATCGCACATTTTCTAAATCTATTTAAAACAATACTTTATGTCAGAACTTCACGTTTACAACACCCTCACCAGAAAACTGGAGAAATATGAACCGATCAATCCGAAACAGACAAAAATGTATGTCTGCGGTCCGACGGTTTATGGTGATTCCCATTTGGGACATGCCAAGTCTTATATTTCCTTTGATTTGGTTTTCCGCTGGTTGAAAGTTGCCGGATTTAATCCGTTTTACGTACAGAACATTACTGATGTCGGGCATTTGGTCGGTGATGCAGAAGAGGGTGAAGACAAAATCCAGAAACTGTCGAAAGAACTTGCTTCTGAACCCATGGCCATTGCTGAAGGATTTACCAAGTCGTACTTCGACGATATGGACCGGCTGAATATTCTTCGTCCGCATATTTCTCCCAGAGCTACCGGACACATTCCCGAACAGCTTGAAATGATTGAAACACTCATCAGCAAAGGATTTGCCTACGAATCGAACGGATCCGTCTATTTTGATGTGAAAAAATTCTCGTCTTACGGAAAACTTTCCGGACGAAAAACCGATGAACTTCAGGAAGGTGCCCGTGTTGAAATCCATGAAGATAAAAGAAATCCGCTCGATTTTGCCCTGTGGAAAAAGGCTGAAGCCAATCACCTGATGAGATGGAAATCACCTTTCGGTGTCGGGTTTCCCGGCTGGCATATTGAATGTTCTGCCATGTCAATGAAATACCTGGGCGAATCGTTCGACATTCACGGTGGAGGATTAGAAAATCAGTTTCCGCATCACGAATGCGAAATCGCACAGTCAGAAGCAGCAACCGGCAAACATTTCGTCAAATATTGGCTTCACAATAACATGGTGACAGTCAATGGTGAAAAAATGGGCAAGTCAAAAGGGAATTTTGTTCTTGTCAAAGATTTATTCAAAACCTACGATCCCATGGTGATCCGGTTTTTAGTTTTAAGTTCTCATTATCGTTCCCCGATTGATTTTTCTGCAGAAGGATTGATGTCCGCCCAGAGTGGATTTGAACGCCTGATGAATATGGTTGGACCTGTCCTGAAGTTTGAAGAAGGCCGGGAAGAAAAACCGTTTACCCAGAAGCTCATTTTGGATTGGTTTGAAGAGTTTTCTGAAGCGATGAATGATGATTTTAATTCACCGCGTGCGCTGGCAGTTGTTTTTAACGCCGTTAAAACTCTGAATACAAATCCGGAATTACTGGTGGATGGCGGATTGCGTTCAGAACTCCCTTCTTTTTTTAGAAAAACTGTAGGAGAAGTCCTTGGTTTACTTCCTGAAAATGCTTCCGGAAAATCTTTTGAAAAAGAACTTGACTCAGCAATGGGCTTAATTCTTGAACTCAGAACTGGTTTCCGTCAGGAAAAAAACTGGTCCAAATCCGACCTGATCCGTGACCGGCTGACTTCCGGCGGAATCGTAATTGAGGACGGAAAAGAAGGTTCCAAATGGAAAATAAAAGGATCATGATTTTGTTTTGATTTGTTGTCATCCCGGACTTAGCCTGCCCCGAACGCTTTCGGGGATCCGGGATCCATGCAATTTTCATTCTACCTACTACTTTCAAAAATACCATACAAAATTTATTTTAAACCCTCCAAAATCTACATGTATAAATACTTATTATTATTAATCTTACTTCCACTCCTGTTCTCCTGTGCAGAGCAAAGTCTTACTGTTAAAGTCATAGTTCCGGCTGGCACACCTGATTCTTCAGAAGTTTACATTACCGGAAATCGTGAACAATTGGGCTTCTGGAATCCGTCAAAAGTAAAAATGGTGAAAGAATCTGATTCAATTTGGGTTTTTACCGGTTCATTCAAATCGGGGGATACGCTTGAGTTTAAAATTACCCGTGGAAACTGGAATTCCCAAGCTATGGAGACTGCCGGAATTATGCCGGGAAATACCAGAATTATTCTGGATTCTGATAAGAAAGTTGTGATTCGTTTTCAAACCTGGTCTGATATCTGGTTTGCTTCCCATTCCGGAATTGTAGGTGAGGTTAACTATTATCGTGGCCTGAAAGGGGAAGGTTTAAATTTCCCGAAAGATGTGATTGTCTGGTTACCTTCATCCTATAAGGAAAATAAAACAAAACGGTACCCTGTTCTTTATATGCATGACGGACAAAATGTTTTTGATCCGGCAACGTCTTTTAACGGAACGGAATGGCGGATTGATGAAGTTGCAGATTCCCTTGCAAAAGCTGGAATCATTGAAGAAATTATTGTTGTTGCCCTTTCAAATTCTGCAGACAGAACAGCAGAATATTCTGATACTGAATTGGGCAAAGCTTATCTGAATTTTGTCACAGATAAAATCAAACCGATGATTGACAGTACTTACCGTACTTTGAAAGGACCCGAAAGCACGGCTGTGATGGGTTCTTCAATGGGTGGACTGAGCTCCTTCCTGTTTGTTTGGTGGCGCCCTGATGTATTTGGAATGGCAGGTTGTTTATCAAGTGCATTTTTGATTGAAGATTACAAAATTATCAAAGAAGTTGATACCTTTGAAGGGGAAAGAAAAAATTTCAGGGTTTATATGGATGATGGAACCGAAGGCCTTGAAAATCAACTCAGACCAGGCTATGATCAGATGCTAAACTTATTAAAAACAAAGGGATATCAGGATTCAACTGAGGTAATGGGATATATAGATGAAGGTGCTGAACATACCGAACGTGCCTGGTCTCGAAGAGTCTGGCGTCCGTTGGAATTTATGTTTGGAGTAAAAAAATAATGGAACACAGAGAATACATTCCTACCGGAATCAAAGAATTTAAAGGAACTGCACAAGTTACCAAGGGAATGGTTGACCAATTTGGGTTTATCACTGCCGGTGACATGTTTAAGCTCCTCGATTTAACTGCCCACGCCTGTGCCCGCCGGTATTGCGGGCAAGCCGTCCAAACGATTCAGATTGATCCGCTTGAATTCAGAAAACGGGTAAAGCTCGGTGACCGGTTAACCATGCTTGCAACGGTAAATATAACCGGTGAAACTTCAATGGAAATTGGCTTGAAGGTTGTAAATAAACCTGAAGGCGTTGATTTTGAAGAAACAATAGTTACCGGATTTTTTAGTTTGGTTGCGATTGATGACAGGGGAAAACCCGTTAAAGTTCTTCCGTTGAAACCAAGCAATGACTCTGAAGAACAGCGTCTTGAGCTTGCCCGGCTAAGAAGGCAGGCAAGAAAAGAATATTCAACCAAAATGACCGAATTGAATCGGCTGATGTCGTATTAAAACAGTTATAAGTGGTAAGTTACAAGTTACAAGTGAAAAGGGTTAAGCTTGTGTTTTTATTTACCCAATTTTTAACTATAATTTTATTGATAACGTAATTAGCCTGGTAACAACTTAATTCCTTTAGCTTATTACCAACAACTACTTTTCTCCTACCACTTGTAACTTGTAACCCTTATGTGAATCGGGGCTTCGTTTCACCCGACTTGTAACTTATAACCCCGAAAGTGTTCGGGATCTTCGTTTCACTCGACTTATAACTTATAACTGCTCCTCCCCATGAAATTTACCGACCAGTTTATCGCCTCAGTTCAGGATGCCAACGATGTTCTCGACATCGTTTCTGAACGCGTGCAGATGAAAAAAAAGGGTACCAATTACTGGGGAAACTGTCCGTTCCACAACGAAAAAACACCATCATTTTCCGTCAATCCGGCCAAACGGATTTTTAAATGTTTCGGATGCGGAAAAGGCGGATCTGTTTTCAACTTCATCATGGAATATGAAAATGTATCCTTCTATGATGCGGTTAAGATTCTCGCCGAAAAAGCACATATCGAACTTCCCAAAAATGAACGGGAACAATCGGAAAATTTTTCAGCTGAAGATTCACTTTATGAAGTGAACCGGTGGGCGGCAAAAATCTTTTTTGAAAACCTGAAGCTTGATGATGGCAAACCAACCCGTGACTACCTTGAAAAACGGGGAATTACCAACGAAAGTATTGTGAAGTTTGGCGTGGGATACGCTCATTCCGGTTGGGATGATCTCAAATCTTCAGCTTACCGTGACCAGGTCAGAACCGAATTACTTGAACAGCTCGGGTTGATCATTCGTGGTGAAAATGGAAGCACTTATGACCGGTTCCGTGACCGGGTGATGTTCCCGATTCAGGATCCCGTTGGCCGTGTGATTGGCTTTGGCGGCCGTGTTATGACGCCAACGGTGGATTTTGCCAAGTATATGAATTCACCTGAATCCATAATTTACAACAAATCCCGGGTTTTGTACGGACTTTTCCAAGCCAAGGAAGACATCAGAAAACGGGATGAAGTCATTCTCGTTGAAGGTTATCTTGATGTCATCTCCCTTCATCAGCACGGAATTAAAAATGTAGTTGCTACCTCGGGAACTGCACTAACTCCCGATCAAATCAAACTGGTGAAACGATACACACAAAAGAATTTCATTTTTCTCTACGATGGTGACAACGCTGGCTTAAAAGCCATGGAACGGTCAATTGAACTGTTGTTTGATGAAGGACTTTTCCCACAAATTGTCATGTTGCCAGACGGACAGGATCCTGATTCCTATGTTCAGAAACTGGGAAGTGAAGCATTTCTGGATTACCTCACCCGCTACCGCAAAAGTTTTATTGAATTTATCATCGAGTATTCATCAATAAAAGGTGAAGGTGATAATGTTCAAAACCGGCAGCAGGTTATTGGCCGATTAATTGAACTTATATCACGATTCCCTGATCCAGTCGGTCGCGAAATCATGGTACAGGAAGTTTCTAGAACCACAAAGGTGGCTCAGTCAATTGTATCGGATGCTCTTGGGAAAAAGCTAAGAAATAATAGATTTATTGACCAGAAAAGGGAAAATAAGGAAAAAGTAGGATTTGAAGTTGTTGATATTGCTAATATTACTGAAAAGGTTGAAATCCGAAAGGTAACAATTCCTGAAATTGATATTTTGAAACTGATTTCAAATCATGGCAAACAAATTACAGAGTTTATTAGTTATTATGTTTTACCACACTATTTTCAAAATTTACTTGCACAGACAATTTTTAAAAAGGCAATTGAACTTTCAAAGGAAAAAGAATTTTGGGAATTTTCAGAATTAATTTCATTATTTGAAAAAGCGGAAAATGAAAAAGATCTTTTAGAGCGAATTTCATTTGAAAAATATACAATTTCCCCAAAATGGAAAGAGTTGGGTTATGATTATGAAAGTTTTGATACAATTGAAAAGTGGACAAAGGACGCAATTGTCCAAATTACCCTTCAATTCATTAATTCCGAAATTCAGGGTATCCAAACTATTTTAAAGTTTGAACAGTCAGAAGAAATTACTACAATTTATGTTAAACGAAACCAAGATTTAATTAAGGAAAAACTTCGAGTTCTTTCAAACACTTTCTTTTCAGATCAAAACTAACCAAATATGGGCAGCATCCAACCCGATTACCTCATTGCCGGTATTTTTATTCTCACTTACCTGCTTATTTCCCTTCAACGCATCCCTTTTCTTCATCTCGACCGCCCCGGCGTAAGTCTTACCGGTGCCGTTTTGATGATCATTTTTGCAGGTTTAACCCTTGACGATGCATACAAAATGATCGAATGGAATACCATTACGCTTCTTTTGGGAATGATGATAATGGTAGGATCACTCCGTGATGGCGGATTTTTCAGATTTTTAAGCCATCGTGCATTGTCCCACTCAGGAAATTCAGGCCGTTTGCTCTGGTTTCTGGTTTTTCTTTCCGGAATTTTAAGCGCTCTTTTTGTGAATGATACCATTTGCGTTTTGCTCACACCGGTCATCCTAACCATTGCTGATGATGCAGATCTCAACCCAATTCCCATGCTGATTGCCCTGGCGACATCCTCCAATATTGGATCAGTTATGACGCTGGTCGGAAATCCACAAAATATGCTGGTTGGACATTTTTCCGGGATTCCATTTTTCCATTTTTTCCTTTACCTGGCTCCGGTTGCAATTCTGGCTCTGATTGCCAACGGATTTCTGGTGAAATGGATTTACAGAGCAAAGTTTCCCCAAAAACAATTTGCCACTTTTACTCATTTTCAGGCACCACGGGTTGATTGGTTTCAGGTTAACTGGACTTTGTTTGTCTTTGGCGGCGTCCTGATTTTATTTCTGGCAGGAGTGTCACTTGCTTTGGGTGCACTGATCGGAGCTGTGGCAACTTTAATTCTGGCAAGAAAGAGTCCTCAGCACTTTTTCGTCCACGTTGACTGGTCTTTACTGCTCATGTTTGCCTCTTTGTTTGTTGTTGTTGGTGTTTTAAAGTCAACTCATTGGATTGAACTTTTAAATTCACTGATCCTAAACCATGACAGTTCGCTTTTTATTAAATATCTTCATTTTTCCGGAATCACAATTCTGGGTTCAAACCTTGTGAGTAACGTTCCCTTTGTGATGTTAATCCGGGTTGCCGTTGATGCTCTTCCGGATGCCAAATCCTTTTGGTTGCTGCTGGCAATGGCCTCCACGTTTGCCGGTAACCTTACTTTAATGGGTTCAGTTGCCAATCTGATTGTTGCAGAATCAGCAAAGAAAAAAGCAACACTTTCATTTACAGAATTTTTAAAAGTTGGGGTTCCGACAACAATCGTCAGTACTCTGATAGGTGTTTGCTGGCTCTGGATGATTTCCTGATATGAGACAAATAGTTACACCACTTTTAAACTGGTATGAATTAAATAAACGTGAAATGCCCTGGCGTGACGTTCGTGATCCGTACCTGATCTGGATTTCTGAAATTATGCTTCAGCAAACTCAGGTTGAAACAGTCAGACCCTACTTCGACAGATTTATTAAACTTTTTCCGGATGTAAACACTCTTGCATTTTCAGATCAGCAACAGGTTCTGAAAGCGTGGGAAGGACTTGGCTATTACTCAAGAGCAAGAAATCTGCACAAAGCCTCAAAGTTGGTTTCATCTGAAATGAATGGTCAGCTTCCCGGCAAATTCGAAGAACTTCTTGAAATTCCCGGCATCGGACCCTACACTGCAGCCGCCATCGCCAGTATCGCATTCAATGAGTCGGTCCCGGTTGTTGATGGTAATGTATTCAGAGTATTTGCCCGGTTAACGGAACTGGAAGATGATATTTCACGTCCACAGACAAGAAAGCTTGTTTTTGAAAGTCTGAAAGAAATTATTCCTTCAGAAAATCCGTCTGACTTCAATCAGGCTGTAATGGAGTTGGGTGCCCTGATTTGCAGACCAAAACAGCCCAAATGTGACGAATGTCCGGTTGCAGAATATTGCTCGGGTTTTCGCCAGGGAACTTTTGCCCGGTTTCCGGTTAAAAGAAAGATGAAAGACCGTCCTCATAAGGAAATTGCAGTCGGTCTTTGTTTTGCAAACGGAAAAGTATTGATAGCAAGGCGCCATGAAAACCAAATGCTTGCCGGAATGTGGGAATTCCCGGGTGGAAAAGTAGAATCTGGTGAATCTTTTACTGAATGTGTAAAAAGGGAATTTATGGAGGAAGTTGGTCTTGAAATCACCGTTACTGAAAAACTGGCTGAGGTAGACCATGCTTTTACCCATTTTTCTATCACGATTCATGCCTATCTTTGTACTCTGATTTCCGGAACGGCACAACCATTGAGTGGCAGTGAGGTTCGGTGGGTGTTACCGTCTGAGTTGAGTCAATACCCGTTCCCAAAGGCAAATCAGGTAATTATAAACTCATTTTTGAACCGTACAGTATGAAATTGAATTTTTTCTTTTTGTTTCTGATCATCTTTTTTAATTCAGGTCTCCTGGCTCAGAAGGTACCTGTTTGGTCTGATGATGGAACACAAACAATTCTTGATTTCAACAAACAGGTTTCAAGTTATCTCGAAAAAAATAAAATCGGTTGTTTAACAGTTAGTGAACCCCCGTTAAATTTTGAAAATAGATATTTTCGTGAAGTTGATGAATGGGTCAAACCCGTTATAATAGGTTTAAATCCCCAATTGGTTTCTTTTAAACCAAATAAAAAAAGAGGCAACTTTTACTTTTTGGGAGATAGTCTTTATCATGTGCGAAACTATGAGGGAGCTAGAAGTGCTTACCTGAAAGCAATGAAAGTTCAACCGGATAATTGGTTTTCATACCTCTACCTCGGTGATACCTTTTTTATTTTTGATCAGTTGGATACAGCTAAATACTGGTTTGAAGCGTCTGTTTATAAAAATCCAAAATCCTGGAAAGCCTGGAAGTATTTGGGTGACCTCTATTATGAAATGGGTGATACTTCTGCCGCAATTGATGCCGCAGTAAGATCTATATTGCTAAACCCATACGGATTTGAAGCTTGGGGATTGCTTGGCATAATCGGTCAGAAATATGGTTTTTCAATCTGGAACCCTGCAGATTCTACCCCTGTTGTTCCAGATTTATCTGGTAAATGTCTTCAGATTTCTGAAAAGTTTGAAAATTCTGATGATTACCGGGCAATGGCAAATTATTTGCTCATGACGCCCGATTCTATTCAAAATAGAAAAAAATGGGAGCAGGCCTACTCCGTTTTTTCTGCAACCTGGGAAAGTTTCAGACCTGATTCAACTACTGAATTATTCCTTACTGAACAGTACAGAGAATACTTAACAACTGTTGTAAAGGCTGGGCAAATCAGGCAACATGTTACCTGGTCTCATGTTCTTGCGCAGAACCCTGAAGCTGGTATGGTTTTACCGGATGATGAATTTGAGGTTATGGTAGAGTTTATTAAAAACCATTTTTTGGTTTCAATTTCAGAAGAATAGCAAATTTGTTTGATAACGTCGTTAGATTGAATTATTTTTAAATTTTATACTCAATTGAAAAGTAACAGGAGACCCTCAATGGCTTTTTTTAAAAGAATTCTGTTTTTTGGTTTTTTCACCCTGATCTCTGTCACAGGTTTTTCTCAGGATTCAAAAAATTCAGAGGAAGAAAACCAGGCCAATAAAATCTTTAATGAAGGCAATTCATTCCTGAAGAAAAATCAATATACTGAAGCAATTGCCCAATACGAAAGTGCAATTGCAACATATGGCAAGGCTGCCAGATATTACTATAATCTAGCCGTTGCCCAAAGGCGATTGAATGAATTTGAAAAGGCCATTTCTTCATTGAAAAAAGCTGTTGAAGTTGAGCCTGCCTTTTCACAGTCCTATAATCTTCTTGGTAAATCCTACGAACAAGTTGGAAAAACTGCAGATGCCATTGCCATTTATCAAAAGGGAATTGAAACCGTTCCGAATGAGCAGGATAATTACATCAGTATCGGCCGTGCCTACATTGCAGCAAAGAAATATAATGACGCTGTGAAAAATTTAAAAAAGGCAATTGAACTTCAGCCCAAAGATCCGTTTGCCTATTATTATCTGGGAATTGCCCATTCAGAAAATTCTAATCAGGACGAAGCTGTTGTAACTTTTAAAAAGGGAACAGAGGTTGACCCGAAAAATGATGAACTCTTTCTTCGTTTGGGGATATCTTACAATGAATTGGGAAAATTTGAACTTGCTGCTGAGTCTATCGGAAAATCAATTGAATTGAAAAAAGGATCAGCCAACAGAAAAGGTGCAAATTATTACGAATTAGGTCGTTCACTTAAGGGATTAGGGAAGTATACAGAAGCGAAAGCTGCCTTCAAAAATGCCAAAGCAGATGCCGCCTGGTCCAGGAATGCAGATTATCAGCTTGACCTACTGAAAAACAAGTAATTGAATCCAAACCAGTGTCTGGATAAATACCTCTTGACACAGTCTTTGCTATCTATTACCTTTACAACATGATGAAAAAACTTTTTCTTCTTTTAACTTTTGCTGGTTTTGGACTTCTGACAACAGGGTTTTCTCCTGATAATCTGCTTATTGATTATTTTAAGGTGAGATCATTGGGTGACAGAATTCTTCTTGAATGGAAAAGTTCTGGTGAATCCGGGCTTGTTCAGTTTGATCTTGAAAGAAAAAAAGATAATCAGACAGATTTTGAAGTTATTAAAACCTTCAGCCCTCAGGGTGAAGGAACAGTTTATCAGTTTATTGATCTCGGATTGTATAAATCTCAGGGAAACACGGTTACCTACCGCCTGAAAATGGTATCCCGGGCTGGGACAACGTTTCTAGAAGGAAGCGGAGTTTATACAACAACTTCCGTAAGGAAAACGTGGGGCTCAATAAAGGCCATGTTTAAGTGAAAAACCGAAACTTTGTTTCGGTTTTTTTTTATCATCTATTCTTAAAACATTCAATCTGAAACGCATTTTCTCTTCCTGATTAACTCCTATTATGTTTCCATCCAGACATTTTATCGGCATTGAAACACTATCCCGTGATGAACTTCTTGAAATTTTAGCTCTTGCAGCCCGTTACCGCACTCTTCTTGATCAGGATGATAAAAACCTGACTGATCTAAAAAATTGTACGGTTGCCAATTTATTTTTCGAGAATTCGACCCGTACCCGGTTTTCATTTGAACTAGCAGAACGCCGGTTGGGTGCAACCGTCATAAATTTTAATAATGAGTCAAGCAGTTCTGCCAAAGGTGAAACGGTTCTTGATACCATTAAAAACCTTGAAGTCATGAAAATTGACATGGTAGTTATCAGACACACACTATCGGGAATCTGTAACATGCTCAGCCGTTCAGTTCAGGCCTCAATTATCAATGCAGGGGAAGGTACTCACGAACATCCGACCCAGGCACTTCTTGATGTATTGAGTCTTCAACAGCATTTCAACGAATTCAAGGGTTTGTCAGTTGGGATTATTGGAGATATTCTTCATTCAAGGGTTGCAAGATCACTTGTCTTTGCACTGAAACTGCTCGGAGCAAATGTTCATCTGATCGGACCCAAAACACTTCTTCCTGCACATTTCGAAAGATTTGGAGTAACATTGCATCACCAGCTTGATCAGATTCTTCCTGAGCTTGATGCAACGGTAAGTTTGCGCATCCAGATGGAAAGAATGGAAAGTGGTTATCTCCCTTCGCTCATAGAATTTCACAAAGCTTATGGTATTGACGAACGCCGTATCAGCAAAATGAAAAGTCATGCCATTATCATGCATCCCGGACCCGTAAACAGGGGTGTTGAGCTTTCACATTATGCTGTTGACTCAGAAAAGAGCATTATACTTGAACAGGTTACCAATGGTGTGGCAGTCAGAATGGCCGTACTGAAAATGATTTATGAATTCAGGAGTTCATCTTTATGATCCTGTTTAAAAATTTTGAGATTCACGATCCTTATCCAGGTGGGTTTAAGGGTGTTGGTGACGTTTTGGTTCATAGCACAGGTTTGATTTCTGAAATTGGTACTGAAATTAATGCTCAGGGTGCAAAAGTAATTGAAGGAAACAGACGCCTTCTCGTTCCCGGATTTTGTGATACCCATGCCAATTTTGGTGAGCCCGGACTTGAATATCGTGAAACTGTGAAAACCGGGTCAGAAGCTGCTCTTGCCGGCGGATTTACAACCGTTTTTATCTATCCGAATACCCGGCCTGTCATCGACTCACTTCAGGTTATAGAATATCTCAAAGATAAAATTGAAGACAGTCCCATTCGAATTGAAATCGTTGCCGCAATTTCCAAGAATTGTGAAGGGCAACTCATTTCTCCTGTAAAATCATTTTCTGAAGCAGGTGTGCACACTTTTTCAGATGGAAATCTGCCGGTTCAGAATTCACTTTTCATGAAACGGGCTTGTGAATATCTGTCAATGTATGATTCCCTTGTTGTTGTCAATCCGGAAGATAAAAGCATGTCGGGAAGTGGGGTTTTACATGACGGATTTCAATCAATTCGGTTAGGTCTGCCTGGAATTCCTGCAGTATCAGAATCGATAATGGTTCACCGGGATTGCGAAATATCGAGAGAAACCGGTGCAAAACTTCATTTTAATAATGTTGTCACCCGTGAAGGCATTGAAGCACTGGCCTTCCATAAAAGCCGTGGAACCAATGTAACGGCAGGAATTGCCCCCTTCTATTTTATTCTTTCAGATGAAAACCTTGACTGGTACAATACTAATTTTAAACTTTCACCACCGTTAAGGGCACCTTCTGATCTTGATGCCGTTCTTAATAGTTTGAAAAATGGCGGGTTTGATATTATCTGTTCTTCGCACACCCCACAATCAGAAATTGAAAAAACGACAGACTTCTTATCAGCACCAATTGGTGCTATTTCGCTTGAAACAACTTTTTCGCTTGCTTATACTTACCTGGTAAAAACACAAATTCTTACCCTTGATCAGTTGCTCGAAATGTTGGTTGTAAATCCGAGAAGACGGTTTGGAACTGAAGAGAATCCGTTGAAAAAAGGAGCAAAAGCTGATTTTGTTATTATTGACCCGTTCGAAACACTTTCAATTCTCAAAGAAACAATTCATTCGAAATCAAAAAATACACCCTTTTTAAATCATAAAATTTCTGGTGTAATCGACATGGTATTTACCCGGAACCGGTTACATTCTTTACATGAAAAAACGAGTTCTGATTACACAGCACATTCCTGAAGAGGGAATCAGGCTTCTTGAAAATCAGTTTGATCTGGTTTACCATGATGTCAGAACACCACTTCCTTCGTCTGAACTTCTTGAGTCCTGTCCGGATGCAGCAGGTGTTCTTTGTCTGCTATCAGATCGGATTTCACAAGATTTTATTTCCCGGCTGCCCTCACTTAAAGTCATTTCCAATTATGCTGTTGGTATCAATAACATCGATTTGCAGGCGGCTAAAAACCGTGGTGTCATTGTTTGCAATACCCCTGATGTTCTAACGCAGGCTACAGCAGATCTTGCTCTAGGTTTGCTCCTTGCAGTTGCAAGAAAGCTACTTCCTGCCGACAGATATTGCAGAAACAGAGAATTTAAAGGATGGGCATCAGACCTTTTTGCAGGGTTTGGATTTCAGGGAAAACAATGCGGAATTATTGGGATGGGAAAAATTGGAACAGCCTTTGCCGGGCGGGTTAAGGCATTGGGTATGACTGTTGTTTACCATAACAGAAAAATTGCTGAAAGTCCCGAAAAATCTTTTTCGTTTTCTTCACTTGATGACCTGATTAAAAACAGTGACGTTATTTCTCTACACACCCCGCTAACACCAGAAACCCGTCATATTCTCAGCAGAGAACGGTTGCTGCAAATGAAAAAAGGGTCAATTCTTATCAATACGGGCAGAGGCGAACTTATTGATGAACAGGCACTTGCAGAAGTTCTGAAATCAGGTCATTTGTACGGGGCTGGTCTCGATGTTTTTGAAAATGAACCGATAATTCACCCGGATCTGCTAACCCTTGATAATGTTGTTCTCGCCCCGCATATTGGCTCAGCAACTCTTGAAACAAGAAATGAAATGGCAATTCTGGCTGCAACGGCGATCATAGAAGTGATGCAAGGGTTAACTCCCGGAAACCGGGTTGTAATCTGATGAAATTTAAAAAACTGGCCATTCCCACTCTGGTTCTTCTTTCTTTGGCTCTCCTGACTCTTTTTTATTTTTCATCCCAGACTTCCCGCGGAGAAGATGCTTATTCCTCTGAAAAATTTAAGCAGTTCATGACTTATCTCCGCCAAAGTTTTACTGCTGAAAGTGAAGAATTTGTTCTTGCAAAAAACCGGACATTTTCTGATTCATTGCTGATTTCTCTGATCAGGGAGAAAAAATGGGAAATGGTTGGAACCTTGATCAATGGGTATAAAGTAGCTTCTGAAATAGTCATCTTAAATGAATCTGGGGTTCCTGTTGCTTGGACTGGTCTTACCAATGATCTTCTGGATGCAATTAAATCTCAACCCAAATCGTCTTATGGTTTAGTAACCGCCTTTAAAACATCTGACGCAGTTTATCTGGGTTCAGTTAAACCGATTTCATCAGGAAAAAAGGATGAAACCAAAATTGTTGTTTTTAAGGTTTTAGGCTATAATAATTTATATTATCCGTCTTCAGCTGTTTCTCCAAGTCTTGCGTCAGGTTTTGCCAGCCGGTTGAATCTTCCTTCGGTCCCGCTAGTTTCACTTTCTACTGATAAACCCATTGAGAAACATCCGATTCGTGTCTATGCCGGCATGATTTCTTCAGATTCTACCTTTTTCAATTTCGATTTAACCCAATTAAATCTGGCACTCGAAAATAGTGTGAGAACTTACCTTCAGGTTTTGAATTCGGGGATTTACCTGTGTGAGTTTCTGATCCTTTTTGTTGGGATAATGTTCCTATTCAGAATAAATACCCCCAGAAACCTTCTTTTTAGTAGTATTGCTGCGATCTTTTTCATTTTTTATATTTTAAATATCTGGTTCGGAATCAGCAGTGTATTTTTTCCGCCAAATTTTATTGATCAGGCTACCTATATCAGACAGCAAACTTATGGTCTTTTCCAGTCATTTATTTCATGGATGGATTTTTCAGTTGTGTTCTGTGGTCTTGGGTTACTTTTTATGTCGGTTGAATTTCCGGTAAACCGGCAAAGACCCGGCAAATTTAGTTTGGCCGGTTGGTTTGTTCTCGGAAGCATTCTGCTTTCAGCCTGTTACATTTTCGTTGGAGCAATAATTGATTCCCTTCTTCTGGATGGGTTTGTTGCCGGACTTCCGCTGGATGTGTCAATTGGAAAACCTGTTTTCTGGATGCTGATCAGTATTGCTGCCTTTTTAACCGGGGCAAATCTTTTCATCTGGATTCTGTTTAAGGCGAGACATCTGAATTTCCTGAAAAAAACCAGATGGTTTCATTGGCTGGGAATTATTCTGACTGGTTTGACTTCTTTTGTAATCGTTCAGCTGGCTTTTAACCCGAATGCAACTTCACAACTATTCCCGTTAAGCCTTGGTTTTCTTATTTTTTCTGGAACGGCCTGGTATTCGGTTTACCGGGGTCTCCGCTGGAAACACAGTACCAAATCCTTTTATCAGTACGGACTTATCTTCATACAAAGTTTTGTTCCTGCCTTTTTTATTTTGCTGTCGCTTAATGAATCCCGTCTTGATGTTCTGCAAAAAAACCATGCTGTTAAACTTACCAACCCAAATGATGGCTGGGTTCAGTATCTGGCAAATAACTCATCAGCCCTCATGAAAAAAAGGCTGTCAGACGAAAACTTTTTCTATAAAACTGATGAAAATCAATCCGGTTTTGCTTACTCGGTCTGGCTTCAGTCTTTGCTTAGCAGAGAAAGACTAAACGTTAGAATCAGGATTTATGACAGTGAAATCAACCTTTTATCTGAATGGAGTTTTGGTTCAAACATTCCGGTAACGGCTCTTGAAGACAGCTTGTTTTCAGACTCTCTCCTAAATAAAATTCCAGATAAGGGTGAACTTTCCGTTCTTTTAAAATCAGAAAATGGGAGTCCATCCGAAATCAGCCGATATGCAGAAACGATAAAAAGCGATCAGGACTCAGTTTTAGGATTCTTTATTTTTGATCTGGTAAAACCAAAATCCAGAACTGAGATCAGCCGGTTTGGGTTGCTTAATAATGAAAATGAAGACAATCAATCACTCAAATTTACGGCAGCATTATATCAGTCCGGTCAGATTGCTGAAAGTTCAATTCTACCCATGTTTCCTGCAAAGCTTGATAGCGGGTTACTTCGTAAGCTCGATTGGTATGGTCAGGCTGAAATACAAAGACTCTCAGAGAACAAAAAGTACCTGGTCTTTTTTTACCAGAATCCGAAAGATCCAGAAAAGGTTTGGGCTGTTTCGAGAATGCTGAACACGCCTGTTTGGTATTGGAATCAGTTTTCTCAATATCTGCTCATTCTGATTATTACGCTGATTCTCACTTATTTATCACTTCAGATTATCAGTTGGTATAAAAACGGAAAGTTGACCTTTACCTTCAGGGAACGGGTTTTTACTGGTGTCATTATTGCCTCCTTAATTCCGTTCTGGCTCTTGATTTTATTTTTCGAGCAGTCCTTTCAGAGTCACGCTGTTAATACATCAAAACTACTTCTTGAAAATTATTATCGGGGGATTTTACCACAGGTCATTAACCAGTTAACTGATAAACAAACAGAACGGGCGGTAAGTGAACAGGATTACCTGGTTTATAAAGACCGCCAGATTTTATTTTCTACCAGACCTGAATGGTTAAAGCTGAATCTGATGCCCGATTGGATTCAAGGACAGAAAAATCTTCCTGGAAATGCAGGTTCTGATGCAATGGTTGATTACAGAGAATTTGAACTGAACAAAGTTGAGTTTATAGTCGGTTTTTACCCTATACCCGGGAAAGTAGCCGGGGCTTACACGCTTGCCATTCCAAACCTGTTAAGTAAACAGGTGGTTGAAGGTGAAATTGACACAGCAAGAAGCTATCTGGTTAGCGGATATGTTATTTTTATTCTGTTCCTGATTACCTTTTTCTCGGCATGGGTGAACTGGCTTTTGCTTCCTATCAAGACAATTGAACAAGCCTTTTCCCGTGTTGGCCGACAGAAAGATCCGGTTTTTGTGGATATTAAAGGGGTTCCTGAAATGGAGGAATTTGCGCACTCTTTTAACTCAATGGTCGAAGATCTTAACAGATATAAAGAAAGTCTTGCCATCGCCGAAAGACAACTTGCCTGGCAGGAAATGGCAAAACAGGTTGCTCATGAAATAAAAAACCCTTTGAATCCGCTTAAACTGAATACACAAATGCTGATCAGTCTCTTTCAGAGCAAGAATCCGAAATTTGATCAGGTTTTTGAAAAAATGTCGAAGACAATTCTGAACGAAATTGAAACAATTGACCGAATTGCAAAAACATTTGCAACTTATTCACGAATGCCTGACCGTAAACCGGAACCCGTAGATTTGTACCTGGTAGCTGAAGAAACTGCCGGGCTCTTTCAGTCTGAAGAAGCTGAAATTAAATTGACTCAAACCGGAATCCGCCAAATGGTTCTTGCCGATAAGGATGAAATTTCACGGGTTTTCAATAACCTGATCAAAAATGCCATTCAGGCCAAACGGCTAAAATCTGTTGAAATCGAAATTTCATTTAATTACCAGTTACCCTGGCTTTTTATTACAATTTCTGATAACGGTAAAGGAATTCCGGCTGAACTGGTAAATAAGGTTACAGAGCCGAATTTTAGTACAAAGTCAGACGGAATGGGACTCGGGCTTTCGATCTGTCACAAAATTATTCAGGATATGAGGGGGCAACTCACCATAAAAAGTAAGGAGGGAGAATGGACCAAAATAGATATTCAGCTTCCGGTCATTTCCTGACTTTTTTGGCAGGGGTTTTCTTGGTTGATGGTTTAACAGCTGTCTTCGCAATTGATTTTGAATCAGCATAATCTTTTTCATTGAAATCTCTGAAATATCTGAACCGATATCCCTTCTTCTCCAGCTCACCAACTCTTGATTTTAAACCTTCTTCTTCAAACAGATTTTGTGCTGCCAGGTAAATCTGATATTTAAACTTCCCTTTATTGGTAGCCAAAACAAAATCGAGGTCTTTTAGAGATTTTAATGTGTTTTCAGAAGTAAGAACCTGTTTGTTTCTGAATTTCGGGGATTTTTCCCGGTCAATTTTAATTCCTGCATCTACCAGATAATATAGGGAAGCCGCCGGGAAGATGATGCCCAATTTGTTTCGCCTCTGAAGTATTTCGCTGACCGGAAGTGAAGAATTAATTTCGAGTTTTGCTGAACCGGCCTGAACATACATTCCAAAATCAATGGCAGATTTTGAAAGTTCAGTTGCTTTTCCCTGAGCTGATTTAACTTCATTTACGGGAAGAAGGATGGTTGCTGAAATTCTTTTTTCACTGATCAGATCGGGAATATTTATCTCATCCGGTTTGGGCAGAACAAGCAGGAAAATATCTGATGATGGCCTGCTGACTTTTGCAGAAACCTCAAAAAAGTAAGAAGCAACAACAGAACGGCCATCAAATGCATGCAGGGAAACCTGCTTATCCCGCCTATTATCATACCCTTCAAACCGAAGTTTTGAAATTGAACTGAGTTGTTCATTCATTGCAAAGTGAATATCTGCTACAGGCAGATCTGCAGGTGTCATGATCAGATAGACGGGTCTTTTTATTAGCCGGCCAGACTGTTCTGTAACTTTGATCCAGTTTGATTCAATACCATAATCTGACAGAATTTTTGTCATTTGTTCATGGTATGATGGAACCCAGGCGGTACTGTCCCATTGATATTCAGGGTGCTCTTTATCCGGTTCCGAAAGAAAAAAAATGGCACCTGAAAGTGTTGTTAAAACGGTAAGAACCATGATGAAAACGAAACGAATGGCCATAATTTTGAATCTGCCAGCGAAAATGATTAACTTCTGCCTGCGTTGGAGACAGCTTTAAAATGAGTATAATCAGCAATTATCAGGAAGTCAGGCAAAAGATACAACGGCTTTGCGGTGAAATCGGCAGAGAATCTGAAGATATTACGATAGTAGCGGTATCTAAAACCCATTCTGCCGGTGAAATTAAGTTGTTATATGAGGCTGGAGTAAGAGATTTTGGAGAAAACCGGGTTCAGGAGCTTGTTGAAAAAGCTTCCGTCTTGCCTAAAGACATCCGGTGGCATCTTATCGGGCAGCTTCAAACCAATAAGGTCAAACAGGTTTTACCGTTTGTTCATCTTTTCCATTCTGTAGATAGATTGGTTTTGGCCGATGAAATTGAAAAACAGGCAGCAAAACATGGGAAAAAGGCAAATATCCTGCTTCAGATGCGAATAGCTGAAGAAGATACAAAGTCGGGCTGTTTACCCGACGAATTTGAATTATTATATGAATATGCAGCAAGCCATTCACACCTGAATATCAGGGGTTGCATGGCAATGGCAACTTTTACAACTGATAAATTACGGATCGAACGGGAATTTCATTTGTTTTTCAAACACATTCCTGTTGGTCTTAAAGACAAACGAGACAATATCTGGTCACTTGGAATGTCTGGCGACTGGGAAACGGCAATCCGGTCCGGTTCAAATCTGGTTAGAATCGGAACTGCAATTTTTGGTGAAAAGCAATAAGCTGAAATCTGGGAAAAATATGAAATTATCTGCACTGGATATTAAAAAGCAAGATTTTAAAAAGACAATGAGAGGGTATGATCTTACCGAAGTAAGAGCCTTTCTTGATATTGTTTCTTCACAATGGGAATCTCTTGTGTCTGAAAACCGGGATCAATCAACCCGTCTGACTGAACTTGAAACCCAATTAAAGGACTACAGGCAGGTAGAGAAAGTTCTTCATCAAACCATGTTGAATGCTGAAGAAACGAGCCGTCAAACAATTGAAAATGCCAGACAACAATCGCAGAACATGGTTAAAGAGGCCGAATTAAAAGGCAGCTCAATAATCGAAGCAGCCAGACGTGATGTTGCTGAACTCAGACAGCAGATTCAGATTCTGAACAGCCAGAGAAGTGATATTATTAATCGGCTGAAGGGGATGGTTGATCTCCTGGACAAAAATGTTAAAGAATTTGAAAATCAACATGCACGTCCGCATTCACTTGATCAGGAAGAAGCCTTTCTTCCCAAACCTGAATTTGACCCACAGCCAGTAACACAAACCCAGCTTTCAAAAAATCAGCCAGCCATTCAGCCAAAACCGGAAAGTAATACAAGCAGGTTTGAACCGGTATCAACCTCAGAAGATAAGGCTGAACCGGTCAGAATAACTTCATTTTCAGCTCAAAATCAGCCTGAAAGACAAAGCAGCTTTGTTGCTGTAAATCAGGAACCTCAAACCGCACCTGAACCTGATGTTCAGGATTTCCCCTCTGCCGAAATAAAGCCTACAGTCGTTCTACCTAAAAAAGAAAAGATCAATCTGGACCATATTCTAAACCAACTGGATTGAAGAATTACAGGTGTTTTTGCTAAAAAGCTCTTTCCAAATTACAGGTTTGGTTGATACCTGTCACTTCATTCATTCAGTAGAATGGATTTTTGGAAGATTTTCTTCTAATTTTACCGTTCTATGAACAGATATTTAGTCTCGAATTCTCTGCGGATTCGGTTTTTCGTTGATATTTTACTTCTTGTGTTATCCTTCACGGCAGCACACTATTTCCGTTATGATCAGATGCCGACCCTGATTGAACGTGATCCGTACAGTTTATTTTTTCTTTTCCTGGTTTTTTTGTGGTTTACTCTAGCCTTCATCTTTCCTGTTTATCACGAACAACGGGTTTTGTCCATTTCAAATTCAGTTACTGAATTTGTAAAATATGTGGCAATTTATGTAAGCCTGATATCACTTTCTATTGTTATTGCCCGTTGGACTTTTGTATCAAGAAAAACACTTCTTTTTTTCATTTTCTTTTATCTGATTTCAGGTATCCTTTTCCGGATTGTTTATAAACTTTATGTCTATTATGTCAGGTCAAAAGGCGATAATATAAAAAGTTTGCTTGTTCTTGGTGTTGGTGCTGTTGCATCAGTGATTGAGAAAAGGGTACTTACCCGACCGGAAATGGGATATAAAATTACCGGATATCTGAAGGAAGATGGTGAAGAACCACTCGTAAGGAAATATCACAAGATTGAAGGGCATGTTGGTGACCTTGAAGCTGTTTTAAAAAGCAGACAGATTGATGAAGTTGCAATTGCTATATCAGGTCAAAACAGGCAAATGATTCTTGAGGCAATATCAACCTGTGATAAAATGGGTGTGAGAAGCTGGATAGTTCCCGATTTTTTTGCAATGACTTCAAAAGGAGCTGTTCTTGACAGTTTTGACGGAATTCCAATTCTTAAAGTCAGAGCAGAACCACTTCAATCGTTGTTTAACAGGGTTATCAAGCGAAGCTTCGATATTTTTGTTTCTTTTTTCACTCTTATCCTGGTGATGCCGTTCCTGATGATTGGAATCTGGATTTCAAATCATTTTTTTTCAAAAGGTCCGCTTTTTTTCAGACAGCCAAGAAACGGAATGAATGGGAATGTTTTTTTATGTTACAAGTTCAGAAGCATGCACATCAGCTCAAGTGATAAAACAGCTCAGGATTTTAAACAGGCTACGAAAAATGACCCACGAATTTCAAAAATCGGTGCCTTTCTCAGAAAGACCAACCTTGATGAATTTCCTCAGGTTATAAATGTTCTTTTAGGGCAAATGAGTATTGTTGGACCAAGACCACATCCGATCGAATTGAATAACCAATGGGTTGAAGAGATTTCAAAATATACCGTCCGGCATTTCGTTAAACCCGGACTTACCGGCTGGGCGCAGGTAAACGGCTATCGCGGAGAGACAGAAACCAAACGAAAAATGGTCAAAAGAATTCAGTATGATATCTGGTATATTGAAAACTGGACATTTGGCCTTGACCTGAAAATTATATTCCTGACTGCATTCAAAATGGTCAGGGGTGATAAAACAGCCTATTAATTAACTTAAGGAAACCCATGAAAAAAGCCATTATCACCGGAATTACCGGACAGGACGGTTCATATCTTGCAGAATTGCTGCTTTCAAAAGGATATGAAGTCCATGGTATCATCCGTCGTGCTTCGACTTTTAACACTGGCAGAATTGACCACCTTTATAAAGATCCGCACGTTAACAATGTAAAGTTGTTTCTGCACTATGGTGATATTGCTGATTCTGCAAACATGATTAAACTTGTTCACGATATTGCACCCGATGAAATTTATCATCTCGCCGCCCAATCGCATGTTCGGGTTTCGTTTGACATCCCTGAATATACAGGTGATGTAACCGGAATTGGAACGGCCAGACTTCTTGAAGCAATCAGAATGACCGGGTGCAAAGCAAAGTTTTATCAGGCATCCTCTTCAGAAATGTACGGCCTGGTACAGGAAGTACCGCAAAAGGAAACAACTCCTTTTTATCCTCGTAGTCCATACGGTGCTGCAAAAGTTTATGCTTATTGGATGACCGTCAATTACCGTGAATCTTATAACATGTTTGCTACCAACGGTATTCTGTTCAATCATGAATCACCCCGCCGTGGTGAAACTTTTGTAACCAGAAAAATTACACGTGCGCTTGCTCATATTCTTGCTGGTATGCAGGATAAACTTTATATGGGAAATCTGGATTCGAAGCGTGACTGGGGTTATGCAAAGGAATATGTTGAAGCGATGTACTTAATGCTTCAGCACCATACTGCTGATGATTTTGTAATTGCAACCGGCGAAACCCACACAGTTCGTGAATTTTTGGAAGAAGCATTCAGCTACGTCAACCGTGATTATAATGATTTTGTTGAGATTGACCCGGTTTATTTCAGACCTACAGAAGTTGATCTTTTGATTGGTGATGGTGCAAAAGCCGAAAAAGAACTCAAGTGGAAACCTAAAACAACCTTCAAAGAGTTGGTTAAAATTATGGTTGAAGCCGATATTGAAGCCGTTGAGATGCAGCATAAGATCAAAATTAAACGATAATTATGGAAAAAAACGCAAAAATATTTGTTGCAGGTCATCGTGGTTTGGTTGGTTCGGCAATAACCCGCAGGCTCAAAAAGGCCGGATATGAGAATCTTCTCCTTCGTACCCGTCTTGAAGTTGATCTTACTGATTTTCGTCAGGTTCTGCACCTTTTTGAAATTGAACGTCCGGAGTATGTTTTCCTTGCTGCTGCAAAAGTTGGCGGGATTCAGGCAAATAATATTTACCGGGCAGATTTCATTCTTGAAAATCTGAAAATACAGAACAACGTAATTGAATCTGCCTGGAAAACAGGGGTGAAAAAACTCATGTTTCTTGGTAGTTCCTGTATTTATCCCAAAATGGCTCCTCAACCACTAAAGGAAGAGTATCTGCTGACTGGTGTTCTCGAGCCGACCAATGAACCTTACGCCATTGCCAAAATTGCAGGAATAAAGACCTGTGAAAGTTTTAACCGGCAGTATGGAACAAATTATATTTCGGTCATGCCAACCAACTTATACGGACCAAACGATAATTTTGATCTGAATAATTCTCATGTCCTGCCGGCCCTGATCAGAAAATTTGTAACTGCAAAAGAAGCCGGTGCTGACAGTGTGGTCATCTGGGGAACAGGTTCTCCCCGCCGGGAATTTCTATACGCAGATGATATGGCCGATGCCTGTGTTTTTCTGATGGAAAATTATTCTGGCGATCAGTTCGTTAATATCGGAACTGGTGAAGATGTTACCATTAAAGAATTGGCCGAAACCATTAAGGCAATTACGGGTTTCAACGGGGATCTTGTTTTTGATTCTTCAAAGCCCGATGGAACCCCAAGAAAACTGCTTGATGTTTCAAAACTAAGATCAATGGGATGGTCACATCAGACTTCTCTCGAATCTGGCGTTAGGCTTGCAGTTGACTGGTATCTTGAAAACAAATCGCAATTTGAATGAAAATTCGGGTATCTTTCAGATTTTTTCTGAGGTACCCGTTTTTTACCCTGCCTGAACTTCGCATGGAACCCATAAACTCTCGTTTTTTGATTAGGAATTTTTAGTCACATCTGAAATGTTCATCTATAATTAAGCACCCCTGCTTAACTTTACAGTTTGCCTGATATCGGAGTTTCAACTATGCGTGCTGTCCGTTTTCTTTTCTTCTTTGTCATCCTGCTTGGTTTTCAATTGTTGGCATTTTCGCAGCAGAAAGTTAGTATTTCTGGCCATGGCATGTATGAGCTGACGCCGTCAGCGTTGAACGGATATCCAAACATTACCTTTTCTACCCACCTGAATTCCAACCTTCCGGTTTTTAAACTTGGAGAAAAATCGTTTCTGATCAGTTACCCTGACAGGTCATCAGACCCGGAGTATGCAAATGATCAACTCAATATTTACAATAAGTTACTGACTCTTAAAATCGCACCAGCAGGAAATGAATTTCCTGTATATTCAGTCGATACAACCCAAAACCCGGGTAATTTTTCTGGTCTTTCTGATACTTTAATTGTAAGATCCCGTATTGAACGTGATCTTGATTATTATCAGGGAGACAATACAAACTATTACACAAACTGGTCTGAGGTAACACCTGGTGAAGGCTGGATCTGGATCTATTTGAACAAAGCCGGCATATTAAATGCTACTTTACCCGCTTATGTGAATAAATTTACTGGACCGCTGGGTGTAAAAATTCGCCTGCGTGGTGTTAGCCGGGACAGCAATGCCAATCCTGATCACCAGATTCAGGTTTCCTGGAAGGGTACAACTGTTGACCGGTCTTTTCTTGGCTACAATTATATTTCACCAGATTTTACTTTTCCAGCTTCCGCAAATACTTCAAGAGTTCTTTCTGTTAAGTCAATTGGGTACACAAACACAACCGTTGACCGGGTTTTTGTCGACTGGATCGAAATCACAGGAAAGCAGATTTTACCGGTTGATACCTCAATGACCTCACTGATTCTTCCTGCCGTTCTGCAACAATCAGGCAGACTAACGCTGAATGTTGCCTCTGGCAGGAATTATATTCTTGCCGATTCTGCTTTGGGGAAAATCAGGTTCCCGGTGGTTCTTTCTTCTTCTGAGACAGAAAAACAAATTGGATTTTCACTTGAAGGGCTTTCTTCGACCGGTCTGTTTTTGGTTGATATTAATTCACCTTTACCGTTACCAATAGTATCGCCTGTTTTGTATTCTGGTCTTGTTCCCGGTGGTGATGACTATCTTGTAGTGATTACACATCCCGATTTTAAAGGATTTGCCGAAGACTATGCTGCTTACCGTTCTGAAATAACCGGCAAAAAGTCAAAGGTTGTTACAACCGAAGAAATATTTTACAGGTACAGTGCACTGAATCCGACACCACATGCTCTAAAAGCGTTTCTTTTTGATGAGTGGAAAAATAACCCCGAAATAAAGAATGTTCTTCTGATTGGAAATGCCAATTGGGATCACCGTGAAATTACGAACAAGGCCGGTAAAAAGAATTATGTTCCGTCCTATGGGAACCCGGTCAGTGATCAGTGGCTTGTGGCGTTTGCTGATACAAACAAGCTCTTTTCCTTTATTGATGTCGGAAGGTTACCCATAAATAAATCAGAGGACGGGTATAATTTTCTTTCCAAAGTGAAAAAATGGGAAAAACAAAAGTTAAACGATCCGCATGTTAAGAAGTTTTCGTTCATTAATGGCGGATTCGATGCTTCTGAACAAAAAACGTTTTTTAATCAGACCATCCGGATAATCAATGATTTCGTTTATGACCCAAATGTTCTGGGCAAAGTTGATACGGTTATAAAGAGAACTGAAGGTTATCAGGATGCCGGAAAAGAAACACCCAAAATTCAGAAAACCTTTAAGGAAGGTATTTCATGGCTAAGTTTTATTGGCCATGCCGGAAGCCGGACCTGGGATCTGATGCTCAGTGATGTGCGTGAACTCCCTGTTGGCAACGGACTGTATCCGTTTATTACTTCCATGACCTGTTTTACCGGAGATTATGCCAACCCAAGTCAGGAAAGTTTCAGTGAAGATTTTGTTTTGAATAAAGATCGTGGAGCAATTGGCTTTATTGGTACTTCTGGTTTGGGGTATATTGATCTTGATGAATTACTCAGCAGGGGCTTTTATACTGCAGCTTTAAAAGGCCGCAATAAACAAATGGGTAAAACGATTACAGTTGCCAAAAACGAACTTGCAAAAAAATATAAGCAAAATGACAGGGTCAGGTCAATTATCAGACAATATAACCTGATTGGTGATCCGACATTGGAATTCCCGATCAGAAACTTCCCCGATTTACTTGTATCAACAGATTCAAAAATTGAAAAAGTGACCGATTCGACTTTCACAGTTAAATTGGCAGTTATCAATTCAGGAAAAGTTGTTGCCGATACAGTTGTCGTAACATTAACTGACCACAGCCCTTCAGAATCAACCGTTTTCTCGGTAACAAAATTTCCTATTGCTTCCTCTTTCCTGAATGTTCAATTGCCGGTTACCATTTCAAAACCCGGACTGCATGATATCACCGCATCGGTTGTCTTTTCTGGTCTGACTGATAGTCTCCTTGTAAACAACGAGATAAGTTTCGAGGTTCTGATTCCGAAAAGTGATCTTACTCTTTTCAATCTTGTTCCAAATCAGATTATTTCTGAAAGTTCATTTAAAGTCAGACTTTTTTATCCGGGTGAAACCGATCTTGACTGGAAAATCAAAAATTCGCAAAATCAGGTTGTCCTTACAGGGAATAAACCCGTTTCTGCTTTGGATTCACTCATTCTGAATACGGCAGTTTTAAACCCGGGCAGTCATTATTCGATCGGGTTTACCCATACAGGTGATACCACTGTTTTTTCTGTTCCTTTTGTTGTTGGACAATCCAACCCCGGGACTCTTTTTTATCAGCCAACAGAAGTGCTTTTACCACCTTTGACAACAATATCTTCAGGTTTAATTTCCATCAAGACCGGAACCGAATTTATTTCTGCCGGAAGTGCTGGTTTTGATGCAGGAAATTTTGGGTTTATTACTTCAGGAAGTAAAACTGTTTTTTGCGGATTCAGAGGAATACTTGCAGCCCGGATTGATAGTCTGACTCTTGAAGTGAAAGAGTCGAAAGAATTTGATACGTATTTAAATCAGGCAAATGCAGATGCTCTGGATACCTGGATAAAAGATAGGTTGAACACAAAAGATTATCTGATTTTTACCATTAAGGATGAAGGTTCAAGAAATCTCTCAATTGGGTTAAAATCAACGCTTAGAAGTCTGGGTAGTGTTTACATTGATTCTGTGAAAATCAGAGAAGCCTGGACTTTTGGTGTCAAACTGGGTTCACGAACTGAGAAAATATTTGAAGGATATTCCCGAAGCAGACTTGATAAATCATACTCAGAAAAACTGGTTCCCTATCAACCTGGTTTTATAACTGTAAAAATTCCTGCAGAAAACGAAGGCAAACTCAAATCATTGTCTTTCAATGTTTCAAATCAGGATAGTACATGGTTGTACCACTCTTCTTCATCTCAGGCTGAAGTTTTAACTCAGGGTGACCATACTGTACCACTGGCAGATGCAGATACAGTAAAAATTGTGTTTAAAAATACAAAATTTACTACAGCACCCATTTTAACCTTTAGTTCCGCTGAATATAGTGCAAGATATCCATCCGGGTTATGGGGAACCTCTAAATCAAAGAGCACTCTTTCAGTTGGTGAATCTTTTTCAGTTTCAACCACCTTATTTCAACCGTATTTTTCTGAATCAGAAAAAACCAATCTGCGGTTTACAGTTACGAAAAATAATGTTGTTGCCTTTTCTTTTGATAGTCTTGTTGCGAAAACAAGAGAAATCTTGCCGGTTGAGTTTAAGATTCCTACCAATACGATAGTGGATACCGGAATATATAACTTTGTGATTAAGATTGAATCGGGAGATATTTTCAGTGATTTCGTAACGGTAAGTGATACTGTAAAAGTTGTGGTTTCAACGGGTGTCGAGGTTTTTAATCCGTCGTTGGTCGTCACGTTAAATGACCGTGAACTGAATCCGGCAGAGAAAGAGATTGTCAGGAAAAAAGCCAGTTTCAGATTTAAAATTGATCCGGATGGTAATATTCCGCTTGATGATCCAACCAAGATAACCGTTTCGCTTGGCGGGAAGAATCAGCCGATTACAGATTCTCTGAAAGTCATTTCAGAAAACGGAAAACAAATTACGGTTATCGATCTTGAAACAGAGCTTTCTTCAGGTTCACAAAAACTGGAAATTGCAGTTAAAATGCCTTTTGGAGATTTTGTAAATGAGCCTAAAAGATTTGAGTATACGCTGATCGTCAATGAAAATAATGGTATCACACAAATGGCCAATTACCCGAATCCGTTTGAAACTGATACACGAATCTATTATGTGCTGACCGGACTTGAAAATCCGGAAAAAGTTACTATTCATATTTTTACAATTAACGGTTTGAAAATAAAAACGATTTCAGATGGGTCTGCATTAATCGGCCATAATACCACATTGTGGGATGGTAATGATGCAGATGGTGATGAAGTTGCAAATGGGATTTATCTCTATCAACTGGTTGCCGACTTTGGGGGTAAATCAGTCACCCAAACCGGGAAAATGCTTAAAGTAAGATGATAAGGATAAACCTGGTTCTTGTTTTTGTTGGGCTTTTTCTCATTAGTTCTTCCTGTTCATTTTTTAAGGGGACAACACAAGAAACTGAAAGCGAAAGAGACAACAAAATTGTTCAGATTCGAATTCAGCTCCAGGCTGTTTCAGATTCGTTCAATACCGGCGGATTTGGTTTTGTTGCACAAAAACTGGGTGAACTCAAAAAACCTGTTTTGCATTACCTGCCTCTTGAAGCTGCATGGCTGGCCAATACCCGGGGTCTTGCCTGGTTTTACCTTGAAAATAACGACAGTTCACTTTCAGAATTTAACGATGCTGTTAGACTTGACCCGGTTTATGCCGAAGCATGGAATAACCGGGGGCACATTTTTTTATTGAAGGGAAGTATTGATTCTGCAAATTCCTCTTTCAAAAAGAGTCTTTTGATAAATAAAGAATATGATGCTGCCCGATTAAATCTTGAAATTGCTGAACTTTTTAAATCGGGTGAGTTGAAATGGGACGACCTGGGTTTAATGGCAATAGCAGATTCTACACGTGATCCTGAAAAAAAAGTCAGAATATTAACACAATTGCTTAACCTGGCACCTTATTATGTTCAGATTTATAATAACCTGGCTGTTGCAGAATATAAAACAGGAAATATCAATCAGGCCTTTCAACATTTAAGTGCCGCCATCATTTTAGATCCAACCTATGCAATGGCTCATCAGAATCTTGCGTATATTTACCATGAATACGGGTTATATGATGATGCCATCAGGCATTATCTGATTGCAATCCGTCACCAATTTAATTTTTTTACTGCTTTAGAAAACTTAGCCTATACTTATCTGGTAAAAGGCGATATTGCGAATTCCAGATTGGTCATTAACCGGGTTCTTGAAGTTGCCCCAGACCGGCCCTATGCCAGGGAACTTGATAAAGAAATTTCTGAAGCTGAACAGAAACCCATTGAATAGGAATTATAATGAATTATGCTGTAATTATGGCTGGAGGAAGCGGAACCCGTTTCTGGCCAGTATCACGATTTAATACCCCAAAACAGTTCCTTGCAATTGCAGAAAAACGGACGATGATTCAATCAACCGTTGATCGTCTTTTGCCGGTTTTCCCAATGGAAAATATTCTGATCATCGGAAATAAAGTCCATGAAAGTCTGTTAAAGGAACAACTTCCGGGTTTGAAACCCGATCAGATCATTTTAGAACCGTTCGGACGAAATACTGCTGCCGCCATTGGTCTTGCCGCTGCTTATTTGAAGAAAAAGGATCCGGGAGCTACCATGCTGGTGATTCCGTCTGACCAAATCATCAGGAATGAATTCCGTTTTCTTGAAATTGTAAAAGAAGGATTGGCCCTTGCCGTTAACGAAAAGCATGCTTTGGTTACCATTGGTCTGAAACCCGTTCGGCCTGAAACCGGTTATGGGTATATTCAGATTGATGAAGATTTTCATCTTGATAACTACCCCAATGCCTATCATGTTAAAACCTTTGCTGAAAAGCCAAATTATGATACCGCAGTCAGGTTTTGTTCTTCAGGAGATTTTTTGTGGAATTCAGGCATGTTTATCTGGAAGTCAGATACCATTCTTGCCGAACTGCAAAACCATCTTCCTGATTTATTTCTTGAACTTCAGGCTCTTGAACCGGCAATTGGAACACCCAATTTTTATCCTGAACTATCAGAAGCTTATAACCGGATGCCAAATATTTCTATTGACTATGGTGTTATGGAAAAGGCAGCGTTGGTTTTTGTGTTGAAAGCTGATCTTGGATGGTCTGATGTAGGATCGTGGGATGAAGTCAGTAATCTTGCCGAAAAAGACGAAAATGGAAATTCAGTTGAAGGAAATGTACTGTTAACGTCAACCACAAATTCATTGGTAAGAGCAAAGCAAAAGCTGATTGCACTTGTGGGAGTCGAAGATCTTATTGTTATTGAAACTGACGATTCTATCCTGATATGTAAAAAAGGGCAGAGCCAGCAGGTTAAAAATATAGTAGATCAGTTGAAAATGGGTGACTACGCTGGTTATCTTTAAGTTTATCTGTTAAAAAAATCCAAAATTGAATGATACAAACCATCGGTTTTAAAAAGTGGTCAATTCCAGTCTTAATTCTGATGAGTATTATCCTTCAGGGTTGTACCAGCACAGCAAGATTTACTTCTGAAAAAGATTCAGGCAAAGTTGTCTTCCGTGGCAAAAAATCAGGTTCAGGTGAAGTGTCGGGTGATCAAACAACCGGAGTAGCCAGCTTTTACGGACCCAAATTTCATGGGTTGCAAACTGCAAGCGGCGAAACCTTTGATATGTATCAGTTCACTGCTGCCCATCGTCAAATTCCCTTTGGTACCCGTCTGAAAGTCACAAATCTGGACAATGGAAAATCAGTTATTGTAAGGGTGAATGACCGGGGCCCTTTTGTTAAAAACAGGGTTTTAGATCTCAGTTATGCTGCTGCAAAAGATATTGATATGGTAACCACCGGTGTTGCCAAAGTAAAAATTGAATTTTACCGGTGAAAACCAGAAAATCCGGATTCTAATTGTGCTGAAACGTCAAATTACCCTGATAACTGATTTTGGAACCCGTGATTATTATGTGCCAACGCTGATTGGTCAGATAAAGTCGGTTAATCCTAACGTAGAAATTCATCACCTCACCCACTCCATCGCCCGTCAAAATATTGTTGAAGCAGCCTTTACCCTTCGAAATACGTATCCCTATTTTCCTGAAGATACAATCCATGTGATCATTGTTGACCCAGAAGTGGGTTCAGACCGTGATGCCGTTGCAGTTGAACATGACGGTCATTTTTTTGTCGCACCTGATAACGGTATTTTGACTCTGGCTTTACAGACAACACGACCTGATAAAATCATTTCAGTCAGAGAATCAGTTTATACAAGCCGGAATATAAGTCCGGTTTTTCATGGCAGAGATGTTTTTGTTCCTGTTGCTGCCTGGCTGAGTAAAGGCGTTGCAATTGATCTGCTCGGAACCAGGAAAACTGAACTTACTGATCTGAGATGGGGTTTGCCTTCGTGGGATAAGCAAAAAATTATTGGCCAGGTTATTCACATTGATCATTTCGGAAATTTGATTACCAATATCAGTGAAAGGTTTCTTGACCATTGGGCGGCTGGAACTTCTTTTCGTATTGGTCTCGCCGGTTGGGATCAGTTGAAATTGTCAAAAATTTACAGTGATGTTGAACCCGGTGACCCGGTTGCACTGATCGGTTCTGGCGGATTGCTTGAACTTGCTGTTTATCAGGCTGATGCTGCTGAACTTTTTGATGTCAAAATCGGTTCTCAGATCATGGTTGAAAAGGAAAAATCATGATTATCAGAATCGTAAAAATGAAATTCCATCCTGATTATTGTGATCAGTTTGTTCAGGTGTTTCATAAAACACGGCCGGTTATTCTCACTTTTGAAGGTTGTTCTGAAGTGAAACTACTTCAGTCTGAGTCTGATCCGACAATCTTTTCAACTTTTTCAAGGTGGGATTCTGTGGCTCACCTTGATCACTACAGGTTCTCAGAGTTTTTTAAAATGACCTGGACGACGATTAAACCCTGGATGACCGAAAAGGCTGATGCGGTTTCGTATCTCGAAATCAGTTCACATGAATAAACTTATTCTGAATCCGGTTGGGCAAACTGAACTTTCAGTTCATCACACAGACATATATTCCTACCCCAATTACAAATCGCTTCAAACCCTGACCCTTGCACAAAAATCAGGTTCCTGGAAAGTTACTGCCTGGGCTTATGAACGCCTTTGGCGAAAACAGTCAGTTTCGTTACTTACCCTCGGAAAATTCCATATTGAAGATGAACTTAACTTGCTGGAATCTGCCGTTTTATCCTCCCAAAATCCAAATCCAGTCATTTGTGATTTGACTTGCTCAACCGGTCTATATGGTCGTACTTTGCTTGATAAAATTTCTACGGCAACTGTTTTTTTCCTGGATTACAGTTTACAGATGCTGCTTGAAGTCAATCAACGTAACCTGAACAAAGACCGTTCTGTTCTGGTTCAGGGATTTTGTGAAGATGCCATTTTTCAGAACTCAGTTCTTGATGCTGTCGTTTGTGGCGGATCCTGGAATGAAATAACCCGGACTGATGAGACTCTGGCCCGGATGTTTTCTGCTTTGAAACCCGGTGGTGTTGTTTTCTGGATGGGAGTTCTTCCGGCAAAGTCAGTTGTGGGAAGGTTTTTACAGTTTGGTGCTGCTTCATCAGGCGGACTTCATTTTGATCATTCCGAAAAAATTGAAAAGGCATTTAAATTTGCGGGTTTTTCTGAGATTGAAATTAATTCAGTGCACCCGGTTTTTACTTTGACTGCAAGGAAACCAAAATGATTCCTTACAAATTGGTTCTTTTTGATATTGATGGAACTCTTGTTTCCCTTCCTGAAAAAGCTGCTGAAGTGGTTCAAGACGCAATGTATTCAGTTTTAGGATCATCTTATACACTGCCTTACCGTTCTTTTTCTGGGAGAACAGACTGGGAAATTTTTCGGGATACTGTCAGTCATTATGGTGAAAATCCTGAAAACCATCCAGGGTGGACAGTCTTTTGTAATGTTTATTCAGACTACTTTATGCAATCGGTAAATTCAAACCACCTGGTTGTTCATCCGGGCGGATTGGAATTGCTCGAAACGCTGGAAAATGATGGGAATTTTCTTCTTGGACTTCTCACAGGCAATATTCGGGAAATGGCTACTTTTAAATTGAGTCTTGCCGGTCTTGCAGATTTTTTCGAATTTGGTGCTTTTGGAGATGATCACTGGATCAGGGAGCAGTTAGGTCCGATTGCTAAGAAACGGGCTGAAATGATTTCGGGTGAGATTTTTACCGGCTCAGAAATCTGGGTGGTTGGTGATTCACCCCGGGATGTTCACACTGCCCGATTTATTGAAGCAAAATGTATTGGTGTAACAAACGGGAAACACTCAACTGGCGAATTGTTACAAGCTGGTGCAGATATTATTACTGGTCATTTACTCGAAATTGCACCAGTTATGCTTAATTCTCGATAAAATCATCTTGTTTGCTTATTTTGTCGCCTTACCTGCTAAAACTTATATGGTTTCAAATTATTTTCTTTCTCTTTTGTTGGTTTTTGTCTCTTTTCAGGCGTTAGGCCAGAAGAGCAAAATTGTTGTTTCCGGCTGGGCAACGACGAAAGAAGAACAAGATGAACTTGCCGGTAAAATTGAAAAGTTCAATTCAATTCAAAATAATATCTCAGTTGTTTACGAACCCATTCCGATGACAGATTACTATCATCAGAATCTTCTTGGTCGTATGAAGTCTGGAGATCCGCCCGATGTTTTCTATGTTAGAGATGCCTATCTGGGTGACTATCTTCAGATTAATGCTTTAAAACCCCTTCAGACTCTTTTGAATGTTTCCGGTCTGAAAATCCAGTCTTTATATCAGCCTGCAGTTGATGCTTTTCGTCGTGAAAAGAATATTTATGCGATTCCGAAAGATTTTAATATAATCGGAATTACAATCAATGAAAGATACCGGAAATTGGCAGGTCTGCCTGCTGCCGGGCCAAAAACTTTTGATGAACTTTCTGATTGGTTCACCAAATTATCTGCTGTGGCTTCAGTTAAAATCAATGAGGGTCGTGCATTGGTGATTTCTGGACACGATTTCGAAATTCTCCCCTTTATTGCACAGGCTTCAAAGCCAGGCTGGACTTCACCCGATCTCGAAAAATCGCTGCTGCTTCCGGCCTACCAGTTTTATTCCCGTGAAAATAAAAAGCAGGTCATTTTTCTGGATTTTAATGTTCTAAGTTCAAATCTGGTTTTTACTGATCAGAAAGTGGCCTCTGTTATCCAGGGAATCTGGTTTTTCCCCTACTATGATAACAATGTTCCCAATCTTGATTACCGTATTTATCCGTTACCGGCTCTTGATAAAAAAAACAAACCCAGAACTGTAATGACTACTGTTGGTTGGGGCATCTCACCCAAATGCAAAGACCCAGAAGCGGCTATGTTGGTCCTGACCTACCTGGTTAATACCTTCAATTATGAGGAATGGCTTTCAAAAGGGGTTGCTTTTCCGGCAACCAATAATGCTCTGAATCAGATTAAAACCGGGAAAGACAGCCGGCACGGTGCAAGAGAATTACTGAAAAGTACAGGAAATGAAACCGGATTAAATCGCTGGGCAAAATCAGATATTAATCTGATTTCAAGAGAATTTAAATCAATGATGGTTTCACTGAAAAACCCCGATGAAATTGTTAATACAATACTCATTCAGTCAAATAAAGCAAAGAAGGAATTGCAGCAATGATGCGGTTTAACCTTGCTACAAAATTTTTAGCTGCGTTCCTGGTCATTCTTTCACTTGTAATGATTTTGAGTACTTATCTTACAATTACCCGTGAAAATGACCGGCTTATGAAGAATCTTATTGATCATTCAAAAACCATCAGTGAACTTGCCTCGACTATTTTGTACGATGAACTCCTTCAGAATTCACCTATTCCCCTTCCTGATAGAATTCAGTCTTTGCTCGACCAGATGGATTATTCAGTCAATGTTACTTTTTATGGCCTTTCCGGAAATCAGATTTATACCCAGTCAGATTCTCTAAGATTGGATATAAATTTTTCTGACACGACTCATCAGCAAATGCTGAAACATGAACTTTGGATGACCATGAATTCTGTTGCCATCAATCCGGAAACAAAGAATTACCTTTTTGTCGTGGTTCCCATCATCAACCGGGGAGTCAAACTTACTCCAAGCACCAAATATGCATTTAACGGACTTTTAGTTGTCACGTTTTCAAAATCGTATGTAACTGAACAACTTGACCGTGTCTCAAAAGCAATCATTATGCTCTCATTGCTGATTGCGGCTGGCGGTGGTTTCCTGGCCTGGCTGGTATCAATATTTTTCGGGAGATTAATTAAAAGGCTTTCAACGGCCTCTGCTGAATTTCAATCTGGAAATTATGGCTATCGGATTGAAAAAATTTCAAACGATGAACTTGGAGATTTGGCTCATTCTTTTAACGATATGGCTGCTGGAATTTCAGAAGCCTTTACACAGCTTGAAGAAAAAACAAAAAGTCTTGAAAATGTAACCCGCCAGATTCTTCAGAGTGAAGCCAGAATAAGGTCTTTGATCGAAAATGCAAGTGACAGTATTCTTCATCTTGACCGGTCTGGCCAGATTATTTTTTACAATAACCGGTTTTCTGGTCTGATCAGCCATCTTCAACTCGCACCCAATGCAAGTTTTATTGATTTTGTTTCTGAAGATAATAAACCTGCTGTAAAAGATTATTTTGAAAAACTTCAGGCAGGCTCGTCTGAAACCTCAGCAATCAGTTTCTCAATAACTGCCGGTGAAAATGAATTTGCTTCCGTTGAAATGACCGCAAATGCCTTTTCGGATAATCAGGGTGAAGTTATTCAGGTTTTTCTCAGGGATATCACTGAACGGAAACAGTTGCAGGAACAACTTGTTCAGGCCAGAAGGATGGAAAGTATCGGTCGGCTGGCTGGCGGTGTTTCGCACGATTTTAATAATTTACTGGCTATTATTATCCCAAACACTGAACTCATACAAATGCGGACGACTGATGAGAAAATCCTTCAGTATTCTGATCAGGTTTTAAGTGCTTCACGCCGGGCCGCTGATGTCGTCAAACAGCTTTTAAATTTCAGCAGGCAGAAAAATGCTGTTTTCAAAAAGCAGTCTTTTCATGATATTTTAAGAAATATTCTGAAAATGATGAAGGAACTGGTTCCTGATAAGGTGACGCTGGTAACTGATTTTCAGGCTCAGGCAGACGGTATGCTGATGGATGAAGGTCAGATTCAGCAAATGGTTGTTAATCTTGCTATTCATGCCCGTGATTCTATGCCATCGGGTGGAATTCTTAAATTTGAAACCCGTAATGTGAAAATTCACAGGAATAATCAGCTTACTGAAATGATTGTCCTGAAAGTTTCTGATACTGGAATTGGTATACCGCAGGAAAATCTGCCTAAAATATTTGAACCCTTTTTTAATACTAAAAAAGTTGGTGAAGGTACAGGTTTAGGTCTTGCAGGTGTTTACAGTGTTGTTCTTCAGCACCATGGTATTATTGATGTTGAATCGGTGGAGGGGAAGGGAACGACGTTCGTTATTTTGTTTCAGGCTATACGGCTCGAAAAAAGTGAATCTGATCAGGAAATCAAATGAAACCCATTATTGTAGGGATAGCAGGCGGAACTGCATCCGGTAAGTCAACCATCACCAAAAAAATTGCTGAACTTCTCGGACCTGAAAAACTGATTGTGATCAATCACGATTCCTATTACAGAGATATTTCGGTTTATGGCGATACTCCTATTACTGAAATCAATTTTGACCATCCGGAAGCACTTGAAACTAGTCTGATGATTGATCATGTGCGCCATCTGAAAAAATTTCAGGACATCCAGATGCCGGTGTATGATTTTTCAACTCACCGGCGTTTAAAAGAAACACGCCACGTTGAACCCCGTGACGTTATCATTGTAGATGGAATTCTGATATTTGCTGAGAAAAAGCTCAGAGATTTGTGCAATATCAAGATTTTTGTGGATACTGATGATGATGAACGTCTTCTGCGCCGTTTAAAAAGAGATATTTCTGAAAGAGGGCGATCAATTGACAGTGTTTTTACACAGTATATCAATTTCGTAAAACCCATGCATCTCGAATTTGTTGAGCCTTCAAAACGCTGGGCTGATATCATCGTTCCACGTGGTGGTGAAAACGTGGTTGCCCTTGAAATGATCGTGTCCAGAATTCAGAAACTGATTGACAATTGATGCTGCTTTCACCAGAAAAGTCCATTTTTATTTCGCCGGCTGCCTTTAAAGAATGTTTGTCTGCCCGTGGTCTTTCTGAATTTATACAATCTTACCTCTTTAACCGTGGATTTAAAAATCTAAATTATTTTCCGGGTTCTGATGGCGGAAATAGTTTCCTTGAAGCCCTTTCCGCTGGCTTTGATGGTAAATTTGTCAAAATCCCCATCCCGCTCATTGCCGGCCATTCCACCTTTGAAGAAAACATTTTTATTTTCAGTGATAAGAAAACAGTTGCCATTGAAACTGCTTCCGTAATTGGACTTGAAAGGGTTCCGGTTCCAAAACGGCATCCACTGCAACTGAATTCAATGCCTTTGGGAGTCGCCATACGGAAAGTTCAATCTCTTTTTCCTGAGGTTTCTGAAATCTGGATTGGTTTAGGCGGAACGGCTACCATTGATATGGGAGCTGGGTTGCTTGAAGGTCTTGGTTTCCGCTTCCTTGATGAATCGGGACAATCAGTTAAACCTATACCTGAAAATTTCGATCGGATTAACTCGATAGTGCCTTCTCCTGATCCGGTTCCGGATCTTCATTTTTTTTATGATGTAAAAGTTCCGGTAAGATCTGAATCGGGTTCTTTTATCCGGGTTTATGGTCCACAAAAAGGATTGAAATTATCTGATATTCCTGCTCTTGAAAAGTCTGCAGCACGGCTAATTAACTTATTCGGTTTAAACTCTTTTTTAACGGGTGCCGGTGGTGGTCTTGCTCTTTTTCCTGAAAAGTATTTAAAAACCCGTTTCTTTCATGGAACCCATGAAATTTCACATCTTGAGAAATTTACATCTAAACTTGAGAAAGCTGATCTGATTATTACCGGTGAAGGCAGGCTTGACTCCCAGTCGTTTCAGGGAAAATGGGTGACTGCCTTTCTTAACACTGAAAAGCCGGTTCTTTGTCTTTGCGGTCAGGTTGAATCCGGAATAAAACTTCCGCCAAACTGGACTGTTGCCAGCATCTCAGAGCTCGAAACTGACAATGAGAAAGCAAAACAGCAGGCAAAGTCACATCTCAGAACCTTACTTGACAGGTATATTATTTGAGATTAATTGATTTTTCTTTATTATGCCTGTTGATCCACGGAATCGGTAAAGGGCTTTATTCTAAACATCTTCCTTTGGTCCCTGAGCGGAGTCGAAGGGCTAACTTCTGTATTTTTCCAATATGAAAAAAGTTATCTCAATTGACTTCTGGAACACCCTGATTGACACATCAAACAGTGATGAGCGCAAACGATTGCGAACAGAACGTTGTCTGGAAGTTTTAAATCCGTATCAACCTGGTCTTACGCCAGAAGATTTAAATTCGGCTGTAAAAAAAGGAATTGAAATCTTTAACGGCATCTGGAAAAATGAACACAGAACTTTGCAAACCAGTGATGTTGTGAAAAACCTGATTTCAGAATTAAAACTTGAGATTTCATCAACAGATCAAAATCAGATTGTTCACATTTTTGAGGTTGGTATTCTGGATGCTTCACCCAATCCAGCACCTGATGTCATTGAAACTTTGGCTGTTCTTTCAGACTCTTATCAGCTCGGAATTATTTCAGACACACATTTTTCTCCGGGAAGGGTAATTAAAGAACTGCTCGAACGGTATAAAATGCTTCATTATTTTTCACACTTCTCCTTTTCTGATGAAACCGGAGTTTCAAAACCACATCCGGAAATGTATCACAACATTTTAAGGTGTGCGGGTGCTAAACCCTTTGAAATGGTACATATTGGTGATATGAACAGAACCGATATTTCAGGAGCCAAAGCTCTTGGCATTCATTCTATTTTGTACACAGGTGTAAATGCTGAAGATCAGATGAATTCAATTGCAGATCGGTCAGCTTCTTCCTGGAAAGAAATCCCTGGTTTAATTCTGGAGCTTGATCGTTTGTGAATTCCTTTTTTGATGTCCGGGGAGAATGGGCCCATTTCCATGATCTGGATTATGAATCCTGGCTTGAGTTTTTACCTTTTCCGGAAGGTGAACAACCTGATTATACTTTTCTGGATGATTTTCACAAACTTTACTTTGATTCATCAGTTGAAGGCAGTGTACCGCTTATAAATGGTGAAGCTGTTGGCCTGCTTGTTTACCGCTTGTCTGATCCGTCTGAGATACTTTTCCTCGATTCTTTCCTTCCCATTGATGGCCCTGCAATTCTGGGTCTCATGTTAACCAAACATCTTTCTGATTTTCAATTATCTGCCGGAAGTTTATCTTTTCGGCTGTGGAACCATCAGGAGATGGTCATCACATTTCTCTCCCGTCTGAAATAGTAGAAGCGCTTGCATTCCTACTTTTTTCTCCGTAATCTTGTTCTACAACAACTCTTGGAATCTGTTATTTTCTGATATTTACACAGCTTCACCCTGTTTTCAGAAAAAATGAGTTCCGGAACCCAGCAATCAGTGGAGGCATATTATGTTAAAACGAATATCGGTGATCCTATTTGCCGTTTCTGCCCTGTTTACTTCAGTCCTGGCTCAGGATTCAGTAACAGTAACTTTCCGTTACAAGCCATCAGGTGTAATTTTCCGGGCATTTGTTCCTGGTGAATTCAATAACTGGGGTCCGAATGCTTCGGGTGTTATTGCTGCAAATGCACCCTCAATTATGACTTTGGAAAACGGTGTATATTATAAATCTCTCCGGCTTAAGGTCGGTGGCGGAACAGGTAATTCCGGCGGAAAAGCGGGTTACATGTATAAAATTCATGAACACACCAATTCTGCTGGTTCAACCTGGAACTGGATTGCAGATCCATTAAATCCACTCAAATTTGGCGGTGACGGCAATTCCCTGATTATTGTAAAATCACCGATGGTTTTTCAAATCCAGCCAGCCAATTCATCAGCCATTGATAATCCTCAGCCGGGTATCACTGCCTCTGTCGCTGCAAAAAATTCTGATCCGATTGATGAAAATGCATCTGAAATTTTCCTGAATGATGTTTCAATCGGCAAGTTTGGTTCCTTCTATGATAAAACCAAACAACTCCTTCACGTTCCCTCGATTTCAAGTTTTAATGCCTCACTGAGTTCCGGGGCAAATGAAATCAAAATCAAAGCTGTAACTCTTGCTGGTGCAGTTTCATCCGATTCAACTGCCTTTTCTTTCCTCGGTTCAACTGTAGTTATTAAACAACGTACTCCTGCTGGTATTGTTGAAGGTATTAATTACAATCCTGCTGATCCAACCAAAGTGACACTCTGTCTTTTTGCTCCTAAAAAGAAAACCGTACATGTTATCGGTGATTTTAATAACTGGCTCATCGACAATACTTATCTCATGAAACTGGATTCTGTAAATGCTGATTCGATGAGATGGTGGATTACTTTATCCGGACTTGAATCAGGCAAAGAATATGGTTTCCAATATCTGGTTGACGGTTCACTCCGGATTGCAGATCCTTATACTGAAAAGGTTCTTTCACCTGACGATCAGTGGATTCCTGCAGCAACCTATCCGAATCTGAAACCGTATCCAGGTGACAAAACCACTTTTGCTGTTTCCGTTCTTCAAACCAATCAACAGCCTTACAACTGGCAGGTTACGAATTTCGTCCGCCCGAAAAAAGAAGATTTGGTTGTTTACGAACTCTTAGTTCGTGATTTCGTCGCCAAACATGACTATCAGACTTTGATTGATACGCTTGGTTACCTTGAAACCCTGGGCGTAAATGCGATTCAATTAATGCCGGTTCAGGAATTTGAAGGAAATGAAAGCTGGGGATACAATCCTGCCTTTTACTTTGCACCTGATAAATATTACGGTACAAAAAATGATCTGAAAGCATTTATTGACGAATGCCACAAGCGCGGTATTGCCGTTATTATTGACGTTGTTTACAATCACATGTTTGGGCAGTCTCCTTTCGTCAGACTTTATGCGACGGGAGATTACGGTCCTCCATCCGCCCAGAATTACTGGTTTAACGTGGTTGCAAAGCATCCGTATAACGTTGGATATGATATGAATCATGAAAGTATTCATACCAAATATTTGCTTGACCGGTCAAATAAACATTGGCTGACCGAATATAAAGTTGACGGATATCGGTATGACTTGTCAAAAGGATTTACTCAGGTCAATTCTGGCGGTGATGTTGGATTGTGGGGAAATTATGACCAAAGCCGTGTCAATATCCTGAAAAGAATGTATGACAAAGTAAGAGAAGTTGATGCTTCTTCTTACATGATTCTTGAGCATCTTGGTGCAAATAACGAAGAAAAAGTACTTGCCGATCACGGATTTATGCTCTGGGGCAATTTGAACGGGGCATTTCTGGAAGGAACAATGGGATGGAATGAATCAGGAAAATCTGATTTTTCATGGGGAGCTTACACCTCCCGTGGTTGGACTGTCCCTCACGTTGTAACTTATGCAGAAAGTCATGATGAAGAACGTCTGATGGTAAAGGCCCTGCTTTATGGTAATGTTTCAGGAGATTACAGTGTGAAAACACTCCCGGTTGCGCTGAACCGCATGAAACTGGCTGCTGCCTTTCTTCTTGGAATTCCCGGACCCAAAATGATCTGGCAGTTTGGTGAGCTTGGTTATGATGTTTCCATTGATTTTAATGGTCGGGTTGGTAACAAACCTATCAAATGGGAATATTTTAAAGATAAAGACAGATACAGTCTTTATAAAACCTACTCAGAATTGATTAAGTTGAAAATCAAGGAACCGGCTTTTGAGACAACAACCTTCACTCACGCATTAACCGGCACCATGAAACGGATCAATCTTACCCATTCTGATATGGACGTTGCTATTATCGGAAACTGGGGTGTGGTCACAGCTTCTATGCCTGCAAATTTCTCAAGAACAGGTAAATGGTATCGTTTCTTTGAATCCGATAGTGTTGAAGTAACCAATACTACCGAAGCCATCTCACTTGCACCGGGTGAATTCCGGATTTATACGACCAAACATCTGGGAACCTTTACCTCTGTTTCTGAAGATCTGGTTAAGGCTGGCGGGTTTATTTTGGATCAGAACTACCCGAATCCGTTCAATCCAACTACAAATATTTCATTCTCACTTGCAACTCTCCAAAATGTGAAAATTGTGGTTTATGATATGTTGGGCCGTGAAATGAAAACGTTGTTCAATGGTCCTGCAATTGGAGAAAATCTCATTACCTGGGATGGAACCAATCAAAACGGTCAGCAGGTTTCAACAGGAATGTACCTGTACAAACTTGAAGCCGGAAGCAAAACCATCACCAAAAAGATGCTTCTGATGAAGTAAAATCATTTTAGCCTTCTTTAAAAGCCCTGATATCTCCGGATGTCAGGGCTTTTTTGTTTTAAGGGTTTTCCGGAGAAAAAGAAAAATATTTTTTTTCTTTTAAAAACTTTCATAAGTTGATGATGGAAGGTCTGAACCAAAACGGAGGCATCTATGAAAAGTATTGTTACTGCAATGTTAAGTTTCGCATTTTTCCCGGTTTTTGCACAGGATGGTCAGTTAGATGATCTTTTCGGTACAAACGGAATTGTCACAACCGCTATCGGATCAGGAGCTGATGCTGGCAGGTCGGTTAAGATTCAGCCTGATGGTAAAATTGTTCTTGCCGGATACAGTTATAACGGCGCAAATTTAGATTTCGCACTGGCACGTTATTATTCTGACGGATCCCTGGATCCTGATTTTGGAACAGAGGGAAAAGTAACGACTGATTTTGCAGAAGGTGGTGATTATGCCTATGCATCCCAGATTCAGCCGGACGGAAAAATTGTAGTTGTTGGTGAAAGTCAGAACGGATCTGACTGGTTATTTGCCGTTGCTAGATACCTTCCAAATGGTGAATTAGATCCTGATTTTGGAACAGATGGAAAAGTAACGACTCTTGTTGGTGACGGAGCAGAAGCAGTTGCCTGGTCGGTTGTCCTTCAGTCTGACGGTAAAATTCTGGTTGCCGGAAGGGCAAGCAATGGTACAAACACTGATTTTGCTCTTGTCAGGTATGAGAGTGACGGAAGTCTTGATCCCGGTTTTGGGGCTTCTGGAATTGTAATTACCCCGCTTGGTACAGGAAACGATGAAGGCTGGCCTGTTGCAGTACAGAGTGATGGTAAAATTCTTGTGGCAGGGTCAACTGATAATGGAAGCGATTATGATTTTGTTGTTATCCGGTATGACACTGACGGAACTCTGGATACAAGTTTTGGGACTGAAGGAAAAGTCATTTTCCCCATTGGCACAGGTTGGGACATTTGCCGGGGTTTAACATTACAACCTGATGGTAAAATTCTTCTCGCCGGCGTGAGTGATGCTTTGACTGCCTATCAGTTTGCTCTGGTTCGGCTTGATTCAGATGGTAATTTTGATACCGGTTTTGGCTCAAACGGAGTTTCACTTCTTGGCGTTGGAACTGTTTACGATAATGGTTATTTCGTTGAAGTTCAAAGCGATGGAAAAATTATCGTTGCTGGTTATGGCAACAATGGCGCCGACTGGGATTTTGTCATTGCCCGGTTTACTGATTTGGGTGAACCCGATGTTGATTTTGATGAGGACGGGAAAAAAATGATCCCGATTGGTCCTGCTGATGATTTGGGGTTCTCATTTGCAATTCAGGATAACGGAAATATTGTTTTAGGTGGGTATGCAAATAATGGAACTGACAATGATTTTGCCCTTGTCCGGCTTTTAGGTTCGTCAGGACCATTACCCGTTGAACTAGCCTCGTTTACGCTTTCAACAAGCGGTGCAAATGTGATTCTGAACTGGCAAACCCAATCAGAAAAGAACAATGCAGGTTGGGAAATCGAAATGAAGAGTGAGGTGCCTGAGGTTCTCGAAGGCACCGGGTTAGAATGGGAAACAATTGGCTTTGTTGCTGGCAAAGGAACCACGACAGTATCCCAAAACTATGTATTTTCCATCCCCGTGACCCGTAATATGTCACCCGTAACCCTTCGGTTGAAGCAAATAGATACTGACGGAAAAACGTCCTTTTCACAAATATTGAGTTTTACCCCGTTTCCTGAATCATTTGAGGTTTTTGAAAACTATCCCAATCCTTTTAATCCGGAAACAAAAATTCAGTTTTCTCTTCCTGAAATCTCAGACGTAAAAGTTAACATTTACAATTCTCTGGGTCAGCAAATTGAGACTTTATTCAATGGAAAAATGGCTTCGGGTTTACAAAAACTTTCGTTTCAGGCTGGCAATTTATCAAGTGGTGTTTATTTTTATTCCATTTCTGCAAACGGAAAAACCATCACCAAAAAGATGCTTCTGATGAAGTAAAATCATTTTTACTTTCCATTTAAGCCCTGATGCCTTCGGATGTCAGGGCTTTTTTATGTGTAAACCCCGCTGTTACATTCTTAACATTCCGGTAACATTCCGGTAATCTCTTCATCATTTTACTTCCCGACCTTTGCAATGGTTTAACAGGTGTTGTCCTGAAAAACCACGAAATAAAAAACTAAAAAAGATGGAAGTTATGACCAAAAACTTACTCACTATTGCTCTGGCAACCCTTTTATTTACACTTGTTGGTTGTGGTGAAAAAAAGAGCACATCAGATGCCCAGTTATTAACTGGTGCTGTTTCCATTGACGGTTCAAGCACAGTTTATCCAATTACTGAAGCCGTTGCTGAAGAATTCAGAAAAATTCAGCCAAATGTAAATGTTTCTGTTGGACTTTCAGGAACCGGTGGCGGATTCAAGAAATTTGGAAGAGGGGAAATCGATATTAATGATGCTTCAAGAAGCATCAAAAAAGAAGAAGTTGAACTCGCAGAATCAAACAATATTCATTTTGTTGAAATGCTGGTAGCCTATGACGGACTTGCTGTTATTGTGAATCCTGCAAATACATGGTGCACAGAAATCACGGTTGCTGAACTGAAAAAAATCTGGGAACCAGAAGCACAGGGAAAAATTAAAAAGTGGAATCAGATCAGAAGCAACTGGCCGAATGAAGAAATTCACTTGTACGGACCCGGAACTGAAAGCGGAACTTACGATTATTTCACTGAAGCCATCGTAGGAAAAAGTCATTCAAGCCGTGGTGATTTTACCGCAAGTGAAGATGATAACGTTTTGGTTCAGGGCGTTTCAACAGATAAAAATGCACTTGGCTTTTTCGGTTTGGCATACTTTGAAGAGAATAAGGACAAACTGAAACTGGTTGCAGTTGATAACGGAAAGGGTGGCGTTTTACCTTCTCTTGCAACTGTTCGTGATAAAAGCTACTCTCCGCTTGCAAGACCTTTGTATATTTATCTAAATAGCAAAGCTGGCGAAAAGCCTGAAGTTCAAACTTTCGTTTCCTTCTACCTTGATAATGCATCAAAGCTGGTTACTGAAGTTGGCTACATTCCTCTGACTGATGAAGAAACTGCTGCTGAAAAAGCAAAGTTTGAAGAATTCATCAAAACTCATTCCGCTGCAAAGTGATATAACTGTTTTAATTAAAGTTTTTATCAATTTGGGGATTCCTTTTTTAGGAGTTCCCATTTTTATTTAAATTGATATCAGACAGTAAATTCCAGAATTTATAATTAGGCAAGTTGTTGTACCGCATGAGACTAAAAGAAAAAATAACCGAAGCACTTCTTCAGCTTTCTGCAATATTTAGTGTTTTGATTACAGTTGCCATCCTTTATGTATTAATTTCTGAATCTTACTTTTTCTTTTCACGGGTTTCCTTCTTTGAGTTTATTACGGCTACTGAATGGACACCCCTTTTCACCCAGAAAAGTTATGGCATCTTGCCGTTGGTGACTGGAACCGTTTTAACTTCGTTTATTGCAATGCTGGTTGCCTTACCAATCGGACTTACTATTGCAATCTATCTCAATGTGTATGCATCACCTGGATTTAAAAAAGTAATCAAGCCTGTCATTGAAGTTCTCGCTGCAGTTCCAACTGTTGTCTATGGTTATTTTGCCCTGATGATTGTGACGCCCTTTCTTCAAGGTTTTATTCCTGGGCTTTCCGGTTTTAATTCTCTTTCTCCCGGAATTGTGATGGGAATAATGATCATACCAATGATCTCTTCTTTAAGTGAAGATGCACTTCATGCCGTTCCCCAAAATCTGCGTGAAGCTTCTTATGGAATGGGAGCAACCCGTTTTCAGACAGCTTTCAGAGTTTTAGTTCCGGCAGCATCCTCCGGAATCATAGTTTCAATTATCCTCGCAGTTTCGAGGGCAGTGGGTGAAACCATGATTGTTGCCATTGCAGCAGGTCAGCAACCGCGTTTTACCTTTAATCCGTTTGTCCCAATAGAAACGATGACCACTTACATTGTTAAAGTAAGTCTGGGTGATGTTGTGCACGGATCTCTGGAATATCAAACTATTTTTGCCGCAGGGATTACCCTCTTTGTTCTGACTTTTGCAATGAATATCATCAGTTTCTACCTGAAACGTAAGTTTCAGGAAAAATACGAGTAATCAATTTAACCTATGGAAAAACTTTTTTCACTGAATCATCTGAAGGATAAGGCATTCCTGATTACAGGGGTGATCAGCACTTTTTTCGGATTAGTCGTTTTGGCCATTTTTTTGGCAAATATCATGATAGAGGGTATTCCCAGGTTGAGCCTGGATTTCTTTACCTCACTCCCATCAAGAAGAGCTGAAAACGCCGGGATTTTAATTCCCCTGATCGGAACTATCTGGATTATGGTTTTAACTTCTCTGATGGTAATTCCGTTTGGTGTTGCCGCAGCTGTTTATCTTGAAGAATATGGTGCCAAAAATAAACTGGCGTCTTTCGTTGAAATCAATATCACCAATCTGGCAGGTGTTCCTTCCATTATTTTTGGTTTGCTGGCTCTGGAATTATTTGTCAGGTTTCTTGGACTTGGTAAAAGTTTGATGGCCGGAAGCCTTACCTTGAGTCTTTTGGTTCTGCCAATTATTATAACCTCCACCAGAGAAGCATTAAAGGCTGTTCCAAGAACCATTCGTGAAGCTTCTTATGGACTTGGGGCAACGAAACTGCAGACCATTCAGATGCAAGTGCTACCGTCTGCTGCGGGTGGAATTGTTACTGGAATTATTCTCGCAATTTCAAGAGCCATCGGGGAAACAGCTCCCTTGATTGTGATCGGAGCCATGCTTTATATCACGTCTCCGCCAACCTCCCCAATGGATGATTTTTCAACCATGCCTATTCAGATTTTTAACTGGCTTTCGAGGCCGCAAAAAGGATTTATTGTCAATGCAACTGCTGGTATTGTCGTACTCCTTTCGATCACCTTTGTATTAAACGGAATTGCAATTTATTTGCGTAACCGCTGGCAAAAACAAGTTAAATGGTAATTAAATAACTATGAACAGAATATATACCGAAGATGTAAGTGTTTTTTACGGTGACAATCAGGTTTTAAAAAATGTTAGTGTATCGATGGAAAATAACACGGTAACTGCATTTATTGGCCCTTCCGGTTGCGGAAAGTCTACCTTTTTACGTTTATTTAACCGGATGAATGATTTCATCGGTTCTTTTCATAAAACAGGTCTGGTGTCAATTGACAATACTGATATTTATAAAAAAGATATCAATGTTGAAGACCTGCGTAAAAAAGTCGGAATGGTATTTCAGAAGCCAAATCCGTTCCCCAAAACCATTTACGAAAATGTGATTTACGGTCTGCGCCTTCAAAATATTTCAGATAAAAAGATTTTGGATGAAGCGGTTGAAACGTCATTAAAAAGAGCTGCAATCTGGGATGAGGTAAAAGACAAATTAACAAAGTCTGCGCTTGAACTTTCTGGTGGCCAGCAGCAACGTCTTTGCATCGCCCGTACCCTAGCAGTTAAGCCTACTGTCATCCTGATGGATGAACCGGCATCTGCTCTTGATCCTATTTCGACGTCAAAAATCGAAGAATTGATTTTTGAGTTGAAAAAACAATATACAATTGCTATTGTTACGCACAATATGCAGCAGGCTGCCCGTGTAAGTGACCGTACAATTTTCTTTTACATGGGTGATATGGTTGAAGAAGGTGATACGAAAATGATTTTCACCAATCCAAAAAAAGAACTCACCCAGCAATATATCACCGGGCGGTTTGGCTGATTTCTTAGCCAATTCATCACATTTAAATTTATTTCAAAGAGATTGATCAATGACACACCTTGAATCTGAATTGCAACTTCTGAAAGCCGAACTTCTTAGCATGTGGCAACTGGTTCATTCTCAGCTAAAACTTGCCCAGGAATCTCTTGCGAATGCAGATAAAGATCTGGCTCATGAAATTATTCTGAAAGAGAAGAGGGTTAATGCCCTTGAAACCAAGCTGGATATTGAATGCGAAAATATTTTGGCGCTTTACAGTCCGGTTGCCATTGACCTGAGATTGGTTCTATCAATTCTGAAAATCAATAATAACCTGGAGCGGATTGCAGATATTGCAAAATCGGTTGCCAAGCTGGTGATCAGATCAGAAAAACCAATTGATCCGGCTTTAGTTGATGTGACAGAAATTCTTCTGATGTTCGAGGAAGCTACCTGTATGACTGAAGATGTGATGAAGGGTTTTGAAAGTGAGAATACTCAGTTAGCCAGAGTGATCTTCAAACGTGATGAGTTACTTGATTCTTACAATAAAAAATCAACGGCTGTCATTGCAGATTATATTACCCGGAATCCAGGTAATATTGAACAGGCTCTTGAAGTGCATACAACCATAAGAAAACTGGAACGGGTTGGCGATCATTGTACGAATATTGCTGAAGAAATTATTTTTTACATTGAAGCAAAGTTCGTGAAACACAGTAAGGCTAAAAAACTCGCCGGAAATTCAAAAGGCCAGGAAGACTAAGCGTTAAAATACTGGTTTCTTGTCTTATTGCCAGGAAACCAGTATTTCAAAATTTCAGAGTTTGTACCCGGTTTCCCGGATTATCCCGTTTAATTAACCCAAGCCATTTTCCTAAAAGTTATAAAAAACAGTAAGTCTTGCAGTTATTGCCGGATCTGGTTCTGATTTACCCGGAGTTTTTTCAGTGGTTTCATAGATCAGGTTTGGACTGATTGTCACTTTCGGATCTGGTTTGTAGGTTAAGCCACCAATGAACAGATTTTTAAGATCTCCCTTTGCATTTGAATCGGTGTTGGGGTCAAAATAATCATATCTGCCAATTAATCCGTAGGCTTCAGTAAGGGTAAATGTTCCATAGACTGAAAATCCCAGCCCGTTTTTATCAGCAAGTTCTTTGGCTGATTTTTTAATACTGTTTTGTGAAATGACAAATACACCTTCTGCACCCAGAGAAAATACTCCCTTTTCAGCATAGCCGGCAAGGAGTGCCCCAGTCAGGTCATTGTTTGAAACAGTTCCTGATGAGTCAGACAAATCAAGAATTGATTTTTTTGCCTTAAAATCGCCATATCCTGAAAGGGTAATGTTTTCAGTTGGAGAAAATTGGATTTGGGCATAGTACCGTTTGTATTTATCTGTTTCAGGTTTGTTTCCTGATCCGTTTCCGAACAGAAGCCAATATTTAAACATGCCGTCGTCAGTGAGTTTGCCTTTCAGGGCAATTCCCATATCACGTGATGAAACAATTCCTCTCAAATCCATGATGGTTTTTTCAAGAAAACGGTTTCCCCAGACTGACTCTGCAACTTCAGAGCCCGGTGTTGGCTGAATTCCAAATACAAGATCACTGCCGTCGAATATATTTTTCCATTGCAAATAAGCATCTTTTACAAAGGTTCCAACCTTTCCATCACTTGAATTTGCCGTCTGATCTGCTTCGAGTCTGAAGCGGGAAGAAAAGGTTTCAGAAATGGCATAATCATAGGTTAAATATATCCGGCGGAATTGAATGCCGTTCAGATCAGACAGACCTGAAGTTGGAGATGAAATGTTATAAAAATAGTCACCAAAGGCATATCCTGAGAATTTCCCCTTGGGGCTGCTATCCTGACTGAAAGCAGAGTTGGTGATTGTTGCCAACATAAATAAAAAGAAAACGGTTTTTTTCATTGGTAATCCCAAAAAAAGAAGGGTTAGTCAAACCGGTTGGGTTTGTTGAAGTTGTTTAAATGTTAATGGCTGGTTCACATTTAGTAAATAAAGTGAAACTACCTCAGTTAATCAACTCTTGAGCAATTTCCAATTGAAATTCTTAAAAATATAAATGTTCCTCCAAATAACATGATTAAAGCAGGTACCCGGTATTTCCATTGAAATTCAGTCTGCTTTTTTCCATATTTAAATTCGATTTTAAAAATCCGGAAAATATGAATAACCTGATCGAACGCCTTCACGCACTTTCACATGCTGCTCTTGCCTTAAATTCTTCCCTGAATCTGGATGATATTTTAGCCAGAAATCTCAAAATTCTCCTTGATGTTCTGAATGCAGACCGGGGAACGATTTATCTGGTTGATAAAGAAAAATCAGAAATCTGGTCAAAGGTTCTGACGGGTGATGGCATGCGTGAAATCCGTCTTCCAATTGGGGTTGGACTGGCGGGACATGTTGCCCAAACCGGTGAAACCCTGATTATTCCGGATGTTTATGAAGATCCAAGGTTTAATAAGGAATATGATTTAAGGACTAATTACCGCACAAAATCGATGCTGGTTATGCCCATCCGGAACCAGAAAAGGGAAGTGATTGGTGTTTTTCAGGTTATCAATAAACTTGAGGGTGTTTTTACGGCTTTGGATGCTGAATTTTCAAATTCACTTGCAGAAATCGCCGGTGTTGCCTTTGAAAATGCACTCCTTCACCAGAGAAGTCTGAAGGCTGTTCAACTTGAAAAGGAACTTGATATTGCCCGTGATATTCAGCAACGGATCATTCCGAAAGTTTTACCTCTTGTTTCGGGGTATGAATTTGCTCTGAAATATCAGTCTTGCAGCGAAGTTGGCGGAGATTATGTTGATGTGATTTCGGTTCCCGGCGGAAAAACTGCTTTTTTAATGGCGGATGTTTCGGGACATGGAATTCCGGCAAGTTTGCTGGTTTCTACCATTCAGGCAACCATCCGGGCCTATATGGAAACAGGAGTAGATTTTTCAGGTCTTGCAGAACGGATTAACCGAACTGTTTTTGCCAACAGTACAGAAGATACCTACGCGACTTTGTTTTTTGCTGTTCTCGATCCAGAAAATCATGAAATTCAATTTTTCAACGCAGGACATCCGGCGCCTGTTCACGTAGGTGATAAAGTTGGAATTCCTGATTTGGGTTCATCCGGTCCGCCGGTTGGAATGTTCGCCTCATTTGACTACGAAACCCGGGTTATGAAACTGAAACCCGGTGAATATCTTTTCCTCTATACAGACGGAATAACCGAAACATTCAATTCTGAAGATGACATGTTTGGGGATGACGGACTAGAGAATACCTTGCGGGACCAAATTCACCTTTTGGGAAATGAAGCCATTGAACTCGCCTGGACGACAGTCCATGCCTGGGATGGCCGTGATGATTCTGATGATGACCGTGCTGTTCTTGTTGTAAAAAGGAACCTCATTGATTAAAAGAGGTTCCTGTTTTTGTAAAATGTACTCCGTTAAACTAAACCTTTAAAACTGATCCACTGTTTTATTTCTTCAATATCCCGTCATTTTCAATCTGTCTGAAAATATTTCTCATGGATTCCAGATACACTTCTTCTATTTTGACTTCTCTTGGGTAAAACGGATAAATAAAAACAAAAAGCATTTCATTCCAGGACGTTACCGATGATACCTGTGAATAAGTTTTTATTTGTTTTTGTGAGTGGTTAAAGGCATCCACTGTTATAACATAATTCCAGGAATACCCAACCGGAAAAATGGTAAGAGTCCCATAACTCAAAATATCGGCAAGAAAATGCTTTGCAAATGACCGTTCCTTTTTAATTGTCATTTTAAGAGTAAAATCTGCTGCAGATTGCAAACTGTCCCGCAGCTGTCTGCGTTTTACATCATCAATATCATTTTCATTGTCGGTAAAGGTTGAGAATGATTTGATATTGGATATTTCTTTCATTGACTCCCCGAAAATGTCTCTGAATCCGCGTCTTGGGTTAATAATTTTAGGTACAACATCCATTCCAATATCCTGTTCCAGATGAGAAATATGGAAAAAAAGTGTAGCACGGGGTAACGGGTTTTCTGGTGGTTTCTGTTTTTGAACAGGTTCCAGATCTGATCTGAACGAAATACACCCCGAAATACATAATGTGAAAACCAGAACAGACAATAAGAATTTACCCGTTTTTAGTTTCATTTTAACCTCTGATTGTTTTTTGGTTTGAATTTCCTTTAATCTAATTAAAAGGACGAATCAGCTGGTTTGCTGAACCTTGGTTGATTGATAAAAACACCAGGATACGGCGCCTAATGGAACAGAAACCAAAAGTGCAACCATGACCTGACTGACCGTAAAACCAGGTGCTGCAAAGAAGGAGATCATAATTAAGGCAGCAAAGGTAAGGACAGCAAAAATTCCTGCAGAAATCAGGGGTTTAATCCTTCCAAGCAAGCCAATTCCGATAAACAGAAACCCGGGAAGGCCTTCAAGTAAAAAATGAAGGGAAAGCCCATTTTCCAATCCGACGAAAAGCAACCAAAAAGCACCAACTCCAATTGAAATCCTGACTGCAGCTTCCCGGTAATTCCCCACCAGCAAAACCCCCGAAAGTGCTCTTGCTGCCAGAGCAATGATGAGTATAAAATTGAAATCGTCAATTGGCTTACCTTCAATTGAATTTCGGACTGCAAGAACAATAATTGAAATAATGACAATGGTTAGTGCCAGATTTCCTGAACGGTACTGGATAAGGTTTAACCGTTCATCGGTGTTTTGGGTAGAAACCCCAAGTGCATACAGGGTTGGGCGCAACAGGTAAGAGCCAATCATAAGCAATAAATAGATGTCTGATTTGGTAAGAACCGTAATGAGAAGGCTAAGTACAAAAATCACGGTTGCAAACCATGAAATAGAATCCCATTTATACATAACATTTTCCTTTCTGGTTGTTGATTAAAAACGGTTTTGCTGATGCCTGGTAAAATCCGTTTTATTTCAGTTCTGTGAGATCGTTTTCTTCCAGTTCAAAAAGCTGTTCAACTGTTGTATTCAGTTTTTTTGCCAGCAGAAGTGCCAGTTTCACAGATGGACTGTAATCTCCGCTTTCAATTGCGATGATGGTTTGCCGTGAAACGTTTACTGATGTTGCCAATTCCTGCTGACTGAGTTCGCCATTATTAAAACGAAATTTTCTGAGGTGTGTTTTCATGTTTATGTTTCTTTATTTGAAACAAATGTAAAGCAAGGCAAACAATATGTCAAGTAAACTATACATATAGTAAATTACAATTTACATATAAAGTGAAGAAATCCCAGAGATTTTGAAGTATATTAAGGGGAAGGGCTGAATGACCTGGTTTTTCTTTGGTAGAGGTTATTTGTATAAAACTGAGCAATGATGTATATTTACCACTATAAATATATGCAGTATATAAATTCATGCATAAAATGGATTCCCGGGCTTTAAATTTGTTTTCAATTCAGTAAAATCCGTCCTTTGGAAGATATTAAATAAGTGGCTATGGATTTATTTTCCTCAAATGTTCAAACGGTTACCCAGTTAACCCGTCAGCTCAAAAAAATTCTGGAACAGGGTTTCCCTGACCTTCAGATTCAGGGTGAAATTTCAAACTGTAAAATGCAGTCATCCGGGCATATTTATTTGACGCTGAAGGATGAAGGGGCACAGCTTCCTGCGGTTATCTGGCGCGGAAATGCACAAAATCTAGCAATAAAACCTCAGGACGGAATGAAGGTTATTGCTGAAGGTGAACTGTCATTGTACGAACCGCACGGCAAATACCAGATGATCATCCGGAATGTTCGTCCGGTTGGAATAGGTGAACTTCAGCAGGCTTTTGAAAAGCTGAAGCAAAAATTACATGCTGAAGGACTTTTCGATTCCATTTATAAAAAAGACCTGCCTGAATATCCCGAAACAATCGGAATTGTAACTTCACCGACCGGTGCAGCTATTCAGGATTTGATTACCGTAATCACCCGCAGAAACCCGATGGTGAAAATTTATCTTTACCCTGCAAAAGTCCAGGGAGAGGGAAGTGCTGCCGAAGTGGTTGCCGGTATTGAGTATTTCAATAAAAATCCGGTTGATGTGCTGATCATTGGCCGTGGTGGTGGTTCTCTTGAAGATTTATGGACCTTTAATGAGGAAGCGGTTGCAAGAGCAATTTTCAAATCGAAAATTCCTTTGATTTCTGCGGTCGGACACGAAATCGATTTTACCATTTCTGATTTTGTTGCAGATGTAAGAGCAGCAACTCCCAGTCAGGCGGGTGAGATTGTAGTAAAGGAACGGCGTGAAATCATAGATTATATTTCAGGACTTCAGCAGTTCCTTAATGATGAAATCGGGATGATGATTACAGACCGGAAAAAACGTGTAAATTCCCTCTTAAAAAGTCATGCCTTAAACCGGCCTGCTGATCTTGTTCATACCAAAATGCAGCGAATTGATGATCTGTCAATCCGGTTGGGTCAGGCTTCCGGAAATTTACTTTCACAACAGAAAATGAAATTGATTCATCTTGGGCAGACTTTGCAGGCCTACAGCCCCAAAGGTGTTCTTGAACGGGGATATTCCATTGTTTACCTCAATGAGAACATTGTAAAATCTGCAGATTCGGTTAAAAAACAGGATAAAGTCAGGATTGAATTTCATGACGGAACCCGTTCTGCAGAAGTTCTCTGACCGTCTTGTCAACTTTATTCAAGCAAGGACATCTTGCCAATTATTACTTGTAACTTATAACTTATCACTTATAACTTATAACTTATAACTGAATTAACTTACCACTTATTCATGTCACTTTTGCCTTGTAACTTGGAACATATTTATTAACTTTGCTGTCAACTATGGGAAAAACCAAAACAGACCCTCAATCGCTGTCATTTGAAGATCAACTTCTTCGCCTTGAAACCATTGTTCAGACCCTTGAATCAGGCAATATCGGGCTTGATGAATCGTTAAAACTCTACGAAGAGGGAATTATTTTATCAAAAAATTGCTTACAGGCGTTAAACCAGGCTGAAGCAAAAGTTGTCACGCTTCAAAAAAAACTGAATGAAGATGTTTAGCAAACAGGAATCTGCCAAATGACTATTGAACCAGGAAAACTGCTTCATACAATTAACTCACCAGATGATATCAAGTTATTAGATCCGATCCGCCTCGAACAGCTGGCTGTTGAACTTCGGGATTATATTCTTGATGTTGTGAGCCAAAATGGTGGCCATCTGGGTGCAAGTTTGGGAGTTATTGAACTTACAATTGCCCTTCATTATGTCTACAACACTCCTTCAGACCGCATAATCTGGGATGTTGGTCACCAGGCTTATCCGCACAAAATTCTTACCGGCCGCCGTGACCGTTTTCCATCAAACAGAAAAAAAGACGGACTTTCCGGTTTTCCCAAACGTTCAGAGTCTGAGTACGATACCTTTGGCGTTGGTCACTCTTCTACATCCATTTCGGCCGGAATTGGTATGTCAGTTGGAAGTGCAATCAATAAAACAAACCGTAAAGTTGTTGCAGTCATCGGTGACGGTGCACTTACCGGTGGAATGGCATTTGAGGCATTGAATAATGGTGGATTTCTTCATAATGATCTTTTAGTCATTCTGAATGATAACCGGATGGGAATTGATCCAAACAGTGGTGCATTAAACGAGTATCTCACAAAAGTCACGACTTCACAAACTTTCAATAAACTCCGTGATGATATCTGGCAAAAACTCGGCAAATTAAATAATCTGGGTGAACACCTCAGAATATTTGCCTCAAAACTTGAAGACGGAGTAAAGGCAGTTTTAACTCCCGGAATGCTTTTCGAATCTTTCGGATTTAAATATTACGGTCCGATTGATGGTCATGATCTTCCCAAGCTGATCGAAACCCTGAATGATATGAAGAAAATCAAGGGACCCAAATTCCTTCATATTCTTACAACGAAGGGAAAAGGATATGCTCCGGCTGAAGATGATCAATTAAAATTCCATGGTCCGACACCTTTTGAAAAATCCAGCGGAATATTCCCGAAAAAAACGCCGGCACCTATTTCTTATACCGATGCATTTGGAAAAGCTGTAGTCGAACTTGCCAATGCTGATCCTTCAATCGTTGGTATTACAGCTGCCATGCCAAGTGGTACAGGTTTAAAATACCTGGCAGCAGAAATTCCTGACCGTTTTTTTGATGTGGGAATCGCCGAACAGCATGCCGTCACTTTTGCCGCAGGACTTGCCTGTGAAGGCATCACACCCATTACAGCAATTTACTCAACTTTCCTTCAGCGTGGATATGATCAGGTCGTCCATGATTGTTGTATCCAGAAACTGCCGGTTGTGCTCTGTATGGACCGCGGTGGCTTGGTTGGGTCAGATGGACCTACCCATCATGGCGTTTTTGATATTGCTTACCTGAGAACCCTTCCCAACATCGTAATCATGTCACCCAAAGATGAGCAGGAATTACGTGACATGCTTTACACCGCAACACGGTATAAAAAAGGTCCGATTGCCATGCGTTATCCAAGGGGGAATGGTGTAGGAGTAGAGTTGAGACCCGGTTTTACTGAAATGGAAATCGGAAAAGGGGAAATTCTCAAAAAGGGAACAGATGTTGCCTTCCTTGCTCTTGGAAATATGATTCAAAATGCTCAAGAAGCCGCACTGATTCTTGAAAACCATCAGATCAGCACTGAAATAGTGAATATGCGGTTTATTAAGCCCCTGGATGAAGAACTTTTACGTGATATTTTTAAACGGTTTACAAAAATTGTGACTCTTGAAGATCATCAGGCCCAGGGTGGTTTTGGTTCTGCTGTTGCCGAATTTGCAATAAAGGAAAGGTACAAGGGCGATATTGAAATTATTGGTATCATCGACCAGTTTATTGAACATGGCACGCCGGCTGAATGCCATCAAATGGCTGAAATTGACCCGGCATCCATCGTAAAACGAACCATTCAACTTTTAGAAATACCGGTACACCACTGATGGAAAATAAAAACATCAACCTCGGAATTATCGGTTTGGGCCAGGTTGCCCAGACAATTCATCTTCCTATCTGGATGAAAATGCAAAATGTCACTGTAAAGGGACTTTTTGATACAAATAAATCTCATGCAAAAGCCCTTGCAGAAAAAGTCGGCGCTGATGCCTACGCTTCTTCAGCAGCTATGCTGACTGACCCTGCTATCGATGCCGTTCATATTTGTACACCGACGCATACACACATGAAATATGCACTTGAAGCTATCGAAGCCGGAAAACATGTGCTTATCGAACGCCCGATTGCAAAAAACCTTGAAGAGACTCTATCAATTTATGATGCATGGAAAAAGTCAGGTTTGGTTGTGATGGTCGGAATGAATCAGCGTTTCCGCCCGGATGCAATGATTTTAAAAAGCTTTATAGAAAATGGTGAACTGGGCGATATTTATTATATCAGGTCCGGATGGAATAAACCCATCCGGGATGCTCATTCCTGGCGGCTGAAAAAAGGCCAGTCTGGTGGTGGCGTATTAATGGATTTGGGAATCATCATGGTAGATCTTGCACTCTGGATGACCAATTTCCCGAAAATTGAATCGGTATCGGCCATGACTTTTCACCACAATATAGATTCAGTTGAAGATACTGCCATCTTTCAGTCAAGATTTGAAGGCGGCATGATGAACGTTGAGTGTTCATGGTCACCTATGGCAGAGTCTGATGATCAATGGCTGCGAATTTTCGGAACGAAAGGTTCTGCCAAGCTTTATCCGTTTAATATCCACAAAATGATGCATGGTAACCTGGTTGATATTACACCGACAACTGTAGACACTGACAAAGCCAATTTTAGAAAATCTTACGAGAATGAACTTCGCCATTTTATTGGGGCTGTAAGAAAGCTCCACCCGGCAACTTGCACACCTGCTGATGCCGTTGAACGAATGAAACTGATTGATTCCTGTTACCTTTCAGCAAAGCAGGAAAAAGAATTGAAAGTAATTTCATAAATATAGTGTCCTGAAGGCCGGAATTCCGGCTTTCAGGCGATCCTGATCATTTTCCCCTTTAAACTTTGGTAACTATTTAATATCTTTAGGTAACTATCCATTTATACAGGATTTATCGGGATGCAAAAACGCACGGATACCCCATTTCTGCTGTCAGTTTTAACTTTTTTTTCCATTCTTCCCCTAACAGCTTTTAGTCAGGGAACCGCCGGCAGTTCTGCCGAAATCGAACCCCGTTATCTGATTGATTTCCCAACCGCCGGCGCCATGCGCAAAGGTAATTACTCTGTTGATTCACGCCTGGAACCAGGTGGAGGTCTTGTTTTTGGAATGAACGTGGGCATGAGTGACCGGTTCAGCTTTGGTGTATCTTATGGTGGTTCAAATGTTGTTGGAAATGGTGATCCGGGCTGGTTTTCCCAACCTGGAATTAATATTCGGTATCGCCTTTATGAAGAAACTGATCAATACCCGGCAATGACTTTTGGATTGGATTTTCAAGGGTATGGTGGCTGGATTGATTCAACAAGCCGTTATGTTAGCAAAAGTCCCGGACTCTTTTTTGCTGCAACAAAGAATTATGAACTCCTCGGATACTTCATTCTGACAGGGGGGGCAAATTATTCCATTGAAAGAAAGGATGGAGATCGCGATCTTAATCTTTATTTTGGTGCCGAAAAGACAATTAATGCAGAAATCTCAGCAATTGCTGAGTACAATTTTGCTCTGAATGACAACTCCCCGCGGTCTGTGGGAAAAGGTCATGGTTACCTGAATGCAGGAATCAGATGGTCGGTTGGTTCGGGGCTTACACTTGAGCTGAATTTCAAAAACCTGACTGACAACATTAACTATGTTGAACCAGGAGGTAGGGCAATCAGACTTGAGTATACAAACTTTTTCTGAGTTCCATACATCTAACTTGACGGGAACCTAATTTAACCCGGAGAGGCCTTTATGAAAACGATCCTGACGATGATAACCGGTTGTCTTATTTTAACTGGTTGCTACACACAGTTCAATGCTGGTTCTTCCTCTTCAGGGACGAGAACCCCCGACTATTCAAAAGTAGAAACTCAGGTTGACGAAAATACCCGTGTAACTGATTATTACGATAACAGCTCATATTCCTGGTATCTGAGAAATTTCAGTTATGGTTTCGGATACCGGTATTATGATATGTATGGATATGACCCTGTAGCTGATTATTATAGCACTTACAATACGTGGGGTTGGGGATATGGTAATTACTACGGTATGGGGTATGATTACATTGATTACCGTATCTCGCTTTGGCATAGGTATCACCCATATTGGGGTGATTGGTATTACAATTCCCCGGCTGTCGTTTATTATTACCCGTCAGATGGCAATACGGGTCAAACCACCTCAAAACGAGGAAGGCGTGAAACACGTGAGAATGTTTTGGTTGGTGGCAATTCCACCCAGTACAATATGCCTGTAAATGTTTCAAATATTGGTACTCCATCTTCTTCCTATAAAATCCCGGCCCAGACTGAAGGCACAAGAAGTCGTGGTGTTCGTGAAGAGGTTTTAGGTGGACCCGCAATCAATCAGTCTGGCTCTGGTTCATCCTCTTCAACAGTTTCAAAACCAGCGACCAGTTCAACATCAACTTCAAGTTCTGGTTCAACAACCAGAACAGGTCGTGAAGATGTTTTTGGTGGACCTGCAAAGTCAACTTCTTCTGCAGCTCAACCACCTCCGCAACAAACCGCTCCACCTGAGACCAGGCAGGCACCTCCGCCACCGCCTGCACCCAGTAATCCGGCACCAACTCATCGCAGAACAAGCAGGGGCAGGGATAACTGATTATCCCTGTTCATTCGTTCCCTTACCTTAATTATGAAGATTCAATTATGAACCGAGTCATTCTATTTTTCATTTTTTTAATTGTAACAACTTCAGTTTCTGCACAGTCTGAAACTGATTTGGTACGTTATTTATCCCCGCTAAAAGGGTCAGGTGCTCAGGCTGTAGGGATGGCGTATTCTAACACATTATTATCCACAGATAACTCTGCGTTATTTGCGAACCCAGCTGCTTTGGGTCTAATTAAAAAATCAACAATTAGTGTTAATCTTAATTATAACGGGGGAGCTGTACAATCAACTTACCTGGGGTCATCTACTGATCAGGATTTCTCAAACACAAAAATCAATCAGGTTTCAATATCCTATCCTTACCCTGTTTCTCAGGGAAGTTTGGTTCTTGCCTTCGGTTATAGTCAATATGATAACTTTGATCAAACAGTAAAAGGTGGTGGATATAACGTTTCTTCAAGTTACCTTGAGGGCATTAATGGTTATGACCCTTCGATTTATTTCAGAGGTACCGATTTCTATTATGAAATGGAAAATCGTGGTGGAGAATATTTTTCTCAGGCTTATAATGCCAACTTTTATAACCCGATTAGGTCATCAACTGATCCTAACTTGTACCGGATGCGTTCATTAGCTTTTGGGGAAGTCCAACAGGATTATTCAAGTATTTCTGAAGGGGGAATGAATACCTGGTCATTTGCTTTTTCTTCTGAAGTTGCAAAAGGGTTTTTACTTGGGGCAAGTATTCATTTCATCAATGGCGACTACTACAACCGCTTTAAGTTTGTTGAAACAGGGAACAAAGACTATTATCAGTCAAACCCAGATTCCGGTTATACAAATACAACCGGGAAACGACGGATTTTTGGAAGTTTTAGCTTGAATGATATTCTTGAAGAAAAAATTACCGGTTACAGTATTAAGCTGGGTGGCATCGTTAATGCAACTGATGAAGTTAAAATCGGGTTGTCTTATTCAATTCCAACTTCCTTGAAAATACATTCAAAATCGAGTGTTTTGATTTCAGGTGAAATAATTGACCCTGATACAAAGGTACCCTTTACCACAGGTAAGTTATATCCAACCGAAATCCCAGAGGATTATGAAATTACCAGTTCCTCAATTTTTGAAGCAAATGTGGCTTATTCTGGCTTTCCATTTTCTTCCGAAGTGGGTGTGATTTCACAGGATTGGCCAAATTCAAGAATAAAAAATGACGATAATGACTCATATTACGATCAGATCAATGACTTCTTCCGGTTTGGCACAAAACGAACAGTCGACGTTAAAGCTGGGGTACAATATGCTGTTCCGTTTCTTCAGTCATTTGTTAGAGCAGGTTTGTACTCTCAGGATTCTCCCTATAAAAAGGGTGGAGAGCGGGTTAACCGGTACAGTGCCGGGTTCCAGTTTGTATCTGTTGAAGGATACTCAATTGATCTGGGATATCAGTTTGTAAATTCTTCCGAAACCTATAATGCCTATACCCCTCTTTATAAACCAAAAGTTACCTACACTGAAGACCAGACCTATTCAATCGTATCAGTTGCTTTTTCAATGAAACTTTAATTTTTCCGATTTGTTTTCATGCTAAGAAAAATTCTCCTTTTAACCGGCGGTCTTTTGGTCGCCGGTTTGTTTTTTATCCCCTGGTTCTTCTCCGGTCTGAATACTCAAACTGCCCCCGATTATTCTGCCGATGAAAATGTTTTTGGACTTTCATCTGTTGTTACAACGACAAGGGGTGAAACTGGCTTTCCCTTTATTTCCAGTACTTCTGAAAATGATTTTGCCTTTTCACTTGGCTACCTTCAGGCTCAGGATCGTTTTTGGCAAATGAATTGGTTAAGAGCCGAAATGAAAGGTGAAACTGCGAAGCTTATCGGCAAAAAAGCAGTTGAATGGGATTTACTGATTAAAATGCTGGGCATTGAAACCCGGGCAAGCGAACTGGTTAAATCTTTACCGGAAGCAGAAAAACAAAGACTTCAGGCCTACACAAGAGGGGTGAACGAATTTATCCGGATCCATGAAAATCGCCTGCCGGTTGAATTTGCCCTTCTTGACCAAAAACCTGAACCTTGGAAACCTGAACATTCGGCAGGTATTCTTTTGCTTTACAAATGGCGTTATCTGATTCCCGAATTTAAACGTAAGTTGCTTCCGCATTTACTAAGTCTTCCAGATTATCGGGCATTACAATCTGTTTTGTTGCCAGATTTAAATGTTTTGGAACCCAAATATACTCACTCAGATTCATCCCTTACCGGGCAACCCTATCAGGCACCTTACTGGTTACTTTCTGAAAATGGGTGGTCATTTTCTCTTTCAGCTTTTGGTTCAAAGCTCACTGGCACTGATGATCCAATGGTGATGATAAACCAAATTGGACCCAATAATCTTCCTCCTGATAACTTTCTGGTCTCAGGCCGGGTTGGTGAACAGCTTACCGGACTCCTTGCCGGAATGCCCGGTACCCCGTGGTTTTTTGGGGGTATCCAAAACGAAAGAGCCTGGGTTGTTAACGGCTTTACAGATACCCTTGAAGTTGGCGTTGTAAATGTTCCTTCTCAGGCACTCCGGATCCCTCTATCCCTTGAAATCAAAGATGAAGTCAAACTTGATTTTCTGGTCCCGGTCCTATCCTCAACTTTGCTATTACCCCAACAGCTAACAGGCTTTCCCGGGGATTCAGTACAGGTTTTTCTGCGTGGAATGAATTGGAATGTTAAATCTGATATTCCCTTTCTTTCAGGGATGCCAGGGCAGGTTCCAGATGAAAAATCTATGGGTTCTTTCAGGTTTAAAATAATTCAAAATGAAAAATCTTTAAATGAAAAATGGGCTGACAGGATTTTAAGCGGAAATGATACCCTTTCACTTAGCCAGATTAAAAACCAGGTAAAATCAGTAAAAACAGACTCATCCCTTTTTAACCTGATTTACAATTACAGAAAAAACGGGCATTTCCAGATAGGAGATTTTCAGAATTTAACTGAAATTCTTGATGGAATTGATGGCCTTCGCATCAAAAACAGGATATTGCCGGTTTTAAGCAACGACTCAGGTAAATCGGTCACTCAAAACCTGGTATATTTGAACTCCTGGCAGGGTGAGCAGGATCAGAAAAGTATTGGAACATCCGTCTTTTATACCTGGAAATTTATGTTTTTAAAAAACTGGCTGAACGAAGATCTTGGTTCTGATCTGTTCTTGATCTGGCTTTCTGATATTCAAAATAGTGATAAGGTTTTTAATAAAATTATATTGGAAAATCCATCACTTATAAATTCCAGAATGCCAGTAACTGACGAACCAGTTGATTTGGCGGTAAAACATGCCTTTGAAGATGCGATTATTTACCTTCAGAATAATTTGGGTGTAAACAGTTTTAACTGGCGCTGGGAAAATGTAAACCAGACTACCTTAATTCATAAACTGGAGTTTTTAGCCAGCGATTTTCCACTTAAGATTGACCTTCCCGATGGAAAAAAACCATCAAACCCGGTTTTTAATAGCTCACTTTTTAGCAATGACAGGCAAATATTTGCCCAGTTAAGCCAATTGAATGCCGGTGCAAATTTTAACCAGCCCAATTTGGTTTATTTTCTTTACCCTGCCGGTATAAGCGGGAACCCCGTAAGCCCATATTATTCAAATTTTTCAGAAAAATGGAGTGATCAGATCTGGACAATCTTAAATACAGGTCCGGTTCAGACTCAACCCATTTACACACTCATTCTCAGGCCGGGAAAATGATCGCTGTTTTTGACATTGGACAGAGTAAAACACATGCCGGTTTTTTTACTGAAACCGGTAACATGATTTTGTCAAAAACATTTCCGGGTAGGGATCACCTTTTTTCGGTAGCTGACGAAATTCATTTGTTTCTTAACCTTCAGCCCTGCACCTCCATTATTCTTGGTATAGCTGGTCTTTCCCGTCTTGACGAAAAATGGAAGTCCCGGTTTTTGTCCTTAGCGGGAGCAGGGAATATTCCAATCTCAGACATTCACTTTTATTCTGATGCTGCTCTTCTTGGGTTTCAGTTGCCTCCTGATTCTTTGGGTGTAAGCATTGGAACAGGTTCAGTACTTATTAAAAAGGAAGCGGATGAAAGCATTTTGCTTTTTGGTGGGTGGGGTTATCTTTTTGGTGATGAACTTTCAGGTGTTTGGTGGTTTCGTGAAACGGTGAGACAGGCAATGAAGGAACTTGAAGAAAAATCTTCAGATTCTGAGGTTCTTGATTGGCTGTGCCGGAAACGGGAGATAATTCCTGAAAGAACGGTTCTGATTAAATCAGTTTATTCTGCTGAAAGAGAAGATCAGGCAAAACTGGGCTCTGAATCACTTTCGATTTTTTTTAACTCCAGTTGGATGAGAAAGAAAATGAAGGAAGGAATCCATTCTCTCTTTGAAACAGTTCCCCATGATTTTAACCATGTCTGTCTTCAGGGCGGACTTTTACTCTCTTCAGATTGGCTAAGGTCTGAAATTATTCAAACATTAAAGGGAATGAATTCAACAGTTTCTATTGAAACAATTGATTCTTTACTTCCCGGAGGTTTTCAGTGCTGGAAAAGTCTTTAAAATATTATCTATTTTCTTTATTTCTGATTTCAGTTTCATGCTCATCCTCAAATCAGCCAGGGCAACTTACCGCTTCTGTGTCGCCTTCAGACTCTGCCTTTTCTGAACTCCCCCAACCCAATTTGATGGAATCTGATTTAAAGCCTTTTGGCTGGTGGTCAGACAGTGTATTTAAAACACTTTCCATCAGACAGAAAGTGGGTCAATTAATCTTTCCACGAACCAATGCACATTATTTTGCAGAAGATTCCAAATCGTACATCCGCATCAAAAAGCTGATAAAATCAGATGAAATTGGTGGGGTCGTTGTCTTTCAGGGTGATGTCATGGAAGAAGCAACACTTCTCAATGAATGGCAGGCAGAAAGTAAAATTCCACTTTGGGTGATGCAGGATACTGAAAACGGACTGGCAATGCGAACCCGGAACGCTACTTTGTTCCCACACATTATGTCACTAGGTGCAATCAATGATACCTCTCTGACCAGACGATATGCAAAAGTCATCGCTCTTGAGAACCGGGCTGTTGGTGTTCATCATGCTCTTGCCCCTGTCATTGACGTTAATAATAATCCGTCTAACCCGGTTATTAACATCCGATCTTTTGGAGCAGATGCAGAACTTGTTGGCCGGCACGGACTTGCTTATGTAATTGGAACCGGACAAGGGGGTCAAATTGCAACTCTTAAACATTTTCCGGGTCATGGTGATACCGGTACAGATTCCCATGTTGATCTCCCGGTTATTCCTTTTGGTCAGGGTCGGCTAGATTCTGTTGAACTTAAACCCTACCAAATGATTTTGTCTGCTGCAAATCCGTCTGTAATGGTTGGGCATCTGGCTTTACCTGGGATTACAGGGAATTTTGAACCGGCAACTCTAAATGGCAGTATGCTTCAGAAATTGTTGTTCGGTCAGCTTGGTTTTAATGGATTGGTTGTTTCTGATGCCATGGATATGGGTGCGATTGTTAAAAATTACGGCAATGTAAACGCTGTAATCAAATCAATTGAATCAGGTGTGCATTGTATCATTCTTCCTGTAGGGGAAGAGCAGGTTATTGATGGTGTTGTTCAGGCCGTTGTTTCGGGCCAATTAAGTCAGTCACGGGTTGATTCAGCATGTTTGCGAATTCTTCGTCTCAAAGAATCTTTTCAACTGAATCAAAATCGATTTACTAATGTCAGAAATGTCAGACGAGTAGTGGCTTCGGGTGAGCACCTGGCTCTTGCTGAAGAAGTTGCAAACAGGTCGCTGACACTCCTGAAAAACAATAAAAAACTTGTCCCTTTTTCTGCCAAAACCAGTCGCCGTTTGCTCATGGTTATTTTATCTGAGAATCAGGATCCCTCAACCGGTGATATTTTGATAAAAAGTCTAAGACAGACATCAAAAAAAGTTGAAGCCATCCTTCTTGATAAAGGCGCTAACACGCTTGATTACGATATCGCAACAAAACGATTAGCTGCATACACTGATGTTTTGCTGGTAAGTCACATGAATACATTAAGTTCAAAGGGTAAAACTGCCTTTGGACCCGAAATCTCTGCCTGGCTTGAAAAAAATAAATCGGAGCTTGCAAAGAAAAATACAGTTTCAATTGTGCTGGGAAATCCTTACGTGGTCAATGCACTTGATTTTTCTGATGCGGTGATCTGTACATATTCGGTTTCTGATAATTCACAACGGGCTGTTTCAGCTGCATTAAACGGTGAAATTCAGTTTGAGGGGAAACTTCCAGTTTCCTTAAACAAATTTTCGACCGGTTCAGGAATTCAAACCGGTAAAAGAAACGGAAAAACAGCACAACTTATTGTCTGTGAAACTGAACGGCCTGAGTTTTTTAAATTAAAAACTTTTGCTGAGGAGTCTATTCTTGAAGGTGTTACACCGGGAATGGCTGTTAGTGTTGTCGGTAGAGAAGGTATTATATACCAGCAGACATTCGGAAATTTTACTTATGAGGCAACATCTCCCTCTGTTCAATGTTCAACTTTGTATGATCTTGCCTCACTCACAAAGGTTTTGGCAACAACACTTTCGGTCATGAAACTTACAGAACTGGGTAAGTTTGACCCTGATTCAAAGCTGACAGATTTTTTTCCTGAGATTTCTGATCCGGACAAGAAAAAAATTACACTTCGGAACCTGCTTACCCATACCAGCGGATTTGAATCATGGCGCCCCTTTCATTTGCAGGGTGAGCCTGCAAAAGAGGAAATTATCAGCACAATCCTGAATGCAAAACTTGCATACCTTCCCGGTGATTCATCAATTTACAGTGATTGGAATTTTATTCTTCTCGCACAAATTGTTGAAAAAATATCTGGTTTGCCGCTTGATCAGTTCGCTGAACAGCAAATTTATCAGCCACTAGGACTCAAAAATACACTTTTTAATCCAGCTTCAAGAGATTTGAATATGATTGCCCCTACTGAATTGGATACGGTTTGGCGAAAACGACTGATTCAGGGAACTGTTCATGATGAAACTGCTCAGTTGTTGGGCGGCGTTTCAGGTCATGCCGGGTTGTTTTCGAACATTCAGGAGGTCTCAGTTCTTGCCCAGCTTTTGCTCAACAAAGGAATTTTCAACGGCATCCGCATTTTTACACCCGAAACAGTAGAACAGTTTACAATTTTATCCAGCATGAAAGGTCTTCGGGGTTTAGGATGGGATATTAAATCACCCAAAGGGTACACAAGTGCCGGATCTTTGATGGGACCCAAAACATTCGGTCACCTTGGTTTTACGGGAACTAGTATCTGGATCGACCCTGAAATGGGTATTGGTGTTGTGGTTCTTTCAAACCGGGTTTATCCGACCCGGACAAATAAAAGAATTTCTGCTTTCCGGCCAAAAATATATGATCTGGCGATCGAGGCAGTTAAAAAAATCAGGTAATAAGGGGTAATTACTTGTTTTCAGTCACGTTAATCGCTTGTGCAGGAATTGATTTTAGAAAATTAACGTTCTATTTTCGTAATAGTTTCAAAACCAAACGGAGGTCTATCGAGTCCTGTTGATATCGAGCATTTAAAACCGAAAGGAAAAGTACCATGCATAATCCGGTTGCCGATATCTTACCTGATGATCTTTTTTTAAAACTCAGGACCTTGGGCCTGATCAACGAAAAAGGAATCCGGGACCTCGAGATTAAAAAGAAGTTCCGTGAACTTCGCAACGAAATGACTGCTGCAGAAGTGATTGAATACCTGCGAAATGAATATCCTTATCTGCAGTATGATACCATCCGAAAAATCGTCTATCAAACCCGTCCCAGATCGTCTAAATTTTAATTTGCGCTTGGCGCTTTTCTTTTCTATTTTTGCAGTTCTCTGAAAAGACTGCGCCAACATGTTTGAAGACTTATCCAGTAAATTTGAATCCGTATTTAAAAAAATCCGTGGCGAAAGCAGGATTACCGAATTAAATATTTCGGATTCGATGCGGGACATTCGCCGGGCATTGCTCGAAGCGGATGTAAATATCCAGGTTGCCCGTGAATTTACTGAAAAAGTAAAAGTCAAGGCACTGGGTGCTGATGTATTGAAATCGGTTAGTCCCGGTCAGCAGATTGTTAAGCACGTTTATGACGAGCTTGTTGATTTGCTGGGCGGAAGTAATGTAGGAATTCAATACAGTACCAAACTTCCTTCTGTGATTTTGGTTTGTGGTTTGCAGGGATCCGGAAAAACAACGTTTTGCGGCAAACTCGCCAATCAGCTTAAAAAGCAGGGGAAAGTTCCCGCCATTGTCGCTGCCGATATTTACCGCCCGGCCGCCATTGACCAGTTGAAAAAACTGGGCGCACAAATTTCCGTTCCTGTTCTTTCCTATGACGTGAAAGATGCTGTTGAAGTCGCACGAAGAGGTGTTGAAGATAGCAGATTAGCTGGCCGTGGTGTTGTGATTATTGATACAGCAGGCCGTTTGCATGTTGATTCTGAAATGATGGATGAAGTCAGAAGAATCAAAGAAGCGGTTGGTCCGGCAGAAACGCTTTTCGTTGTTGATGCTATGACAGGTCAGGATGCCGTAAATACTGCAAAGGCATTCTGGGATTCTGTAGCTTTTTCTGGTATTGTCATGACCAAGATGGATGGCGATACCCGCGGTGGTGCAGCCCTTTCAATCAGGCACGTGGTTGGTCAGCCTATTAAATTCCTGTCTTACGGTGAAAAACTTGAAAGTTTGGATCTGTTTTATCCGGAAAGGCTTGCCCAGCGGATACTTGGAATGGGTGATGTGGTTTCCCTGGTTGAAAAAGCTCAGGAAGCCATCAGTGTTGATGATGCCAAAAAACTTCATGATAAAATCAGAAAAAATGATTTTAATCTTGAAGATTTTCTCAGTCAGCTTCAGCAGATAAAGAAATTAGGTTCGATGTCCAGCATTCTTGGAATGCTGCCAGGTATCGGAAAAGCTATTAAGGACATGCCTGTTGATGATCAGGCCACAAAAAAAGTTGAAGCAATTATTCTGTCAATGACTTTTAAGGAAAGACGGAATCCTGATCTTTTGAACGGAAGCAGAAGGCTTCGGATTGCAAAGGGAAGTGGAACTTCTGTTCAGGAAGTTAACCGCCTTATGAAGCAGTTTTACGACATGAAAAAAATGATGAAAAATATGTCGAAGCTGGGTAAAGGTGCTATGGCAAACCCGGCAATGATGAAAAAATTATTACGATAACTAAGAACATTAAACAGGAGATACAACATTGGCTGTTAAACTGAGACTTAAAAGAATGGGACGTAAAAAATCTCCCGTTTACAAGTTGATTGCTGCCGATTCCCGTGCTAAACGTGATGGCCGTTTTATTGAATCGGTCGGAATGTATAGCCCACTTGCAGGGACCGATAACTTTACCTTTAACGAAGAACGTGTTATGTATTGGATGAGCGTTGGTGCTCAGCCTACAGATACTGTTCGTAATCTGCTCAGTAAAGCAGGTCTTTTAATGAAGCACTTGCTCATTAAAAGAGTTGGTGAAGAAGCAGCCGCTGAAAAAATGACCAAATGGCACGAAGCAAAAGCTGCGGCACCGGTTGTTAAGAAGAAAGTTGCTAAGAAGGCTGAAAAAACCGGAGAAGAGGCTTAATAAGCCGTTTTCATGGATCCGTTAGTTAAAGTCGGAAAAGTTGCAAAAACTCACGGACTGGACGGGTTTCTGAAACTCAATCTTGATTCGGGTTCTGCCGATTGGCTGGTTCCCGGACTTGTTTTGTTCATTGGCAAGACTGAAAACTCGTCTGAATTGGTAACAGTTCAGGAAACAAAGCCGATGCCGAATGCGGTTCTCGTAAAATTTCGTGAATACCATTCAGTAAATTCGGTGAAAACCCTGATTTCGTTATCAGTTTTTATGACTGAATCAGATTTTGAAAATCTGGGCATTCAGGAGGAAGAATCTCTTCTTGTTGGATATCAGCTAAAAGATGTAACATCTGGTAAAATGGTTGGAACTGTAATTAAAACCTGGGAGTCTGCTGCACACCCGATTCTGGTACTTGCCGGAACGAAGGGCGGAGAAATTATGGTTCCATTTGTTGAAGAATGGCTTCTGGGTATTTCAAAAAAGAAAAAACTTATTGAAATGAATTTACCTGCTGGTTTGATTGACTGATGCTTAGATTTGACATCCTATCCGGCATTCCGGGGCTGATGACAAGCCCGCTTCAGTTTTCGATTCTCAAAAGGGCTTTAACCAGACAACTGATTGATGTGCATCTTCACAATCTTCATGATTTTACCCACGACCGGTATAAAACCATTGATGATTATGCTTTTGGCGGTCAAGCCGGAATGGTTCTGAAACCAGAACCCATTTTTGAATGCCTTGATAAGCTGACAAAAGAAATTGTGTACGATGAAATCATTTTTGTAACACCTGATGGTGTTCAGTTTACTCAGCAGATTGCAAACGAACTTTCTTTAAAAAAGAATATAGCTATTATAGCAGGCCATTATAAAGGTATTGATCAAAGAGTTCGGGATCATTGGGTTACCAGAGAAATTTCTATCGGTGATTATGTAGTTACCGGTGGTGAGCTTCCTGCACTTATAATTATTGATGCCGTTACCCGGTTGCTTCCTGGTGCTCTTGGTGATTCAGAATCAGCTTTGACAGACAGTTTTCAGACCCATTTGCTGGATTCACCAGTTTATACACGACCTTCTGTTTACCGTAATATGGCAGTCCCTGATGTTCTCAGAAGCGGGGATCATAAAAAAATTGAAGAATGGCAGCAAGAGCAGGCCATTCAAAAAACAAAGCAGCGCCGACCGGATCTGCTTGAACCTTAGGAAAATTTACTTAGGAGCTGGAACATGGACATGATTCAATTGGTTGAGTCAACACAACTACGGACTGATTTACCTGAACTTCGCATTGGTGATACCATCAATGTAAACGTTCGTGTAATTGAAGGTGACAAAGAACGTATTCAGGTTTATACCGGAATCGTGATTAAAATGAAAGGTAGCGGAATCAGCGCCACTTTTACCGTTCGCAAAATGTCAAACGGTGTTGGTGTTGAGCGGATTTTCCCTATTCATTCCCCACGTATCGCTGGTATTGAAGTTGTTCGTCACGGTCAGGTTCGCAGAGCAAAACTGTATTACCTTCGTGCACTAACTGGTAAAGCCAGCCGTATCAAGGAAAAAATTAAAGCCTGAACAGGATAAGAATTGATGTTTAAATTGCCGGATGCCCTTGTTGAGCAGCACATAAAGCGTTCAGGACTTGCTGATATCTATGAAAAAGTAATCAGTGGTGAACGCCTGAGCAAAGAAGATGGTATTCGGCTATTTGAAACTCCTGATTTTAATGCTGTTGGATTTCTGGCAAACTTAGTCAGGGAGCGCAAACATGGAAATATTGCATATTTTGTAAAAAACCAAAATATCAATTATTCCAATCTATGTGTTCTCAACTGTTCATTCTGCGGATTTAAACGCAAAACTGGGCAGGAAGGTGGTTATACCTGGCAAGTTGACGAAATTATCAAAAAAGTTTCTGATGAAGCTGTTCATGGCGTTAATGAAGTTCATATTGTTGGCGGACTTCACCCCGATTTACCCTACTCATACTACCTCGACGTTTTACGCGGCATAAAAAAAGCTGCACCCCAGGTTTTTATTAAAGCTTTTACCATGATTGAGATTGACCACCTGACACGTGTCTCAGGAAAATCTCACCGTGAAGTTTTATCTGAACTCAAAGAAGCAGGGTTAGATTTTATGCCGGGAGGCGGAGCTGAAATTTTTGCTCCACGAGTCAGAACAAAGCTCTGTCCTGAAAAGGAAACCGGTGAAGAATGGCTTAGAATTGCCCGTACTGCCCATGAACTTGGAATTAAAACCAATGCAACTATGCTTTACGGTCATATTGAAAATTATGAAGACCGGATTGACCACATGATTTCCCTCAGGGAACTTCAGGATGAGACCAACGGTTTTTTTGCTTTTATTCCTCTGGCTTATCAGCCAAACACACCTGGTTTCAGTGGTGACTGGACTTCGGGAATTGATAATCTTAAAACATTGGCTATAGGCCGGTTGATGCTCGATAACTTTCCGCACATCAAATGTTTCTGGATTATGCACTCTACGCAGGTCGCCCAGGTTTCATTGTATTACGGTGTTGACGATCTTGACGGAACAGTCACCAATTACACAATTACAAAAACTGCAAGCCTGACTGATGAAGTCAGACTCTCCCAAAACCAGATGGTTAAGTTAATCAGGGATTCAGGCCGTGATCCGGTTGAACGGAATTCCAGATACGAAATCGTCAAGCGCTTTTAACGGATTTTCTGTGAATATTCCCCGCCGCATCGGAGCCGCCTGGTTTCTGAATACAAAACCTCTCATCTATGGATTTCAAAATGATCCGAACCTTCAAAAAAAGGTAAGTATGATTTATGATATTCCGGCTGTTAATGAGGTTCAGTTGTTCAAAAATGAAGTTGACCTGGCACTTGTTCCCTCAATCGAATATGCAAGACATGCCTCACTTTATGAATTAATTCCTTCAGGATGTATTTCTTCTGATTCGACTGTTAAAAGCGTCATGCTTTTTTTCAATAAGAATCTCGATGGATTGAAAAAGATTGCAATTGACGAAAGTTCGAGAACTTCTGTTATGCTTCTGAAAATCCTGATGCATGAAAAATTCGGGATCGATCCGGACTACATTGTGATGAAACCTGATCTGGATGCCATGCTAATGGAGTGTGATGCTGCACTTCTGATAGGTGACAATGCACTTAAGGCTACACTGAAATCTCCAAATTATCTCGATTTGGCTGAAGAATGGATTGATATGACCCAATTGCCATTTGTTTTTGCTGTTTGGGCAGGCAGACGTGGAAAGGTTTTAAACTCGGATATTGAACTTCTTTCCGAATCAAGAAAGCAGGGAATTAAAAATATCAGCAAAATAGCATCAGAATTTGCTGTTGAATCTGGTTGGGGTGCGAATGCAGACTTTTTTGAATCTTATCTGACTGATAATATCAAGTTTGAGCTTACAGCGGATAAAATGGAAGGATTAATGGAATTTTACAGGTTGGCATTTATGCTCGGGTTGCTTGATACTTTCCCCGATATAAAAAAAGCAGGTGAAGAATCGGCTATAGTAAATCCATCACAAAATTAAAAGGGGCTGTAAAACAGCCCCTTTTTTATTTCATAAAAAGTGTTTCTTCAACAATCTGTACAATAATGTGTGCAATTGCAATATGAGACTCCTGAACATGGTTTGAACTGTTCCAGGGTACAATTACAAACTCATCGCAAAGCGGTGGCATTTTACCACCTGAACCTCCGAGCAAACCAATTACTTTCATTCCGCTTTTTCTGGCATAAACCATTGCACGGATGATATTCTCCGAATTTCCGGAAGTTGATAAACCTAAAAATACATCACCAGTCCGCCCATAGGCTTCAACCATCCGGGTGATTGTATTTTCAAATCCTAAATCATTCGGACCTGCAGTCATTGCAGATGAATCTGTTGTAAGGGCTATTGCAGGCAGTGCAGGCCGATCAAATGAACCTCTGTATCTGATTGTAAATTCAGTTGCAATATGCTGACTGTCAGATGCAGAACCACCATTGCCGGCAATGAGAAGTTTTCCCCCACTTCTGAAAGTTGAAATGATCAACTCGGCCATTCTGACAATTGTTTCAGAATCATTCTCTGCAACTTTCATCTTCACTTCACACGATTGTAGTAAAGAATCTTTTGCAAGTTTTACTTTGTCTTCAAATGAAGTCACATTTTTTTCCGTAAAATTACCTTTTAATTTCTTTTGCAAATGATTCGACTTGGGCAAACCCTTTTTCATACTCAAAATGAGTTCCTACTACAATAACCGAAGCCCCAGCATCTGCTTTTTGTTTTGCAATTTCAACTGAACGGATTCCTCCACCAACCCAGATTGGAAGGTCAGTCACTTTTCTGACAGCCATGATTACTTCATTTGGCACAGGATCCTGAGCACCTGAACCGCCTTCAAGATAGAGCTGTTTTATTCCCAGATAATCAGCGGCCAAAGCATGAGCTGCCGCAATATCAGGCTTATTACGGGGAATAGGGAAGCTGTTGCTCATAAATGATGCTGATGTTGGAACCCCTGAGTCAATGAGAATATAACCGGTAGAAATGGGCTCGAGGTTTAGTTCCCGCAAGATCGGACTTACAATCACATGGTTTCCGATCAGATACTCCGGATTTCTTCCGCTGATTAACGAAAGAAAAAGTATGGCATCTGCCTTTGAAGAAACCTGCATGATTGAACCGGGAAAAATGATAACCGGTACATTTGTTTTCGACTTAACAGATGAAATGACTTCGGTCAGTTTGTCTGAGGTGAGTAAGCTTCCACCAATCAGAATAATGTCGACACCAGATGATTCAGCGTTTGCAGCAAATTCACCAGCAAACCCGGCAGAAATCTTATCTGGGTCAAGAAGAACTGCAAGTTGTTTTTCTCCCCGCTGATGCAGGGCAAGAATTCCGTTGAAAACATTCATCAGTTAAGACCAGCTTTTAATATTTCAGAAACTGCAAGAAGGGCGTCGTTTAATTTCGACACATTTTTACCACCAGCAGTTGCAAGATGAGGTTTTCCGCCACCATTTCCGTCAACTATTTTGGCAACTTCACCGACGATTTTTCCGGCACTCATCTTTTTATCTTTAATCAAGTCATCAGTCAAAACGGCTACCAGCATCACTTTTCCGTCAGAAACAGCAGCAAGAACGCCTGCACCGTTTTCTTTCAATTTAAGACGGAGGTGGTCACCAGCTGACTTTAATTCGTCCATAGTTGAAACGTCAAGAACACCTGTAACCGTTTTAATTGATAAGGTGAATACGGCATTTGTGAGTAATTGTTCAACTTTATTCTGGGCAAATGAAATTCTCAGATCAGAAAGTTGTTTTTCCAAGAACTTTCTTTCGTTGATTAAAGTTTCAACTGCTTCAGAAAGTTCGGAAGGACGGTGATTCACAGTGTGAACCAATTTTTTAACCAATTCCCGTTCAGAATCAATCAATTGATCTGCTACGTCACCGGTTACGGCTTCAATTCTTCTTACACCGGCAGCTACAGAAGATTCAGTTACGATTCTGAAATTTCCGATTTCAGCGGTATTGTTAAGGTGAGTTCCCCCGCAAAGTTCTTTTGAAAAACTACCAATGGTGATGACCCTGACCTTATCGCCATATTTTTCACCAAAAAGAGCCATAGCACCCGTTTTCTGAGCCTCGTCAAATTTCATGACATTGGTATTGAGATTAACTGAAGCTCTGACTTCACGGGTCACGATGGCTTCAAGTTCTGCAAGTTGAGAATCAGTGACTTTTTCAAAATGAGAAAAATCGAAACGTAACCGGTCAGGTGCCACAAGTGAACCTGCCTGCCTGACGTGATCACCCAAAACCTGACGAAGTGCAGCGTGAAGCAAGTGGGTAGCTGTGTGATTTCTGGCTGTGTTTTTTCTGTCAGTGATGTTGACAACAGCAGAAATTTTTGATTTTTCAATCCCGGATGGAAAACTTTCAAGGATATGAACAATTTTTTGATCTGCTTTCCGGGTATCAATAACCGGATATTTTTCACCATCAACCTCAAGGTACCCGTTATCTCCAACCTGTCCGCCAGATTCAGCATAGAACGGAGTTTGATCCAAAACCACTTCAGTAACATTCGGACCTTTTCTGATTTCACGGATTTCACATCCGGATACAGTTAAAGCTTCATATCCTTTAAATTCCGAGTCTGCGCCAGAAGATATTTTTTCAAATGGTTGTGAATCATCTTCATAAACGAGTGAGAATTTTCCGGCACGCCGGGCACGTTCCCGTTGTTCTTCCATGAGTTTTGAGAAAGTCTCTTCGTCGAGAGTTAATCCTTCATCAGAAGCAATCAGTCTTGTCAGATCAACCGGGAAGCCATAGGTGTCATAAAGCTTGAATGCTTCCTGACCCGGGAAAACTGTTTCTTTTTTTGCTTTAACTTCTTTTGCAATCTGATCAAATAATTGAATTCCCCGGTCAAGGGCAGCATTGAAAGATTCTTCCTCTGCTTTGATTACCCGTTCAACATGATTCTGGCGGGATTTAATTTCCGGAAAAATATCGCCCATTGTATCAGATAAAACGATGACCAATTTATATAAAAATGGATCGCGGAATCCCAGTTTTCTGCCAAATCTTGCTGCACGGCGAAGTATCCGGCGGATAACATAACCCCGGCCATCATTTGATGGAATGACACCATCAGCAATTGAAAATGAAATTGACCGGATGTGATCGGCAATAACCCGCATCGGAACCTGGTTTTCTCCCTCATAGGGAAGACCAGCTAGTTCTGAAACCTTATCAATAATAGGCGTGAACACATCGGTATCGTAATTACTTTTTTTACCCTGAAGAACGTTTGTGATCCGTTCAAATCCCATTCCGGTATCGACATGTTTTGCCGGAAGTTCTTCAAGCGAACCGTCTGGTTTTCGGTTATATTGAATGAAGACAAGATTCCAGAGTTCGACATAACGTCCGCAAACTCCATTTACAGTACACTGATGATCCAGATGTTTTTTATCACAGGCATCAGGTCCTAGATCGTAATGAATCTCTGAACAAGGTCCACATGGACCTGTTTCACCCATTTCCCAGAAATTTTCTTTCTCACCAAATTTGGATACATGCTCATGAGGGATGTCAGTTAGTGTTTTCCAGAATTCGAGGGCTTCATCATCCGTTTTGTAAACGGTGGCATAGAGTTTACTTTTATCAAGTTTCCAGATTTCAGTGAATAATTCCCACGCCCATGATATTGCTTCTCTTTTGTAGTAATCGCCAAAAGACCAGTTACCGAGCATTTCAAAAAAGGTGTGATGGTAAGTATCCAATCCAACTTCTTCAAGGTCATTGTGTTTCCCTGACACCCTGATGCACTTTTGAGTATCTGCAGCACGACTGTAAGACCGGCTTCCTTTGCCCAGAAATACATCTTTAAACTGATTCATTCCGGCATTGGTAAATAATAGGGTTGGATCTTCAAAAGGAACAACAGGTGCACTACCAACAATAGTGTGTTGTTTAGAGGCAAAAAAGTCGAGGAAATCCTGACGAATAATTCTGGATGTACGCATATTTAATTTGTCCGTTTAGTTCTGTATTTTCAACTTAATAAAGGATGAAACAGAAAAAGTTCAGGTATCTTGAAAGAGTTTTCCTGTCAAACCGGTCTGAACAGGTAATATTTAAATTAGAAACAAGTTTACAAGATACAAATTTCACTTTTCCTTTACAATCTGAATACCCGGTAGTGTTACCGCCATCACCAATAAAATAAGGAGTTACTATGAACCTTTTTGACCGTTTTATTGCATTGTTTTCATCTCCATCTGAAGCCTTTGAGGGGTTAAACGAAAATCCCCTGCCAACATCCCAGATCATTATTTCACTCTCAATTTCTATTTTGGTTTCGGCTTTGATGTCTTTCTGGGTTTTCACAACACCTGAAATAAAACGGGAAATATTCAATCTTCAAAAGGAAAAAATTGAACAGAGTGTTGCTGATGGTAAGATGTCTCAAAGCGATGCAGATATAGCAATTGCTCAGATAGAATCGTTTTCGGAAGGTTCTTTTGGCACCATTATAACCGTTGTTTCAAGTGTAATAATGGCCACTGGCTGGTTTTTTCTGCTTGCACTTTATTTTCTGCTGGTTGGCAAATTTTTTGGTTCAGTTGAAAACTACACTTTTTCTGTGACATTGAGTGCGATAGCTGTTTTAACCTTGTTCTATTCTTTGATTTCATTAGTATCAAGTGCAATGGTGATAATCGCAGGTACTTTAAATACCAATCTTGGACCTGTATTGCTGCTCTCTGATTTTGATACGAAAAATACAATTCACAAAATGATTGTTTCAGCTGATCTTCTGGTGTGGTTTTACATGTTTTTAATGATGCTAGGATTTAAAATAACTTCAAAATCTTCGTGGCAGGTTTCGGCTTTGATTATTCTGATTCCTTACCTATTGGTAAAAGCATATCAAATATTTTTCTAAAAAGTTACTTTACTGAAAACGAAAAAGTCCGCTCATTGGCGGACTTTTTCGTTTAAGCCTTGTCAGAATTTTTTCAGAATGCTTCAACAACTTTCTTCGCAAATTCAGAGCATTTTACCTCTTTGGCACCATCCATCAGACGGGCAAAGTCGTAAGTAACTGTTCGGTTCGTAATTGCAGTATTCAATCCTTTAAGAATGAGGTCAGCAGCTTCATTCCATCCCAGATGCCTGAACATCATTTCACCCGAAAGAATGACCGAAGATGGATTTACCTTGTCCTGACCGGCATATTTTGGAGCTGTTCCGTGTGTTGCTTCAAAAATAGCATGACCGGTTGAATAATTGATGTTTGCACCCGGTGCAATTCCAATTCCACCAACCTGAGCAGCAAGTGCATCAGAAATATAGTCGCCGTTCAGGTTCAGGGTTGCAATCACATCAAATTCAGCAGGCCGGGTGAGAATTTGTTGCAGGAAGTTATCTGCAATTGCATCTTTTACCAGAATTTTTCCGGCAGGCGGATTTCCGTTGCACTCATCCCATGAAACGAGTTTATCTGCAAATTCTTCCTTGGCAAGTTCATAACCCCAATCACGGAATGCACCTTCAGTGAATTTCATGATATTACCTTTGTGAACAAGGGTTACACTTGATCTGTTGTTTTCAATGGCATATTCGAACGCAGCCCTGATCAGTCGTTTTGATCCTTCTGAAGAAACGGGTTTGATGCCAATTGAGGAAGATTCAGGGAAACGGATCTTGTTGACACCCATTTCCTTGGTGAGGAAGTCTATTACTTTTTTCACTTCCGGGGTTCCAGCTTTCCATTCAATACCGGCATAAATATCTTCAGTATTTTCACGAAAAATGACCATGTCAATTTGTTCAGGATGTTTAACAGGGGAAGGAACACCATCAAAATACATGACTGGACGAACACAAGCGTAAAGATCGAGCATTTGTCTGAGCGCAACATTGATGGATCTGATTCCGCCACCAACTGGTGTCGTCAGAGGTCCCTTGATACCAATCAGAAATTCTCTGATAGCAACTAAGGTATCTTCTGGCAGCCAGGTGTTGGGTCCGTAAACATCATTTGCTTTTTCACCGGCATAGACTTCAAACCATTCTATTGATTTTTTTCCGCCGTAAGCTTTTTCAACTGCTTTATCTAAGACAAATTTGGAAGCATTCCAAATGTCAGGGCCCGTTCCATCGCCTTCAATAAAGGGAATGATGGGACGATCTGGAACTTGAACCTTACCGTCAGCAAAATAAATTTTTTCACCTTTTGAAGGAGGTACAAGTTTGGTATAAGCACTCATGGGTTTGGCTCCTGTTTGTTTTTTTGTTCAGATTTTCCGGCAGGTTTTTTACTTAAAATATAGTCTTTGTAGGCTGAGAGTTCATCTATCATGTAACTGGCAATCATTGACAGAATACCAATATCATCAAGAAGCCCAAGAACTGGAATGGTATCGGGAATAAAATCGAGGGGAGTGATGAAATACAACAAACCGGCTCCAATAATGAGCTTTTTTGCTTTTGATGTATTCGGGTCTTTAAAATAGAGAAACATCAACAGAACTTTGTCTGCAATTGCAGAATGTCTGATTCGGTCAAAAACGGATGTAAACCGGTTTGATATTTCCTTTTCTGCTTCTGGTGTGCCAGCCTGCTGAAAATATTTTGACCGTTTAAGTTCCTCTAGACTTTCGATTTTTTTGGGTTCAGTTTCTTTGAGTTCTGTCACAATATTATGATTCAGATTTTAATTTATTTGGGGCAGGTTTTTTATTGTCGGTGATGTAGAAGCCAGATCCCTTAAAGACAAATCCCCCGCCAGAAATCAGATGTTCTGATTCAGTACCACATTTCTCACATGGTCGTAAAGACTGATCACTGATTTTTTGAAGAACTTCAAATTGATGTCCGCATGATGAACAGCGGTATTCATACAAAGGCATATCTGGCTTTTCCTGAAGAAATTAGGTTACTACCGAGGCTATTTGCAGCAAAATTGGTGCCGTCCTTATTTAAGGGCGGCTAAAGCATCAGAAAATTGCTTCATTGCATCTTCAAGAATATCCATACCAGCGGCATAACTGATCCGCAATGATAATGGAGCGCCAAAAGCGTCACCCGGTACAGCAGCAATCCTGAAATCACTGATCAGGATTTCGCAAAACTGGTTGATTGAAGTTACCGGGTTTCCTAAGTAAGATTTACCGATAATCTGACTCAAATCGGGAAAAACGTAAAAAGCACCGCCAGGTTCTTTCAGATTGACGTAGGGCATTTTCGACATTGAATCAAAAACAAAACGACGGCGTTTTTCAAATTCCTTGAACATATAATTAAGGGGTTCAATTCCTTTGCTAATTGCCTCAACGGCAGCTTTTTGGCTAACCGAGCAAGCATTACTGGTCATTTGTGACTGAATTTTTGCAGCACCGTCAATAACAGCTTTGTCGCCTGCCAGATACCCGATGCGCCAGCCGGTCATGGCAAATGCCTTTGACACACCGTTTACAACAAAAACCCATGGCTTGAATTCAGGTTCAGATGCCGGACAAAAATGTTTGGTTCCGTCAAAAATCAAATGTTCATAAATTTCATCAGATAAAATGTAAACTTTATTCTCAACAGCAATTTTACAGAGAGCTTTAATTTCATCAGGTGTGTAAACTGTACCGGTTGGGTTACTCGGTGAATTCAGAACAAAAACTTTTGTTTTTGGGGTAATTGCAGCCTGGAGCTGAGCTGGACTTACTTTAAAATTAGAGTCCCATCCTGCTGACAAAATGACCGGAGTTCCTTCTGCAAGTTTCACCATTTCAGGATAAGAAACCCAGTAAGGGGCAGGAATAATGACTTCATCACCAGGATTCAGAATTGCAAAAAAGAAATTGGAGATTGAATGCTTTCCGCCGTTAGAGACCAGAATTTCTTCCGGCTTATACTCAACATTGTTTTCATCCCTGAATTTTTTTACGATTGCTTCCTTGAGTTCAGGAATTCCATTATTGGGTGTATAATGAGTAAACCCGGCCCGGATTGCATCGAACGCTGCTTCCTGAATATGTGCTGGGGTATCAAAGTCAGGTTCTCCGGCAGAAAGGCTAAGCACCTTAATTCCCTGGCGTTTCAGGGCGCCTGCTTTTGCGGTTATGGCTAGAGTTTGTGATTCATGTATTTTGTTTAAGCGGTTTGCGACCTGCATATCAACTCCTCAAAAAATTATCTTGTAGACGTTTCAAAACTGAAGGGGGAACAAATTCAGAGACATTGGCACCCAATCGGGCGAGTTCACGGATGATAGTACTGTTCAAAAATGTATATTTATCACTGGGCATCAAGAAAACAGTTGAGATTTCGGGTTCGATTTTACGGTTCATCAGAGCCATTTGAAATTCATATTCAAAATCACTGACCTGCCTTAATCCCCTTACAATTGAAATTGCTCCTTTTTCACTGGCGTACCTGATTAGAAGTCCGTCAATGGTATCAACTGAAGTATTAGGTAAATGGCTGGTTGCTTCACTGATCATTTCTTTTCGGTCTGACACTGAAAAAAGAGGTTGTTTTGAGCTGTTGATGGCAAGCGTAACCACAACATGATCAAATATTTTACACGCACGTTCCAGAACATCAAGGTGACCGTTGGTAATCGGGTCAAATGTACCCGGGTAAATGGCAAGTTTACTCATGGGTTATTCTTCCTGAAAGGTTAAATAAACATATTCTTGTTTTACCATATTTTCTGTCATCAAGGGGTTCGTAACCATCGGGAGCTTTAAAGTCTGATGATGCTTCAAAGGCAAAAATTGCTTCAGAAAAAGATGGATTTTGACGAAGTGAGTCAAAAAGAGTTACAAAGTTGGGCCATTGGTAAGGTGGGTCAGCAAGAATAAGGTCGACTTTTGCTCCCCGGTAAGATTCAGCCCAGTTGATAGCATCAGCTTTGATGGCTCTGTAAGATTCAGAAGGGACGGAAAAACGGTTCAAATTCTCGGTGATAGTTTTCAAAGATGCCGGATGAATATCAACAAAGTGGACGAAAGATGCTCCACGGCTCAAACTTTCGATTCCAAATGCACCTGATCCGCAAAACAGATCAGCAATTACAGCATTCTGGAAGGAAAGATGGTTTTGCAAAAGGTTAAAAAGATTTTCTTTGACCCGGTCGGACGTTGGCCTGACATGATCTCCTGACGGGCATTGAATCTGACGGCCACGGAACCGTCCGGAAATAATTCTCATGGACCGGTTCCCCTTAAAGCCGGAAAATTACTTTTTCTGATCTTTTTGATTCATTGTTTTGTCGAACTGTTCATCCAGAAGACTGGAGAAGTTATCGTCAAAAATTTCAGAAATATCAACCATCATTGATTCAGCAAGAATAATTTGTCTGAGTGATTCTTTTGCTTTTTTAGCATAAATCCTTACTGTACCGGGCGGGATAGTTGTCTTGAAGATAATTTCAAGAATGTATCTGTCATCAATACTCATCAGATAGATTGAACGTTCTTCACCTTCATGAAAAAGGACTTCAAAGCTGGCTTTTTCACCAATGAGCCTGGCCATTTCACTTGTTGCTGTAAAGTTGGACGCAGCAAGAACTGAAAATACTTCAAGATCGCGATCCAGCAATCCGCCAATCTTGGTTAAAAGCTGCCCCGTCATATCTCCGAGCAGAATAGCAGTAGCTGCAGTTTTGGTAAACAGGTCTTTAAGAACATTTGTAGCCAGGTCCATTTGGTTTTCACTGAGATAGACCTGTCTGAAATCTTCATTGCCGGATTTAGCCATGGTTTTCCTTATTTATAAATTGAAAGGAAATTAATGGTTTATAGGGAAAAAGTCTACTGTAAAATGACTTTCATTGCAAAATTTTTGCGATTTGGTCGCCAAACTTGGTTAATTGATACCTGACATTGCCCACAAGAGCTTTATCAGAGGCAACAACTGCAAGAATAGTACCACCCTCATTGATAACCTTAGAAAGCAGAATCCCGTTGTCATATTCAATCATAGACTGGTGTAAGGCGCCCACTGACAGATCTTTGCCCATTTCAGCAGTCGTCCGGATTCCTCCGGAAATAATGCCGCCAACGGCTTCTGTGTCAAGGTCAGTATTGGCCATTGATTCAATTACAAATCCGTCTTTGCCAATAACCACTGCAGCAAGAATGCCATCTATTGATGTTAAATTGCCGAGAAAAGGTTTGATGGATTCCATGATGACTCCGGGCTTAATACACTTATACCATAATGATTACAAAATTATCGTATAAAAATAGCTGTGAGAACAGTTAAATTCAAAATCATGATCCAAAAGTTTAGGTTATAAACTAATAATCAGGGATAAAAATGAATAAAATATTTTTTTCAGGGAGTATCAATGAAATCAGATGAACATGAGGTGGGGTTGACTATTGGGTCCGAATTTCTTCTGATTTCAGAATTATTGATAAAAATACAGGCAAATTTTGTCTAAACCCCTTTAAAAATAAATATTTTCTTGACAATCATGAATTGATTTTAGTAACTTAAATTCTGAATATGCCTAAAGAAAAAAAGGCGTTTTTTTTTAAGATTAGAATTTTCGATACACTTTATAATGATAGGAGTCAACAATGGCGGGGACCTTCTTCGACAGCGGGATGTTTGCCACTAATACCGTACGCGGAAAACTGATCAGGAACTTTGCTCTGGTGGTAGCAATCCCGGTAGGTATTATTGCCGTAGTACTTCTTTTAACAATTATTTTTATTACTTCCAACCAGGCCGATGATTCTGCTGCCCAGCAGTTATTAAGTGCAAAGGCTGCAATGGAAGAACAGGGAAAGATTCTTACAAAGACGATCTCGACCCTGAATAATGATATCTATTCACGGGTTTCTAACACAATCGGGTCATCTGAGTTTGTGGCTTTGATGGCAAAATACAACCGGTCTCCCAGCATTCCGGATAAGGATGCAACCCGGGAAGATCTGAATAGCGTGGCCTTTGATAATATTGTTTCTTATGAGCTTAGTTTCTTTACCATTTTGGATAACCGGGGGCGGGTCATCACCCGGGCAACTGATCCGGCAGCTTATGGTGACGATGTTTTTAACAGAGATTATACGACACAGAAATCGGTAAGCCCCATCAACCAGTTTGTTGACGCAGCCTCAAAGACATTGACAAACCGCACCGGTTTAATGATGATTCCTGAAGATATTCTGAAAAAAGAATTGCTGATTCAGGCAAATCTTCCAATGAATGTGGATTCCAAAACTTTCCGTCCTACTGAAATGCATTTAAATGATCTTGCCACTTTTGAGATCGTGAATGAAAACGGTGAAAAAAGTAAAGTTTATGTCGGAATTGGTGCAGTAGTGGTTCTTCCAATTGTTGACCGCCTTCAAAATGTTCTGGGCGTGGTTGTCAGCGGAAAAATCCTGGCAAGGAACAACAATTTTCTTACCCAAAACTTCCATTCCATTGTAGAACAAAAACGTGCTGCAGCAAGTATTGTGGCCAATGGTGTTCGTATTGCATCAACTGAATCAGTTTCATTCGGCGACAACATCAACCAGATTGCACTTGGAGTGCCAGTTGATGAAAAGTATCTTTCTCAGGCCGATTCAGTTGGCTCAGTTGTTTTGACTGAAGTTAATACTGGTGCAACAGAAAAAGCCTATATGCAGGTTTCAGCATTAACAACCTCTCTTTCTTTTAGGAAAGATGACCCCATTCTCGCATATGGTGTTATTTCAACACAATATGCAACTTACGGAACTGTAATTGAAGAACTTCAGTCTTCTGCAAGTACCTTGTTCTGGATCTCAGTACTCATTCTTATTGTTTCAATTGCCCTGGGTTTTGTCGGTGCTATTTACTTCGCACGAAATCTTTCAGGATCTCTTACTACAACAGTTGATAATCTTCTTGTAACAATGGATCGTGTGGCCCACGGAGATTTCAATGCAAGAACAAATATTCATACTGGTGATGAATTTGAAGAACTGGGATCAAGGTTCGATGAGATGATCAGGCGTCTTTCTGCTTTGATTGAAACGGAAGCAGAACGGGATTCGATGCAAAAGCAGTTAACCAACTTGCTTGTGGTCGTGTCAAATTCAGCAGAAGGTGATTTTACCCAACGGGCAACAGTGACCGAGGGTGCTCTTGGTGCGCTTGCAGATTCATTTAACCTCATGGTTGATGACCTTGGCCGCCTTATCCGTGAAGTTCAGTCAGTAACCCGTCAGGTGTCTGAATCAGCCAAAGAAATTCTTGCTTCAACAGAAGAAATGGCGCATGGTGCTGAAGAACAGTCCATTCAGGTAACGAACGCATCAGCGGCCGTAGAAGAAATGGCTGCATCAATCCGGCAGGTGGCAAACAATGCTGACTCTGCAGCAGAAGCTGCATCGAAAGCAGCAGAAGTAGCTCAGTCAGGCGGTAACATCGTACTTGAAACGATTGAGGGTATGAGACGGATCAGATCTACGGTACAGGATTCAGCTCAGAAGATTAAGTCACTTGGTGAATCTTCAAACGAAATCGGTAAAATCGTACAGGTAATTGATGAAATTGCAAGTCAGACCAACCTTCTTGCTCTTAATGCTACAATCGAAGCTGCACGGGCCGGTGAAGCCGGACGTGGTTTTGCCGTGGTAGCTGATCAGGTTCGTGAACTTGCTGAACGTTCTGCAAAAGCAACGAACGATATCTCCCAGCTTGTACAAACCATTCAGGCGGAAACACAGGAAGCTGTGCACGCCATGGAAAAAGGTACTGCAGAAGTGGAAAAAGGTACCAGACTTGCGGATGAGGCAGCCCGGGCTCTTGAACAGATCCGTTCGGTGGTTCAGCAGTCCACAGAACTTATTCAGGAAATTTCACTTGCAGCCAAGCAACAGGATATTGCATCAGCCGGCGTAGTAATGGCGATGAATGAAGTGTCACAGATTGCGAAGCAGTCTCTTATCGGATCACGCCAATCTGCAGCTTCAGCAACTGATCTTGTAGAAATCACGAAACGTCTGTCACAATCGGTAGCAAGATTTAAACTGCCGGGTGGTGGTGAATTGCTCGAATCAGGGGCAGGTGCTCAATTCTTTAGTGATTACGGCAGCGGGGAAATGAAAATTACCTCAAATTGAGCATTTAATCTGTGAATGATGTTCAGCTACTGAACAAATTATATTTTTACATCAATCTCAAAACCGGACTGGTGCTTACAAAAAACCAGTTCGGAAATTTGAAAGTCCGCCTGACACGTCTTTTGACCGATCAGGCTGTGACCACTGATAATCTGGAATCAGTTCTAGAAGGCAATCAGTCTCTTTTTGAATCACTTCTTGAAGAAATATTGATAAATGAGTCCTATTTTTTCAGAAATGAGGATCATTTCAGGGTACTGAGAGATATTATCTTTCCTGTCATTATTGACAAAAATATTTTTCAGAAAGATAAAAGAATTCGTGCATTGAGTGTTGGTTGCAGTACAGGTCAGGAGCCTCTTTCAATCCTGATCTCTTTTGCTGAATCAAACCACACTCGGGAAAAGATTGATTTTCATATTGATGCAATTGACCTTTCACGTAAGGCAATTTTAACGGCACTTGCAGCAGAATACACCCGGATTCAATGCCGGGGACTTTCCTCGGAACATAAGGAAAAATATTTTTTAAAAACGCGGGGTGAAAAATTAAAACCGACTGCAGCGTTTCTTGAAAAAATATCTTATTTCCACGGAAATATATTAAGCCATGAACTTTATGAAGGTTGTTATGACATCATCTTTGCAAGGAATACCTTGATTTATTTTGATGATGTAAACTCTGAACGGGTTAAACAAAAACTGATCAGGGCTATGAAACCAGGTGGTTATCTTTTTTTAGGTGAATCTGAGATTGGATGGGGGCTTGGTGAAAAGGTTCAGTCAATGAAATTTAATCAATCCATTATATACAGAAAACGGTAAGTTGTGAGCCTCTCTAAAGTTGATATTATGGAGTTGTTTCTTGTTGAGGGTTCAGAACATGCCCGTGATTTGGAACTTAGTCTTTCTTTGCTGGATGGAAAACCATCACAAACCGTTTTTAACGACATGCATGTACATGCCCACACTATAAAAGGGGCTGCGGCAATGGTTGGGTTTATGAATACCAGCCACGTTTCCAGGTTTCTCGAACGGGTTTTATATGAACTGGTTCAGGAAAAACTGCCGTTCGACAATGATGTGAAAGTGTTTATTGTTGAAGCAACTGGAATTGTTCACAAGTTTATCAGAAACATTACTGTAGGCGAGTTGAATGAGGCCATCATTCTGAAAGATATCGCCGGAAAATACGACCGGATCATTTCAAAATTGGAAGTCCAAAATGCGTAACTGGAAAAAAATTAATCTGCTTGGAAATCTGAATTCCAGACAGGAAACCGTTGATGATGCGGTGAGTAAATTTGTCCAGTCTCTTGTAAATCAGGTTGAAACAAGCCATGATGGAAGTGACCGTGTCAATCTTCTTGTTTCTATTCTTAGAAAAGCCCAGAGTTTTTCAGGGCAATCGCTTCCGCCTGTTTCCAGTTCAGTATTTAATGAATTTTTCCAATTTTTAACCTCACTTCCTTCAGAATTTAATCCTGAAAATCCGTTTGATGAAAAATATGAGCAACTTGCTTCTCAAATCAAGGAAACAACCGGTTACCTGATTACGAGCATACATGATATTCAAAATGAAAGTGAGCTTTCTGATCTGTATAAATGGGCAGGGCTCAACTCACCTGTCCCTGATTTAACCGAACAGCCAACAATTGTAAAAACTGATTCTGACATTATTCTACAGCCCGAAACCGGTTTAGCCCAAGATCCTGAAACCATGCTCAGTGATCTTTTTGAAGATAAAGCTGCTGAAAATGGCGAAATCTCAGCTAAATATGAGATCACCCCAACTACTGAAGCCAAAACAGTACAGGTAAAACAGACAGGTGAACTCAAAACAACTGCTTCTAAGCTTGAATTTGGTTTTAGTCTTTCCTCCCTTTTCAAACCAGTAACCGGAGAGTTGACTGGTTTGCCGCTTCTACATTCTGATCCAACTTTTGAGGAAGATTTTAACAAACACGCAACCACAAATCTTTCTGAGGAACTTGGGATTGGTTCTGATATTGAAGAACCAGTACAACCCTCAACACCTCTTACTGAAGAACTTTCTGAAATTTCTTTCCATGAAGAAGAAGGCGATCTGGTAATCGAAGAACTTATCCATGAGGACGCTTTACCGGAAGTTGCAGGCAATTTCGTTGAGACGGAAGACTCAACACTCGTGGAAGATGAAGTCAGTGAAACCCCTGAACCTTCAGAGTCATTGAGTTTTGAAGAACCAGGTGAAGAATTGTCAGCCGGGCTAACGGAAACTAATGTGGAAGAATTCAGTGAAATGACTGAATCGGTTGACGGGCTTCAGGAAGAAGATGAAAGTATTAACTCAGATTTGATTCCGGAAGAAGTCTCACAAGTTGAAGAAACTGAGCTTTTTGAAGGTCTGTCAGGTGAAGAGACTGAATCTGTTGCTGCACCCCAGGATAATATGGCATGGATTCTCAGACAGATTTTGGTATCATGGGAAGATAATCTCACCGAAAAGCCAAATTATGCAATCATCCATCAGGGGTTATCAGAGTTATCGGCAATGCCAAATCCTGTTCCTTCCTTCCGGGATGTAAGTTCATTGCCTGAATATCAGGAATTTATTGATTTTCTTGAAGCAACTGATCAGAATCCGGTATTTGACCGTGATCTGGTTTCTCAGCAAACCGATCAGATTGCAAACCGGGTTTTTGAATTATTTACAGAGATTTTGTTTTCTCAAACACAGGGTGAACTTGATGAATACAGTTCGGACCTCAATGATGAAACAGTTTTAAATGAGGAAACATTAGAATCTGAATCTTTAACTTCGATTCAGGAAGACTCCGGTGAAATTATTCCAGATTCTGAAGAAATCATTTCCGATTCTTTAGTTGAGGATAAAATTGTTTCTGAAACAGTTCAGGACGAGCTTGTTGACAGCAACGAATTGACCGAAGAGTTAATTGAAGATGTTAGTTTACCTGAAGAATTGGGAGAAGAACTCCTTTCTGAAGAACAGATTATTGAAGAAGAACAGTTAATTGAAGAAGCAGAAAACGTTGAAAGTACTGAACAGGTTCTTTCTGATGGTGACGAACTTGACATCCAAAACAGTTCTGAATCTGATACTGTTGAAGAAAAAACTGAAATCATAGAAGATTTCACCAAAGAGCTTAATGATGAAGAACCTATTTCTGATGAGGTTTCTGAAGTTCTGACTGAAGAAGAACTTGTAACGGAAGAAAACGCTGAAGTTCTAATTGAAGAAGATAGTTTTATTGGTGAACCTTCAGAAGAATTGCAAACAGAGAGTTCCCGGACAGAAATTGATTTGAATGACCATGATGAATCAATTTCAATTCCAGAAGAGGAATTTGATGAAGGTGAAAGCAGAGTTGGTGCTGAATCGGTAGATTATTTCCGTGCAATTCAGATCATTTATCATGACATTAAAAAACTGAATTCCGTTCAGGGAAACAACACAGGAATAAACCAGTTTGTTGATTTCAGCCTTTCTCTTAAAGATCCCGTTGAAGTGCTTAGAGAGCATTTAAATATTCAGATTGCAAAAGATTTCGTTGAATACGTTGATTATCTGCATGCAAAATTTGATGGTGGTGAGAAAGAAGCCTACGAAGAAATGATGTCTCACCGCATGGAAATTGCGGATCAGCTTTACCAGCTTCTAACCGAAAATCCTGAAATTACCGGTGAAGAGGTTCCTGAAACTTTTACACGCACCATTGAAGCACCTGATCACTTTACTCCATCAACCCTTCACTTGGTGACTGATGAAGATATTGAAGAATCACTTTTACAAATGGGTGGTGGCGCTGAAGCTAAATTAACAGAATCTGTTCAGGAAGAAACTGAACCAGAACTTGATTCTGACGCTGAAGTTGTATCAGAGGAACCCGCTGCCGAAGTCATCGAACCTGAATCAGAAACTGAAATGATTTCTGATGAAACTGAAATATTGGATGATTCTGTTCTTGAAGAAGCAGAACAGGCATTGACCGAAGAAGTCAGTGATGAAGAAATTGAAATACCGGTTGAAGAAGAACTTGTTGATTCGGCCGAAGAAGTAATCGAAGAAAATGAAGAAGCTCTGATTGAAGACGTTACTGAAGAAATAAGTGAACTTTCAGAAGTAGCAGAAGAACCTTTGTCTGAGTCAGAAGAACTCATTCAGGAAGAAGCAATCACTGATGAACTTTCTGAAATTTCTGAAGATTTATCTGAAAATATCAGTTTAACGGAAGAAGTCACTGAATTAACAGAAGAACCTGAACTGACTGAAATCCAGGATGAACTGACTGAACTTCTTGAAGAAGAAACACTTGAAATCAAGGATAGTGCTGAGACCCTTCTGGAACTTCAGGATGAAACAACCAGTTTGCCTGAGCCGGCTATAAAGCCAGTGGAAAAAGAAAAACCAGTTCAGACTGAAGCCCAGGCCCGGAAACAGAAAAAAGAACTTAATGAAATTCAGCAGATATTTCTGATTGAAGCTGATGAAAACATTCAGAAAATCAGCGGAGATCTTCTTGAACTCGAAAAGGATCTGAGCAATATTTCAATCATTGATGGAATATTAAGATCTGCCCACACCCTAAAAGGTTCTGCGGCAATGATGAAGTTTGCAAATATGAGCAAACTTGGTCACAAGATGGAAGATGTTTTCACCCTTCTCCGTGATGAAAAAATACCAGCGGACCGTGATCTTATAGACATTATGCTGAAGGGAACTGACATTCAGTCTCTGATGCTTACAACTCTTCGTGAAGAAGGTCATGATGAAGTTCCCGGACTTGAAGAATCTATTTTTAGTCTCGCTCAGTATTTAAAGAAACTGGAAGCCAAATCTGAAGGTAAAGAGTTTGTTGCTGATCAGTTTGTGGCTTCTGAACCTGCAGTGAAGGAAATCGTTCCAGTTTCGGCCGGTGAAAAAGCTGAAGTTCAGCAACAGGAATCACGCGCACCTCAAATGCAGGATGGACGACCAAAGGGTGTAGTTGCCGAGCAGACCCTTCGTATCAACATCACAACGCTGAATAACCTCATCAATCTGGCTGCTGAACTCTTGATTTCACGTAACCGGATGAATAATCAGCTTGGATTTATGGAAGGCACACTTCTGAAACTTCAGAAGGAAAAACTGCTTCTGAATTCAATCATGAAAAAAGTATCTCAGTTCGCCGGAAAAACAACTGATTCGGCTTCTGGATATTTCTCTTCTGAGGAACAGGGAATTCTGCAGGATTTTGCTGAAACAGAATTTGACCGTTTCAGTGATCTGGATATTATCCTCAGGGATATGAAGAGCAACCTTTCAAACTTTGAAGATTTAAGTTCTGAAATCCGTGGGTTCTCAGATGCTTTCCGTCAGTCCATCATGTCAGTTTCAACCATTGCAAATGAACTGAACGTTGAAATCATGTCGATGCGGATGGTGCCGGTTAAGCACATGTTTATCAGGTTCCAGCGGTCAATTCGTGATATCGGCCGTGAAGAAAGTAAAGATGTTGATCTGAAAATTGAAGGTGAAGATACCCGTCTTGATAAAACGGTAATGGAAGAAGTTATTGAGCCGATTATGCACTGCGTGAGAAATGCAGTGTCACACGGAATTGAACTTCCTGAAAACCGTAAAAATAAAGGAAAAAGTGAGACCGGACTGATTACATTGAGAGCCTATCAGGATGGAAATCAGGTCGTTTTGGAAGTTGAAGATGACGGAAATGGTATTGATGCGCAGAGACTGAAAGCAGCTGCAATCAATAAACGGATTGTTTCGCCTGAACGTGCAGAATCAATGACTGATTCTGAAGCCATGGAACTCATGTTTATTCCAGGATTCTCAACTGCTGAAAAGGTGACCTCACTTTCAGGCCGTGGCGTTGGAATGGACGTGGTCAAGAATGTGGTAACCAAGTTTAAGGGAAACATTTCAGTTAAATCTACTCTCGGTAAAGGATCCTGTTTTACCATTCGTTTGCCTCTTACGCTTGCTATTAATCAGTCCTTGCTGATTCAGGCTGCAGGCAGAACTTTTGCATTTCCGCTGAGTTCAGTTGATGAAACTGTGGAACTTGTTCTTGAAAACATTCAGAGAATTGGTGAGCAAGAATTAATTACTGTACGTGATCAGACAATTCCGCTGATTCACCTCAGTCATGTTATCGGGGTTGAAGAAGATCCGGCAACAATGAAACTGAAATACCCGGTTGTGATTTTATCAGACAGTGACCAGAAAATTGCTATTCGGGTAGATAGACTTATCGGCAAGGAAGAAATCGTAGTTAAAACCCTTGGTTCTCACCTTAAAAATGTAATGGGTGTAATGGGTGCTACTGTTTTAGGTGATGGATCTGTGATTTTAATTCTGGATGTTTCGTACCTGTTCAGATACTGGCAAGGCGGAAAAACACCGGGTGTTGGTGCACTGAGAAGCAGTTTCAGCTCATCACCAAGAATGGATACATCAGAGTACATGATGGAAGATGTTGAAACTGAAGAAGCACCAAAACGCCCAGAGCAACAAAAAACCAAAGTCAGAGGCCGGATCAGAGTTCTTTGCGCAGATGATTCAGTTTCCATCCGTAAATATGTTGAATCACTTCTGAAACGTGAAGAATATGAAGTTGTGACCGCCCAGGATGGCGCAGAAGCCTACGATTTGGCTGAAAAAAGCAAATATGACCTGATTATGACCGACCTTGAAATGCCGAAGATGCATGGTTATGAACTGATCAGTGCCCTGCGGTCAAAATCACAGTTTAATTCAATTCCAATTGTTATCCTGACAGCACGTTCAGGTGAAAAACACCGCCGGCGTGGATTGGAATTAGGTGCAAATGCATTTTTAAATAAACCATTTGACGTTGATGAATTGTTGAATACTATTCATAGCCTGCTTGGTAAATGATAAAAATTGGGGTGATTTCTGTTTCAGGACGATTTGATTCCTGGATCAGAAATACATTGAATGATTCACCCGACCTGATTATTGCCGGTTTTTGGAATAATCTTGATTCGATTGTTCAGGATGAACAGGTTGAATCTGTTCATGTCTTACTGGCGTTCTTTGAAAATACTGATGGTGACCGTAACCTTTTTAAAGTTCTGAAAAATTGTTTTCTGATCTTCAGAAAACCTGTCATTTTGGTTACTGAAGAATTTCTTTATTCGGATACTGAGAACTGGCATACTTCCTTTCCTGTGGTTGGACTTTTAACCACCAGTGAACTTTTCCTTCCGGAAGGGAAAGATATTCTCCGTGAAAATATCAGAATTGGAAGTTATGTCAGTAAAGAAATTCTGGAATCCTATTTTATTCAGACTGTCTCTCATGAGTTGCCAAGTCAAGATGATCAGATTCTCGAAAGTGCTCTCCAGATTGATTTGTCAGTCAAGCAAACTTCAGCCCCGGTTTTATTGATCGGAGCTTCGACGGGTGGTCCGAAAGTTATACTTGATATACTGGCAGGAATTGGACCACAGATTTCATCTTATTCAGTGATTATAGCCCAACATATTTCTCATATTTTTCTTGAAAGATTTTTGGTACAACTTCAGGTTCACTGTCCGGTCCAAATTGAAATCATTCATGACCGGCTGGCATTTTTACCAGGCCGTGTTTACCTTGCTCCCGTCAGAAGACAATTTATTTTGGGTCCGGATTTCTTTTTTCAGCCTGATCCGGCCCGGCATCTTTATCCGTTCATGCCAAATATTGACGTTCTTTTTAAAAGTGTGGCCTTGTGCTGCCGGAAAAGTGTTACGGCGGTGATTCTGTCAGGATTAGGAAGAGATGGCACTGAGGGTGCAAAACTTGTGAGACAAACCGGAGGGTTGGTCATTGTTCAGGACCCGACATCAACAGATGTGAGTTCAATGCCAGATTCAGTTATTGCCGGAGGATATCACCATTATATTTTCCAACCACGGGATATTGCCCGTTTTCTTAAAAACTATGCGGTAAAAGCAGAATTATGAGTTTATTCAAATCTACGCCTACCCAAATAAAAGGCCATCACAGATTGCTTGTTTTTGAAGTAGGATCCAAACGTTTGGCTACACCGGTAGATATTGTTCGTACCATTGCAGATCTTGAAGAGAGTATGTTGGTACTCAGTAGTACTGAATCTGAGGATCAAAGTGATACACGGGCAAAGATTAACCTCGTCGATCTTTTGTCGCTTTATTTTCCTGAAGAAATCGGAAATCAATCTGATGAGAAAAAACTGATTGTGCTGAAATCTGATGGTACACGGTTAAATGGGATCATTGTTGACCGGGTGTACGGTGTAGGTTCATTTTCTGATCTTTTTCCAGTTCCTGACAAAGTATTCAAGCTTCCTGACGGTGTAATTACACATATTATCACAACCGAAGAGCCCTGGTTTGAAGTTGTTAATCTCCAAAAAATTGTTGAAATTAATAGCTTACAGGAACAAAGACAGCTAAATGGATGAAATTCAGCTCCTCATTTTCAGGATCAGTGATCAAAGTTTCACAATTCCGATCTCACGGGTTGCCCGGGTTGTTGATACCCTTCAGTCACGGTCATTTCCGCTTTTGAAAGAAAAGTTTGAAGGGATGTTTATTTTTGAAAATAAGCTGATCCCGATTATAAAACTTGCTGATTCTCTTGGATTTACAGGAAGTAACATTTACTATACCAATCTTGATGAGTCGGTTGTTATAATTAATTATGACGGATACTTTTTTGGGTTTAGGGTTGACGCGATTGAAGGAATAAAAAAAGTCAAAGAAGAAGACGTTAAACCAATTGAACCAGAAATTCAGGATCTTAACGGTTTAGATCCAGCCTTTTTAAACGGATTTACTGAGAGTGATGGTCAGCTTGTTTTTTCCGTCAGTACTGAAAAGCTGCTTGTTTATGCTCTTGAAAATTAAAGGAAATTGAAATTGGACACCAAGAAAAAAATTCTCATTGTTGATGATGAAGAAACCATCGCCTGGGGAATAAGTAAAACCCTTGCTCAAAGCACTGATCTTGGTGTTGAAACTGCGTATACGGTAAAAGCCAGTCAGGCACTTACCATGCTTAGTACCGAGAAATATGACCTGGTTATTACTGACATCCGAATGCCAGAAATGTCTGGTATTGATTTGCTTAAAGAAGTCAAAGAAAGATATCCTGAGACAGGCGTTATTATCATGACTGCCTACGGTTCAACCGAAGTGCAGCAGGAAGCAAGCAAGCGTGGCAGCATTTATTACATTGAAAAGCCATTTGATATTAAGGTCCTGAAAAAAGCCATTTCTGATTTTTTTGCAAAAAAACAGGAAATAAAGCCAAATAACCTCAAAGAAGAATTGACCGGTTCTGAAGATAGTTTTAAAGGAAATATCGGTTCACTTCAGTTAATGGATGTTGTTCAGATGAACTGTCTTGGCCGTATAACCTGTACACTCAAGGTTGCCGACGGTCAAAAAGACGGAATTATTGTTTTCAAAAAAGGCGATATCGTGCACGCCGAGACCAGCGGAATGGTTGGAAAAGAAGCCTTTTTCAATATTGCCGGCTGGAAGGGTGGCAGTTTTGACATGATCAATGAAATTTCGACCCAGGTTACGATTCTGGATCACTGGGAACAGCTTTTAATTGAAGCACTTCAGGTTCTTGATGACGGAAGCCAGGATAATGTTTCGGGTGATGATGACTTTGATTTTGATTTTGGGCAACCGCCGTCTGGAACAACGGTAAAAGCCAGTGCTGTTGAAGATGCTCCTCTTGCACCGGTTAGTCCGGTAGATACAAATATGGACATGACTCCAAACATGGAGCCGGCAAATGATACTTCTAATCTGCTTGAAAGAATGCTCAAAAAGACGAATGCCGATGCCGCGTTTATCATGACACCTGATGGATTTGTTATTGACCGGAGATTAACTGATGAATCGTTGCAGATTGATCAGTCTGGTGAAAATATTGCCCGTACACTTTCAGCCATGATTGCGCTTGGTGAGAACATGTACTCAGGCGCACTTGACCATGTTGTTCTGTCATTTAAGAATAAATATATTATTGTAAAAGCAATACCGAACAGTGATCTGCTGTTTGTAATTTCTGCACCCTCCAGTCATAAGCTCGACAATATTTTGCCGACAGTTGAAGCTGAAGCACAAAATCTAACCAATCTAATTTAAAGGTTTGAAGACATTATGGCTGCCCAACTGAAAGAAATACTTGCACCACTTACTGAAATGCCAACCGTTATAGGAATACTTCTAATAGATGAAGATGGACTTGTGATGGCGAACACGTTTGCTGAAGATCAGGATCCGGATCTTCTTGGATCTATTTATGCAATTCTTGAGTTAAACGTGCAGGGTCAATTAGTAAAACTGGGTGAATCGGCAAATCAGATTTTCTTTTCTACCAATGAAAAGTTAATTCTTGTGCAAAAAATTGAAGATGTGATTTTGGTATTGTATACTCAGAAAATTAATTTGGATGAACTTCAGAGTCATCTTTTGTCAGTTTCGCAACAAATTGTGCAGTTTTTGCACCTGTCAAGTCAGGATGCTTGATATATTCAGGCAAAGTGTGAATATTTGGTAAAGAATAGATCAAGGGGTTGAGATGGCATCAATTAACTATGCAAACAGAGAAATTGTAATTAAGATTGTTTACTACGGTCCAGGATTGAGTGGGAAGACAACCAATCTTCAGGTCATTCATCAAAATGTGCCTGATAATACCCGTGGGAATATGATCTCACTTGCCACAGAGGCAGACAGAACCCTTTTCTTTGACCTTCTTCCATTAAATCTGGGAAGTGTTAAAGGGTTTAATACTAAATTTCAGCTATACACTGTTCCTGGTCAGGTTTATTACAATGCGACCCGTAAACTCGTACTTAAAGGAGTTGATGGCGTTGTATTTGTTGCTGATTCAGGTGTGGGAAAAATGAATGAGAACATTGAATCTCTTCAAAATCTTCGTGATAACCTGGCTGAGTACGGTATTGATCTCAACAATTTCCCGATTGTACTTCAGTACAACAAGCGTGACCTTCAGAATGTTTACAGTGTTGAAGAATTAAACAAGAACCTGAATCCTAATAATGTACCGGCAGTTGAAGCTTCTGTTATTAAAAATATTGGAGTTTTTGAAGTTCTGAAAGCGATCAGCCGTGAGACACTTGCCAGAATAAACAAACCTGCTGGTCCTGCTCCTCAACCAGGATCACAACCATCGTCTGCACCGGCGCCTACTCCTCAGGCTGCACCGGCGCCTACTCCTCAGGCTGCCCCGGCACCTGCGCCTGCTCCAATGCCACAAGCTGCTCCGGCACCGCAACCAGCCCCGGCACCTGCACCTGCTCCAATGCCACAAGCTGCTCCGGCACCGCAACCAGTTCCGGCACCTGCGCCTGCTCCAATGCCGGCTCCGGCTCCAGTACCTCAGGCGGCGCCTCCGGCACCAGCACCAGCACCACAGGCTCCTGCCCCTCAACAAGGTGGAACATTCTTTAAAAATCTGATAAATAAGATGGATAACAGATAACTATCAGGTTTCTTTTTGCAAGGGGATTGGCTTCCGGCTGATCCCCTTTTTTATTTTATGACCGTATGGATTCTCAACTTGTTTTCATTCATTTCACGACTTACTGAATCTTCGTTTTCTTTTCAAATCCCTTCTTTCTATTTTTGAAGATTAAAACTGAAAATAATATATGTTAAAAACTATCTGGTCTGGCCTGATTATTTTACCCTGGACAGTATTCTGTGCCTTTGTCTCAATAATTGCTGCGTTTTTTGTCCCTAAAGGAAGAGGATATCACTTTATTGGCCGGCTATGGAGCTGGTTGATTTTAAAAGTAATAGGGGTAAAAATTGTGGTAAAAGGGTTAGAACATCTTGACCTGAAGGCGAATTATGTATTTGTTTGCAATCATGCCAGTGCAATGGATATTCCGGTAGTGATCAATGCCATCCCCTACCAAATCAGACTCGTTGCAAAAAAAGAACTTGAAAAAGTATTTATGCTGGGCTGGTCACTCAAGTTTGGGGATTACATCCTTATAGACAGAGATAACCGTTCAAAATCTAAAAGTTCGCTTGATGAGGCCGCAGATAAATTGAAGAATGGTCGTAGTATTCTCATGTTTGCTGAAGGCACACGAAGCGTTGACGGAACAATTGGTTCATTTAAAGTGGGTCCGTTCCTGCTTGCTATCAACGCACAGGCAAAAATTGTTCCGGTAACTCTGAATTTTACTCAAAATATAATGGAAAAAGACAGACTCCGGGTTCATGCAGGCACGGTTGAAGTCATTTTCTCATCTCCGGTTGACACCGCCGGAAAAACGGATGCAGACCGGAAACAAATTGTAGAAGTTACACACGCTGCTGTGGTTAAAAACCACCGGCTTTCATGAGGTAAATATGGCTATTACACAAAAAGATGTTGAATATATTGCAGCTCTTGCAAATCTGGAGTTTACCGATCCTGAAAAGACGGAAATGGTTACAGATATGAATAATATTCTGACCTATATGGAAAAACTGAACGAGTTGAATACAGACAAAATAGAACCTCTGACCGCTGTTACAGATGCCGAAAATGTATTACGGGAAGACCAACCGCATCAAATGCTGACAAATGAAGAAGCCCTGTCGAATGCACCGTCCAAAATCGGTCCATTTTTCAGAGTTCCCAAGGTGATTGACCAGCAATGATCATTTCGATAATCATCCCTGCCCGATTTGCTTCAACCCGTCTGCCCGGAAAACCTCTTGCCCTGATCGGTGACAAACCGATGATTCTTCACGTTGTTAAACAAGCCCTGAATGTTAGAGGAATTGATTCGGTTTGGGTAGCAACGGATCATGAAGACGTTTTTTCTGTTGTGACGAAGGCAGGGTTTAATGCCGTTATGACCCGGGAAGATCATCAAAGCGGAACTGACCGCCTGGCAGAAGCCAATGAAAAAATCGGAGCGGATATCGTCGTCAATATCCAGGGTGATGAACCTTTTATTGATCCTGAAACAATTGAAAATGCAATTGCTCCTTTGCTTGAAAATGCTGATCTGGATATGAGTACTTTGGCTACCGTTTTTCGATCAGATGAAGAAATTGAAAATCCCAACTTTCCCAAAGTAATTGTTGATTCACGCTCACGGGCTTTATATTTCTCCCGTTCTGTGGTTCCTTTTCACCGTGATAAACCTTCAGAGTGGCTGGGAGCTTATCCGTATCTCAGGCATATCGGACTTTATGTTTACCGGGCTGAGATTTTAAAAAAATTATCTTCTCTTAAACCTGTTCCACTTGAAGTAACTGAAAAACTGGAACAGCTCAGAGCCTTGTATCATGGAATTTCAATCGGTGTTGTTCAAACCGGCGGAGTTGCACTCTCAGTAGATACACCCGAAGATCTCGAACTTGCAAGAACCTATTATCAATCTAAACAAAAGAGTAAATGATGATCAAGCGCCAAGCTGTCAAATTAATATTTGTAACCGGCGGAGTTGTGTCGAGTTTGGGGAAGGGAATTCTGGTTTCATCTCTCGGGTTACTTCTGAAATGCCGGGGCCTCAGAGTCACGATTCAGAAGTTCGATCCGTACATCAATGTTGATGCAGGAACGATGTCACCTTATCAGCATGGTGAGGTATTTGTAACCGATGATGGTGCCGAAACTGATCTTGATTTGGGTCATTACGAACGATATCTGGATGTTAGTACATCACAGATGAATAATGTTACAACCGGCCGGATTTACAACTCGGTCATCCAGAAAGAACGTCGTGGCGATTATCTGGGTGCTACTGTTCAGGTTGTTCCACACATCACTGATGAGATTAAATCACGGATGCTTGATCTTGCCAACACTGGTGAATATGATGTGGTTATGATTGAAATTGGCGGAACTGTGGGTGACATTGAGTCTCTCCCCTTCATGGAAGCCATGCGCCAGATCATTATTGAAAAAGGTCGGAAAAATGCCATCAACATTCACCTGACCCTGCTTCCATATATCAAATCTGCCGGAGAAATGAAAACCAAGCCAACTCAATACTCGGTTAAAACCATGCTGAGCATTGGAATTCAGCCCGATATTCTGGCCTGCCGGACAGAACGCAGAATGACCAAGGATCTTAAAAAGAAAATCAGTCTGTTCTGTAATGTTGAAGTAGACTCGGTTATTGAAAGCCGTGACGCTGAAACCATTTACGAAGTACCGTTGATGCTTTCAAAAGAGCGCCTTGATGAAATCGTTCTTGAAAAATTATTTCTCCATGCGAAAGACCCTTACCTGAATCATTGGGTTGACATTGTTGACCGGATAAAAAATCCGGCAGATGGAAAAGTAAAAATCGGGATTTGCGGAAAGTACACCGAATATCAAGATGCCTACAAGTCAATTATAGAAGCATTTGTACATGCTGGTGCCGGAAATAAAGTCAAAGTTGAGCTGGAATGGATCAATGCAGAACATGTTGAACGTGACGGTGCAGAAAAGTATCTGAAATCACTTCACGGGTTACTGGTAGCACCCGGCTTTGGTGATCGTGGTGTTGAAGGTAAAATTATGGCTGCTGAATACGCCCGGACCAAAAATGTACCTTTCTTTGGGATTTGTCTTGGGATGCAGGTAGCCGTCATTGAATTTGCCAGGAATGTCTGTGATATTAAAAATGCAGATTCAACGGAATTCCGCCCGAAAACAAAATCTCCGGTTGTTCACTTTTTACCGGGTCAGCGTGAAAAAACTGAAAAGGGCGGAACCATGAGGTTGGGTGCCTATCCGTGCCGTCTTAAGCCCGGGAGTTTGGCCCACAAAATTTATGGTTCGGAATTTATTCACGAACGTCACCGTCACCGGTATGAAATCAACAACAGTTTTATAGAAGATCTTGAACTTAACGGAATGTTATTTTCCGGGAAAAGCCCAGATAATCATCTGATGGAAATAGTGGAAATTCCAAATCATCGGTTTTTTATTGGCTGCCAGTTCCATCCGGAGTACAGAAGCCGGGCAACCACCCCTCATCCATTATTTCAGGCTTTTGTAAAAGCAGCCAAATCATTCAGGAATGAAACGCAGGGACATTCAATACCGGAAACCGTTGGTTTGAAGCAGGAGAACAAATGACCGTTGTACAAGTTGGTGATATTTTTATCGGAAGAGGACATAAACCGGTTATTTTTGCGGGACCTTGCGTTGTTGAAAGCCGTGATCTTGCCATGGCTACTGCTGAGTTTATCAAGAAAACTGCAGAAAAGCATGGGCTGCCGGTAGTTTATAAATCATCCTACAAAAAAGCGAATCGCAGCAGTCTGGATTCATTTTCTTCTTTGGGTGATGAAAAATCACTTGCCATTCTTCAGGAAGTGAAAACACAGTTCGGACTTCCAATAATTACCGACATCCATTCAGAAAAAGAAGCAGCTTTTGCTGCCCAGGTTGCCGATATTCTTCAGATTCCTGCTTTTCTATGCCGCCAGACTGAGCTTTTGGTTGCAGCCGGTGAAACGGGGAAAGTTGTCAATATCAAAAAAGGACAATTTCTCGCTCCGACTGAAATGAAATATGCTGCCGAAAAGGTAGAATCAACCGGAAATAAACGGGTTCTTCTTTGTGAAAGAGGAACAACCTTTGGTTACGGGAATCTGGTTGTCGATATGCGCGGACTGGAAATTATGCGAAATGCCGGATATCCCGTCGTTATGGATTGTACACATTCGGTTCAGCTTCCGGGAACAGCCGGCGGAAAATCCGGCGGTCAACCTGAATTTATATTTGCAATTGCACGTGCAGCAGCTGCAGTTGGCGTTGATGCCTTTTTTATGGAAGTTCATCCGGAACCGTCAAAGGCACTTTCTGATGCAACCACCCAACTTGAAATGTCTAAACTTGACAACCTTTTACTTCAGATTAAAACAATATCTGAAACTGTAAGAGCCATTGGTGCAATTGAATAACCTGACCAGGAAAGAAAACTATGTCTGATCCGATTATTGAAAGCGGATTGAAAACCATCCGGATTGAAGAGCAGGCTATTTCTGCGCTTAAAGACCGGATTGATGAGAATTTTAAAAAAGCTGTTGAGCAAATTCTCTCAATAAAAGGGCGTGTTGTCATTACCGGTGTAGGCAAATCTGGTATCATTGCGCAAAAAATGGTTGCAACCTTTAATTCAACCGGAACACCATCCATGTATTTGCATCCAACCGATGCCATTCATGGAGACATGGGAATGGTTAGAAAAGAAGATGCAGTTATTGCCATATCGAAAAGCGGAAGTTCAGAGGAAATGGTTTACCTCCTTCCTCTACTGAAAAGAATTCCTGTTCCGATCATTTGCATGGTTGGAAATTTAAAGTCCAAAATGGCTGAAGTGGCTGATATTGTTCTGAATATTCATGTTCAGGAAGAAGCCTGTCCGCATGATCTGGCACCCACTTCTTCAACAACTGCAACACTGGTCATGGGTGATGCATTGGCTGTTTCCTTACTGGAAGCCAGAAAATTCACCAAGGAAGATTTTGCATTTTTCCACCCGGGTGGAGCACTTGGCCGGCGACTGCTTCTAACTGTGAAGGAATTTATGGCATCAGGAGATGAACTTCCGATTGGAACACCTGACATGCCAATTAAAGAAATCATGTTTATTATTACCAGTAAACGATTAGGATCTTGTTTGATTGTTAATGAAACAGGTGAATTGGCCGGAATTATAACGGATGGTGATATCAGACGTTCAATTGAAAAGTCATCTGACTTCTTCAGTTTGAAAGCAGCCGAAGTAATGGGCAAAAACCCTAAAACAATTCAAGCAGAAACATTGGCAAGTGTTGCACTCGGAAAAATGGAAGCCTTTAACATTACACAACTTGCAGTGGTAGATGGTTCACACCGGCCTGTTGGAATTGTTCATATTCACGAACTAATCAAGGCAGGTCTCGACGGATGAAATTCGTGCAGGTTTTTAATTTGGTTTTTAACGGATTCAAACCGGGATTCAGATACTATCTGGTCATTTTTCTATTTCTGGCATCCTGTGCAGATTCCGACCAAAAAATCACCACCGAATTTTTACCTTCAGGTGCACCCACCAACCAGCTTTGGAAAATGACAACGACACTTACAGATTCAGGACGGGTTACCTCAATAATCAAAGCCGGATATACCGCCAAATTTGGCCGGGCAGAGGAAAGTAAAACCCACATGGATAGCTCAGTTTACGTTCAAATGTTTGATGAAGACGGAAATCTGACATCTACGCTGACGTGTGGACGTGGAATAATTGATGATATAACCAAAGATATGGAAGCCTTTGACCGGGTAAAACTGGTTACTCAGGATGGAACCATTCTGGAAAGTGAATATCTTAAGTTCATGCAAACAACCGGGAAAATTTCCTCAGACAGGTTTGTAACTATTACAAAACCAACACAAACTCTACGGGGTACCGGTTTTGAATCTGACCGTGATGTAATCAATTTTAAAATATTCAAAGCCAGTGGTGAAGCTGCGGTGGAGAAAAAATGAAATTGAAATCTTTACTTATCGTTTTTCTGATTTTTATAACGAATAGTGTTTTTGGTCAGGGCCGTGACCTCGTTCGCCTGATTTATGCTGATTCATTTACCGGCTCAATGCTGAACGGTGAGGCAATCAGGGAATTTATTGGTAGTGTTCATGTTGAACGTGACGGAATTAATCTGTACTGTGACCGGATGATTGAGTTTGTTAACCGAAGGGTTATTGAAGCAACAGGTCATGTTAAAATTGTACAGAATGCCGATATTTTAACCTCAGATTTTGCACGGTATTTTCCTGATTCAAAATTTATATATGTGGAAAGAAACGTCAAACTTAATTCTGAAGGAAACCTGTTAACCTCAGATTTTGGTAATTTTAATTTTGGAACCAATCTTGCCGGATTCTGGAGCAGGGTTAAACTATTTGATTCACAGAATAATGAAATCCGTGCTGATTCACTGGATTACAACCGGAATCTTGGGCATAGTAAAATGTTCAGAAACATCCGGATCTTTTCACCAAAAGATAATACGATCATCACAGGCCGGTATGCTGAGAATTTCAATATTCAGCAAACGGCATTTGTTGAACGTGACGCCTTTTTATATCAGTTACCTGCAAAGGCTGGAGATGATACCCTGATGATACAAAGTCATCGGCTTGATTCAGACCGGCGGGATTCAGTCAATCAGTACATGGCAACCGGAAAAGTAAGAATGATTCAGGGTGAAATGTCTGCAATCGCAGATACGATGCTTTTCTTTAAGAATACCGGTGTTATTAAACTTCGGGAAAAACCCATTGTCTGGTATGAAGTGAACCAGGTTGTAGGAGATTCGATTGATATTATAACTGAGAATAACCAGTTTCGGCAAATGAACTGTTTCAGCAATGCCTTTTCTGTTTCAGTTAAAGATGAATCTGCAAAAAAATACAATCAGCTCAGAGGGAAAATTATCCGGTATTTTTTCCAGGACAGACAAATCAATCAGGTTTCGGTTGAACAAACTGCTGAGAGTTTATATTATCTCGATCAGGACGGGAAACCTTCGGGTGCAAATTTTATAACCGGTGATAACATTTTGATCAACTTTTTGAATAATGAGGTTGATAACATCAGAGTTTTAAGTGGGGTTGAAGGGAAATTTTATCCGGAACGGATGATGGTTGCCGAGCCCATTTTACTAAAAAATTTCAAATGGGTTGGAAAAGAACGTCCAACACCAGCGGAGTTAAGAGTTTATGTCAGATAATCAAGTCCAAGAAAATCAGGTAACAGAACCAAAACCAGCAAGAAAAATGGTTCTTCGTGGTGAAAATCTAGTCAAACAGTATAAAAAACGCCGAGTTGTAAAGGGAGTTTCTGTTGAGGTAGAACAGGGTGAAATCGTGGGGTTGCTTGGTCCGAACGGAGCAGGAAAAACGACCACTTTTTATATGATTACCGGAATGGTAAAACCAACATCCGGGAAAATCTTCATCAATGATCTTGAGGTTACATCTGACCCCATGTTTGTTCGGGCACAAAAGGGAATTGGTTATTTACCTCAGGAAGCCAGTGTATTCAGAAAGCTTTCTGTTGAGGATAATATTATGGCAATTCTGGAGTTTATGCCACTCAGCAAGGCAGAAAGAAAAGCCCGTGTAGAAGAATTGCTTGAAGATTTTAATATTGGTCATATCAGAAAATCCTTGGGTTATATGCTTTCAGGTGGTGAACGCCGCCGGTGTGAAATTGCCCGGTCATTAGCAAGTGATCCGAAGTTTGTTCTTCTTGATGAACCCTTTGCAGGTGTTGATCCCATTGCAGTTGAAGATATTCAGTCGATCGTTTCAAAATTGAAAGATCGTGGAATTGGTGTTCTGATAACTGACCATAACGTTCACGAAACTTTAAGTATTACCGACCGGGCTTACTTACTTTTTGATGGTTCAATCCTGCTTCAGGGAACCGCCGAACACCTTGCCCAGGACGAAAATGCCAGAAAATTGTATCTTGGTGAGAATTTTACCCTTGAAAGATATAAGGCATAGTTGCTTTATCAGGTTTTATTTCCTTATTTTTGCTACGTCATTAACGACGCAGTCATGAAAAACTTACAAACTCCTCAAAATTACCGCCCTTCTTTTTCTACCTGGTATTTTTATTGGGCATAAGCCCATATCTTTTTTTCCCACTGAGACAACTGTTCCCATTATTTCTATTCGCAGGCAAAATTATTGCCCCGGCAAGGTGGAAAACTTTTACACCCTCATATTTTGTTATAACTTTATAGAATTGAAAAAGGTAATATACTATGGTAGTCGTCATTGAAAAAAGTGCATCCGAAGAACAGATCCAGCAGGTGATCGGGTTTCTGAACGGATTTGGGTTTGATGTTCACCGGTCGTCGGGTGTGAATCAGACTGTTTTAGGTGCAATCGGGGTAAAACCTGATTTTGATCAGCGGGAAGTTCAGCTGCTCCCGGGTGTTCAAAAGGTATTCAGGGTTACCGAACCCTACAAACTCAGCTCAAGATCATTCAATACAGATGGCACTGTCATCAATGTGAATGGGGTAAAAATTGGCGGACCGGAAGTCGTTCTGATGGCGGGTCCATGCAGTGTTGAATCAGAAGAACAGATTCATCTGATTGCCAAACATGTTGCTGAACAAGGTGCTGTTGTGCTTCGTGGAGGTGCTTTTAAGCCTCGTTCATCACCTTATGCTTTTCAGGGATTGGGTGAGCCGGCTCTGAAGTGGATGCGTGAAGCTGCTGATGCCAACGGACTGCAGGTTATTACCGAAGTGATGGACAGCAGTCAGATTGATTTGATTGGAAAATATACGGATATTTTCCAATTGGGTGCACGAAATATGCAGAATTTTGCATTACTGAAGGATATCGGGAAAACCCGGGTTCCGGTGATGCTGAAACGCGGACTTTCTGCCACTATTGAAGAATGGTTAATGTCAGCAGAGTATATTCTGGCGGCTGGAAATCACGATGTTATTCTCTGCGAAAGAGGAATCAGAACATTTGAAACAGCAACCCGGAATACGATGGATATTTCAGCCATTCCGGTTATTCATAAAAAATCGCATCTGCCAATTATTGCAGATCCATCTCATGGTGTTGGCATCAGAGATAAAGTCATTCCGATGGGACGGGCTGCAGTTGCTGCTGGTGCCGACGGATTGATGATAGAAGTGCACAATTGCCCCGAAAAGGCAAAATCAGATGGTGCACAGTCTTTATACTTAGAACAATTTACCGAACTGGCCAAACAGGTACGGGCTATTGCCCTGGCTATTGACCGGGACGTTCATGTGAACCCCAATAGTTTTATTGAAACAAAACGATTCTGAAAGGTTTTATAAATGTGCGGAATTATCGGATATATCGGTAAGAAAAACGCGATTGATATCATTCTCACCGGACTGAAACGAATGGAATACCGTGGATATGATTCTACTGGTATTGCTGTTTTACAAAACGGAGAGTTTACTGTCAGGAAGCGCCGGGGCAAGGTTGCGGAGTTGGAAGAAATTATCAACCTGGATCATCTGGTGTCTACCTGCGGACTTGGTCATACCCGCTGGGCAACCCACGGTCAGCCAAATGATATCAATGCGCATCCGCATATTGATACAAACGGTGAAGTTGTAGTCATTCACAACGGAATCATCGAAAATTATGATTCATTGAAACGTGATCTGAAATCAAAAGGACATGTTTTCAGGTCGGAAACCGATACTGAAGTTGTTGCTCATCTTATTGAATCCATCCATAAAGACCATCCCGACAGAAATCTGGATGAAATCGTTGCAATCATGCTGGGTGAAATTGTTGGAACTTACGGCCTTGTCATTATGGCAACCTGGGATGCCGACAAAATTGTTGTGGCCCGAAAGGGAAGTCCGATGATTCTTGGTATTGGAGAAGGTGAATATTTTGCCGTTTCTGATGCTTCTGCAATCATTGAACACACCCGTGATGTTGTTTATCTGAACGATGGCGAAATGGCGGTTCTCACCCGGACCGGGTATTCAGTCAGAGATATGAAAAATAAAGCCCTGGATGCTGAAATTGACCGGATAACCTACGATCTGGATCAGATTGAAAAAGGTGGTTTCCCGCATTTTATGCTGAAGGAAATTTTTGAACAGCCAGAATCAATCTTTAACTCAATGCGTGGGCGGATTGATTATGAAACGCTTTCTGTTCGTTTAGGTGGAATATCAACTCACCTTGGACGTCTGCTTCGTGCCAGACGGATTATCATTGCTGCCTGCGGAACGTCATGGCATGCGGGACTCGTCGGCGAATATTTGCTTGAGGAATATGCAAAAATCCCGGTAGAAGTTGAATATGCATCCGAATTTCGTTACCGTCAACCGATTATTTACCCAGATGATGTGGTCATTGTGATTTCACAATCCGGTGAAACTGCAGATACACTGGCTGCTGCCCGTGAAGCCAAATCGAAAGGTGCATTGGTAGTTGGGATTGTGAATGTGGTGGGTTCCACGATTGCACGGGAAACCGATTGCGGTGTTTACATCCACGCCGGTCCTGAAATTGGTGTAGCTTCAACAAAGGCGTTTACAGCTCAGGTTACAGTTTTGGCTCAGTTGGCTTTGATGCTTGGTGTTTACACAGGTTTGGATATCAATAAACGCCGGGCTTTTGTTGATGCTCTTAAGACCATTCCTGATTTGGTTCGCAGAACACTGGAACTTAACCCGGAAATTGAAGCAGTTGCCAGAACTTTCTATCAGTCAACGAATTTTCTTTATTTGGGACGTGGGTACAATTTCCCTGTTGCACTTGAAGGTGCTCTTAAGCTTAAGGAAATCAGTTATATCCATGCTGAGGGATACCCGGCTGCTGAGATGAAACATGGTCCGATTGCTCTGATTGATGAGAACATGCCGGTAGTTTTTGTTGCCATTCAGGACAGCACTTACCACAAAGTCATATCAAATATTGAGGAAGTTCGGGCACGGAAGGGAAGAGTAATTGTAATCGCAAACGAAGGTGATGAGTATATTGACAAGTTGGCTGAGTTTGTGATCAAAATTCCGGTAACGATAGAACCTCTGACTCCACTTTTGACTTCAATACCGTTGCAGTTATTGTCTTATCATATTGCAGTTCTGAGAAATTGCAATGTTGATCAGCCAAGAAATCTGGCAAAATCAGTGACAGTGGAATAAGTTACGGGTTACAGATCACGGGTCACAGGGAAAATGGCAATTAATTTGTAGAGACGGGTCTCAGACCCGTCTCTACAAATTTTGCCGGGCTTTTTCGTCTTCGATATATTCTCTGACAGCAGGTTTGATAAAAATTGAATTCAGATCCATATCAGCGAAAATTCTGGCTAGGGTTGCCATTCTGATTTCCGGAGGTAATCTTTTGTTGATCAAAATCAGTTTTTCTGCATTCAGAAGGCAGCTACCGCCTGAAAAATCTCCCAATTCATACCTAATGCGATAACCCAACTCTTTCGCAAGTGACTCAAGTTCAGCAAGAATTTCCTGTTTTTTCATTACCAGCAGACTCCCATTGTGATTTGATTTGAGTGAAGTTGCAGTTTACCGTTATCACCGCCAAGATCCCAGTTTTGAATTTCAGACAGAATTCCAACAGAAATGCCCGTTGCACCTACTAGTGACGGAAAAAAGGCTCTCAGTTTACCTGTGTATCTGATTTCTGATCCGGTTTCATATCCAAACGTGGTCATTCCGAATCCTGCACCTGCCAGTAAGTCAAAAAACAGCTGAACGCTTTCAAAGTTTTTATACCACGCTACGCCGGTTTGAATTCCAATAGACGAGGCTTCAAACTTCTTTTTATTAATTTCACCTTTTTTTTGCCAGCTTGTAAAGTCAGATAAAATTGAAAGCGGAACTTTAAATGATTTTTCAGCTTTCATAGGTGTAAAATTGTGGATCAGGTATCCGGCATGGCCCAGAAAGTATTTCCCATTCCCGGTTTTTTCTTTTGTTTTCCCCAAACTAAGTCTGATTTCGGTTGACGGACTGAAGTAAACAAATACAAAATTCGAAGCTTTTGCAGAGTTACTGAGACCTGGGGAAGTTGGTAGTACTGATTTTGAATCAAAAGAAGCGTTTAAAATTCCGGCTTCAATTGATTGGTAGGCATAGCCAGAAAAGTCAGATGAAGAGAAAACCTGGGCCGTTGATTGATGCGAAAAGACCAATAAAATATAAAAAACAAGACTCGTTTTTAAACTCATGTGCATCGAAGTTGACTTTTCATTTTTTTTGAATTGTAAATACATAAGAAATTTCGTATCTTAATTTACTTATTTTATTTCTAAAACTCTAATTTCAGGTAACTGACTAAGTAAAACTGTATGGCTTTAAAAATCTCTCAGGACTATCTGGAAAAGCTACGTGACCAAAGCTTCCGGCGGACCAAAGCACTTTCCATAAAAACTGAACAAGATGCAGTTGATTTTGTCAACAGTGTGGGCTTCTGTTTTGCCTTCAAATCAGAACTTTCTGAGTTACCATCAATCTGGAACGCAGTAAAGGGTGAGCGCCGTCCTGAAATTCCAACAAGTATCAATCAGGACCCGGATGTTACCTTTACCTGGTCGCTGAAGGATAAACTTCCTCAGAATAAAAAGTCATTTTATGGCAAATTTCTGAAAAAGCAACCTACTTTTATTTCAGTTGAATACGTTCCTTATTTCTTTGTTTTAAATGCCAATGTTGGCAGTGCTGACAGTTCCTGGGAAAATTTTGTTCATAAGCATATTTCTGAAGCTGAAAAGCGTGTATTGGATACGATTCTTGAAGAACATCCGATTACGACGATTGACCTGAGAAAGAAAATGGAATCAACCGGAAAATATATCCGGCCGGTTTTTGACAAATCACTTCAGGAACTTGAACGTAAGATGTATATCATGGAAGTTGGCCGTCAGGAGCATCCTTATACGCCAATCTGGGATATGGTTGTGTCTCATTTTAACGGATTAAATGACAAAATTAACCCGTTAACGGAAGATCTTGCCCGTGAACGTATTCTTGAAAAGTATTTTCAGGTTCAGGTTATTTCCAACGAAAAACGAATTCAGGCTTTGTTCAACTGGCAGCCTAAGGACATTGACAATGCCCTTGAAAACCTCCGGGCTCAGGGTCACCTCGTTCCGATTTCACTTGTTGCTTCACGTGGCCGGTGGTTAGCCCATCATACCGTACAGGATCTTTTGAAGTGAGTTCTTCTTCGTCAGCAGTTTTACCCGAAATTGCTGACTATCTCGATTGTCTTTATTCACTTTCCCCCATCCAACCGGAAACTCCTGAATCACAGGAGTTCTATCAACGTGATATCATCCGGTTTCTCCAATTTGTTTCTTCTTCACTTTCCATCCAGCATGTTTTGGTTTCCACTGAAACTGATCAGGCATTAACAGATGTTTTATCACTGCTCTTTGACGGGAAAATGGGTCATCAATTAAATTCTGAATCTTTTGACCTTGTCATTTCCTTTTCAGAAGAAACCCTTCCTGCCGAACGGTTTACCCAACTACTAGGTGCCGGAAAAAAGGGAAGTGTTTTTGTCATCGGGCATCTTCCCGACAGTACAGAAAAAGTTCAGCAATGGATTGACATCTTTATTGCATCCGGATTAAAAGGTTCCTTTCTGCCTGTTGGAAAAGGACTTTGGTTTGGAACAAAGTTTTAATAAAAAATAAAAGGTACTTCAATGAAAAAACTCCTCTTATTCTCACTTTTTGTCTTCATTTCCGGACTCACATTCGGACAAGGACGGCCACTGACGGTTGATGATATGCTCAAAATGAAACGCCTGAGCAGTTTCACTGTCTCCCCCGATGGAAAGTCGGTTGTTTATACACTTGGGGAAGTCCGGTTTGAAGAGAACAAAATTGTCAATGATCTTTTTATGATGAACCTGGCAGACAAAACTGTAAAACGGCTGACGGAAAATGCAAAAAGCAACTTCAGTCCGGCTTTCAGCAAGGATGGAAAATCGGTTTGGTTTTTGTCAAGCCGGGATGGAGCACCTCAGGTTTTTAAAATGAATCCGGCAGACGGAAAAGTTGAAAAGATCACCGATTTTTCAATGGGCGTCGGCGGATTTACCTTTTCAGCAGATGAGTCAAAGCTGGCTTTTGAATCGGAAGTCTATCCGGATGAATCAACCAGTGAAGGAAACCAGATCAAAGCGGATGCCGTTGATGCGAATAAAGTCAAGGCACAACTGATTACAAAACACCCGTTCAGAGTTTGGGCATCCTGGAAAAATGGCATGAGAAATCACGTCTGGATTTATGATCTGACAGCCAAAACCTATACTGATGCCACTCCCGGCGATTTCGATACTCCGCCTATTGATCTTGGCGGATCGCTGGATTACCGGTTTTCGGTGGATGGAAAGTTGTTGTATTTCGTCCGGAATGCAGAGAAAAACGTTGCATGGACAACCAATAATGATGTTTTTGTAAATGATCTGACTTCAGGCAACCTTACCAATCTGACCGTTGACAATAAAGGCAATGACAACAATCCGCTGCCATCTGCAGACGGAAATTTTCTGATCTGGATGTCAATGAAACGTCCGGGATTTGAAGCCGATAAAACGGATATCATTTTAAAAGAATTGAAATCAGGAAAAATCACCAACCTGACTTCCACGCTGGATCGGTCTGCAAGTGATCCGAAATGGTCACCTGATGGAAAAACGATTTATTTTACTGCCGGAAATCTGGGTTACAATTCACTTTATAAAGTAGATCCGGCCACATCAAAGCCGGTTATCGTTCTTGATAAAGTAAATATGGGCAGTTATGAATTTGCAGGAAATGGTTCGGTCATTTATTCAGCCAATAACAGCAATTTGCCTACTGAACTTTTCAAACTGGATCTGAAGTCCGGGAAAACTGAGCAGCTGACATCCGTCAATAAAGAATTGATTGCCCAGCTTGATATGCCAACTCCGAAAGAAATTTGGTATGAAGGTGCAAACGGAATCAAAAACCATGCATTCGTTTTTCTTCCGCCGGCTTACGATCCGAATAAAAAATATCCGCTTGTTTATTACGTTCACGGCGGACCACAAGGCGCCTGGGGCGATAGCTGGAGTTATCGCTGGAATCCGCAGGCCTGGGCAGCACAGGGTTACATCCTGGTTGCACCCAATCCGACCGGCTCAACCGGTTACGGACAGAAATTTACAGATGATATTTCAGGCGACTGGGGCGGTGCTGTTTACATTGATCTGATCAAAGGACTTGACTATTCCATCAAAAATTTCCCGATTGACACCACCCGTATGGCGGCTGCCGGTGCCTCGTACGGCGGATACATGATGAACTGGTTTCAGGGACACACCACACGGTTCAAAACGCTGGTGAGCCATGCCGGCGTTTACAATCTGGCCACCATGTTCGGCACGACCGAAGAAGTCTGGTTTCCTTTGTGGGAATTCAGGGGAACACCGTGGGATAATCCACAGCAATACAAAAAATGGTCACCTTCTGAATATGTGAAAAATTTTAAAACGCCAACTTTGGTTGTTCATGGTGCTCTTGATTTTCGTGTTCCTGAAGCCCAGGCTTTTGAATATTTTACAGCTTTGCAATACATGAATGTCGATTCAAAACTGCTTTACTTTCCGGATGAAGGTCACTGGATTTTGAAACCACAAAACTCCAAATTCTGGCACGATAACGTGTTTCAGTGGCTGAAGGAAAAACTTTGAGTTCAAAATATGAATGGGGAATTCTCGGGTACATCACTTTCGGGCGACTCTGGAATGCGATAAAAATCCTGACATCCTACCAGATTTCGAGAGTTTTAAAACGACCCATCGTCTGGGGCGGACCCTGGTCTTTTTCGATAGAACCCACGAATCACTGCAATCTGAAATGTCCGGAATGTCCTTCCGGACTTGGAGCACTTACACGTCCGCTTGGGATTTTAAGGCCGGAACAGTTTGAAGCCTACGCCAAATCCATCAAAAAACATGCTTTTTACGTTCAGTTGTTCTTTCAGGGCGAACCTTTCGTTAACAAGTTCATGCCCGAACTGATCAGAATTGCCCACAAAAACAAACTTTACGTCGCCATTTCAACCAACGGAATTCTGCTCGATGATGACCGGATTGATGCCATTTTGCAGGATCCGCCGGATAAACTCATTTTCTCAATTGATGGTCTGGATGAAGAAACGTATCAGAATTATCGGATTGGTGGCACGTTTTCAGATGCTTTTGCCGGACTTGAAAGGCTGATGAAAAAGAAACGGGCCATGAAACTCACCCGTCCGTTTGTGGAATTTCAGTTTATCGTCATGAAGCAGAACGAACATCAGCTTGATGCGGTATTTGCGCTGGGTAAACAACATGGCGTGAATAAAGTAACGCTGAAAACCATGCAGGTTTATTCCAAAAAATCGGCTGACCATTTCCTTCCGACAGACGAAAAATACCGCCGTTATCTGGTGGATGAAAACGGACTGAGAATCAAAGGAACGTTCAGGAATGAGTGTTTTGCCCTGTGGCGCACCAGTGTGATTACCTGGGACGGAAAAGTTGTACCCTGCTGTTTTGATAAAGATGCCCATTTTGTTCTTGGATCGATGAACTTGAATTCCTTCCGGGAAATCTGGACCAGTAAACCCTATCAGGATTTTCGCCAATCGCTTTTGGATGACCGGAGTCAGCATGAAATGTGCAGAAACTGTACCGAAGGCGTGAAGATTAATGTAGTTTGAGGAAGGTTACGGGTCACGGATTACGGGTCACGGAATTCGGGGACAAGGGACTAAATTCTGGGACAGAGGACGAGTGACAAGGGACTGAAAATGCGGGTTACGGGTCACGGATTACGGGTCACAAAATTCGGGGACAAGGGACAGGGGGCAAGGGACTGAAAATGCGGGTTACGGGTCATGAATTACCGGAGGGGCAAAATGCCGGGGGACAAGTTACAAAATGCAAAACCTTATAATTGACGTCAACTTTTTGAAGCACCAGCGGTGCGACCTGTTTGTAGAAACCACAATACCCAACCCGGAAAAAGCTCCGTAGGAGCGACCTGTTTCATCCTCCACAAATGACCCGACTTTATATCAATTGTTTTTATTTTTGTGATAATCGGTTATCGAAAAAATAATGTTTCTGCCCGGACCAAATTCTCATCTTGTTTCTTTATCTGCAACAAAAACAACACTTTAACCCGGTTTTACCTGTTCATTCATGAAAAAGTCAGATTTGTCAGAATCCGGCACGATTCCTGCTTTTAAGTGAAGATTGATTGTCCTTTTTTCAATTTAAAATCAGGGGCTTTATGTTATCTTCTTCCATCCGCATCTTTTCACTTCTTTTTGCTTTTTCACTTTTCTTTTTTCCGGCAAACAACGCCACTTCCCAAACTCCATACAAAGGGAAACGGCTCGCCAATTTTATCACCCGTGACGGCGACAAACTCATGGACGGGAAAAAAGTCTTCCGGTTTTTCGGATTGGCGGCACCCAACATCCAGCAGAATGAATCCCAGATCCGGGCCGACCGCACCAACCGGTTCCCTGACGAGTATGAAATCCGGGATATTTACAGCGGAATTCAGCGCACGGGCGGACTTGCAACCCGTACTTTTTCCCTTTCCGTTTATTCTCCCGATGATAACGGCATGCCGGTTTACATCACTGCCCGGCGCACCTACAATGAAGAAGCCTTTCAGTGTCTCGATCGGGTCATTGCCTACGCCCACGATTATGACATCAGAATCATTCTTCCTTTTATCGCCTCCCAAACTTTTGGCGGCATTCGCGGCGTTGATGAATTTTCGACTTTATCAGGTAAACCCAAAGGTTCTTTCTGGACAGATGAAGAGGTCAAAGCTGATTTCCGGCATTTTCTCGATTATCTGCTGAACCGGAAAAATACCGTAAACGGACTTCTCTACAAAGACGATCCTGCCATTTTGTGCTGGCAGCTTGGAAATGAATTTGCCAGTTACATTGGCGACCGTGGACTAAACTGGGACGAATGGAGTCCGAAGATTCTGGCCTGGAGTCTTGAAATGGCAGCTTACATCAAAAAAGTGGATCCGAACCACCTGATTATGGAAGCAAACGGCGGCGACCGGAAAGCCTTGCTTGCAGATCCGAACATTGATCTGATCAGTGATCACCTGTATGAATATTGGAACCGCATGGGTGGTAGGCCCTGGGAACTGGCTCCGATTGCCAAAGCTTCCTGGGAAGAATGCAAAGGAATCAAACCCCTTCTGGTTGATGAGTTCGGACTTGCTTCTGTTGAAAATCAGCGTGAACTCATGAAAGTGATCAGAGAAAGCGGAATTTCAGGCGGACTCATGTGGAGTATCAGAAGTCACCGCCGGGATGGTGGCTGGTATTATCACAATGAAGGCGGCACCCCCGTCAATTCGTTTCACGTTCCCGGATTTGCTGACGGAACTTCCTTCGAAGCAACCCGGATTCTCGATTTGCTCAGAAAAGAATCGTTCCTGATCAGAGGCATTGAACCTGAACCAATCGCAAAACCGGCACCGGCACCGGTTCTGTTTAAAAAAGACACCGGTTTTACCTGGAGAGGATCAGCCGGCGCTTCATCTTACACCATTGAACGTGCCGAAAAACCCAAAGGTCCCTGGAAAGTTCTTCGTTCTGGTTTGCATGATTCCGTGATCTGGGATGTGGCAAAATTTGAACCGTCACCCGAAGCTTCTGAACCTTTGATTCTTTACACAGATGAATCTGCAGATAAAGGAAAACCTTACTGGTACCGCATCAAAGCTGTGAATGAAGCTGGTGAAACCGATTATTCTCCTGTTCTGGAGGTTAAGTAAGTGATGGCTTATTTACCCGAAGAAAACCGTTACGATAAAATCAGTTACAACCGGACCGGAAAAAGCGGACTTAAACTCCCGGCGCTTTCATTGGGACTCTGGCACAATTTCGGCGGAGTTGATGTCTATGAAAATGCCAGAAAAATGGTTCACCGGTCGTTTGATCTTGGCATCACCCATTTTGACCTCGCCAATAATTATGGTCCGCCTCCCGGTTCTGCTGAGGAGACTTTCGGCCGGATTCTGAAGCAGGATTTGTTGTCTTACCGGGATGAACTTATTATTTCCACCAAAGCCGGTTACGACATGTGGCCGGGTCCGTACGGCAACTTTGGATCCCGGAAATATCTGCTTGCCAGTTTGGATCAGAGTCTGGTGCGACTAGGATTGGATTATGTGGATATTTTTTATTCCCATCGGCCTGATCCTGAAACCCCGCTCGAAGAAACCATGATGGCTCTCAATTATGCCGTCCGGTCGGGGAAAGCCCTTTATGCGGGAATTTCGAACTATCCGGCTGAACAATCCAAAAGGGCAATTGCTATTCTTAAAGAACTCGGCACGCCCTGTCTGATCCATCAGGCCAAATATTCGATGTTTGAACGGTGGGTTGAAGGCGGACTTCTCGATGTTCTTGAAGAAACCGGCACCGGATGTATTGCCTTTTCACCACTTGCCCAGGGCATGCTCACCAATAAATATCTGTCCGGCATTCCGGAAGATTCCCGTGCGGCAAAAAGTCACGGGGCGCTTCAAGCCGATCAGGTTTCTGCGGATAAAATCAGTAAAATCAGCCGGCTCAACGATCTGGCAATCCAGAGAAATCAAACTCTGGCGCAAATGGCCATAGCCTGGCTGCTGAAGGATCACCGTATCACCTCTGTTTTAATCGGCGCCAGTAAAGTTTCCCAGATTGATGATTGTTTTGAGGCTTTGAAAAATCTGCAGTTTTCTCAGGAAGAACTGAAAGCAATTGAACAAATTCTGTCGTGAACCAAACCCAACTTTCATGAAAACTTCTATCGGCTTCAAAATTCTGTTTTTCATACTTCTGACCGGCTACTCAACCTGCGTTTCTGCTTTTACAAATGAGTACGTAAATTCTGCACTGAACCGGGCTGTTTATCAGTCGGGGGCAGCCGATTATGATCACACGGCCCATTTGACGGCAGACGGCTATCAGTCAACTTACTGGAAGGGAAAAGGTGAACCTGCCGATTGGATTTATATCGATCTGGGGATGGAACCAGAAATTGCTTCCGTAATTGTTTACTGGAAATCCGTTTTTTCATCTGCTTACCGGATTGAAATTTCAACTGCCGGTCCAGCGGTAAAACCCGAAAACTGGCAGGTCATTTTCGAAACTCAAACGGGTAATGGCGGGGTGGATTCTATTTCCTTCAAACCGGTTTCAGCAAGATATGTTCGGCTGGTGTGCCTTAACAGAGAAAAAGGAAACGGTCCGGAAGTTGCTGAATTTGAAGTTTATGGAACCGACCGGGTTCAGCCTGTAATTATTCCTCAGAAACCGGTTCAAAAGGATGGAAAATTGGTTTTATCGGGTGGAAACTGGGTTTTGAAACGGCAATCTTTTGTTGAAGAATCTGGTGAGCAGCTTTCACAGTCAGATTTCAAAGCCAAAGACTGGATTCCGGCAACGGTTCCCGGAACGGTGCTGGTGAGTTACCTGAACAACGGTTCTTTACCGGATCCAAATTACGGCGATCAGCAGCTCATGATTTCGGAGGAATTTTTCACGGCTCCCTTCTGGTACCGGAATACGTTTTCGATTCCTGAATCATATTCCGGGAAGAAAATCTGGCTCAATTTTGACGGCATCAACCGGAAAGCAATTATTTTCGTGAACGGAAAAAGAATTGGCGATATCACCGGTGCTTTCATCCGTGGAAAATTTGATCTGACCGGACTTGCAGAACCCGGAAAATCGTGCGGACTTGCTGTTTTAATCCTGCCAAATGAAAATCCTGGTGCCGTCACCGAGCAGCATCTGAACGATCCGGATGGAAACGGCGGCATCATCGGGCTTGACGGCCCATCAATTGTTGCCAGCATCGGCTGGAACTGGATGCCCACCATCCGCGGACGAAATGCAGGCATCTGGCAATCTGTTTTTCTTGAAGCAACCGGAGAGGTAACTCTCGAAGATCCTTATCTGATCACCGATCTTAATCTGCCGGATACCACCCGAAGTGACATTTCCCTTGAAGTGACCCTCGTTAATCAGTCTGCAGGTTCAGTAACCGGCAATCTTGTTGGAAACTCCAAAACATTTTCTTTCCAAAAAACTGTCAGTTTATCAGCAGGAGAACGAAAAACAATCCGTCTGAACAAAACTGATTTCCCGCAACTTTCGGTGAAAAATCCGAAACTCTGGTGGCCTGCCGGTTACGGATCCCAGCATCTTGACACCCTTCAGCTACAGTTTACAACAGATTCCCATCCATCCGATAAAAAAGAAATCGTTTTTGGAATCAGGAAGTTCACTTACACTTATGATCAGAATCATCTGAAGGTGTCGGTAAACGGATTCCCGATTGTTATCCGGGGTGGAAACTGGGGAATGGCAGAATCCATGCTGAAAACCGATGCAGGGAAATATGATCTCTGGGTCAGGCTGCACCGTGACATGAATCTTAATATGATCAGAAACTGGGTCGGAATGGTGGGCGACGATGCATTTTATCTTGCCTGCGACCGGTACGGACTTTTAATCTGGGATGATTTCTGGCTGGCGAATCCGGTTGACGGACCCCATCCAAAAGACAATGCCCTTTTCATGTCAAACGCAGCCGACAAAGTAAAACGGTTCAGAAATCATGCTTCAGTGGCACTTTGGGTTGGACGGAATGAAGGATATCCGCCAGCGGTTCTGGATTCCAGTCTTCGGGTCATGTTGTCTTCGCTCGATAATTCACGCCATTATCTGTCAAGTTCGGCTGACCGGCCGGTTACGGGATTGGGTCCGTACGAGAACAAATCGCCGGAATGGTATTTCACCAACCGGGGAACCACTTTTCACAGTGAGCAGGGAATTGTTGCCGTTCCGGTTGCAGAAAGTATGCGTGACATGATGCCGGCGGATAATCTCTGGCCGGTGAATGACATGTGGGGCCTGCACGACTGGACTCAACCGAGGGTGAGAATTTACACCGAAACTATGGATTCTGCCTACGGAAAGGCAACCAGCCTGGAAGATTTTTGCCGGAAGGCTCAGTTGCTGAACATGGAAGCACCCAAAGCCATGATGGAAACGTGGCAAAGTCAACGTGGAGGTGGGGTTTTGCTCTGGATGTCACATCCGGCGTGGCCGTCACTGATCTGCCAGACTTACGATTATTTTCTCGAACCGACAGCAGCATTTTTCGCCATCAAAAAGGGAAGTGAACCCGTTCATGTGTTCTGGAATCCGGTGACAAATCAGATTCAGGTGGCTAACAACACCCTGAAAAATCTGAAAAAAGTAACGGTTTCTGCAGAATTGTTCGATCTGAAGGGAAAGAAAATTTTCGCAAAAAGTACAGTTGCATCTGTTTTATCCAATTCTGCTTCGGTGTTGTCTGAGTTGAACCTTCCTCCTGCAAATGGAATTCAATTTCTTAAACTGAACCTCACAGGTGAAAAAGACAAGTTGATTTCTGATAACTTTTACTGGCGGGGACAACAGTCACAACGGTACCGGGAGCTCAATGAGCTAAAGGAAGTCAGATTAACAGCCGTTTCGAAAATTCTAAAGCAAAACGGAAAAACAAAGTACCAGATCACTCTTACTAATTCAACATCCGGCATTGCGTTGATGACCCGGTTAAGTCTGGTAAATACCTCAGGCGGAAAACGAATTCTTCCCGTTCATTATTCTGATAATTACGTGTCGTTCACTCCCGGCGAAACCAAAGTGATTACCCTTGAACCGGAAGCCCGCACAGATGAACCCGTTCAGATTAAGCTTGAAGGATGGAATGTTCCGGTTCAATTCAGTTCGCCGGCCAATTAAATAAGGAACAACAATGAAGCCACTTTTTCTGCTCAGCTTTCTGTTAATCACAGCAACCGGTTTTGCCCAGCTTCCGGCAGATTACAAAGGAAAACCTTTTCAGGATTCCGTTTATACCCGTGGTGCGCAGGCCATTCCGGGTCGGGTTGAACTGGCTTACTACGATCTGGGTGGGGAAGGAATCGCCTATCACGACACCACTCCCGAAAATGAAGGTGCAAAACTGAATCACGAATTTCACGACTACGGTAGTCATCACCGCCCGGGAATTCCCGCTTATCTGGCTTTTTTCCGTGAAAATGAAGGGGTTGATATTTCCTACACCAAAGATTGGGCCGACTTCAACCACCCGAATAAAGTCGATCCGGCTGTCAATCAGCTTTACATTGGCTGGGAATCTGACGGGGAATGGACGAATTACACAGTGGATGTGAAGGCCCCTGGAAAATATAAAATCATCACGGTTTACGGTTATAAAGACAACAAATCGTCACTCTGGCTAAATAACAAAAAATCGGTGGATCTGGTTTTGCCCGAAGATACCGGAAACTGGCATTACTGGACACAGGCGACGGTCGGAGAAATCACCTTTCCAAAATCCGGACTCAATCTGCTGACATTAAAATACAATGCCGGATCCAATCTGGCCTACTTCGATTTTGTCCTGATTGAAGAACTGAAAAAGTAAATCATCAAAGAAAGATGACCATGAACCGACCACCTTTCCGCCAAATTCTGATTCTTTGTCTTTCGTTGCTTCCTCTGGTTGCTACCGCACAATCCGGCTTCAAACTCATTGCCCCCCGTGATGGAATGACTTTGCCCAACAACATGCCCGTTCTGTCATGGCAGAAAGTTGACGCTTCAGAAACTGAAATCTGGATTGACGGCATCAAAATGGGAAGCGTTCCTTCCGGACAGCATTCCTATGTTCCCTTTCCACTTTCCTTCGGGAAGCATTCCTGGCATGTCGTGGCGGTAACCCAAACCGGCAGACTTGAGTCAGATGCCCGAACTTTTACTGTGGAAGATAAACCTCTTTCTGATGTCCCGGAAGGCTCTGTTCTGATCCGTTCCGGATGGAAAGTAAAGTCATCAGTTGAAACCGGATTGGACGGAAAAAAACTTTCTGAGTCCGGTGTTGATACGAAAAGCTGGGCAGCAACCAGTCTTCCTGCAACTGTGTTAACGGCTCTGGTCAGAAACGGCATTTATCCGAATCCGTACATCGGAATGAATAATCTGCAGATTCCCGATATGAACGATGAATTCAACGCAGAAAACGGGTTGCTGAAGTTCAGTCACCTTCCCGGGAAAAATCCGTGGCTGCAGCCGTACTGGTACCGGAATGAAGTTGAAGTCCTAGCAACCCTGACCGGCAAACACATCTGGCTGAATTTTGGCGAACTCAATTATAAAGCCCAGATCTGGCTGAACGGAACTCTTATTGCGGATACAGCTGAAGTCATCGGGATGGAACGTCATTTCCGGTTTGATGTCACCTCAGTTGTGAAAAAAGGCAGTAAAAATGTTCTGGCGGTCGCCATTTATCCGCCCAATAATCCGGGAAAACCTGCTCCGGATCCGGTTACTCCGCTTGCCGATCCGGGAACCAACATGGCTGATGGCGTGATTGCCCGGGATTACACCAAGTGGGATGTTATGGGCTGGGATTGGCAACCGTCCATCCGGGACCGGGATATGGGCATCACCGAGGACGTCTGGCTTTCGGTGACCGATGAAGTTGAACTGCAGAATTTATACGTCACATCGAAATTGTTTTTACCTGACACCTCACGGGCGGAATGGACCGTTTCTGCAGATCTGGTGAATCATTCCGCTGAAGAACAAAAAGGAATTCTTCAACTTTCCATCCAGAATGAAGACGGACTGATAACGGTTGAAGAACCTTATCAGATCGCACCAAAGACAACCCGGGAAATTCTCTGGGATGCGAAAAAAGTTGCCAAACTGGCAATATCCAATGCAAAATTGTGGTGGCCGGCCGGTTACGGAAAACAAAATCTATACGACGTTTCAGTTTCAGCCAGAACCGGATCGGTGGTAACGGCATCGGTGAAAACCATGGCCGGTATCCGTCAGGTTGAAACTTACATCGGCGCAAAAGAACGGGTTTACAAAATCAACGGTAGGGAAATTTATCCGAAAGGCGGCAACTGGGTTATCGATATGCTGCTGAACTGGACGGCTTCCCGGTACGAAAAAGAAATTCTGCTCACGAAAAATGCCAACCTGAATATCCTCAGAGTCTGGGGTCCGACCGGAGTTGCGCCAAAACCGTTTTATGAAGCGGCAGACAAGCACGGCGTTCTGATCTGGCAGGATTTTCTGAATGATTTCTGGGGGACGTTTAAAAATACACCCGGTTACCAGCCTGAAATTTCTCTTTTCGAAAAAGCCACCACCGGAATTGTGAAAAAATACCGGAGTCATCCGTCTCTGATTATCTGGTGCGGCGGGAATGAGGGTCCGAACCCGAGAGAGGATCTGATTGTCAATTCCATCCTGAAAAAACACGACAGCCGGCAATTCCGCCATTACCTGAAACAGTCGGATGGTGACGGACTTCATGGCGGCGGACCCTATCACACACTTGAACCCAAAGACTATTTTTCTCACCGGAAGCTTTCTGGTTTCAGCAGTGAAATCGGACCCAGCGGCATTCCCGTTTTTGAAAGTATTTTAAAGTTTATGCCGGAGTACGGCAAATCCTGGATGCCGGGACGTTTTCCTTTAGATGGCGTGTGGGCTTATCATGACGCCAATGACTGGCCGGGATCGGATACCCGCAAGTTTTCTTCCTACGATAACATCGTGCGGGGTTATTATGGTGCACTCGATACAACCGATGTGAAAGCCGGATTCCGGGATTATATCGCCAAAAGTCAGCTTGTGAATTATGATGTTTACCGGTCGTCCATCGAATCGATCAACCGGCAGCTCTGGACGAATTCAAGCGGAATTCTGCTCTGGAAAGGAAACTCAAGCTGGCCAAGCATCACCTGGCAGGTTTACGACTGGTATCTGCAATCCCACGCCGGCTATTACGGCACCAAAAAGGCTGCCGGACTTCTCAATGTTCAGCTCAACCGGGATGATCAAACCGTTTCTTTCCTCAATTTGCTGAACCGGAATCTTGACGGCGTAACCCTTTCCGCCACGTTATATAATCAGGAACTAAAACCGGTCTGGACTGATAAAAAGGAAGTGACATCAGCATCTAATTCTGTTATGGCTTCCGGGATAACGGTGCCAAAAAGTAAATCAGTTGAATTTCTGAAGCTGACGGCAACCGATAAAAACGGACAATTACTCGCCGATAATTTTTACTGGCTGAATGAAACGAATCAGTTCAGTGATTTGAATAAACTGGCCGATCCAAACCTTGTTGTGACTGCAAAAATTTTGTCTGAAGCCGGAAAGCTGAAAGTCACGGTGAAAGTCAGCAACACTGGATCTACTCTTGCTTTTATGACTGCCTTGAAAGTTGTTGGAAAAGCATCCGGGGAAGAATTGCTTCCTTCACTTTGGTCGGATAATTATCTGAATCTGCTTTCGGGTGAAAGTAAAACCGTGACCGTTGAAATTGCCACTGAAGATGTGACAGAAACCCCGGTTTTGACGGTGAAGTCGTTTGGTTCAGCGAACTCGCTGACTGTGGAGTTGGGATCAAAATGATCAGGGCTGATTCAAATCCAATTTATTAAACTAAACTGAGGAATCCCATGAAACTCATGAAACCGGCAATTTTGCTGATTTTATCCACTTTTTGCCTGGCATTTTCTGTTCAGGCCCAGGCACCTGTCAACCCGAATGCAACTCCGGCTGCCATCAAACTGAAATCGCTGCTGGATTCCCTTTACGGGAAAAAACTGATTTCCGGTCAGATGGATGAGGCTTATCTTCAGTATATCATTACAAATTCCGGCGGGAAATCTCCGGCCATTATGGGGTATGATTTCAACGGCATCTGTCCATCTCAGGGTGGAAATAATGATGCAGCAAAAGCCATCAAATGGGTGAAGGAAAAAGGCGGCATTGCTCAGTTTCAGTGGCACTGGATTTCTCCGGATGCCAACGGTGATTACTACACCAAAAATTACAAACTGAATCTGGCGCTGGCTGATAAAAACAGTTCATCCTACAAAAATCTCATCCGGGATATTGATCTGGTTGCCGGCGAAATGAAAAAAATGCAGGATGCGGGAATTGCAATTCTCTGGCGGCCGCTGCATGAAGCAGAAGGTGCCTGGTTCTGGTGGGGAATGGCCGGCGGCGATGCCTGCAAAGAACTCTGGAACATCATGTATGACCGTCTGGTGAACATTCACAAAATCAACAACCTGCTCTGGATCTGGAACAGTTATGGCACAACGAAGCAAAACTGGTATCCGGGAGATAATACCGTCGACATCATTGCCTGGGATTATCCCGATTATTCGGCAACCGGATCCTGGTATCAGTACAATAAACTGTTCGGCTCCAAAGGGAAATTATTCGGCATCGCTGAAGACGGAAAGTTAACCGATCCGGCCACTTTTGCCAGTCAGCCCTGGTTGTTTTTCATGACCTGGGCGTACATGATTCAGGATCCGAAAGATCACAAAGACGGCAAAAATCCCAAAGACTGGATTTACAAAGTCTACAATGACCCGAGAGTATTAACGCTGGATGATCTGACGCCCGGACCCAAAGCCTACGCCGGAACCAGTCAGCTTATTTTTGATCTGGATGGAAACGGGACGGAATCGGTTCAGCTTGACGCCAGCAACAGTTACACCGATAACGGCACCATCACCTCCTATATTTGGACGGAAAATGGAACCCAGATTGCAGAAGGACCCAAACCCGTCGTTTCCTTTGGCATTGGAGTCCACAACATCACGTTAACCATTACTACCAGTACCGGCGCCACCAAAACTGCCGGCGTTATCATCACCATTAAATCGCCAAGTTTGTCCTACAAAAAACCGATCAGAGTCTCTTCTACTGAAGCCGGACTCGGGAATCTTGCCGTGAATGCCGTTGACGGAAACAGTGCAACCCGCTGGTCAAGTCTGTACACCGATCCGCAATGGTTTTCGATCAATCTGAAAAAACGGTGCGATATCGAAAAAGTGGTCATTGCCTGGGAAGTGGCTTCCGCAAAATCGTACCGGATTGAAGAATCAAATGACAGTCTCAACTGGACGACAGTTAAATCGTTCGCCAATCTGCCTGCAGGCGCCAGAACCGATGTCATTGACCACCTCAAAGGCGGCGCACAGTGGATCAGAATGTACGGACTTCAGCGCAACACGAACTATGGCTATTCCATCTGGGAATTTGAAGTGTGGGGAAAAGAAAACGCATCAGCAGAACCCGTTCCTGAAGCGCAGCAAACCGGATTGGGAAACGTTGAAAAGCCCAATGAATTCTCCCTCGGAAAAGCCTATCCGAATCCGTTCAACCCCGAAACGAGGATTCCCTTTTTCACACCAGAATCGGGAAAAGTTGACCTGAGAGTTTTTAATGTGCTCGGGCAGATGGTGTACACCGGAAGTCAGTTTCAAAGTACATCAGGCAGCGGATGGTTTACCTTTTCCGGAGAAAATCTGGCGAGCGGTCTGTACACTTTTTCGCTTCAATTCGGGAATCAGCAGAAATCGGGAACGGTGGTTTTGGTGCGGTAGGTCGTAGATAGTAGGGAGTAGTCAGTAGGTAGTAGAAAAATACTGGATCCCCGTCTTCACGGGGATGACAATATCGCTGTTTTCACTATACTGAGAGGGTTGTCATTCCCGCGAAGGCGAGAATCCATCCCACCGTTAAAATAGCCAAAATCAAAACCCCAACCCAAAACAGTCATTAAACAGGAACAATCATGAAACCAGCCTCAACCATGACCATCGAAAAGCTCATCAATGCAATCGAAAAACTGATTCCGGTTTATCTGGCCAATCCGCTGGATGCAAACGGGGGTGGAAACTGTGCTGTTTGTATCATCGATGAATCGGGGACGTTTAACGGAAAAATCTGGGGAACGGATAAAATCCGTGGACGGCGGTATTTTAATCTGGCCTGCACAAAAGCTTCTCAGGTCTGGATAACCGGAATGAAAACCGGCGACTACGAAAAACGGCTGTTCAACGGTGAATTTGAGGAAGGGGATTTTGGCATTTCAAAACCCGATCTGATTGGCTGGGAAGGCGGACAACCTCTCATTCTGAAGGATGGAACCAAACTTTTTGTCGGTTTCAGCGGATTCAGAGGTAACAGTGATCTTGAAATTGCCGTTAAAGCTGCTGCCGGATTATAACAAAGGGAAAACTCATGAAAACACTTTTTACTTTTCTTTCCCTTTTTCTCCTTTCCTTCGTTTCGTTAGCCCAGACGCAACCTCTGTCCGTTACGGTTTTTGATTTTGAATCAGCGCCGGATTTTAATGGCTGGTTTAAGGAAAATGATCAGATTCAGTTTTCAATTTCTTCCAAACCGGAAGATCAGGCAACTGCTCAGTCAAAAGGGTGTCTGGTGATTTCCTGGAATCCGGTTCCTGACAGTAAACCCATGAGCTGGATGACGGATATCAAAGCAGACGGGATTTTACTTCCTGATTCCGGGGATTCCATCCGGAAAGCATTTCTGGCGTCTCCCTGGATTTCCTTTCTTTGCACTGCCGGTAATGCCGATTCGGTCTGGATTCAGCCGTTATTCCTGACAAAAGATCATGCTGGAAAGTGGGGATCGAAAACCTTGTTTCCGGTTGTTCCAGGTGGATGGAAAAAGATAAAAATCAATTTGGCAGCACTGGACTATGACAACTGGGGGAAAATTCCGGGTTCGATCGACTTTAAAGCCGGTTTGATCCGGACGGTAGAACTTGGCGTGAGAAACGGAAATACCAATCCGAAAAAGAAAATAGAAGTCCGGTTTGATGATATTAAAATAAGTAATTTTGAACCGGATTGATTTTTAGGAAACCCTTGGTAGAGACGTTGCATGCAACGTCTCTACGATGCCCGGTTTTCCTCAAATCCGAATCGATTGCCAACCCCCACCTTTCTTTTGTCTTCGACGACCCCCTTTTGACGGCACAAAAGGGGGCAAAATGCCTTTCCGCCGCTTTCCATCTTTGGCTTATGACTGCGTTTCATATCGGAACCCGGCGAACTCATCAGGCTTCGCCTGACTCAAACACGCCGGCTTCTGATCGATATTGCACTTGTCATTGGCGCCGATGGAAAGAATGGCGGTGAAATGCGGAATAGCTTTTTTTTACTCATGCCATGTTGTATTGTCACCCCCGTCCGAGGGGTCCATCTCACCGGTATTTGTCTCTGGCTGTCATCCCCGACCTGATCGGGGATCCATCCCACCGTCGGTTGTGGACTTGCCTTTCCGCCAGAATAAGGGCAAGTGCGGTTGCGAAGGTCCGGCTTCTACCGGAAAGTTCTGCCAAGATAATCCTTCTTAACATCAAAAAGCGGTTTTTTGGAGATTTCTTCTGGCTTTACTTCTCATTCAGCAAAGGGAAATACCGTTCTTCAATGACTTTGAAATGCCACCGCTGATGTCCAGCGATGATAAATCCGATCGAGTGAACGGAATACTCTCCTTTGAAGCCCAGTCCCATTGTCGCCAGCATATCCGGAGAAAAACTCCGGAAAAGGGCGATGGTAGCTTTTCTTATCAGAACGGCTTCTTCAAGCAGGTCAGCCAGTGTCCGTCTGCCGGCCTGGGCATTCAGACCATATTTATCCTCATCAAACGGTCTGACTTCCCGTTCTCCGCGGGCAAAAGACAAAGCTCGGTAACAGAAAACCCGTTCTGTATCCATGATATGCTGAAGCAGATCCTTCACCGTCCATTTTCCCGGTGCATAAACCCTGTCCCCGAGAGCCGTCCATTTGTCAACGGGAGCATTTTCAAGTTCCTTCAAACTGATGTCGAGCGCTTCGGAAAGTGAAACATCATCAGCGAGGTTGATATACCGGTCAAAATACACGGGCATGGGGTTTAATTGAGATCGGGTCATGGGTGTCCTTTGAGGTTGTTCTTTTTTGTCTGATAAAAATACGAAAAATGGTGTTTTTCTGAAAAGAGAAAAGCTGTTAGCTTTTAGCCCGTCTGTTGCCGTATTTCGACGGGCTCAGTATATCAGGTTTTCAACTGTAGGCTTTTAGCCCAATTTTGTCACCCCCGTGTTGAAAATCAGTCATCCGACTGGAAGACGGGGGTCCATCCCACCGTTTCCCCAACTTTCTTTTCCCTTCGGGGACCGACTTTTGACGGCACAAAAGTCGGCAAAATGCCTTTCCGCCCAACCGCTCTATGACTTGCAACTGGCACTCCGGCCCTGATCGAATCTGAACTCAGTCGGCGCATACGCCTCCTTCAAACACAGATTCGATTTAACCGGGCACTGCGTTGGTTGCTGCGTCGACCGGTTGACGGCGGATGGAATTCAGGACAAGGAAAAAGAAAATTAGTCCCCCTTTGAAGGGGGTGTCCCGAACTTGTTCGGGACGGGGGATGTTGGAACAAGGCAACTAGCACATATCTGTTTTTCTGCCAGAATCATGGCAGGTTCCGAAATATGTTTGCATTTTTCCTCGCTCCAGAGGAGCGACCTCTTGGTAGAAAAAATAGAATGCCAAAACCCAAACCGCCCGGCAAAAAAAATTGAATTCTGGCAGAATCTTTTTCCGGGCGGAACAGGTCAAATTGTGGGTGGGACTATCAGGAAAAAATGGAACTATTAATAATCCCAAACCGCCTGGTTTTTATTTTCCCAAAACAAATTCCCCAAGTCGTTCCTTCGCCACCGCTGACAATGGTTGTCCTTTCCCGGTTTCCCCGCTGACCTGAACGATGACCGTTTCGGCCGAAGCAACACAAACCCCATTCTGAAACAACTGCTGATAAAGCCGGATCGAACTGTTCCCCACAGACCGGACTCCCGTTCCGATATCAACCGTTCCCGGCTACCTGATTTCCGCCAGAAAGGATACCTGAAGGGAAGCAATGACGAAACTGTCTCCTTCTGCCAGCAAAGGCCGTTCCCTGTCGTACAGAATCTCAACCCGGCCTGTTTCCAGAAAAGTGGAGAAAACTGAATTGTTAACATGTCCCTGCCGGTCCGTATCGGCATAACGGACTTTATCGTAAGTTTTCAGGGGGAAATCGGATAGTAAAAGTAAAGACATGATCCTGCTCAAGATTATTTCTCAAAAAAGATAAGTAAAAATCAGGATTTTAGATAGGTTTAAGGCGTAAGGAATAAGGTGTAAGGCATAAGGCATAAGGCGTAAGGCGTAAGGCATAAGGGAACAGCTGTTAGCTATTAGCCCGTCGGTTGCCGCACTTCGACGGGCTCAGTAAATCAGGTTTGCAACTGTTGGTTGTTTGATTAAGGCATAAGGTTTAAGGCGATTAGTCCCCCTCCCGAAAGTGTTCGGGAGGGGTCGTCGAAGACAACGCTATTTCCCCAAAAAAAACTGCAATAAATTCAAAACCCCAAAACCTTCTATAACCAATTAAATGGGCTTGATAGTGTGTTCTTCCTGAGTAATTTGAAATCTTTGTGCTCCCTTTTAAATCAAACCCATTTAAGAGTCAAATTCAGTTTCGAAATAGGAAAATAACCGCTGTTCAATTACCTGATGATACTCCTTTGTGGCATGAATCCCATTTTTGCAAAACAAAACTTTGTCAACGGTGGTAGATTCATCCAATCCAAACAGGTACCTGACCGGAGTCGCTTGTAATGCCTCCGACATGAAATGATTAAGGATTCCGGAGAGTTTCTTTTCGAAAATTGTTTCTTGTCTGTATCCATTTCCCAAAATGACGAGCTTGATATCATTTGCCTGACAGTAGTCAATGATGCTTTCAACAAGCTTTAAATAGCTTTTTAAGGCGTAAGTTTTATTTCCAATTAAATAACCTGCCAGATAATTCAGGTTGATAAGCGTCTTTTTTATCAGGGTTTTGGGTTTTCCCTGCGTGTAATTGTATCGTCTGGATAACGCCAGCAGATCGTATTTTTCTGGATTGATAAAATTCAGAAAGGGAATATTAAATGACCATGCAGGTTTATTTTCCTGATTCATATATTTATAGTAGAATTTTATCAGCCGCAGACAGGGTTCTGGACGGATATGAAAAACCAGGTAATCAATTTTATGACGGTCGTGGTAATCTTTTATTTTTTCAAGGCAATTGAAGAATCGTTCATACCGGATAATATTCACATTGAAATTAACCCCGTATTTGGTTTCAATATCCTTTTTTAACTGGTAATGAAATGTATCCTCTACCAAAATATCCGCCTGAACCGGAAAACATCCGCCAACAAAGGTAAAAAAGACATCCTTTTGCTTCCGGCGGATCAAATGCTGTTTGGCTGACTGATACTCCTGCGGTGAAAATAATGATCGGTTTTCCGGGTCAATGGTAAATGCTTTACCGGCATTTAAATTCTCAAAATGGCTGACAAATTCGGTTAGCTGATGGGTTTCAATACTAAAATCCAGCCTGTTTTTTGCAAGTCCTTCAATAGGAAGTTTTACGTTATCAAAAACATAACACAATTCGGTTTGTTTGGTTGTTAAGGTACATTGCCCGAAATTCCCATCTGTCAGGTAATTCAGATGAGCTAATATCGAACGGAAAAAATCTGAATTTTCCAGATCAAGATGAACGGAATTCAGATATTTAATTCCAAAGGGTTTTAAGGTCCCGATGATGTGTTCAACCCATTTCCAGTGTTCAACTGTATCCTGATGAAAAAACGGAAAAGCCTGGATATCCAGATTATAATCACAGTGACCAAACCCGATTTTACTAAAGCCAGTAACCGTTTTCAGGATGTCTGGCAGATTAATTAATCCATTTTTGGATTCTATTAATGGGATGATTTCATTGTATTTTAATTGAAAATCGTCGAAATATTTTTTAACCGAAATTAAATCGGTTGCCGACTCTACTTTCGGAATAATGATGGTATGAATTGAATTGAGGGTGGCAAGAAAATGTATATCATCACTGAAATAATCTGAATTTAAATCATTTATCCGGATGGCAATTTTTATTTCGGGATACCGGGTTTGAATGTCAGGGAGAAGGAGCCCTAAAGTACGCCGGGCATTCTCTTTTAATTGCTTATTATGCCGGGGATCAATCCAGTTAAAAATACTGTCTTCCAGATCGAAACAAATAACCGACCCGTATCGGCTGTACTTTTTAATGTGGTCAGGCTCGGTGTCCGCATTATATTTAACGAATTGATAAATATCCGGCATTGTATGGGTCTCAGGCCAAATTCTGAAAAGGTGACTTGTTTAGTTTAAATCGGCTTCACTCGTATCTGGAGGGATTAACTCAATCGAACAAAATAAATGTACCTTAATTTAATATTGAAATCAAACCTTATTGAAGGATTCAGGGCAAGAATTGTGGTGAAGAATGGGTTGTTTTCCGCAAAACTAAAAACAAACCGCAACATTCTCCCAAAAGCGTTCGGGATACCCAAAATGCCTTCCCGCCGCTTTCCATCTTTGGCTTATGACTGCGTTTCATATCGGAACCCGGCGAACTCATCAGGCTTCGCCTGACTCAAACACGCCGGCTTCTGATCGATATTGCACTTGTCATTGGCGCCGATG
>JAIUNL010000033.1 GCA_020161835.1 Bacteroidota bacterium | reverse complement strand
ATGGATCCCGGATCGAGTCCGGGATGACAGCCAATAAAAAAGACAGGATGGCCTTCGCAGAACTTCGTTAACCGGATCCCCGAAAGCGTTCGGGGCAGGCTAAGTCTCCAAGTTTCACCGGATCCGCGGTTCGTAACCGAAACTTGGACGGGATGATAGCCATTATCTGGGATGATACCCATTATTTAGGGAAGCCTACAACCATTGCAGGTTTTTTCATTTATTCCCGTTTGGTTAAAAGCACTCCGTCTCCGTTGATGGACATATTATAGTGTAGAATTTTGGGTTCCCGATGTTCCGTAGGTTTTTTCCAGCCACCAAAATAAGAAACGGTTTCAACTGTTATGGATAGGATGTTTGAATCAGGAAAATTGTAGTGACCTGAAACGCCTGTAAAGTCACCATTTCCGCACCACATCATGTAATCACTTCGAAAACTCAGGGTGTCTGTAAATTGTGTGATATTTCCGTTTAACAGCGGCAGGGAATCACCATAAGATAGTTGGTATGTTATGATATTGGTATCCAGACCCAACAATTGGTCGGCAACCCAAATATGGTTCTGTAAGTGTTCTTTGTATGGATGAGTAAGACGGGAATCGGAATGAATCTGTCTAAAACATGAGGTTGCCAGTATCATGGCAGCAAGGAGAATAAATCTTATCAGGTGTAAATTCATAACCTGTTTTTAGTCATTTCAGTTTGATTTGGTTTGTCCTGCAGAAAAGCAGGGAACAAATGAGCAGCAACCTTATTTTCCCGTATTCAACCCGGATTTCTTTGGTTTTTTGTTTCCAAAAGTAGGGAATTATTGAGTCAAAGCGTAAACTGTTAAATCCGGATTTATTTTGTCCGTTTCCAGTGATTTTTTAAAATTGAATTTCAACAGAAGAGCCGTTGACTTCTTATTCCCGTCATGGGTACAGGCCAGTATTTTTTTAACCTTTAAAGTTTGAAAAGCGTAGTCAATGACGACCTGAACCGCTTCTTTCATAAGTCCCTGTCCCTGAAATCCAGTCCTTAATTCATACCCGATTTCACACCTATTCCTTTCGGCTGAAAGGTCAAACAGACAAATGGTTCCAGCCAGTGTTTTGGTGTCTGTCAGGGTAATCGCCCAATAATAACTTTCGCCGAGGTTAAAGTTTTCATTGATCCTGTTGATAAAAGTAATGGCATCTTCATTTGTTTTGCAGGGTTGTCTGTCGAGGAATTTGTTGATTTCCGGGTCAGAACGCAAAGCAAAAATGTCATCCTGGTCGTCAAGGGATACTTGTCTCAGGGTTAATCTTTCAGTTGTCAAAATTGGGAAAGCCGCTGAATCCATATCTGTCATTCTTTTGAATTGCTGGATTGGCAATGGTTTGAGGTTTGGCGTTCGGGGAGTAAAACCCGCTGAACTCACCAGCCGAATTTTCATTTGCCACGTCCAAATAGCCTGACGTCAAACCGTTGTTATGGTAAGTGCGCCTTATTAATTTTTTCTTGTTCTGATTGAGCTAAAAATGCCTTTACACTGTCGATTGTTGATGTAAAACTATCCCAAGATAAGTTTGCTATTACTGAACTGTGACTATGTGCTATATCATTTCTTACTTTCTCAACATCTTTAAGTAAATCTTTGAATTTTGTTTTAGAATAATTAAATAATATCAGGAACTCATCCGTTTGTTTTAAAATATCTCTTTTGTCGCAGAGTTGTAAACATTCTAATAACGTAAGATCCAAATTTTGATCTTGACGTTCTTTATAATGACCTAATGCTGTTTTTACTCTATCCTTTGCGATTTGATTTTGCCAATCACTGGTCCCATAATATTTGATAATCCAATAATTCAGATGAAGCTCGAAAAGGGAAATTATTCCGAATAAATATATTCTAACAATTGGTTTGTTGATATCTGCTTTTGCTACAATACCTGAAATTTGATTCTTATTTAATACAAAAATATAACCCTGATTTGATAATAAATTCAGTAATTCCACAATGGGCGTAGAGTCTGATATTATATTATTTGTATCGAAAGGTTGTATGTATTTTTCAACAGAACCATTTTCTAAATCGTGTCTAAGGATATACCCAATTGGATTATTGGCTTTTTTTACTCCAAGAACATCAAAATCTCTTTCTTTCATTAGATTCTTGACTTCCTGTGCCGAATCATGGCTTTCACAGCATGCTAATGGTTCACATATAAATTTTGTCGTAATGTTGTTAATGAAAATATCCTGTAGCTCCGAAAAAGTTGTTCCTTTCCGAGTAATTCCAGTAATATTTGAATACCAAAGTTCCAATCCCATAATTATTCCCTAAGTATTTACCATAACTCGTTCATAGGTACACCGATTTCTAACAAAAGGGTTACTTACCTGATAGAAATTGGATGAATTTGCAAACCTAAAATCATTCAGAATGGATATTTGTCCCTCTGGTTCTCTTCTTAAATGTAAACCGAATCCCTTCCAGAATCAACCTTGCCTGATTCAGAACAATTACACTTTAAGGGTTCAGGCATGGTTTTGTGGTGAGAGGGAACGGGGGAATGGGGAACCCGGTGGGATGGATCCCCGCCTACGCGGGGATGACAACCAGTAATTGGGGATGACAACCAAAATGAATAATAGGAAAGCTGGATGCCGTTTAGTTGCCCGTCTTTAAAAATCCGCAATGATGATCTTTTTCATGCCCATCATTTTTTTGAAGGCCCCGGGTTTTTTGTTGAGTTCTTCCCAGTTTGCAGGGCAGACCTGCCAGCTCAATCCGAATTTGTCCTTTAGCCAGCCGCACACACTTTCTTCGCCGCCATTGGCCGTGAGAGCCGTCCAGTAATAGTCAATTTCAGCCTGATCTTTGCAGGGGATCATGAACGAAACCGCTTCGGTGAATTTGAATAAAGGCCCGGCATTGATGCCGATAAACCGCATGCCCAGAATCTCAAACTCAACGGTGAGCACTTTTCCTGCAAAATCCATCTGAAAGGAAGCCAGTCCATCTGCCTCGGTCTTTGGATAGTAGGTGGTACTGATCAGCTTCCCGTCCTTGAAAATGGAAAGGTAAAAGTCTGCCGCTTCTTTGGCATTGCCATCAAACCAGAGGTTAGGAATGATCTTTTGCATGGGCTCACCTGATTTTATTGGTTGATTATAGTGAACGTTTCTGAGCTGCTGGATGGCGAATTTGAAACCCAATTGTCTACCGGTTACCGATTAAGACCCGTTTTAAGTCCCCGTTTTCTTTGGTGAGTAACCAAAACAGGTAGGGGGCAAAAAAGACAATCCCCAACACCATGGCAGCCAGGCCAATCAGGATGCCGTTGCGGTTGAAGTCACCCCGCCACATGATCCACAGTCCCGAAAGCGTAAGATAACAGAAGAAATCGAGATTAAATTGCCCCGTCCAGGTCAAGGAGCCAATATTGGCAAGGGCAATGCTGACCAGATCAGGACCCTGTGTCTGAAAGGCGATGACGGTGTAAATGAGTACACTGAGGGTCTGAATGACCAATAAACTTTTGAGAAGGGTTTGGTTTTTCATGTTTATTCCAACTAAATGAGTTCACAAAATTACGGGGTGGTTTTCATGAAATTTAGACGGAACCGTACAGTGGGTTTTCAAAACTGCGTGAAAGTCGTTTCAAGTTGGTAAAATAGGATTCAAGCCAGGGTTTCTGAATTGATCTGCAGGAAAAAATTCTCCAGAGCCAATTCAAAGAGTCCTTCAGCCTGGAGTGGGGTGAGCGTCAGTTTCATGTCTGTAATCCAAAGGGTAATGAAGTCTTTCCCGATCACTGCGTTTGATTTGATCAGGGCGTCTTTGTAGAGGGGGTTGTTCGAGTTGATTCTGAGTTGCCGGTTAAACAGGAGGTCAATCTTGTGTTCAAGCAAAATTGAGATCAGTTCAGGGTCAATGGTTGCAGCAAGTCTTTCTTTTTCTGCAATGATTTTTGACGTGTGCAAATGGTGCTGAAGCAGGTTTTCAATAAAAATATCCATATCAGCAAAGTGATGATAAAAGGAGGATTTACTGATGCCGACTTCTTTTGCAAGCTGCTCAATTTTTAAGGCACTTTCTCCGGATAAGGCAAATGTTTCGTAACCTTTCACGATCCAGATTTTTTCTTTTTCAGTCATTGGGTTCAGGGTTTTAAATGATATTTCAGGGTTTGGGTGCAGTTTGCACACAGGCCATGTCCCGGTGAGCTAAATAAACCGGTGAAAGTAAACTCCAGCTCAGGTCACTTTCGTCACTGAGTTTTCTGTTACCTGTTTACCCGAAATGGCAATAATTTCGATCAGTAAACCGGGTGCCAATCCAACCTGATAACATGCCCGCTGCGGCCAGGTTTCCATTTCACTTCCAATCCACTCACACCAGATCACATCAAAAGCCGGGCGAAAAGAAATATCACTCAATAAAATCTGAACGGATAACAGGGATTGCTTATTCGTACCGGCGCGGATAAGTGATTTTTCCAGGATTTCAAGTGTTTCCTTAACCTGAACATCAAACGGGCTTTGGGGATTTGTGGCATTGGCAACTGTATAAACGGTCCCTTCGAATTTAACCGTTTGATTTCTTCCGGTTGCGCCGGAATTCCAGCGTTCAGCTTTACTCATTTACCAGCTCTTTCGGTTGTGTGGTCTGGGTCTTACGGTTAGGATTTCAGAAAAAGGAGGTTTAATCCCGATCAAAAAAATCAGGTTAAATGTAACCCAAATCCATTCTGGAAACAACCTTTCCTGATCAGGCAGGAATTTCTTCCGCCGCTTGTTGGGGGTTTACAGGTTTTACGTTGGGGAACTGCCGGTTGAGGAAGTTGGAAAAAATGCGTTTTACCACGGAGATCACGGAGGAAATACAAAGTGCACAAAGCGGAGGGATCATTTATTTTTGAAATTAAAAACCCCCTCCGTCGGAGGGGGTTATTTGGGGAAGTATTAAGCCGTTACCACATCCCAGGTTTTAAAGCCGCCGGAAAGGTTCACGACGTTATCAAAACCGGATTGACGTAAAATGCGGTGAGCCAGGTAGCCTCTGAGTCCGATCTGACAATAGATGATGATCTTTTTGTCTTTCGGGAGTTCTGCCAGGCGATTTCTGAGGTCATCAACCGGGATGTTGACCGATCCGGGAATGTGTCCTGATTTGTGTTCGGATGGCAGTCTCACATCAACCAGAAAAACGGAATCCGGTTCCAGTGCAGCAATGTCATTCCACTGAATGGTGGCCATTTTCCCCGAGAGAATATTATCCGCCACGAAGCCTGCCATGTTCACCGGATCTTTGGCTGATGAAAACGGAGGAGCGTAAGCATGTTCAATTTCCATGAGATCGTAAATCGTTCCCTTATTGGTGATCACCATGGCCAGCAGATCAATCCGTTTATCCACCCCGTCAGCACCGACGACCTGAGCACCAAGCAACCGTCCGGTATCGGGAGCAAAATTGATTTTCATGGACATCTGAACTGAACCCGGATAGTAACCGGCATGGGAACCTGAGTGTGTAATCGAAGTTTGAAAAGGCACGTTATTCCGCTGAAGCATAACTGCATTCGAACCGGTGACCGCAGCCGTCAGATCAAAAACTTTGGCTATTGCCGTGTTGACCGAACCTTTGTAAACGTCTTTGTTTCCGCCAATGATGTTATTTGCACAAATCCGGGCCTGTTTGTTGGCCGGACCTGCCAGATAAGTGATGACCGGGCGGTTGAGAATGTCGTTGTGAAATTCGATGGCATCCCCGACGGCATAAATATCCGGGTTGGAGGTTTGCAGGAATTCATTCACCCAGATGCCGTTGGTTTCGCCGATTTTGAGTCCGGCAGCTTTGGCCAGTTTATTATCCGGGCGGACGCCGATGGAAAGAATCACCAGATCAGCCGGAAGCACTTTTCCGCTTTTCAGGTTAACGGTGAGGTGATCATCCTTCCGCTCAAAATGAGTGACGGCTTCACTCAGGTAAAGCCCAACCCCTTTTTCACGGATGTGACGGTGAACGATGGCAGCAAGAGGAAAATCAACTGGAGCCAGAACCTGATCGAGCATTTCAACAATGGAAACCTGGATGCCCAGGTGATGCAGGTTTTCAGCCATTTCAAGTCCGATAAAACCGGCACCCACAACAACCGCTGTTTTGACCTGTTTGGTGGTGGCAAAGCCTTTGATTTTATCAGTATCCTGAACGTTTCTCAGAGTAAAAATGGCTTTGTCATCAATGCCAGGAAGGGGCGGGCGAACAGGTTCAGCGCCGGGTGACAGTACGAGTTTATCGTAAGTTTCGGTGTAAGTAGTTCCGGTTTTGTGATTCGTTACCGAAACCGATTTAGCAGCCGGATCAACCGACATGACCTCAGAATTGACTCTGACATCCAGCTTGAACCGGGTGCCGAATGATTCCGGAGTTTGAAGGAACAATTTCTCTCTTTTTTCGATGATGCCGCCAATGTAGTAGGGAAGTCCGCAATTGGCGTACGAAATGTGGGGGCCTTTTTCAAAAAGGATAATGTCTGCAGATTCATCGAGGCGGCGAAGGCGTGCGGCGGTGCTTGCTCCACCGGCAACACCCCCAATAATCAGGATTTTCATATCAATTCCGTTATTTTAAAATTAAGGTTTTAGGGCTTTCTAAAAACCAAACAATGTCATCCCGGACTTGATCCGGGATCCATTCAAAGAAAAAATGAATGGTTTTTAGATGGGCCTTTGAATTTCCACCGGCGTTTTTCCCGGCAACGGATATTTGATGAAAGAAAGGGATGAAAATGTCATTTGTAGAGACGTTGCCTGCAAAAGTTGGGGTCTTAAAAATTGTATGCTGTAATCAGGATCATTCATGCTTCGATAAAATCCCGATCCCGAGAACTTTCGGGATCGGGATCACTCAGCATGACAAAGTTTAGTTTTCAGAGTTATAACGATTTGCTTGCCAGCAGGTCACTCAGCAGATCAAGAACTTTTTCTGCCCGGAAAGGTTTGGGCAAAAATCCATCCACTTTTAAACCTTCCTTCTGAAACTGGTTTTCTGAATCGGTTAACCCGCTCATGGCAATAATTTTGATTGAAGGACGGATGGCCTGTAACGTTCTGATGAGGGTTTTGCCATCCATCACCGGCATACTGAGGTCAGTGATCACCACTTTGATGTCTTTGTTTTTTGCAAAAAGAGCAACAGCGTTCAGTCCGTTATTTGCTGTGAGCACCTGATAGTGGTGAGCCTCGAGGGTTTTGCCCAGAATTGAACTGATGGTATCTTCATCATCCACAATCAGAATGGTTTCCTGATTGCCTTTTCTCGTTGCCAGATTTACCGGTTTTTCTGGCATTTGAAACGATACTTTTCCCGCAGGCAGATAAATTCTGAATTGGGAGCCATGACCCTGTTCACTATGAACGTTGATAAATCCGCCATGACTTTTCAAAATAGCAGAAACGGTTGAAAGTCCGAGCCCGGTTCCTTTATCAAGATCCTTGGTGGTGAAAAACGGATCGAAAATTTTATCCTGAATTTCTTTGGGGATGCCCGTACCGGTATCGGTGACTTTGATCAGCACATAATTGCCGGCTTTTGCTTCCTGATAGCTAAAGATGTAGTCTTCATGAAACACAATGTTTTCACCCGAAATAATCAGTTCACCACCCATTGGCATGGCATCACGTGCATTCACACACAGGTTGAGCAAAACCTGATGAAGCTGGGTTGAATCACCCGTAAGATCATGCAGATCGGCTGGCAGCACACAGGTCACATTGATGTTTTTCGGGAATGTCGACCGCAGAATCTTTTCAATTTCCTGAATGAGAGCCGTGGTTTTGATGGGTTCTTTCCGGCTTTCAGTTCCTTTGGTGAACATCAGCAGACGTTTCATGAGATCAGCAGCCCGGTCAACGTTGGTTTCAAGAAGTCCGATCATGTGCTGGCTGTGTTCATCCTTCAGCTTCTCATTGAACGTCTGAACGGCTATTAAGATGGGCGAGAGAATGTTGTTAAGATCATGGGCAATACCACCTGCCATCCGGCCGATACTTTCCATCCGCTGAGCCCTGAGAAACTGTTGTTCTGCTTTTCTTTTTTCGGTAACATCGGTGATAATGTGTAGAATTGATCTGGGAGAACCATCAGAATGGCGGATCAGGCTTTTTCTGATTTCCACGTTCAGCTCGGTCCGCTCTGTATTGCAATGGATAAATTCCCCGGAGTGTTCGCCTTTTTCAATCACTTGCCGGTATGAAAGCAGTTCAGCTTCAGGATGTTGTGAGACCTTTTCACAGAATTCACGGCCAACCATTTCACCAGTTTCACGGCCATAGAGCAGCTCAGCACTGTGGTTCCAGTACAGCACATTCCGGCTGAGATCGGTCACAATGATGGAATCAGTGGCATTATCAAGCAGCATCGCCTGCTCGGTAATGGTTTCACGGGCCTTTAATTCAAAGGTCACATCTTTGGCTACAATGACAAGTCCGATGGGTTTGTGGTCTTCGAAAATGGGTATCTTGGTGACTTCCAGAATGATTTCGGGAGCATCGGTGAACTTCAGGATTTCGATTTCATCAATCCGTGATCCTTTTACCCAGGCTTTGTTATCCAGGTCAATACAGGCCAGATGGGCTTCAGCCGTTTCCGGAATCAGAATGCCGAGTTCTTCATCAGTTTTTCCATACCAGTCTATGTTTTCAATCCGGAAAAGTTTTTGTGCGGAAGCATTGGTTATCAGCCACCTTCCTGCACCATCTTTAAAGAAAATAGAATCGGGAATCCCCTCAACCATGGTTTCCATTTCATGAACGGTTCTGACGAGTTTCTGATTTAACTGAATGTTTTTAATGGCAATGGTGACTTCAGAGGCAAGAGTCGAAATGTAATCAAACTCATCAGACTCCCATTTTCTGATGCAATTCATTTGGTTGAAAACCAGCATGTAAAAGCTGTCTTCAACAATATCAAACGGATACCAGAGCAGTGATTTTACTTTTAGTTTGCCATGCAGAAAACTTTCTGCACCATCCCGGATGAAAAGCGGATTAACGTCGTTCTCATGGCTTTCTATATAATTTACTTTCAGGGTTCCCATTGCATCAGTCGATTCCTGAAAGGCTGAAATAGGGTAACTTTCATTTTCAGGCAGCACATCGTGAAACCCTTTTCTGATCCATTTTGAAATGCTGGTTGCAAGACCACTGACAGATTCAATTTTGAAAATCAGACACCGGTCAATACCCAGCGTTTCACCGGTAATTTCAGCCATTTTGTCGAGAATTTGTTTCTGATTGCCTCTTCCGCTGGCTATAACTGACGTTATCGAGTTGAGCGCATGAGTAAAAATGAGCTGGCGTTGAAGATTCAGTGTATCTTTTTTCCGTTCGGTGATATCTCTGAAATTGAAAATCAGGGCTTTAATATTGTCGTCATCAATCAGGTTGCTGATGGTACTTTCAACCCAGCGCCAGACTTTGGATTTATGTAAAACCCGGTACTGAAGGGTAAAGACTTCATCCGGAACCTGAAGCAGTTCTATCAGTTTTTCAAGCAGGTCGGGTAAATCTTCGGGATGGATATAGGGAGCCGGATTTTTTCCCAGAAGTTCATCCGGAAAATACCCGAGAATTTTGTGGATGGATGGACTTACATAGGTTATCGCTCCACCTGAGACACCATCCGGTGAAAAAAGAAGAATCCCCTCAGCCGAATTTTCGAGTAATGCCCTGAATCTTTTTTCCCTTGCAGTAAGTGCCTCGAGGGCTTTTTTTCGTTCCTTTGTTGATTCAATGCGCCCGTATGTAACACCGATATGGCTGGCAAGCAGGGTCAGAAATTCCATTTCCTGTGGGTTGGGTACTTTTATTTCTTCCTTACCAAATGTGCCGGTTCCTACAGAAATCAGTGTACCGTCAAATAAGAAAACAGGAATATTCAGAATGGTTTTATTGCCGAGCTGCCTGACTATTTCTTTATTGGTTCGCTCGTCGGTTTCAGCATTTTCTACCAGAACCGGACTTCTTGCCGTGGCAATTTCACGCAGCATCCTGTCACCTGCAACCGGCATTTCTGAAAGCATAATTTCAGGATGAATGCCTGAATAGCCCATTGCTTTACAGAAAGAAAGATCTGCTGAAAAATGATAAATCCACAAACTCTGGTATCCAACAAGAGCCTTTACAACCAAAGAAGCCTCCGACAGAATAGCATCGAGAGTGGTTGCCTGTTCAAATTTCCGTGTCAGATCAAGAAGGGCATTCGATAGTTTCTCACGGTGGGCAAGTGCCTGTTCTGCAAGTTTACGGTCGGTTATATTTCTGCAGACTGAAATCAGAGATTCTGGTTTTCCGCTGATGATGATTGGCGAGGTGTTAATTTCAAATGGAATTGAAGTTCCCTTTGAATCAATCAGTTCAATTTCAAAAATCTGGTGAAAGTCAAGTGTATCAGGTTTGCCTGTCAGTCTTCGTTTTAATTCACTTCTGTATTTTGGCTCCACGTAATCGAGAATATTCCGGTTTACCGGTTTTTCTCCGGAAAGTCCAAAAAAGGAAAATCCTTCCCTGTTGATATAGGTGACTTTACCATTGAAATCATGTCCGACAATGATGTCCCGGGCATTTTCTGAAAGTGTACGGTACTTTTCTTCATTTTCCTGAAGTTTATTAATCAATCCAGTCCGTTCACTTACATCCCTGATGATGGCGGTAAAAGTGAGAGATTGCCCGTGTTTAACCTGTGAAAGAGAAAACTCACCTGAAAATTCGGTTCCGTCTTTTTTCCTGCAGGGAAGCGGACCCCTTTTCAGTTTGCCTGAGTTTAATCCGGGTTCTGTTTTAAACCGGGTGATGTTTTTTGAATGATGCCCGGCAAAACGTTCAGGTATAAGCAGGGTAATGGGTAGCCCGATGACTTCCGGGGCTGTGTATCCGAATAAGAGTTCAGCTCCTTTATTGAAAACTTCTATAGTTTCATTTTCACTGATTGAAATGATGGCATCATTGGCGTGTTCAAGAATGCCTTCCATCTTTTTCTGGATAAGTTCAGATTGTTTGAAAGCCAGGTCGAGAGTTTCGTTATCCTGTTTCTTTTTTGACGATTCCTTCCAGGTTCCGATGAAATGGGTGATCGATCCTTCAGTGTCCGTCAGTGGGGTTATGGAATGTTCGACGAAAAAGAGAGAGCCGTTTTTACGTTTATTTACTTCTATTCCTGTGAAAACTTTCCCGGCACGCAGGGTTTTCCAGAGGTTTTTGTAAAAGTCTTCATCATAAATTCCGGCATTCAGGAAGCCGGGCGTTTTACCAATAACCTCGTCACGGGTATAGCCGGTTTGAACTTCAAATCCGTGATTCACAAACAGGATTTTTCCATCATAATCGGTGATCAGAATGGCATCAGAATTCTGGTTAATGGCTAAAAACAGAATATCGGCAGGAAGAGAACCGGGAGCCTGAAATGGGGCCCCATTTGAGTCAGTCATTTAAAAACTCCCGGATTTAATTGTGGGCGGGAGAAATTACGATAATGAAAGCACAAATGGAAGAGGTGTCAATGTTTTGTAATGAAGCTTTAAGATAAGGAAGAATACAAGCAGGCCGATTTGTTTACAAATTCTCTTCCTTACGCTGTGCATAAATGGCAAGGGCAGTGCCGGTGAACGCCATAAACGTCAGCATGGATGATCCGCCGTATGAAACGAAGGGAAGGGGAATCCCGATAATGGGCAACAAACCCATCGTCATACCAAGATTAATGAAAAGGTGAATTGAAATGACCAGAAGCATCCCCATCAGAAAGATGGAAGCGAACCGTTGTTTAATCCGGCTGGCGAGATTGAGCAACCGCCACATGAGAACGCCAAAAGTCAGAATGAGAATCATGGATCCAACAAAACCATACTCTTCAGAAATTACACAGAAGATAAAATCGGTCCATTGTTTGGGCAGAAAACCAAGCTGGGTCTGGGTTCCGTGCATAAATCCTTTTCCGAACAGTCCGCCGGAACCGATAGCGACTTCAGACTGAATCACGTTATAGCCGGCACCTTTCGGATCAATGAACGGATCCATGAGAATTTCAAGACGTTTTCTCTGGTGAGGAAGCAGAACCTGCTGAATGAAAAATACTGTTCCAAATCCGGCTGCAATATTGGTTGTGATGTAATAAAAAGCCTGAAGCAGCAGACTTTTTCTGTAGAAAATGAAGAAAATACCCAGAATCACAAACCCGATAAAAAGATAAAAATTGAAAAAGGCAAACACTGCCGAAAGTACAGGTGAAACCAGCATGAATGTAAACAAGTCATCAAGACCCAGCCAGAACAGCAAAGGAACAGACATTCCGATAAAAACGAGAGCTGTTCCGGTATCCGGCTGCAGCAGAATAAGTCCGACAGGGAATAAAAGAAAAGCCATGGCAATAATGAGCTGAATCATTGCACTTCGGCCCGATTTCTGGATGGAGAGATAGCTGGCAACCATGAGAATGGCGGTGTATTTGGTCAACTCAGATGGTTGAATCCCAATCGGACCGATAAAAAGCCAGGATTTAGAGCCATAGACTTCCTTCCCGACAACCAGAACTGCAATCAGGAGAACAATACTGACCCCGTAAAGCAGAATCGCCAGTATCTGAAACGTTTTCAGGTTAATGAAAAAAAGAGAAATGGCCAGGGCTATCGAGATAACGACCCACATCACCTGACGATAAAAATTTTCACTGACATCAGAATTGATGGTTGAAGTATAAATCGCCAAAGTTCCGAACGAGATCAGAATCAGTACCGGAACGACTATCACCCAATCTATCGGAAACCGTTTTGTTAAACCCATTTTGCTTCTTGTTTAAATGTCTTTTATGGCCAGTTTATGTCTGCAAGTTCCTGGCGACTGGCAGTTGCCCCTGCAAATTCAATTTCGTTCCAATCCTTCAGGACGGCATCCTTCGATACTATTTTTGCACAGCAAAAATAACTCAGGATGACACGTTTCTGATTCGTTTAAGTATTTGTCACGTTTCACGGACCACCCCGAAAGCGTTCGGGGTCTTCACTTCGCTCGACTTATCTTTTGTCACTCGTCCCTTGTCCCAAGTCACTGTATTTAGTCTGCCACTCTAAGTGAATCTTCCCGGCTCATGATTACGTCGCCGGTTTCAGAAAGAACCATCACACCCATTTTCATTTCTTCATCCAGGATAAAATTTCGCCCGTAGAAATGGTACTTCAGCATTTGTCTGGCAACCGGTAAGGCAGCAACTGCACCAAAACCTGCATTTTCGACCATGACTGAAATGGCAATTTCGGGGTTGTCGTATGGTGCGAAACAAATAAACCAGGCGTGATCTTTTCCATGCGGATTTTGAGCCGTTCCTGTTTTCCCCGAAACTTCAACATCCGGCAAGGCAGCACTCACAGCTGTTCCCGCCTGGACCACCCGTCTCATACCTTCTCTGACGATTGCCATATTCTTTGCACTGACGCTGACAGGCTTCGAACTGATTGGCATGTCTTCAAATGTTCCGGTTTGTTTATGAAAGATTCGTCTGACAAAGTGAGGCTGATGAAAAACGCCGCCATTTGCAATAACAGAGGCGTAAGCAGCAGACTGAATGGGTGAAACCCCAACTTCACCCTGACCGATTCCCAGGGAAATAAGGAAGCCTTTTGTCCACCCGCGTTTCCCGTAAACCCGGTCGTAATATTCAGTGCTGGGAATCAACCCATTACGTTGTTCAAAGATATCAATTCCGGTTGTCTGTCCCATCCCGAATTCCATGCCGTAGTTATGCAGTTTATCGAGATTGATTTTTGTCATCAGTTGATAGAAAAACGAGTTGCAGGATTTCTGAATTGCGGTTCTGACGTCAATTGCCCCATGCCGCCCACCGTGACATTTAAAACCTCTGTTCCCGAAATAGAAAATACCGTTGCATACCAGTTTCGAGTCCTCTGTGATGACACCTTCCTGAAGTGCAACTGCTGCAACAAAAGGTTTAAATGTTGACCCTGGCGGATACCGGGTTAAGGTTGCTCTGTTAAAAAGTGGTTTGGTCTGATCATTAACAAGATCACGCCAGATTGAAGAAGATTTTACACCTGAAAGTGCATTCAGATCAAAATCGGGTTTACTGACCAAAGCCAGAATTTCACCGTTTCTTGGATCGATTGCAACAGCTCCTCCGGTTTTTCCTGCCATCAGTTTTTCAGTATATCCCTGAAGGCCATCATCAACGGTCAGATATAAGTCATCACCGTTTATCGCCGGGATGTTTTTTTCTTCTTTTTCCCATGAGCCAATGAGCTGACCGGTTGCATTTACCAGCCAGAATTCATGTCCTTTTATTCCCCGCAACGTGTTTTCGTAAAACTTTTCAAGGCCCGAACCACCCGTTATATCACCCAGATTATAGATATCGGGCTGTTTTTCAATCATTTTCTGGTTGACTTCAGAAAGATAACCGAAAATGTGCGTTCCATGCATTTGTGCCGGATAGTTTCTTTTTGTTTCAATCCGGTAATTAATTCCAGAAAGTTTAAAACCATATTCTTCAAGCGAAACCATTTGAGAAAAGGCAATATCTCTGTAAATGACAGAAGGTACAAATGGAGAATAACGTCTGGCATCAGAAATCTTTTTTCTGAGAATGAGTGTATCAATGTTGAGTAAATTTGAAACCAGTTCATCCGCATCGTGCTTGTAATCTTTGGGGGTTACCGTAAGTGAATAATAGGGGTAACTGTCTACAACAAGAATACCGTTACGGTCAAACATATTTCCGCGGATGGGAATGATCGGAATATCACGGATTGCATTTTTATGAGATTCAACCAGCAGGGAGTCAGATTTAATGACCTGCAGGTAAAACAATCTGCTGATAATAACGAGGAATAAAAAAGCACCCAGGAATGAAAGGGATTGTTGCCTGAGCAGATTTCCAAACCAGTTCGGATTGTAAATCATAGGTTACCTTTTCCGGGTCCAGAAATACATGGCAAACAGGTAAGTGAAAACAAAAGTATAAACTGTCTGTCCAAGAACATATTTAAAAAGGAACTGACCGAATGATGTTGAGAGGTGGTAGTAATTCAGACCGCTTGAGATTGCAAAGTGAAACAAGGCTCCGAAAAGAAAAACCTGAAGATATTGCCGTTGATACCAGCCAATCAGGGGTTTTGAGTCAACAAAAAACGAACCCCAGATAAAGCCAGCGATGGTTTTGGCAAGTGTATTTACACCCCAAAATCCGGTCATGATATCCAAAAGGAACCCGACACCGAAACCATAAATCATACCCTTCATCCGGCCGTATTGAAGAGCAACAGCTGAAATAGGAATCAGGATGATATCAGCACTGATACCTACTATGGCAATTTTATCAATAAAAAGGTATTGAAGAAGAATAACAAGAACTGAAAGTCCGGTCAGGGTTACCCATTCACGGTTCATTTTTCACCTCTGAGAAAAACTGAATTCAGTTTAAGCAGAACAGAATCAGGTTTATTCGGGATGGTGACGAAAACGTGATTCATTCTCGAAAAGTCTACAGAAGTTCTTACTCTGATTGTTTTAAATAATTGTTTCGGGTCAACGAAAACGGAGTCAACATAGCCAACGGGAATTCCTTCAGGTGCAAACGTAGAATTTTGTGATGTCACAACCGGATCACCTTTTTCGACGGGCGAAGTTTGAACGACATTGCTCAGATAAACGTGGCTGTTTGCCTTTCCATCCCAGGTAATAAGTCCTTCAGTGTTGGTTCTCTCGACTTTTGCACCCATTCTGAAGTTATTGCTGATCATAAGCTGAACAATTGAATAATGATTATCAGTCAGGATAACTCTCCCGATTACGCCGGCAGAATTCCTGACCAGATTATTTTCAATTACACCCTGTTCTGAGCCTGCTGTAATGGTGATGGTATTGTCTGAACTGTAAATCGAAGAATGAATGACATCGGCAGGAACTGAAGAAAACCCGATCTCATCTTTAAGCCCCAGATCTTTTCTGAGCTGAAGATTTTCAATCCGGTAAGTTCTGAGTCTGTACACTTCCTCTGAGAGAAGCATATTTTCATATCTGAGTTCTTCTGCTGTTTTTATGGCATCAAGATAACGGGCAAAGAAAGAAAGTTGTTCTTCTGTTTGCTTTTTAATTTTCAGTACGGGCAAAGACACAACACCTAAAGATTATTATACGCTTGAAAGTATTGTTTTTCTTCTTAAAAA
>JAIUNL010000001.1 GCA_020161835.1 Bacteroidota bacterium | reverse complement strand
TAAAAATTTGATCCCGACCTCCCATAACACAACCTTTCAAAGAACTCCGCCCCTTTTCGAGCGGGTTGCAAAGATGGCGAAGGCAACCCCCAATTGTCAAGGAATATTTTAGGATTGCGGTCATTTTGTGGATAATTTCAGGATGATTGTGGATAAGTTGATCGGGATTATGGTCGTAACAGGTATTTATAGCAGTTTTGGTACGGTTTTTCATTGAAAAATATTTTTTTAAACCAATCAAATATTTCTTTAAAATGCCTCCTTTTTTCCACGCAAAGGGTAATTATGACTTAAAATTGTTTCTAAAAAATACAGATTGTGTCTTTTTTTGCTGAATAATTTTCTTAATTCAACATCAGCTGATCAGAAAACAGAAAAAAAACAGAATTGTTTTTCAAATTATTCACAATTTTATCAATCAGAAAATGAATTCATGTTTATAAAATTGTGATTTCGGAGATTTCGATAGCCAATTATTTATGATCGGGATTAAATAAAAAAATTTACTTGGCAAAAACGAGGTGTTTGCGGGCGAGGTAATTCCAGAGAAACGCAGTTCCGGTAGCCAAAATCTTCGAAACCATTTTATCCAGATCAAAAATCTGAATAAAAAAGTTAAGTGCAATCGTATTGATAATCAGCCCGACACCGGCAACAAGAATCACAAACATGATTTCCTGATGCTGGCGAAACTTGCTGTTTGTGAAAACTAACCGGATCGTCAGGAAATAATGAATGGTGGTTGCAACCGTAAATGCAATCAGAAAAGCAATGTTGTACTGAAAGTGAGTCTTGAGAAAATAGAAGAGTGTCCATTCTATCAGAGCAGCAAACAAACCAATAGCAGAATATTTTGCGAATTGCTTCATTCAGTAAGGTATTTCGGGTTTATAATTTTAATTTCTTCCAAAGTTAAAGTCAGTTGAGTTCTAATTCAAGCTTCAGGTATTTTCCTGTGTAAGAATCAGGATGAGCTGCAACGACTTCCGGAGTTCCTTCAACAAGAATCCGCCCACCGCCTGATCCGCCTTCCGGACCCAGATCGATCAGCCAGTCACACACTTTTATCACATCCAGATTGTGTTCAATGACCAGAACCGTGTTTCCTTTTTCTACGAGACGATACAATACGTTCAACAGCATTCTGATGTCTTCGAAGTGCAAACCGGTTGTTGGTTCGTCCAGTATATATAAAGTATTGCCTGTACTCACTTTTGAAAGCTCAGTTGCCAGCTTCACCCGTTGGGCTTCACCCCCCGATAAAGTGGTTGCCTGCTGACCAAGCCGGATGTAACCCATCCCCACATCATATAAAGTCTGAAGTTTTCTTCGGATGGATGGAACAGCTTCAAAAAAAGTAAGCGATTCTTCAACAGTCATCTCAAGGATATCCGAAATAGACTTCCCTTTATACAAAATCTCGAGGGTTTCGTGGTTGTACCGGCGACCTTTGCAGGTTTCGCAGGGTACGTAGACGTCAGGAAGAAAGTTCATCTGGATTTTCTTGATTCCGTCACCTTCACATTCTTCACACCGGCCACCCTTTACATTGAAGGAAAACCGGCCGGCTTTGTATCCTCTGATTTTCGACTCGGGCATGTTGGTGAACAGATCACGGATCGGCGTAAAAAGTCCGGTATAGGTTGCCGGGTTGGATCTGGGCGTACGACCAATGGCAGACTGATCGATATCAATTACCTTATCTATATGTTCCAGACCAGATATGGATTGATAAGGAAGCGGATGCAGTTTTGACCGGTAAAAATGCCGGGAAAGAATCGGATAAAGCGTTTCGTTAATGAGGGAAGATTTCCCTGAACCGGAAACACCCGTCACACCAACCAGCATTCCTAACGGAAGAGACAAATCAACGTTGAGCAGATTGTGTCCGGTTGAACCAGTAAGTGTGATAAACTTTCCGCTGCCCTTGCTTCGTTCGAAGGGAATTTCAATTTTTCTGCGGCCGGAAATGTAAGAAGCCGTGAGATTATTCGGATTAAGTTGGGAAGGTGGTGCTGCATCCATAATGACACCGCCATGCTCACCGGCACCGGGTCCGATATCTATAACAAAATCAGCTTCCATGATCATTTCTTTGTCGTGCTCGATTACAATGACCGAATTTCCCAGATCACGAAGTGCTTTAAGAGAATGGATCAATTTAATATTATCCCGCTGATGAAGTCCGATCGAAGGTTCATCTAATATATAGAGAACGCCCACGAGCTGACTGCCGATCTGACTTGCAAGCCGGATACGCTGAGCTTCACCACCCGAAAGAGTTTTTGCAGACCGTTCAATCGTGAGGTAATTCAATCCGACATCCAGAAGGAATTTGGTTCGGTCCCTGATTTCCTTCACAATCTGATGACCAATTTCGAGTTGGCGGGCTGTGAGTTTTAATCCGGAAAAGTAAGCAAAAAACTGATCCAGATTCATGATGGAAAGTTCGAAGATGTTTTTCCCGTCAATCTTGATTGCGAGACTTTCTTTGCGAAGCCTGCTGCCGTTACACTCGGGACAGACCGAATACCGCATAAATGCATCAGCCCATTCTTTGATATCATCACTTGAAGAATCAAAAAAGGCAGTCGTGATCATTTTATATATTCCGTCCCAGCGCTGCTGGTAGGTTTTTCCGTTTACACGGACGGGGACTTTCTTATTTCTTCCGCCGGTGAGGATGAGTTCCATCGCTTCTTCAGGAATATCTTTGACCGGAGTGTCGAAGGTAAATCCGAACTGAATCGAAATGCCTTCCAAAACCTGAAACGCATAGATCGGGCGGACTTTACCGAGAGGCGCAAATCCTTCATCATTTATAGAAAGCGAAGAATCGGGTACAACCGAGTGCTGATCAACCTCATGGATTTCACCCAGGCCATCACATTTGGGGCAGGCGCCATAGGGACTGTTAAACGAAAACATATTTGGCGCAGGTTCTTCGTAGGAAATATTACAATGGGTACAGGCAAAATGGATACTTGAAAACTGATCAGATTCATTTTCCGGTTTGATAATCAGGTTACCCGACCCGATTTCAAGGGTTTTTTCAACACTTTCAGCTAAACGGGTTCTGATTGCCGCTGAAACGGCAAGCCGGTCGATCACCAGTTCGATGTCGTGAATTTTGTACCGGTCGACTTTCATTCCGTCTGAAAGGAGGTGATCTTCACCATCAACACGAACACGGGTGAATCCGTCTTTCATAAACTTTTCGAACAATTCACGGTAGTGTCCCTTCCTTCCGCGCACAACAGGAGCAAAAATCTGTATTTTTTTGTTGTTGTGGGTATGAAGGATGTGATCGATGATCTGATCGGACGTTTGCTTGACGATCGGTCGCCCGCAATTGTAACAGGTTGCATCGCCGACACGGGCATAAAGTAACCGGAGAAAGTCGTAAATTTCGGTAATGGTACCGACGGTCGATCGGGGATTTCTGGATGTTGTTTTCTGATCGATTGAAATAACCGGCGATAACCCATCTATATAATCAACATCCGGGCGCTCAAGAACACCCATAAACTGACGGGCATAGGCAGAAAGGCTTTCCATAAACCGGCGCTGACCTTCAGCATAAATTGTATCGAAAGCCAGAGAAGATTTACCTGAGCCGGAAAGTCCGGTAATCACGACCAGCTGGTCACGGGGAATATCCACACTGACGTTTTTCAGGTTGTGCTCACGGGCACCTCTGACAATGATCAGGTCAGACTGGGGAATTTGATCGGAAAACTGGGACATAATTTTAGATGCCGTTCATTAAACTTGTAAAGATACCATTTTTCCTTAACGTAATAAAAGAAAACAGGATTCCTGATGAAAGCAGCAAAACCAAAAAATCCGTATAAACGGAAACAAGAGCCTCCTCTATTTTCAGAAATGTATGAATTGCTGCGTGACGACCAGAAGCCAAAACTTGAAATGGTGAGAGAACTTTTAATGCACCAGCTCGATTGCTCGGAAGATTTATACTATTACGGCACCACCTGGGGCTGGGTTCCCCGGTATGCCATCCGAAGAAATAAGGTTGTAGCAGCCATTCATTTGCTTCCCGGACTTTTTGAAGGATCCGTTTCGCTGAGCACCCTTCACCTTGAAACCATTAGAAACCACCCCGGAATTCTGAAAGAACACAAAGATCTTCTTGCTGATGATGCCAATTTCGTGATCACCAAATGGGTAACGATGGAACTGGACACCGATAAACGGATTGAAAGTTTTATCGAAATTGCCAAAGTGAAGAAAAAGTTTTTACTGGAAGGATCGGCGGAGGAGAAAGCTTGAGGGACAGGGGTAAGGCGGGGTACGTTGTACGTTTTACGTGGTACGGAAGGAGAAAGCTTTTAGCTCTTAGCCCGTCAGTGGCCGGGTTTTCAACTGTTGGCTGTTAGGTAAGACAGAACAAAATTACTTTTAACAACTGGGTATTTTTCTGACCTTTATCCCGTTTTGCGCTGATTGGAAAAAATTATTTCCTTTTTTGCTTTTTCAATCAGTTCAGGATTTAACAGATTGCTCATTTTCTGGGGAACCTGATAACTGAATGGCAAGGCTTCTTTCAGCAACTTTTCCCACCGGGGTGCACAGAAATTCAAATCTTCGGGTCTGACGGCAGTTCTGCACTCGGGTGTTCCGCAATAACAATCAAACTGATCTTCGGGCTGCATGAAAAAAGTAGCATAATCATCGGTCAGTTCCTCACCCGGATGAATATCCCTGATCGCTATTTCAAACCCAAATTCCGTTCCCAGACAGGTTGGCACGCAGGAATGGTTCATGTATTTGGCAGCATCCCAGCACAAAACCATTAAACCGTCCCGGTTTCTGAAGGTATACTTTTCAAGCGTAGGCTGAAAATGTCCGGGAAAAGATGAGAGCTGAGACGGGTGAAAAACCTGATCGAAGGCATCCTGAACCCAGGTAATCGTTCCCTTCGGCAAAAAAGCCGTAGCCACAATTCCCATTCCGATTTCATCAGAAATATGAACCAACCGGGTATCGGGATGAATCATGTTCCGGTTTTCTTTCTTTCGGGGAGCGCCCAAAGTCCTGATGAACTTTCTGATTTAATCTCAGGTGGAATCACATAAAAGGATTCCATATCAGGCGGAAGTTTTTCTCCGTTAAGTATTTCAAAAAAATATTTTTGGTCACGCATAACTGAAAAAAGTGGCTGTTCAATTGATTTGGCTGATTCCAGAGCAGACTGAACCAGGTTTTTCCATTCAGCAGCATGGGTGAAAATATCTGAACCCCGAACCGTTCCGCGGCAGTCAGGAGATCCGCACCGGCAGTTCAGATCAAAGGCAATGTTGCAGGTGCTGTAATCACAGGTCAACTCTTCACCCGGATGAATATCCCGGATTGCAATTTCTGTTTCATGGGTGAGAGACATCATAGCGGGATTGCAGGAATGATTCAGATACCGCCCAAAATCCCAGCAAAGTACATAATTCCCCTCAGAATTGATGTAAGCATAGGTTGAAATCTGTTTTTGGAGGATTTCAGGGAGGTCAAGAACCTGGTCTGGTGTGAATGTCCGGTCGAGTACACATAAGGTCCAAACCACAGTTCCTTTTGGGATAAAGCGGGTCGCAAAAACACCATGTCCGATTTGCGGACTAATAAACCGAAGTTCAGTATGGGGATGAATCATGAGTGCCTTTGGTGGTGATTTTTTTTAAAACGGAACCAATTTATATAATTCTTTTTCTTAGCGCAAGTGCCCTATTCAATTACTTTTTAAAGTATTTCAAATAAATCAATTTCTTGCTAAAAATGTGATATTTAGCAGAAAAAATGGCGTAAAAAGGACAGATTTATTCCTTCAACGGATCGATGTTGATGCCTTTTGCTGAGTACCACGGATGAATTTCCATAATGAGCCTTCCAGCCTTCACTGCCGGGTCTTCATCAGTCAGAGCTTTGGCTTCTTCCATCGTATCCACCTTGAAAACAAAAATCCCTCTGATCTCCTGATTATCCATGAACGGACCTGCAAGCAATAATTTTTTGGAGTCTGCCATTTTCTGGATGTGAGCCATGTGTCCGGCCTGAATTTTCGCTGTTTCCTCTGTTTTTTCCGGCGTCCAGTTCGGACCTTTTTTCAGGAAAACCATGTAGTAAGTCCGCATGGTTTCAGGCTGGGGAGTGACTTTTTTCAGGATAGAATCTGCGGGAGTTTGCGCGGAAAGCAATCCGGCAAAACAAAGAACAAAAAATGAAGCGAATCCTTTCAACATAGTTCCTCCGTTTTTTTAAGCAAAATAGGGGATGAAAGTTAGAAAAGGCAAATTTGGGGGAGGAAAGTCTGAATCAGGATTTGGAGGATTTAAGGATGGACAGGATGAAAAACAAAAACCAAAATAAAAAGCTTGAATTACAGGATTATAGAATTAAAAGAATTATCCTTTCCTATCCCAAAAATCCCCAAATTTTGAAAATCCTGATTCTGGCAATTGAATTAACTTTTTCGGGATAAACCTGTTTCAACGGGAGTTGTCGCCGGGCGGGGCTTTTCTTGTTCGTCTTTCTATAATCATATCACCCCTATGGGGTTTTAAATTCCAAAACTCATTTGCCATTCAGTAATCGGGAACTTCGACTTGGTTGCTAAGCGAAATAGAAACCATCAAAATTACAAAACCACCCCGTCCTGATCCCGCATGCGGGATCAGGACACCCCTCCTTGGGAAGGAGGGGAATCAATAAAATTCCAATAAACCCATTAAATGCCAGGTTTTATTCATTAACCATTCACCATTAACAATTAACCATTTCCGCAGCGTCCCTACTTCACCAGCATCACTTTTCCTGAGGCTTTTCCCCATTTGGTTTCGACACGGTACATGTAAAGTCCGGAAGGGAGATGATCTGCAGTCCAGAGGATGTTTTTTAATCCACCGGAAGAAAAATTGCGGTTCAGGCGGTCTACTTCTTTCCCGGTAACATCAACAAAAACAACAGACACTGAACCTTCATCCGGGATTCTCACAGAAATGCGGGTTGACGGATTGAATGGATTCGGGTAGGCGGATAACAATTCAAAAAAACGGGAATCACCAACCAGGGAAACTTCCGGATAAACGGTTGATTTCCCGCGCAAATCAATCTGAATCAGCCGAAATCTGACCAATCTGTTTTTCCCGGTCAGCAGAAAATGATACGATTTTTTCTCAGTGGTATAACCGGAACCCGGAACAAATCCAAGTTTAATCCAGCCGGTTTCATCGGGCGAACCTTGAATTTCAAAACCATAATTTGCTGTTTCGGTGACAGTTTCCCATTTCAGCTCAATATCCTTGCCATTAACACGGGCAACAAACAACGTCAGTTCAACCGGTAATGCCAGAATCGCTTCATCAGCGCCGATATAGGGATTCTCCACACTTCGTTCCTGACCATCAAAATCAATTGGAAATCCTGGTAAAAAGAGTCCTTTCAGTTCGGGATCACCGATTGAAAATCCGGCAAGATGCAAATCCCCGTTTTCCTTATCTGAAAAAGAAACTGATTTGCTGAGTGAATGAAGATCTGACCCGGAAATTTCCTGCCAGTCAATCAGACTTGCGGCAGATTCATCATCACGTTGAATCAAAGGATCACCGTAAACCTGAAACAGGTTAAAATCAGAGTCCAAATTGACACCTTCAAAACGGGCAACTGCACCCAATCCTTCGTTGATGAGAATATTGTTTTTTATTTGAATAGTTGAACTGTCAGCGGTTAAAACGGGATTTGATGACGAAAGGACAACCGAATTACCGAACACAGAAACCGGGGAAGAAATAATGCGGATTCCGGTGGGATTTGAATTGCCAAAACCAGAGATCATCGAGTTGGCAATAGTCACCGAACCCTGTGAATGTAAAATACTTATTCCCGTTCCAGCCAGATTCCGGATGAAACCTGAGGAAAACACAACGGAGGCAGCCTGATTGTTAATTTGAACGACAGTTGAAGGACTGTTCATTTGGAGAGCATTGAACCTGTTCCCTGAAAAAAAAGCAGGTACGCCACCTTGAATTGAAACTGCACTTTCAGTAAATCCATCAAATTCATTTCCCGAAACGACTAAACTCCGGTTTCTGCCCGGCGAAAAATTGGTAAAGGAAAACGGGACAGATCCACCGGAAAACCGGCAATTCTGAACCGAAAGGATTGAACATTCCCCGGGAGAAATCACTCCGGATTGACCCGGCTTCAATTCAAACCGGCAATTTTCAAATTTCGCATAGTCAGCTTTTCCAATCACAATCAGGGAATCGGCAGAACCGCGAAAAGTCAAATTTATGAAATTGAGATTGGAGCAGGAAAGTGTTAAAACCGGGAGAGATCCAACTCCCTCAAGAATCACATCAGCAGGGTTTCCTGATTCAGAAAGAAAAGTAACCGGATTTGAAAGAAAAACCCAGGAAAGTTGTTCTATTTCAAGTGATTCTGAATAAATGCCGGGAAAAATAAGAAATTCGACGGGTCGGTTTTGGGGGGATGTCCGGATGAAGTCAAGTCCGGACGAAATGGTTTTAAAATCTCCGGAAGGACCAATGGTGAACGTGACCGGAAGGGTTGCAAAACAAAGGCTTATATTGAAAAGCAACAATAAAACTAAAAACCCTGCCCGCTTCAAATCTGACCGCCTTTGAAATACCAAAAAGACAAAAATCGCTTAAAAGGCAGACGGAAACAAACCTGGGGACGTTTTTGGGGCTTATGGAGTTCTGCGATGCTCATTCATGCCTTCAATACTGGATCCCGGATCAAGTCCGGGATGACAGCTCTCACTGAATTACAAGAAACATCAATTTTCAAATCTTTGAAGAGGAGGATAACTACTTTGTATTCAGGAAAAGAAGTGCATCTGCTTCTGAGGTATAAATTTTAGAGTAGTCAAGCAAGCCCATAATTTTAAAAGTCTTGGCTACAATAGGTGTTAAGTTGAAATATCCGATTTTTCCGTTAATCTGACGGCATTTTTCAATAATTTCAATAAGTGTTGAAACCCCTATGCTGTTCACAACGGTTGATTTTTCAAGATTTAGAAGGAAGTGCTTGTGACCGGTTTCCATCTGGCGGTAACAAAATTCGGCAACCTTTTCACCTGCAAGCTGATTGAAATATCCGTCACAATCCAGAATCACCACATTGTCAATTGTTCTGTTTGTAAAGGTGAATTTCGATTCCATATTCACTCATTTCTTTTTGATTACAACAAACGTCACATCATCAAGCAGCTCAGTTCCGGCAGACCAGGCCAAAATAACTGACTTAAAATATTCAATGATATCTGCAGCCGGTTTTTCGGCTACAAATTTAAATTCAGACTCCACGGCTTCATAACCTAACTGTTCATCCAATTCATTAAACAATTCCGGGAAGCCATCACTTTGAATCAAAATGGCATCGCCTGAGTTGATTTCAAATTCTGAAATGTGAAAATCAGAGTCTGAAAGTCCGCCAAGCGGAATAAACTGATTTTCGAGTTCATTAACGGTGTTGTCTGATTTCCTGAAAATTAAAATCGGAGGCATCCCGGCATTCACATATCTGACCCGGTTCCCGTTGATATTCAGCATAGTGAAGGCCATCATAATACGACCAAGATTCAACGCTTTGATGGTTTTATTCGAATCCTTAAAAAACTCAGCCAGATTTAACCGTGATGAATCTGAAATAAAAAGGGTTTTCATAATTGAAACCATGATCCCGGCTCTCATTCCGTGACCGGTTGCATCACCTACGGCAATATTCACAGAACCATCAGGGGCAGTTGAAAAATCGTAATAATCACCGCCAACTTCACTGGCAGTTTTCATGTAAACTGCAAAATCGAGATCATCAACAACCGGAATCTCAGTGGGCAACATCGAAATCTGAAGCGCCCGGGCTTCTTCGAGTTCTTTCCTGACGGCGATCAGTTCATCACGTGACCGAAGTGCTTTTTTAAACAGGGCCAGATTGCCAAGTGCTTTCTTAATCGTCAAATCCAGATCAGTCAGATCAATCGGTTTTACAATGAAATCAAAAGCACCGCCATTCATTGCGGTTCGGATGTTCAGAATATCACCATAAGCAGAAACAATGACCGAATGCAGCAGCGGATTGTTGAGTTCTTTTATTTTGGAAAGAAGCGTAAGTCCGTCCATTTCAGGCATGTTGATATCAGTCAGAACCAGTTCGATACTCTCATCCTGAACGAGTTGTTTGAGCGCTTCAACACCGTTTGCAGCAAAAAGAAACTGATATTTTCCATCCCGGATTTCCTTACGGAACTTTTGTCTGATCAGAAGTTCAAGATCGGGCTCATCATCAACAATCAATATTTTGGGGATTTCGGTTGTCATGTTTTTACTTTTTTGGGTTTTTAGGTAACCTGATCAAAAACTCAGTGAATTTGCCTTCTTCAGTTTCAAATGACAATTCACCCTGATGTTCGGCTACCACAATATCATAACTGATTGAAAGTCCGAGACCCGTTCCCTTCCCGGTTGGCTTGGTTGTAAAAAACGGAGTAAACAGCTGTCCTCTGATTTTTTCAGGGATTCCAAGTCCGTTATCCCTGATTCTGATTTCAACAAAGGAATCAGTTTCTGACGTTTTAACTTTGATTTCTGCCGGTTCCGGTAAATTCAGTTCCATTTTTTTCCGGTGCGATTCATAACAGCCGTTGGTAAGAATGTTCAGGAAAACCCGGCTGATATCCTGTGCTATGACACTTACTTTACCCAGATTCGGATCGTAATTCTTTTCGATTTTGATATTGAAGTTTCCGTCCTGGGCACGCATGCCGTGATAGACCAGATTCAGGTCTTCATCAAGCATGGCGTTGATATCGGTCGGATGTTTTTCACCGGTTTTGCCACGGGAGTGCTGCAGCATGCTGTGTACGATGCTGTCGGCCCGTTTGCCGTGTTCGTTTATTTTTTGGGAATTCTTTTTGAGTGTATCAATAATATCATTGAATTCTTCCAGTGAAGCCGGATCCAGATTCCCGCTTTGCCGGTCAAATTCTTCCCTTAATTCTTCGAGCAATCCAACCGATAACTCAGAAAAGTTATTTACAAAATTGAGCGGATTTTTAATTTCGTGTGCGATTCCGGCCGTGAGCTGACCCAGAGACGCCAGCTTTTCCTGAGCAATCAGCTGGTCCTGTGTGGACTGCAGATCAGCCAGGGTTTTATTCAGTGTTTCGTAGGAATTGGCATTGTTGATTGCAATTCCCACGTGGGCAGCAATGGTACTTAAAAGTCTGAGATCATCCGGATTAAAAATATTCTCTTTCTCTGAACTCTGAACACTGAGAACCCCGATAATTTCATCGCCAACCGGAATGGGAACTCCCAAATATGAAGCTGATCTCGTCCCAATACGGGTTACACCCAATTCTTCAGATTTCTTATCCACTTCATTATTGATCAGAAGCGGTTCTTTGGTTAGGATGATTTTGGAGGTTAATCCTTCTCCCAGCTTCAGCGGCGGATACTCATCACCATAGCCGTATGGGAAATTGATCATTTCCTTTTCTTTATCCAGCAAAGCCACATAAACAATTCCGGCGTTGAATAAGGTACGCACTTTTTCACCCACCAGATTGATTAACTTGTCAATCTCAAGGTGACCGGCAATGGCATGACTGATACTGTTCACCGTTCCCAGTTCAGCCGCCCGTTTTTTGCTTTCTTCAAGCAGTCTGAGGGTTTCATCAAATAACCGGGCATTTTCAAGGGCCACACTCATACTGTTGGCAATAGTTGATAATAATCTGACTTCAGACTCGCTGAAGGCGTCTTCAATTTCATAATTTTCAACAAGAATCAGACCCTTGGCATCGGTTCCCACAATAATCGGTACGAAAATGAGAGATTTGCTTCTGTCAGTTCCGGGGATGGTTGCTTCTTCAGTTATCCCGATTTTTGCTGCTTCCTCGTCAGTATTTTTCCGCAGTAAAAGCATTTTCCCGGTTTCAAGCACATATCGGGAATAGGGTGTTGGCGGACCCGACTCAAGAAAGAGCCGTTCGCCATGTTCATATTCATACGGGAAATGAAGAATATTTTTTTCTTTATCGTAGATCCGGATGCCAAGATCAAGAAAACCCAGCGACTCCCTGAATTTATTGCCAACCAGATTAATGATCGAGTTAAAATCCATTTCTAGTACAAGTCCTTCCTGAATGGCGTTCAGGATGGCAAGTTCAGTATTTCTCTGCTGGGTTTCGTTCAGCAATCTTTTGGTTTCTTCGAAAAGTCGGGCATTTTCAAGGGCTACACCCATGTTGGAGGCCAGAGTCAGAAGCAGTTTTCCGTCCTTCTCTGAATAGAGGTTTTTCCGGTCGAGATCCTGAACAGTGATCACCCCGGTTGCTTTCTGATTGTGAACGATGGGAACGCCCATAAACGATTCTGGCATTTCACCTTCAAGAATCTGTTCCCCGCTGTGCGCAATCATTTCTTCACTGGATCCAAAAATAAGAGGACGCCGGGTTTCAATAATTTCTTTCCGGTCGGAATCAATGGCAATTGGCTTGTCGAAGTAAAACCGTTCGTTTTTCTCAACCACATACCGGTGATGGATGGATTCTTCATTTGAATTGTAGGTTGAAATTGAAACAACCTGCGCATTGAAGACTTCCCTGATTTTATCACCAACCAGATCAACAATCGACTGAAAATCAAGCTGTTTGGCAAGGCCCTCACCTACACTGTTGATAATACCAAGTTCAATGGCCTGCTGTTTGGATTCTTCAAGCAGGGTATTGGTTTCATCAAATAACCGGGCATTCTGAAGGGCAATTCCCATATTGGATGACAAGGTAGAAAGTAACCGCACATTGCCTTCGTCAAAAGCATTAGGTGAATAACTCTGAATACTTACCACACCCAGAACTTTTTCCCCGAACAAAATCGGAACACCCATGTAAGATTGGGTTTTATCCTGTTCGCTGGTAACCCGTGCCCCTGCCGCCATCTGTTCATCCAGATTCCTGAATAAAAGGGGTTTCCGGGAATAGATGATTTTGGAAGTTAAGCCTTCACCTAATTTAAACGTTTCATATTCACGGTAGCCGTTGTAGTAGGAATATGGGATGACGATCATCCCCTTTTCTTCATTCAGCAGAAGAATTTCGGTGACTTCAGTATGGAAAATCTCCCTGACTTTATCACCCACAATTTTGGTAACCGTGTTGATATCCAGCAATTTCGACATGGCTTCGCCAACCGAATTGATGATGGCCATTTCGGCCGTTCGCTGTTCAGTTTCTTTTAAAAGCCGGTTGGTTTCATCGAAAAGACGGGCATTTTCAAGAGCCAGACTCATACTGTTTGACAGAGTTGTCAGCAGGCGCACATCCGACTCACTGAAAGCGAATTCCTGATCCACATTCTGCAGGCTGATGAACCCGAAAACTTCATTTCCCGACATCAGCGGCACCAGAACAATTGATTTGGAAATTTCACCAACACTAACCCCCTGATCGTATTTTAGCCTGGCCTGTTCCACACCTGAATTCATAACAAGGGGTTTTTGCATTTCAAAAACATGCTTTCTGAATCCGGACAAGGGTCTCGGACCAAGGAGGGAGCGATCTCCTTTTTCAAAGGCATATTGATCTTCAATCAGATTGGTTGCTTTGTTATAGGTGACAATATCAATTACCTGGGCATTGAAAATTTCACGGAGTTTTTCACCGACAAGCTGGTAAATCCCAGAAATATCAAGTTTGCTGGCAAGACCTTCCTGAACACTGTTGATGACAGCAAATTCAGCTTCTTTTTGGGCAAGCTGTTTTCTTAAAAGATCAGTTTCATTGGGTTGTGATGCTGAATCCATTCCAGGTCCCGTTTTTATTGGTCAGTTGAAAAATTACTGTGGGGTTATAACAAGACTTTTTCTTTTAACTGACTGAAGTCGATGGGTTTAATCAAATAATCATCACACCCATATTCCATGGCCTGCTGATAATTTTTCTGATCATTGTAAGCGGTAATCATAGCCACTTTTAATTCGGGAAAGTGATCTTTTATCCATTTCAGTAACTCAAGTCCGTTCATGCCCGGCATATTGATGTCAGAAAGGATTTGATTCACATTGTCTGAACCGTTTGATTTGAGGTAATCACAGGCTTCTTCACCTGAAAAGGCAAAAAGAAAGGCAACCTGGCCAGATTTGATTTCTTTTCTGAATCTCTGTTCAAACAGCAACTGCATGTCACGTTCATCATCAACAACCATAATCTGCATAAACGGTATCCTTACCATGATATTATACCAAATATGATAACCAAACCCGTTCAATGCAACTTATTACTTATATTAAGTCTAAATAGTCTTTTTTACGCGGGTGGGATTGGGAGATTTGGGAGGATGGGGATGGCTGGAGTAGTCCACAAAGAAGGATCATATGAAGAAAATGGCATGGATCCCGGATCAAGTCCGGGATGACAACTTCTTCCACTTTCTTGTAACCTGTAATCCGTGACCTGTAACCGTTTTTCCGAAGGAAAAACTTCTATCATTTTCCCCGGAACTGGGTTTCTTTAAACTCTGCGAATAACGCTTTGACTTTATTCCGCTGGTACTTCCCTGTTGAGGTCACGGGCAGTGAATCTGTGAAGAGTACAACTTTGGGCGATTTTGAAAAGGGTAACTGGGTTTTGCAGAAATCCAGAACTTCAGTTTCAGTCAGGTCAGGATTTGATTTCACAACAAATGCCCCAACTTCCTCACCATACCAGTCGTTTTCAAAACCGACTGCAATGCCGGCTTTCACACCCGGACAACGACCAATAACTTCATCAATTTCCAAAGGGGATAAATTCACGCCGCCACGGATGATCAGTTCTTTAAATCTTCCGGTGATGAAAAAGTATTTTTGTCCGTCATTCCCGGTTTTAAAAAATCCTTCGTCACCGCTCCTGAACCAGCCGAACTCAAAGGCCGATTTATTGGCATCCGGATTCAGGAAATATCCATCCATCACATTGTGTCCGCGAATGACGATTTCGCCCTTTTCTCCTTCAGGAAGCGATTTGCCGAGATCATCCTGAATATCCATCTCGTTGCACGGAAGCGGGACCCCGATTGAGGGGAATCCATAATCTGAAAGCCAGCTTTTATGTTCAGCCTTGTTTTGATCAACCGGAAGAAAACAGGAATAACAGGTCGTTTCAGAAAGTCCGTACCCGTGAATAACCGGAATGCCAAATTTATCTTCAAATTTCAGGGCAAGTTCAACAGTTAAAGGTCCGGCGCCACAAATCAGATGACGAAGCTTTGTGGATTTCAGTTTTTCTGATTTACCGGCCTGAACCAAAAACTGAAGCAGGGTCGGAACCACACTCGAAATGGTAATGCTTTCAGATTTTACGATATGGAAAAAGGCTTCGTCAGAGAATTTTTTCAGCAGAACGATAGATGAACCGGTCATCAGCGGAGTCAGATGGGTGACAACCGTTCCGTTAACGTGATGAACCGGAAGCACACAAAGGAAAGTATCATTCTGCGAAATTTTATTCCAGCCAGAGATAAATAATGAGTCAACCAAAAGCTGATACTGACTCAGCAAAACTCCTTTCGGATTCCCTGTTGTTCCAGACGTGTAAACAATAAAGGCTTCCTGCTGATGGCGGTTCAGTGCATCATCGAAAGTGAATTCTTCTTCTTTCTGGGCGTGCATTTTCCCGGTTTCGATAACCGGAACAGACGGATTCAGGCTTTTGATACGACCAACATCCTCAGAAAGAACAGCAACGAGTTTCGGCTTACCGTGTTCAAGAATATAATGAAGACGGTGATCATCTTCACCGAGATTAATGGGAACAACAGAAAGTCCCAGCCGCCAGGCGGTAAAATAAAGGAGAATCAAATCCGGGTGATTCGTTCCGGCAGTGGCTATACGGTCACCCTGTTTAACCCCGGCAAGAGTCAAAAACCGTCCGAAACGCCGGCACCTTTCATCAAACTGCTCAAACGTGTACGACGTAATTTTTACTTTTCCTTCAAAATAGGTCAGGAAAGGTTTATCGGGATGCTGATTCAGGAAAAAGCGAAAAGCCCCGCCGATTGAAGGAAATTTTACAAGTGAACTTCCGAAAGGTGCAACAGAAGTTGAACGGGCAAGTTTGATTTTTTTTCGGGTATCAGGCATAAAAACTCCTGGAAAATAGGGAGACCCCAAAGGCGCCAAGACGCTAAGAAATACAATTTTTTATTTCAAGAAACTTTTTAATAAGAAAGCTACAGGGAACATAATTCTTGATCGGTTAAAGACATTGGTTGCAATCTGGTCACTGAGCGGAGTCGAAGTGCCCAGATTACCAAGAATAGCGATTTGCAATTTTATAGAATCCTGGTTCCCCGGTCTCCCCGACGACCTTCTGTCCCGAAAGTGTTCGGGATCTTCGCTTTACTCGCCTTGTCAACGGGGTTTTTAACCCGTAACCCGTGATTACGTGACCCGTAACCCTATCCCCGTTTCCTTAAAAAAGGTAATGTTCCGTTCTGTTCTTTTTCTGTCAACTCACGAATGGCATCACTGCCAATCCATCGGGCAGATGAAGATTCCATCGCTTTCAATTCTGCGGCGACCTGAACGGCAACCGGATATAAAAACGCACTTCTTTTCCCCAATGTTCTGAGTGACCAGTTGATCGCTTTTTTCACAAAATTCCGGTTATCATCAGAATACGTAACCATCAAATCGAAAAAGGGCAGAAACCGTTCATCTTCAATCTTTTTCAGGTGAACAGAAAGTCCGACCTGAACCACAAAACCGGCACGACGTACGAATTCTTCTTCACGGTGGCACCACTCTTCTGCTTTTTTAAAAGCCCAGGGGGTGTAATTGAAACAGTTGGTGCAAACCTGGTCACAAACATCCCAGCTATCAAAACCGACCACCCAATTCTCCATTTCGGCTTCGGTTATCTTTTTCGGATCGGCGATAAAACCGGCAAGAATCCGGGCTTCATGAATTTCGGTTTCCCATAATTCCAGAGCAAGCGAATGATTTTTTTTCAGCTTTTTTGCCAGTTCACGAATAACCGGCACACTTACGCCAAGCGTTCCTTTTGAACTGATGCCGAACCGGGCCATTCCGGCAACATTTACAGGATCAGCTTTCGACTCAAGAAATGTGATTACTTCACTGCAAGTCATTTTTACTCTGATTTCAAATCAAATTAACACGTCATCTGAAGTACCGGTTTTGACCAAACCGGGAGAGAATTTCCATTTAATTGAGATAATTCTTAACTTTAAGATTAATTATGAATTTTGGGCAGTCATTTTATCAATCAGACACCCATTTCGGAACTCCAATTTAAATAAAAGAAAACAGGATAGCTATGATTCTTATCGCAAGTCAGCTAAAAGTTGGCTACATTATTAAATTTGACGGTCAGCTTTGCCGTGTGACCTCCCTGATTCACCATACACCAGGAAACCTGCGTGCAATGGTTCAGACAAAAATGAAAAACATTCAGACCGGAGCCAATGTAGAATACCGCTGGCGGTCAGATGAAAAAGCCGAAAAAATTTCAATGGACCAGGTTGAAATGGAATATCTCTATTCTGACGACCAGTTCCATTATTTTATGAATACTGAAGATTACGAGCAAACCAATATTTCAGAAGATGATCTGGGTGAATTAAAATATTTGCTTCTGCCGAACACCAAATTCATGGTCGAAATGTACGAAGGCCGGCCGATGGGAATTGTACCTCCGCAGCAAATGGTTTTTCAGATTGTCGATACTGACCCGAATATGAAAGGTGCTACCGTTACCTCTTCTATGAAACCGGCCAAACTTGAAACCGGACTTACCGTTATGGTTCCTCAGTTTGTGAACACGGGTGAATACATTCGCATCAACACAGATGACAATTCTTATCTGGAACGTGTTCAGCAGGGGAAATAAGTTTAGTTTTTTGTTTCAACCCACCCACATTCCCCCTCCGTCGGAGGGGGTTTCATTCAACCCTGATCTCCCGATTTTAACACCCAACTGTTTTGTGCCTGAAAGTTTCTTTTGTCAATTTGTTTCAGTTAATTGGAAAAATTCTTTTTCAGACACTGACAAACTGGCAATGCAAATGAAATTTATCTCCCTTTTTTCCATCCTGATTTCACTCTTGTTTTTCTCATGCGAAAAGCAGGAAACAACCACATTACCTGCCAGTGCTACAGACTCTTTACATGCACAGATTGTCATTTTTGGTTCAGGAGGTGGTTTTACCGGGCTTTGGACCGGTTATGCCATTGAGCAGGATGGTTCTGTTATGACGTGGTCGGGTTCTGATCCGGATTCATCAGCAAAGCAATTTCTTAAAAAATTAACGCCTGAGGATATTTCGTCTCTGGATAGTATTCTGGCAACCTCGTTGCCTGCGGTTAACGATCCCGGGAATTTTTCTTACCTGATCAAATACCGGAAGTCAGATCCGGTAATCTGGAACAGCCAGACAGAGGATGAAAGCAAGCTTACTGAACTGTATGAAGCTTTGATCTCAAGAATTGAAAATAATTTTGATTCATTGGATTAGTTTTTTACTGCCGGACAAAAAAAAGCCGGCTGGGACAACCCAACCGGCTTTCAACAACAACAATACAACAAAACTTTTCGGAGGAAAAACTGACTGCCTTCACCAGCAGCCATATATTTTGTTTTGACTTGTGCAAAGATCGGGAATTCATATTTCCCTTTCTTCTCCGGAAAGTTAACAATAAATTTAAATTGTCACGAAAAGAGGAATCCAGTTATAAGTTATAAGTGGCAAGTGATAAGTGAAAATGGTTAATGGAAAAAGTCATGGATTCCCGCACTCAGGCAAGAGTCCTTGGCGGGTTAAAAGATTGCACAGATTTTCACGGAAGAGGAAAATTCATTTCCAAACAGAAATGAACGCAGAATTGCTTTTAATTGAAGTACCGACTCAGGTTGGGTTTTTGTCCAGAATGCCCCGGATAATCCGGAGTAATTGTTCAGGCTTGAAAGGTTTGTGAATCAGCGCTTTAACTCCTGCCTTTGTAAGGGATGCCCTCAATTCCGGACTGATGTACCCCGAAATCACCACAGCTTTCAGATTGTTTCTCCTGATTTTCATCTGAGTAAACGAATCTGCACCACCCATTCTGGGCATTTCAAGATCAGTGATCAGCAGATTGATTTCATGCCCTTTTTCGATAAATGTTTCGAGAGATTGCTGTCCGTCTTCAGCCTGAATAACCGTGTAACCTTTTGCTTCAAGAGTTGAAGAGACAATTTCTCTGATCATCCATTCATCATCAGCGAGAAGAATCGTTTCGGTGCCTCCTGGGATTTCAGAACCAAAATCATCTTCATCGTCAGAGGCAGGCTGTGTATCAGGAACCGGAAAATATAATTTAAACGTAGATCCGGCACCGGGTGTACTGTCAACACTCAGGGTACCCTTGTGGTTTTGAATAATCCCGAACACAACCGAAAGGCCGAGACCTGTTCCCTTGCCAACGCCTTTTGTTGTAAAAAACGGCTCAAAAATCCGTTGCTGGGTAGCTTTATCCATTCCCTGTCCGTTATCAGAAACTGAGATTTCAATAAAACGAACAGATGACCCCGATTGTTCATGGGCTGGAACCTGGTGGCGGTCAATTTCACGGCTTCTGAGTGTGATGGTACCACCATCCGGCATGGCGTCTCTTGAATTCACACACAAATTGAGCAGAACCTGATGAAGATGGTTCACATCGGCAAAAATAACCGGTAGTTCTTCGGCCAGTTCCATTTTCAGGTCAACACCCTTAGGGAACGTTTCCCCAACCATTTTAACCAGATCTCTGATGACCTCATTGACTTTTACGGCTTCAATAAGCATTTCATTTTTTCGTGCAAAAGTGAGAAGCTGGCGAACCAGGCCACTGCCACGATCAGATGATTTAAGAATATTTTCAATTCGTTTTGCATTTTTTTCAGGATTGGAAAAATCATTCTGCAATAATGTTGCAGAGCCAACAATAATATTCAGGATATTGTTGAAATCATGGGCAATTCCGCCAGCAAGAGTACCAATAGAATCCATTTTTTGAACCTGACGAAGATGTTCTTCCATTTTTTTCTCACTGGAAACATCTTTCATTGTCCCGATCATTCTGATGATCTCACCCTCAGAATCTTTTAGAAAAACACCATTGTCCTCAACGTAAAAATACTCGTCATCTTTTTTTCTGAACCGGTAATGGACGTGGTATTTTGATTCTGTTTTCATGCATTCATAGAGCATGGTCATGGCCTGATCACGGTCATCGGGATGAATGAGTTCTTCCCAGGCGAGAATATCAGTTGAACGGAATTCTTCAGTTGTAAACCCGGTGAGAGGTTCAATGGCACCCGTCCACTCAATATGACCTGAAAAAATATCATAATCATAAATGATTTGTCCGGTTTGCTCAATTAACAACTGATACCGTTCAACGGCTGCTGCCGGATCATTTTTCTCGAAAAATGCCAGGTTCTGTTTATCAGGCACGGATGGCAAATCCTTTCGTAACAAGCAATTCTTTCACTTTTTGAACCTTATCACCCTGAATTTCAATGACTTTTCCTTTAACGGTACCACCGGTGCCACAGGCTTGTTTAAGATCTTTGGCAATTTTTTCAATCACCTGCGGGTTGTGATCAAACCCCGAAATAAGTGTAACTGTTTTACCTGCCCGACCTGAACGATCAGTTTTTACAACGAGTGCTTTATCCTGTTTTTCCTTTTCAAGCGCAGTTTTCTGTGCCTGAACAGAAAGATCAGGATCTTTTGTTTTTAAAAGTTCAGCGAGGGTTGCCATTCTATAATCCGGATTAAGTCATGTAATTTCGCACATTTCAACATCTAAATACAATAGCATGAAAAATATATATTTATTTTTAAATTTTCCACCGGTTAAAATGCCATGTTAATGTGGTACAAATCCGGCTGAATGAATTGCTTTAACGTTCATTCTTGCGAAAAACCCCCACTAATTTTGAATTGAAAGTTTCAGTTAATATTTTTCGATTAAGTTTTCATCAAATTATAAACAAAGGAGTACGGCAATTATGCAATGGTTCGCGGAACTTCACCCGGTTATCGCCCACTTTTCAGTGGCTTTAATTCCGGCCGGATTGCTTGTTTACATTATTTACCGGTTTACCTATCAGGAATGGCTGTTAAACACTGCACTGACACTTTTTGTGTTTTCAACACTTTCAATGGTTCTCTCCTATTTTTCAGGTGGTCAGGTCGAAGATCTGGTTTCCGGAATACCCGGCGTGAAAGATGCAATTGAACAACATGAACTCTGGGCATCCATCTCAACCTGGTCTGCAGCAGGACTTACAGTTCTCACCTTTTTCTACATCCGTTTTAAAGATTCGGCCCTCAGGTTCAATCAGGACATCAGTTACTTTCTGGTTCTTGCAGCCGGAATCTGGTGTTCATATGCGATTTTGCTGACCGGAACCAAAGGCGGAAATCTGGTTTACGATTACCATGTAGCTGGTGCAGTCAGAGAGCACACACAGGAATCGATCAAACGTTCAACCTATGCCTATTATTACAATAAACTTCAGTATCTGATTGATAAAAATGATATTCCTGCTGTTTATTCCCTTTTCCGTGAAATTGAGATTCAACTACCCGAAAATACAGATTTCAAAATCATGCAGGCTCAGTTTCTCTTTCAGCAACTGAACAACCCGGCTGAAGCACTTACAATCCTCGATCAAACTCTTAACCTGATTAAAGATCCAAAAAGCCGTCAATATTATGACGCCCTGGTTGCAAAATACAAGGCTTATACCATGATTAATGATACTACCGGGCAGATGAATACCAGGCAACGCCTGATTGACCTTTTCCCTGAGAGTGATTACGTCAAAAAATTGAACAAGTAAGGTTACGGCCGGTTTCTTCTGAAAATGAGGAAACCGGCCTTTCTCTCTCAATTCCCCGCATTTTCTCTGTTTTTTATTACCATCCCCGTTTGTAAATCACCAATTTCGATCATGACTTTTTGAAATACCTTATCATCTTGGTAAATTCAGATATATATGATCAGTTTAACCCGCTTCTTCCTTGCCTTGTTTTTGCTTCTGCCTGCACTTGTCATGGCACAGAATGCGCCTGTTTTTGAAATCGGGAAACGTTTCACTTCCATTTTTACCCGCCAGCACTTTCCGGCCGGAAATCAGAACTGGGGTTCCGTTCAGGATTCAACAGGAGTTTTGTATTTTGCTAATAATGACGGTGTTCTATCCTTCGATGGCCATTTCTGGAATTTAATACCGGTTACTGAAGACAGTTCGGTTGTTCGATCTCTGACAATTGATCAGAACGGGACGATTTGGGTTGGTGCAGAAGGTCAGTTCGGATATCTGGCGAGGGGAAAAAACGGTAAAAAAGAGTTTGTTTCTCTGCTCAGACAACTTCCTGACTCTTCACTTTCTGTTTCTGTGGTAAGAAAAATTCTGACCGATAAAGACCAGGTTTTTTTCATTTCGCCAAAAGCCATCATCATCCTGCAGGATACGACCCTAAGCCTGATTCGCCCACAAACACAATTTCAAAATGCCTGGCAGGTTCATGGCCGGATTTTCGCCCGTGAGAAAACATCCGGTTTGGTTGAAATTACAGGCAACGAAATCAAACCGGTACCTGGTGGCGAAGCTTTTATTTCGGATGAAGTTTTTGCACTGCTTCCGCTGCCAGATCAGAAAATTCTTGTCGCCGGCAGAAATACAGGGCTGTGGAGTTTATCTCTGACACAGGGAACCCTTAAAAAAGATTCCCGTTTTCTTGAAGCCGATCAATTTGCAATTGAAAACCGGGTTTATTCGGGTACAATCCTGAAAAATGGAAACCTGGTTCTTTCAACCTTACTGGGTGGTGTCATTGTACTGACACCTGATGGCGGAATTACCGAAATTCTTGCCAAAAACAAGGGACTGAGAGAAAACAAAGTTTACTCGGTGATGGAAGACCGGCAGGGATTTCTTTGGATTTGCCATGAACGTGGAATTACCAGAGTTGATTTTCATTCACCGGTGAGTTACTGGAATGAAACCATCGGGCTGGATGGCAGTGTTTACGACATCATCCGGTTTGACGGAACTCTTTATGTTGCCACAGGCTCTGGTTTAAACCGGATCGGGCAAAACGGGGCAGAAAGAATTGACGGTCCGGCAACACAGGTCTGGGATCTTGCTGTTTTCGATGAAACTCTTTTTGCTGCAACCAATGACGGAATCCTTAAAATCAAAGGATTAAAATCAGAATTTGTAACCAGGGACGCCGCCTATTCACTTCTATCACTCAAATCTGGCTTACTTGCCGGACTTCGATCAGGGCTTCTCTATTTTCCATCCGGCAAAAATGCAAAACGGATTGTACCCGACTTTACTGGTGAAGTAATGGGGCTTTCCCGTTCATCTGACGGGTTTATCTGGATCAGCACCCGCCTTTCAGGACTCATCAGACTTTCAGAAACTGATCTTCACGATCTTAAACCTGAGGAAATGAAAACTTTTACAGAAACTGATGGCCTGCCCGGAATCAGTTTTCTTCAAGTTTATCCTTTACCTATGGGCATTACCGTTGCAACCCAGAACGGACCTTATCTTTTCAATGCTTCCACACAAAAATTTGAACCTGCCGGCGAAAAGTTTTTCGGTTATCAGCGTGAGACTGCTATTTATAAACTTGGACTTACACCTGCAGGTGATCTGATCACTGATAACCGGCTGCTGCTTTCTCCCGTCCCGGGAGGCTACTCCATCCGGGATTCAACTCTCTTTTCAAAACTTCCGGCCATGGAATTCTGGGCCATTTACCCCGAAGCAAACGGAACAATCTGGATTGGCGGCACTGAAGGTCTTTTCCGGTTTGACAGGCAGTTTCAAACCCAGAAACCCCCGTTGATTTATCCGTTGATCCGTCAGGTTTCTGCAGGAGGAAACCGTGTCTTTTTCGATCCGGATCCTGAATCTGAAACACCTGAATTCAGATTTGAAGACAACCGGATTACTCTTTCGTACTCATTTCCAGACTTTCAAACCGGTGAAACAGTAAAATTCAGACTATTTCTTGATGGTTTTGATGAAACATGGTCTGACTGGACCACTTTCAATGACAAAGAATATACAAATTTGCCTGAAGGGTCTTACACATTCAGGGTTTGTGCCAGTCTTCCGGATGGAAAAATATCACCTGAGGCCGTTTTCAGGTTTACTATTTTGCCTCCCTGGTACCGAACCTGGTGGATGATTCTGATTTATTTTTTAAGTGGAAGCGGACTCGTCTGGGCAATTATTCTGCGGTGGATGAATCAGTATAAAAATGAAAATGAAGCGTTGGAGAAGAAGGTTGCCATCAGAACTTCTGAGCTTCAAACCGCCATGAATGATTTAAAATCCGTCCAAACCCAATTGGTTCAGTCAGAGAAAATGGCTTCACTTGGCATTCTTACCGGCGGAATAGCCCATGAAATCAACAATCCTGTTAATTTTATTCACAGTGCAATTCCCCCTCTGAAACACGACATTGCTGACATTACTGACCTTATTGGCTCTATTAAAGAACTGACTGAAAGTAAAACGCCTGCAAGTGAAAAGGTTGAAAAACTTGGTCAGCTGTTAAACGGTACCAATATTGCTGATCTGTCAGAAGAAATACGGGTTTTGCTTGAGGGAATTGAATCTGGAACCTCACGTACAATTGGGATTGTGCAATCACTGAGAAGTTTTACCCGGCTGGACGAAGATGAAGTGAAACGGCTGAACCTGAATGACAGTCTCGACGCCGCCATTCTTCTGCTTAGCAATATGACCGGTGAGAAAATTAAGATTACGACGGAATATGACAGTCTGCCGGAAATTGAAGGATACCCCGGACAGATTAACCAGGTTTTTATGAACGTGCTGGTTAATGCCGTTGAATCAATTGACGGGGAAGGGAAAATTCACATCAAAACTGAACCGGCAGGTGACCGGGTACGGATTTTGATTACTGATTCGGGTCATGGAATGGATTCAAAAACACTTCCGCAGATTTTTGATCCGTTTTTCACAACCCGGCCAGTTGGTAAAAACAAAGGCTTGGGACTTTCAATCGCCTATCAGATTCTGCAAAACCATGATGGAGCCGTTTCTGTAAGTTCTGAGCCCGGTAAGGGAACCACCGTTATCATGGAATTCCCGGTTGGGTATGGGGGGAAGTAGGACAGGTATAAGGGATAAGGCGTAAGGTTTAAGCCAAACAGACCCGGATTCCCTTCCTTATGCCTTAAACCTTACGCCTTACACCTATCAAAGAACAATCCACCAGAAGGCAAGACCTGCTATGATGCGGTACCAGCCAAACGGACCAAGACCCACTTTTCCGAGAAAACTGACAAACCATTTAATTGCAGCAACGGCCACAATAAAAGAAACCACAAATCCGACCGCCAGAACCATCAGGTTTTCTGAATTGAAATACTGGTAACTTTTCAGGAAGTCATAACCGGTGGCAGCTATCATGACCGGAACGGCAACAATAAACGAAAATTCGGCTGCAGTTTTTTGGGAAAGTCCGGTGAGGATCCCTGAAATAATAGTTGCACCAGACCGGGAAACTCCAGGCCAGAGTGAGAGACATTGTCCGATGCCGATCCAGGCAGCCTGTTTGTACGAAACTTCATCCAGCGAATCAGACGGATGCTCAATTTTCCGTCCGGCAACCCAAACCATAATGACGCCACCAATGACCAGGCCAATGATAACCGTCAGCGGGGAAAATAAATGGGCTTTGATGGTTCCGTGAAGCAGAAATCCGAAAAGAAAAGCCGGGGCGATAGCTATTGCAATATGAATCAGCCCCATTCCTGACTCAGGAAGAAACAAAGACCGGATTGCCGGAAAAGGTTCACCTGCAGCACGGTTAAATCCGAAAAGAGAAAGAAACCGGTCTTTATACAACACCACCACGGCCAGAATGGCGCCAAGCTGGATGACCACTTCAAAAGTCGACCAAAACCCTTCCATTTGTTCACCGCCAAACAGCAAATGGTGGGCAAGGATGAGGTGACCCGTTGAAGAAACCGGGATAAATTCGGTTAAGCCTTCAACGATACCCAGAATTATTGAAGCAATAAAGTCATTCATTTTGAAATCCAGATTAAAGAACTGCGAAAATACGGCGATTCAAAGTGAAACAAAAATGAAGGACTTGATTGTTGTGTTTTGTAAGGAATCAGTCAGATCAGCCGACCAATCAGAAAATTGATTAAACCAGAAAGCCAATTATGTTAAGCAATGATGCCCTGACCTACCTGAATTCACGGATGGCAAGCCTTCAAACCGACCGTGTTGAGCCCGAACTTGCAGTGAAACTACGGGATTATATCACGAAAACTGATCCGGAAAACCTGCATCCGATCAGGTCTGAAGATTTCAGAAAAACCCTCGGACTTTCAAAATATCCGGCGGTCACTTTACTTTTAAAATCGGTCAAACATGGGTTGATGGATATTGACTGGAGCACCTGCTGCCCGAAATGTTCTGGCATAACCCACCAGTCAGCTTCACTTGAAAATGTGGAGGAAGCTTCCTTCTGTCCGATGTGCACGGTTGGTTTTGATCTGACAGTTGACGAAAATCTTCAGGTCATTTTTTCAGTTTCCGAAAACCTGATTCCCATTCCGGAATCGGTAAAAAACAGCCAGGCGATGGCTCACGATCATGGCATAACCGGATCTGACTTGCTGAACAACGCCTACTTCAGGCACAATTTTTCGAACGAAGTGGTTTCAGAAGACCGAGGATTGAAAATCAAAAATATCACTCTGCTTTTTACCGATCTGAAAGGTTCAACCGAACTTTATGAAAAAATCGGTGATCTGAACGCTTACCGGATTGTGAGAGAACATTTTGTGGTTTTGGATGAAATTATCGGAAGAAATAACGGAACGGTTGTGAAAACCATCGGAGATGCGGTAATGGCCAGTTTTTCAAACAGTGAAGATGGACTCAATGCCGGAATTGAAATTCAGGAACATTTCACCTTGTCAGGAAAAAACCCGTCTGTTGTGATAAAAATGGGACTGCATGCAGGTCCGGCTCTGGTTGTAAATCTGAACGGAAAAATAGATTATTTCGGTTCGACGGTGAACATTGCTGCCCGGGTTCAGAATCTGAGCAAAGGGGGAGATGTGTTTATCTCAAAAAGTATCTTTGATGACCCGAGATCATTGAAATATCTTAGAAAAATGCCTGCCATTTTCAGATATAAGGCCAAGCTCAAGGGAATTAAAGAAGATTACCAGGTTTATCAGTTAAACCGGAAGAAAGGTTGAGGGAAAACGCCGGGCGTAAGGCATAAGGGCTAAGGTAACAGGCAAAGAATTTCGAATTTCAGCTTACACCATACCCCTTAAACCTTACACCTTTTTCACCATTCTCTCTGTATCACCGCCAGTTTCAGAACTTTTGAACCAACACCGGGCGCTTCAATGTGAACCAGATACATTCCCGAAGCCACAAAAAACCGTTGACCGTTGGTCAGATCCCATCTTACAAAATTCTGCCGGTCGTCCTTTTCAATTTTAGTAACCAGCTCTCCGCCCAGATTGTAGATCCGGATTGTTACTGTTTCAGGAAGGTTCAGAATCGTGACAAACCGTTCACCCGGATTTAACTCCTGCGGATTATCTCCCAGATACGGATTCGGGAAAACGGTGACAGCATTCAGTATATTTTTCTTTTCCTGCTGATACCAGGCTGAATCTGAATGAAGTCCGGAGATTACAAATTTATCTTCATGGGTTGGAAGATTGAATTTCACCCGGCTGATCAGATTTTCTTTCCACTGAAGGATATCGCCAACCGGTTCCCAGAAAACCATCCAGGGTGCAGCAATTTTTCCGTTTTTCACCAGAAAGTTCATGTACGGATCAAGAGAAAAAGAGTCAGCCGGCATTTTCAGATCTGGATTGTAGGTTTCTGAAGAAATCAGAATGGATTCCTGAGCAAAAGCATCTGCATCCCAAAGTCCGTTTACGTCTTGGTCAGCATTAAACAAATTGGCATAGGTTTCAACAAGACCAATTTTTAACTGCCTTCTGCGTTCTTCCCGTCCATCGCTTTCAACTGCCCAGATTCTGAACGGAAGTGGAATTATACCCACGCCAGGTTTTCTGGAGGCTCTCAGTCTGCCATTGGCAGGTGAATCAGTTACATTTTGCTTGGTAAATCCGGCCCAGAGGATCATATCCTCTGCGGAGGTTTGCTTAATTGTTGAGGGCTGATAAACCGGCGGAACCTGGGCTTTTGGCACCGGTTTGACTCCAGAAATATACCGGTAAGCCAAACTTGGATTGGTTTTGGTAAATTCGATATCCAGCATTCTCATTTCCTGCTGACGAACTGAAGAAACATACCGTTTGTAGACTGTCGGATAGTCAGAAATCCAAATCCGGGTACCCCCTGAGTCTGTATCTGCCTTTTGATCAACGGGAGCCAATCCTGTCAGGGTTCTCTGCGGACTTAAACTCCACCATTTTGATCCGCCGGTTTCAGTCTGACTGATTATTTTGGTTTGAGGCAACTGAATCCGTACCGTAAAACCATCAACGGGAGTTTGGGTGAAAACATCAGAAAACCACTTTACCGAGTCCAACACAACCGGTCCGGTCATACCATCTCTAAGTCGCCACGATAAATCACCGCTCCAGTTTGGATAAAGGAATTCAACCGGGTAATTTTTCCCGTCCCGTATTTTTCTTTGATTGGTTACCTGAAGCTGAATGACGGGTTTCCCTTCCCCGGAAACACGCTGAACAAACGGAGACGATTCCTGAGAAACGGAGGGGGTTGGTTGTTCAATTTTTCCATGATAAACCACCTGAATCCTGATTTCCTCAGATTCATGGATTGGTTCTTCACCCGTCCAGCCAATGAACCGTCCTTTTCCGTCGAGAAGGGTTCTCAGACCCAATGTATCGAGATACAGAGCTGTCAGCCCAAATTCATACACCGAACCTTCAATAAAACGAAAACCGGTAAAAGCATCTTCAGAAAGCGAAAATGTTAGTCGTCCCGCAGAACTTAAGTATGCTGCCAGATCTTCGGCACTGATTTTTTCAACGGAAAAAAATAAACTGTCGGGTATCAGGTCGTAGTTGATGTAGCTGCAAATACGGTCAAATCCATCCTGAACATCCAGAACTTTTACATTTTTGAAAACCGGATTTTTTACTTCATCCCAACTGCCTGAAATCGTTTCATATTGTCTGAGCCGGTAACCTTTGAAGTTCAGCACATTTCCCAGGGCAGACTCTTTTGTAAACCCGGCCGTTGCTGCCGTTTGAAAAGAGAACTGAATAATTCCGTCAGAAGAAAGGGTTTGTTCAACCGGAGCAGGAGCCGGGAGAGCCACCGGTTGCTTATAAATTTCAGGAACAGCAGACCTCGCAACATCTGCAGCTTTTCTCAGTTCGGCGATACTGTTGAGGTGATCGGTTCCCTGGGCTGCCAGGCAGGCAATCAGGATGGTTTGGGTGTCCCCCGGTTGCATGGTGAAAGGTTCAGAGTTGAGAATCATACGGCGGTCGCCTCCTGCATTATCCCGCCAGCCGGTGTTCAATTCAGGATATCCGCAATACTGAAGATGGGGATTGTCCGTTGGAACCCGACCAATTCCTGTCCAGTAAAAAACCTCTGTGCCATCAAAATTCAATCCTGACTGATAAAATCTACCCATTTCGGTTGTGCTGGGATCAGGATCCATACCCCTGCTTATGACAAAGGATTTAAATGACTTCAGTTTTGAATTACGGAATCCTTTTTTCATTTGGCCATTTACCAAGGACGAATCAAATTTGTTACCCGAATTAATAACCGGCCCTGAGACAAACGCATACCCAGCGGCAGGAGGGTTAGTTCCATAAATTCTGTCATTATTGATTTCTTTATAAACATAAGCCATGAACCTTGTGGTATCGCACCCAACCAAATCGCCCGCTGAACTCCCAAGATCGGGATCAGACCAAACTGAAAAGATGGCATCAGTAATGGGTTTTGGGTTTTTATTAATCAGTTTGTATTCGATAAAAACCGTTTCCCCGAGTGATCCTTTTCTGTTAAAAGAAAAAGCCTTAACCTGCATTTCCAGATTCATTGGTTTTGATCCATTTAGGCGGTAACGTTCATCAGAAAAATTATCGTTTATGACATACCAAATCATCTGATCACCTAAAATACCGGGTTTGTCTCCTTTTTCCGGCTGGTAAAGACCGTTATTGTCTGCATCAATCCAGGGTGCACCAAGGTCAACTGGCCAGTTTTTAATATCCGGGTTTGTTAACCAGGAATCACCCCGGTTCAAGTTATAAACTTTAAATTTTGGATGATCAGGTTCAGCCGGACCAGAATTTGTGATGTTTCCCGGTTGCCATTCCAAAACCCGGAAGGCTGGCGTAATCCAGGCTGTTGACAGCACATCATCAACATACCCAGAGATTGCAAACCCTTGGTTAAACATGAGATGTTTACTGGAATTTTTTGGATACTCGTAAGCCCAGTTCCCGGTTGGATCTTCTAACGATCCATTGTTTTTAAATATGACTTTCAGCCGGTTGGTATCAAGGGCAGCAAACTGTTCGTTTGACGAAGGAGAAAGAGGTTTATAGAGAGATTTCTCTTTATTCTGAGGGAAAAGAAGGGCTGGAATCAGAAGTAAAAGTAAACTGAACTGGAATTTCATTGCATCCCCGGAAAAGATCCTGATGCCAATAATACGAATCTTAATGAAAAAACCCTAAGGGGGAATGCAAGTTATAAGTGACAAGTTATAAGTTATAAGTCGAGTGTAGCGAAGATCCCGAACTAGCTTCGGGGTGACAAGGTAAAATCATTTTCCGTACAGCGTACAGCGCTCCTACTCAAATCCTTTTTTGAAAGTTTCAAATTCAGACTTAAGGGATTCAAGCTCGGATTTCAATGAAGTGACTTCTGCTTCAAGTGACTGAATTCTGGCTTCTGTCTGATCTTTGACTTTCAGCACTTCGGGTTGGTGGGTTGCCAATGCTTCCAGATCAACCGGACCGCAAAGCAGGTGCATCCACCGGTTTTCTTTTTGTCCGGGTTGGCGGGGAAGTTTGATGACAAGCGGTTCTTCACGATTGGCAAAAGTGTTCAGGATGTTTTCAACCGTTTCGAGATCAGCAATAGCTTCCATGCTGGATGACCGGGTTTTGAGTTCACCGGTTGTCTGGGGTCCGCGCAAAAGAAGAAGTCCGATAAGAACCATTTCATTTCCGTCAACTTCAAGGGCCTTTCCGATCACATGACGGAATTTTTCAACCCGGCTTCCGCCACCCATTACTCTTCCGGCAAATCCTTTCACCATCAGAGAATCGAGCACACGAACAACCGTCGGTTCATCGAGTTCCATCACCGGATCCCGGTTTGACTTCTGATTGCAGGCATTCACCAGACTATTCACCGTCAGCGGATAATAATCAGGTGTTGATTTTGATTTTTCGATGAGACTGCCGACAACACGGGCTTCAATTGGAGTAAGAGTGGTCATAGTTTTTAAGTTACAAGTTAAAATAGTTATAAGTTACAAGTCGAACGTAGTGAAGATCCCGAATTCACTTCGGGGTTATAAGGGGCGTCGTACGTTATACGCAAAATGGTTACCGGTTATACCATTCAAAATTTAAAATTAATAATTCAGGTACCCCTGTCGATTTTTTACGGCAGAAATTTTTTCATCAGTTTGACCATTTTTTCCTTGTCGAAGGGTTTGATCAGGAGTGCATCAAAACCAGCATCCAGAATCATGACCTGGGTTTCAAGTGATGAATCTGCTGTCAGGGCAATAATGGGTATCGGAATCTCCTGCATTCTGATCTGGCGGGTTGCTTCGAGGCCATCCATTTCCGGCATGTGAATGTCCATAAAAATCAGATCACACTCAAATTCCGACAAATGGTCAAGTGCTTCAAGTCCGTTCGTTGCTGTTGAGAGTGTCAGTTCGTAAGATTTCAGCAAATGAGAAATCAACTGAATATTCAGCGGACTGTCATCAACAACCAAAACCCGTTTTCCGCTGTAAGGACTTACCAGACTTTTCACTTTTTTCACCAACCCTGATCAAAAACTGTCATATTATCAGTTGTTAAGATCATCTTTCCTAAGTTAAAAGGCAATAGAGTCCGGAATTAATCTATCTTTTTGATGATTGCAGACCCTTCAATGACCACTTTTCCATTCTGATTCAGGCAATTGGTTGAAAGTGAAACAATGTTTTTCTCTGGTTTCAGTTCAATGACTTCAACCACGCAGGTAATTTCATCGCCATAATAAACGGGAAGTTTAAAGTTCATGACCTGATTCATGTAGATTGAACCCACTCCCGGCAATTTTTCTGCAATGGTTCTGGATATGAGGGAGGCAACCAGCATGCCGTGAACAATTGGCTTTTTGAAAATCGTTGTGGCGGCAAACTCTTCTGAAATATGGATGAGATTGTGGTCTCCGCTGAGTTCAGCAAAAGTGAGCACATTTTCTTTAGTGAAGATTTTTTTCAGATCGGCTTTTTGTCCGAGGGTAAGGTCTGAGAATTTCATAGCAGAAGTCCTGACTGTAAATTGAAAACCTCAAGTTCGGAAGATAAACAACAAATAAAAAACCATATTTGGGCCATCTATTTTTATAAACAGCTGAAGGTGCATTGTTACCGCTTGATTTTACAACCATTTGCATTCTTTCATTTGATACCTCCCATTTTTTTCGTTTGTTTAGTAGTTAAGCGTTTTCTAAATTGTCTTTTATTTTTGAAAATGCTTAAAAGTTAGCACATTGTATTGCCCTTTTGAGCATTAACCTCAACTTTTATTTTAATTGGAAAGCATTAATGGTGAAAGGGTACCGGATGGAAGACGGGGGACCCTGGCTGGTGTCAGCCAATACGGAGTTTCCATCCTTTCCGGCGAACCATGTCTTCAGGGTGGCCGGAAAGGTCGTGGATGTTGTTCGAAGGATTAAAGTTTGAAAGTTGAAAATCGGTTCGATTTACAATTGCTTTGTTATGAATATTCTTTTAAACTTGCCTTCGATTCGGGTCCGGTGCTAGCACTTATGTTTAAAATTTTACATTAGAATTACATTGGAACTTTTTTTTAAATTATTAATGTTATACCTTTGTGTTTACCTATAAGTGAACTATCGAATAGTCCAATTCAAGGATTTGTCTGGCAGAAAAGCTAAAATCTATTCTCTCATAGAGAACGATGATGAAATATCGCTTTTTGAAAGATTCGTAAATGAGAACAATGATCAATTTCCTAGTGAAATTGAGGCAATTTATATTCAATTAGAGAAAATGGGAAATATTGTTGGCACTCAAGAGTACTTTTTTAAACATAATGAAGGAAACCTTGGAGACGGCGTTTGTTGTTTAGTTGACAAAACAAAAAACTCTCCAACTTTGCGTTTGTTCTGCTACCGCCATTCAAATATTGCAGTAATTTTGGGAGGGGGTGGACCAAAGTTTGTAAAAAAATATCAAGACGACCCCCTACTTTTAAACTCAGCCAACCAAATAAAGGCTGTTGCAAAAAAAATTCATTCATATATTTTAGAAAATGAGATTTCAATTGATGACAAAGGTGTGATAGCCGGTCAGATTGAATTAGAAGTATAAGAGATAATAATATGAAACCTCAGGTTATAAATTCATCCGTTCTTGATGCAATTAAGAGAAAAATAGATCCTTCCCGTGAATTAAGAATTGAAAAGGCAATGCGCTTTGCAAAAGTTTTAAACGATGCGAGATTGAAAAAAGGATTTTCAAACGTTGATTTAGCTAATGAAATGGGTGTTTCGAAATCATTGGTAACTAGGTGGTTGTCTGGAACGCAAAATTTCACTCTGGAAACAATATTCAAACTAGAAGAAGTCTTGGATGTTGAACTTGTGAACTGTAATGATTGTACAGCCAATTTTTCAAGTACAAAAATTATTATTGATTGGGTTTCCGTTATTTCATCATTACAACAACAAAATCCAATTGGACAACCCAAACAACAAACCATCATTCATGGGTTAGTAACAAGGTTCGGTCAAAGTTCAGAATCTGGAATTGCCTAAAAATATTATGAGTCAAAAAAAACAAAAAGATGGTTTAGAACTAAACTATCGAATTCATGATATTAAAATAATTAGTACTGAAATTGATGACACAGTAGAATTTAAAGAAAATGTTGAGAGTCCAATTGAAGTTCAAATTGGAATTAATCACCATTTTGATTTGAAAACATCCGTTTTTTATTTGTCATTAATTCCTTCTTTTTATATAAATCCAGATTCGGTAAGTCCAAAAAAGTTATTTGAGGTAACCGTTCAGATCGGTTTTTTAGTTAAAGACCTAAAAAACTTCATCGAAGAAATGGAACCTATTTTCCCAAAGGAATTTTGGATAACAATGCTTTCAATTGGAATTGGTTCAACCAGGGGAATGTTGGCTTCAATTTTAAATCAAACCAAATATCGTTCTCTTATTCTACCACCAATTATACCTGAGAATTTGTTTAACAATAATTATCACCTAGTTAATTCAAAAATTAAACAAAAAAAGTAATTTTCCACAATTTTTCCACACACCCACTGAACACCTGAACAGTAATTATTTCTTTCTTAACTTCACTTCCCCCGACAGGAACCTTAACATAGTGGAGTAAGAATGAAAGATCCCCAAATCTTTGCTATTGTTCTGGGTGCAGATTTTCCCAATCTGGACCTGGTGAAGGGAGACACTGTTGTCTTCAAGGTCAGTGATCAATTTGCCTTTGGTGAGCTGGTTTTAGTTAATTCGGATCTCGGGCCGGTTGTAGTTTGTTTCCATTCAAAGCTGCATCAGGAAATTCTCGGTAAAGTTGTACAGGTTAATCGAAGTGTTTGGCGACGTCCCCACAAGCTGATTCTTCGTGAATTTGGAAATACTCAAAGTGAGTCAACCCGGATCCCATCTCTCGCGTCTTAACCTCAGCCCGGTGGACCTTCCCCAAGGTTCACCGGTTTTTTATTTCAAACCTTTCCTTTTTCCCCAAAGTAACTTAGATTTGTTGGGTTCAATCCCGGGCACTCACCGAAAACACTTTTGTTATCAACACTCATTTGCTCGGTATATCTTTGATTATGAGGTTTTTACCTCCGGCAACCTACCAAGTCCCCCGTCACATAATGGGGGCACTACTTCGGATCAACGGCCTGGATTTTTTGGAATTATCGTCCGGGAAGTATCATAAAAAAGGAAGACCGCAATGGAAAAGCCGATTATTTCGCAAATTAAGGACAATTTTAAAGAGTACTATATAATTTGGTGTTCTTTGTTGATTTTTTTCATAATAATAGCCCCCTACTTTTATTTGTTCAGTTTGAAACTTTCACTCACCGGACTTTCTCATTCACAAGAAAAGTGGGGGCAATTTGGAGACTATATTGGAGGAATATTAAATCCAGTCCTTCAATTTATTATCTTATTTATGATTTTAAAAGATCACAAATTAGCCAAAAACCAATTACGGTTTGACGAATCAAAGTTGTACTATGAAAGATTAAATGGATTCTATCGGAAAGTCAAGGCTGCCTTTGATGAATTCAAAATTGCAGTGGTAAGTCTTGATTCTAAAAATAAAAATCGTTTTGAAATTGAAAATTCTGGTCCTTTCAAGTATACTAATTTATTAGATTATTATTACTTTATGGATAGTTTTAGGAAAGAAGACGTTTTCCCCCGGTTTTATTATAGGGGAAAATCAAAAGAGTTTGAAAATATACTTATTTTATTAAATCAGTATGTAGACTATATTAACCCTAGTCTTATGAATCAATATGACCAGAAAATATTTTCGAATGAAATGGAAATTTTTCTGTTGGAGTTAATAAATATCAAAAATCAATTTGATGGTTATGGGACGAGCGATGAAACTCCTTTTGATGCTACAAAATCTGAGTTTACAATTGGTTTCTATAATAGTGTTAAAAATGCAATCGATGAGTTAACTTTAAAACAAAAAATTTTATTGGGAATGAAATTAAAATAAAAAAGGCCCGCATTTCTGCGAGCCTATTCGTATCTTTTCAGATAAAATTGACACTTATACTGACACCTACTTGTCGTAAGTTCAATAAAAACAATGGTCTTTGCGGAGGAGGAGAGATTCGAACTCTCGATACCTTGCGGTATACACACTTTCCAGGCGTGCGCACTAGACCAACTATGCGACTCCTCCGGGATCGGACGAATTTATCGTAAGTCCAATATTTTCAATCTTATGTGGGCCCTGTAGGGCTCGAACCTACGACCAATGGATTATGAGTCCACTGCTCTAACCGACTGAGCTAAGGGCCCGTCGTCGTTTACGAGGAATGCAAAAATAGAAGATTCATCCTCTGAAATCAAGACCGGACGACCTATTCCTTCGCATTTACCGCTTATTTGTCACTTCCAAAAACTGACTCAATTTTAAAATGACGATTCATCCGTCCAGTTTTTTAACTTCCAGGGATCCGTTTTCTTTTGCCGGATGAGTTCAAACCGGGCGTTTCCTTCCCCCTGTATGATATCCACAGAAGAAAAAACAACCCTCAGTCGGAAGGCCCGTGAAACCGTCGCTGAAAGTGAATCAATCCGGTATTCCCGGTAAAAATTCCAGTCAAGCTCTAACTGGCTGGCATTTAAAAACAGGCCATAGGTTGTGCGCATATCCTGTTCTCTTCCCCAGAACTCATTGGTTCCACGATCATAATCATAATAGGAAAAGGTAAAGGAAGGATCTAAAAGTTTTCCGTAAAGAGATGTGTCTTTAAATTGATAGGCGGATTTAAAGGTTTCAAAAAAGCCATCAATTGTTATGGCGTTCAAACCTGACTGCTTGCCAACTTCTTTCTCATCGGCAAGTCTTGGTGCAAATGGGTTATGACATCCCATTAAAACGAAGAACAAGAGCAGCGGCAGAACACTAACCTTCATCCAAATCCTCCCGGAAGTTCACATTTCGGAAATGGGCGGAAAAAACAGCCGGAATTTGCAGAGTTTCAGTGGGAAGCCTGGATAACCAGGTTTTGACTGAAAAAGGAGCCGGGTCACTCATGGCATCACGGGCAAAGGAAACCAAACTTTCAGGAATGAAAATGTGAAGATAATGATGATTTCCGTCCTGCGTTTCAGGAATCAGAATCGTGTTCGGAGTTAACCGTGTATGTGAAAGGTAGAATTCCAATCCATCAGCCGTAATGTAGGGCATGTCTCCTGCAAGCAGAAAGCGATCACCAGCATACTCATCACCCAGAGCCGAGGCAATTCCCTTCAGCGGTCCATTTAATCCTTCAGAATCAGCCAAAGCAATCAACCCGAACCCTGACATAAGCTCAGGTTTTCCACAAAGTACAACCGATTCAGAAATCCGGTTAACTTTATCAATAACTGAGGAAAGCATAGCTTTGCCGTTTACTTCTGCCAGAAGTTTATTTTCGCCGAACCGGGTTGAAGCACCACCTGTGAGGATATAGGTTTTCATTTCAGATTTTGCTTTTTCCTTCAGATTTCCACATCAGATGAACAAAGTCAGACGTAATTTCTCTTGGATTTTTTCCGGATAAAATCTGCATCACTGCAGTCTGGTAACTCAGTTCATATCCTTCACTTTTTACCAGTTCAAGTGTTTCAAGAACATCACCAAAAAGATCAGCAGGAGACTTTTTAAACTTTCCGGGGTTGGCACCCAGTTCAGCTTGGGCAGAGCTGAAGAACATATCAATATCATCCCAGGTTTGGGTAATGCCCGATTTATTATATCGTGAAGCCAGTTCCAGCAATTTCAATGTAGGGAAATCATGGCTCTGAAGCTGGTAAAAACGACCCAATGTCATGTCAATTCCGCTTTTCCGGATGTAAACCAACGGACGGACGGCCAGAACCCAAAGCAGGGCAAATAAAACAAGAAGCACAAAAACCAAAATCCAGATCAGCATGAAACCATCCCTTTTTTAATGTAAACATAGGAAATGGGGGGAGAAAATGACAGAAAGAAGTCAGAAGACAGGAGTCAGAAGCCGGAAAAAAGTACAGAAAACTGCAAAAAAATACAATAAAAACAGGTTGTTACCATACTGACTTCTGTTTACTGTCTTCTGACTTCTTGAATAAAAAAAAGGCTGGTCCCATTCGGAACCAGCCTTTTCATCAAATCAAAAACGGAATGATTATTTGGTCAGAATCATCCGGGCACTCTTGCTGCCAGTCGGTGTATCAAGCTTGTAGATGTAAACACCTGAAGCCATACCTGAAGCATCAAAGGACTTGGAGTTCGTTCCCATAGGCATCACTTCATCAGCGAGAACCTGAACTTGTTGTCCGAGCATGTTGTAAATCGTCAGTTTCACGTGCATTTCAGAAGGAATACTGAAAGCAATTGTGGTTGACGGGTTGAACGGATTCGGATAGTTTTGGTTCAATTCAATAGAAGTTGGGATTTCAGTTTCCTCAACACCTTCTACAAACTCATCGCCTTCTTTCGGATAACTTGCAACGGCAACAACTCTTGGTGCAGTATAGCTCATTTTAACCCAAACTTTTTGAGTCGGATTTGCAGTATTATTATTGCGAACCTTAACCATATAATACCCGGTTGTTGTTGGGGTATAGGTAGTTGTAAGGGTTGCTGTAGAACCGGTTACCGTTTTGAGGATCGAAGAACCTGTTGAATTATAAATCTGAATAGCAATGTTCTTCGGTGTAGCTGTAAGTTGCTGATAAACGGTAATGGTAATGGTCTTGTTTGCCTCGCTGAAAACACGGCCAACTGTTCTAAGGGCATTTGAACTTGCTGGAAGAGCTCCACCTTGTTTCAGTGAAGAAGCATGGCTGTCACCAAGATCATTTGCCATTTCCCATTCCTGGGTGGTAACGTTGGTCGGAGGAGCAAATCCACCGGTTACACCAGCAGGAGCCCAAACGGTATATCCACGACGGATGTTGGTTCCGTTGCAGGGCGGAATCCAGAAAGTTGCTTGTCCGGAACCATTGGTCCAGATGTCATTTGAGTTGGCACCTGAATAATCATGAAGCTGACGGTTTGCACCAAAGTTGGTTTGAACGGTTACGGTTTGTCCGGTTGTCCAGTTATCGGTGATACCGATGATGGCACGGCCTGAACGTTCAATCACGAGTGCATCCTGAGCCTGATATCTTACATTGTAAGCACCAGCTTTGAAATTGAGTTTTTGGTGACACCAGATCAGGTTAGCCAGATAATCACGAACCTGAAGATTGGTTGTGCTGGTTGGGCGGTGGCTGAAACGTGTGGTTGTGTTCATTTTGAACAAATCTTCAAAGAAAATTTGTGGTGAACCATCAACAGACATTGCAACAGCATAAGCAGCCTGAATACGGCCGTCATCCGGGTGGATGTGAGCTACGAGTTCATTGCCGGTATCCCAGCTGGTATATTCGCCGGTGGTTGCATTAAATCCGTTCGGACGGAAAGAATCGTGGTTGTTCACGAAAGGAACGGTGCGGTAACGATTTCCTTGTTGCTGACCAGGGATAGAACCCATGTCAAAGTATCCGTTTCCGGTTACCATTCCATAGATAGCGCCACGGAGAGCAAAGTCAAAGGTTCCCATCATATCTTCAGAACCGCCGTTTGAATACTTTACATCGTTGATATAGGTATCCAATTCGGAAGCAGAGCCCACATATTCACCAACGTTAAACATATTGGCGCCACCGCTAGCCCAGCCGGCGTTATATTTTGCATTGTAGCTTAAATCTTGTTGAATGTAATGAGGGAAGTGCTTCACTGCATCCCAACGGAAACCATCAACACCAGTTTGTTTTTTCATCCACACGATCCAGTTACGGGCTTCTGTGCGGTTGTAATCAAGATACTGAGCGGGGTTTGTAGTTGCATTGCTTGAAGGTCCGTATGAACGGCCATCTTCGTAGGAAAGATCTGGTCCCCAGCCACCTTGAGCCCAGTTACCGGAAGTGGTATTGGTCCACATGTTAGGATGGAAGTTGGTATAGTTTTTTGACCAGCGGCCGTTTCTTGCCCAATATTCAGTTGCATTTTCTGCATTCACATTTCCAGGGACAGATGCAGCAGGAACTGGTTTTGAATAACTTGCATAACGGAAGGTTTTATATCCGCTTTCGTTTCTCATTGAATAGGAAGGTTCAGGATCCTGGCCGCCCTGACCATTTGCAGAACCGGCATCACTCACGTGGTTTAAAACCACATCCTGAATTACGCCCATTCCGTTAGCTTTCATAACAGCGATCATGCGAAGGTATTTGTCCTTTGTACCAAAACGGGTTGTGGTCGAACCCTTTTGGAATTTGTCACCCAGGTCATAGTGATCAAATGGAGAATAACCAACCATATTGGTTCCGGCATTTTTGCTGGCGGGTGGAACCCAAACCAGATCAATACCCATATCCCGAAGGCGCGGAGCGAGTTCGGTCAGGTAATCAGAATAGGAATTAGAATAATTATTATTCCAGTAATTCCACCAGAAGCCCTGAATAACAACTTTACCATTCCAGGGGTTTTGGGCGAAGCCCAGAACGCTGACGAAGGCAAACATCACGACCAACAACAATTTTTTCATGGACAAAAAACCTTTCTTCATGGTTTGAAGGAGAAAACGTGAAAATGTAAACGAATGAACGTCAAGAAAAGAGATTGCGATTTTGAAAGGTGGAAGCTCCGAAACCGGAAGCGCTTCCAATTTGATTGCGATATGAAGGTAACAGGATTTTACTTTTTTGTCAAGATGTAAGATGGAAGGGCTTTCGCTGTGACCTCGGTTTACATTTCGTGACATCCTTAATTTATTGGCACTTAAGTCATTAATTAGTTTTTTAAAATCTGGTGTCATTTTGTGATAATGGTCACAAAGTGGTTAAATATTGAAAATATTTATCTTCGAACCGCTTCCATTAAAGCGACCGCTAAGGCCCAAAGACGCTAAGAAAATACAGGAAGAGGATTCGGAGGAATGGGACAATTGGTTTTAGGAAGGAATAGCAGTTTCTAACTCACAGGGCACCTCTAACTCAAAATAATTTAGAATTTTGAGTTTTGTTTGAATCAGGATTTTATAAAAAACCGAATTGGCATTCCTTAGCGCCTTTGGGGCTTTGCGGTCGCCCCCATACCGCTCAGGTTATAGACCACAATACCGGATATCGCAAGTGCACCACCCAGGTAAACCCAGAAACCCAGAATTTCGCCTGCGAAAAAGTATCCCACAATGACAGCAACAATCGGGGTAAGAAAGGCAGAAAGCGATAAGGTCACCGCCTGAACTTTACTCAGCAGCCACCAGTAAATCCCGAAAACAATCACACTGCCAACAACCGTCAGATATAAGGTTGCCAAAACTCCGGTCAGTGTCAGATGAACGATCCAGGTTTCGGTAAAAGCACTCCAGATCAGCAGAACCAATCCGCCAATTCCCATCCCAAGAAAGTTCAGCATCGACGAAGACAAATTTATTCCCCACTTCTTTATATAGATGAGGTTGGATGCCTGGGCAATTGCACTCAGAATAATCAGAACCATTCCAAACAGGTAATCGGGTGCAAACCCGGTGAGCTTATGTCCGAAAATTAAAAGGATCCCCGTAAAGCCCAGAATCATGCCTGCAATTTTAAGTGGAGTGAAAGTCGTTTCCTTCAGAATAAGAAAGCTGCCAATTGCCACCCAAAACGGATACGTGGTAAATAATATTGAGGCAAGTGCGCTGGGGATGAACTGCTGACCGATATAAACCATTCCGTAAGCAAGTCCGAAACCCAGAACGCCGAGCATGGTCACCACTTTCCACTCGTTTTTCGATTCGGGAAACCGGTCTTTTCCTATATATAGAATAGGGATGTAAATCAGAGCAGCCAAAAGAAACCGAATTGAAGAACCGAGTAAGGGAGGAAAACTCTCATATCCCCAGGTGATGGCCAGCCAGGTTGAACCCCAGATTGTACATATTGCGATAAATCCCAAAATGATTTTGAACATGACAAACACCTATTCTAAAGACCCAAAAGGAAAACAAGAATTAAATCAAACAAAAAAATGAAAATACCTGATTCAGAACCGTATCAAAAACCGAATTCCAACATTCAGATTCCGGCGATCCGGTTTTGAATTTAAATGTAAATTTTTCACACTTATACTTCATTTAAATCAAAGACTATGATCAGAAACAAACTACTGCTATTTGCAAGAAAAACGGGACTCATTTCCTACCTGGAACGAATTGCTCCGGCAATTTCTTTCATCAGGCACCTGCCAAATAATTTAAACCAGAACGTCCCCAAAGTCCCCGTAACATTATTATTTGAATGTTTCGGAAAAGTTGACTTCACCCGGTTTGATGAAAGCGGAAAATTGGCCGCCTTAAATCTTGCTGCTTTGGTTAACCGGCATGTTTCTCCAACTTCAATTCTGGATATCGGGTGCGGACTCGGCCGGGTTTCAACCAAACTTTCCGGGTTGTATCCGGGTGCAACGATCACCGGGTGTGATGTGATTGAAGAAATGATCACCTCCAACCAAAAACGGCATCCCGGTATGAAATGGATTCCCGTTAAGGTTAACCAGCCCATTCCTGTTCCTGATGCTTCAATTGATCTTGCTTTTGCACTGTCGGTTATAACCCATCTTTCTGAAGAAAGTATCAACACCCTGTTTTCTGATGTGAACAGGATTCTCAGCAAAGACGGTGTTTTTCTGTTTACCACCATTGGTCAATTTTATGCGGACATCAAACTTGTCGATCATGAACTGTCTGATTTCAATTCCGGGAAGCCCGTTTACCGTGGCAATGTTCCCAACACAAGCCGCCTGTTTACTTCTTATCACCCAGACAGTTACATGAAAAAATTGCTTGCACCTTTCTTTACCGTTCTGGATGAACAGGAAGGAGCAGACTTGCAGCTCGCCGGCAGTCAAAAAATCTGGATCGTGAGAAAGAAATGACTATCTTTCTTTTACAAAAATTAGTTTGGGTACTTCAATGACAACAACAGTAACTGAAATCGATGCCTTCACCGGTGGTCGTTTTGGCGGAAATCCGGCCGGAGTTTGCCTGCCACCTTCAAAGCTATCTGACACCGACATGCAATCCATTGCCGCCCAGATGAATTTATCAGAAACGGCGTTTCTATTTGCCGAAAAGGATGGCTTCCGGATCAGGTGGTTTACGCCAAAAACTGAAGTCAGACTTTGCGGACACGCAACCCTGGCCAGCGCCTTCTTTCTTTGGGATTCCAAAATCGTGCCCGGCAACCGGATTAGCTTTCATTCTCTTTCGGGCGTTCTTTCTGCTGACCGGAACGGTGATAAAATCAGTTTGAATTTTCCGGCGAAACCTTCTTATACTGAAGATTTTCACAAAGAGATCAAATCTGCTTTTGGGATAAAACCCATTTTCACCGGGAAAAGTGAATTTGATTATCTGATTGAATTTGCTGATGAAGCGGCAATAAAAAACCTGAAACCTGATTTCAAAAAAATAGAAACCATTCAGGCCAGAGGAATCATTGTAACCGCAAGAAGTGCCAGTCCGGATTATGATTTTGTTTCACGGTTTTTTGCTCCGGCTGTTGGTGTGAATGAAGATCCGGTTACCGGTTCTGCCCATTGCACGCTGGCACCTTACTGGTCTGCCAAAACAGGAAAAATAAAAATGACCGGATTCCAGGCCTCAGAACGGGGTGGCGTTGTTGAAGTTGAACTGAAAAATGGCCGTGTGTTACTTACCGGTGAAGCTGAAAAAGTCAGAACGCTTTCAGTTGAAAATGGGGTAGTGAAGTTTTAAGTGAGGGTAAACACATTTTCTGGGCTCTGTTACTGATTGTCTCAGATAGAAATAGCATATAAATTAGAATAGGTTTATATTATATTTTTTAAATAAGCCGGGTAAAGTCATGAGACACTTTCTCATTTTAATTTTTTTTGTTACCTCTTCCATCGGCTTTTCCCAAAACCCAGAGTGGATTCAATATTCAAAAACGACGAAGATAACTTCTATTTCAAAATTTGAAGATAATATCTGGGTTGGAACTGATCAGGGACTTGTTTGTATTAATTCCAAAACAAACAAAACCGAGTTTTTTAATACCGCCAATTCAGGTCTGCAGGGGAATTATATATTTTCAATGGCAGTTGGACCTAATGGGATACTTTGGGTTGGAACCTCGGAAGGTTTGTCAAAATTTGACGGCCAAAACTGGACTTCTTTCACAATTTTAAATTCCGGGTTACCTGAAAATCACATACCACTTCTTACAGTTGAAACAAATGGTACTTTATGGATTGGAACCTCGGAAAGTGGGATATCTAAATTTGACGGTCAGAACTGGACTTCCTTCAATAAATTAAATTCAGGTCTACTGGATAATGTTGTTTATTCACTTACAGTTGACAATAATGGGACTATTTGGATTGGATCCCTGTTTGGCCTCACAAAGTATGACGGTCAGAACTGGACTTCTTTCAACACTTCGAACTCATCATTGCCTGGTAATTATATTGGGTCAATTAAAGTTGAGACAAATGGAACTATATGGATTGGAACCTCGAACGGACTTGCAAAATTTGATGGTCAGAACTGGACCACTTTTGACACTTCAAATTCCGGGTTACCAGATAACGAAATTTCCTCCCTTGCAATCAGTACCAATGGTAATATCTGGGTAGGAACATATGGTGGTCTTGTAAAATTTGACGGCCAAAACTGGACTACTTTTACTATTTCAAATTCCGGGTTATCAGAAAATATTATCCGTTCTCTATGTATCGATTCTTCTGATGGAATCTGGATTGGAACTTGGGGGGATCTTACAAAATTTGATAGTTTTGGAAACTGGTCACCTTTCAACACTTCAAATTCTGGATTACCAAATAATACAATTGGATCAATTAAAGTCGAGGCAAATGGAACTACATGGATTGGAACCTCGAACGGACTTGCAAAGTTCGATGGCCAAAACTGGGCAACTTTCAACACCTATAACTCAGGGTTACCAGGTAATTCTGTTGTTTCATTGGCCGTTGAGGCGAACGGGATTGTCTGGATTGGTACTTATTATGGGCTTACAAAGTTCGATGGTCAAAACTGGACAACTTTCAACTCTTCAAATTCTAAATTACCAAACAATTCTATCAAGTCAATTGTGGCTGAACCCAGTGGAGTCATCTGGATAGGGACTTTGGGTGGTGGGCTTGCAAAATTCGACGGGAATCAAACATGGACTATTTTCAACACAACAAATTCCGGATTATCAAATAATTTTATCAATTCAATTATCGTTGAAAATAATACTATCTGGATTGGAACTGTGGGAGGTGGTATTGTAAAATTCGATGGGAATCAAACATGGACTACTTTTAACTCCAGAAATTCCGAATTGCCTAGTGATGAGATTCACTCAATTGGCGTTGAAGCAAATGGAATTATCTGGATTGGAACAATTGGAGGACTTGCAAAATTTGATGGCCAAAACTGGACAACTTTTAACACTGCTAATTCAGGGTTGCCTCGTAGTTCTGTTGGTTCATTGGCCGTTGAGACGAACGGGATTATCTGGATTGGTACTTATTATGGACTTACAAAGTTCGATGGTCAAAACTGGACAACTTTCAACTCTTCAAATTCTAAATTACCAAAAAATTCCATCAAGTCAATCACAATTGATTCCCATGGAAACAAATGGATAGGAACTGATAATGGTTTGGCCGTTTACCGTGAAGGCGGTGTAATTCTTGATACCAAAGAAGAACAAACCTCAGCTCCCAATACGTTTTCCTTATTTCAAAATCACCCAAATCCTTTTAATCCTGAAACTACGATTTCTTTTTCACTTCCATTTGCTGGTAAGGTAAAAGCTACCGTTTATTCTATTCAGGGTGAGAAAATTAAAGAAGTTACCAATCAGTTTTATTCTGAAGGGGTTCATTCCATTCCGTTCAATGGTTCCGGTCTGGCAAGTGGTGTTTATTTTTACAGAATTGAATACGGAAATCACTCAGAAGCAAAACGGATGATTTTGGTAAAATAACCAAGCTTCATTCAAAATTATGAATTCGTCTATTAGAACTTTTTGAATCTACCGGGTAAAACCATGAAATGCTATCTCATTTTGATCCTCATTTTCACCTCTTCCATCGGTTTTCCCCAAACCCCGGAGTGGATTCAATATACAAATGCTGAGGTAGTAACCTCAATTGCTGTATTTGAAGACAAAACCTGGGTAGGAACGGATCAGGGACTTGTTTGCATTGATTCTAAAACCAATAAAACTGAGTATTTTAATACGGCTAATTCTGGATTGCCTTATAACTTTATTACAACACTTGCTATTGATTCCAATGGTACAGTTTGGATTGGAGCTTACGGAGGTTTATCAAAATTTGATGGCCAAAACTGGACGACTTACAACACTTCAAATTCTCGTATGCCTAGGACTTCAATAACTTCAATTGCAATTGAACCTAATGGGATAGTTTGGATTGGAACTTACGATGAAGGACTTATAAAGTTATATGGCCAAAACTGGACTTTTTTCAATACTTCAAATTCTGGGTTGCCTTCGAATAGAATTGAAACCCTTGTTGTTGACGCCAATCGAACTATCTGGATTGGAACTGAATATTTCGGTCTCATTCGGTTTGATGGGAAAAATTGGACGACTTTCAATACGGCCAATTCCGGAATACCCGACAATTATATTCTCACACTTTCAATGGGACCAAATGGGACGATCTGGATCGGAACTAATTATGGCGGACTTGCTAAGTTTGACGGTCAAAACTGGACTATTTTTAACTCTTCTAATTCAGTGTTACCTCCTCACAATTATATAAGTTCTATCGCAATTGAAAAAAACGGAACAATTTGGATTGGAGTTGATGGTAGTGATTTTTTTAAGTTTGATGGCCAAAATTGGACTACTTTCAATATTTCCAATTCCGGATTACCCGGCAATTATTTTATCCACACACTTTCATTAGGACCAACCGGGACAATCTTGATTGGAACTGCCCACGGTGGACTTGTAAAGTTTGATGGCCAAAACTGGCCTACTTTCAATACTTCAAATTCTGGGTTACCTGACAATAGAATAGTTTCAATTGCAGTTGAAGCCAATGGGAAAGTCTTGATTGGAACTTACTACGCTGGACTTGCAACGTTTGACGGTCAGAACTGGACGACTTTTAACATTGCTAATTCAGGATTACCCTCCCAATGGATTAATTGTCTTTCAGTAGAAACTAACGGAACTATTTGGATCGGAACTTACAATCAAGGACTTGCGAAATTTGATGGCCAAAACTGGACCATTTTCAACTCTTCTAATTCAGGGTTACCTGACAATGATATACGTTCTATCGCAATTGAAAAAAATGGAACAATTTGGATTGGAACTTACAATCAAGGACTTGCGAAATTTGATGGCCAAAACTGGACCATTTTCAACTCTTCTAATTCAGGGTTACCTGACAATTTAATAAAATGCCTAGCTGTTGATCCCAGCGGAATTATCTGGGTTGGGACACTGAATGGTGTTGCCAAGTTTGATAGCCAAAACTGGACTACTTTTAACTCTTCTAATTCAGGATTGCCGTACGATAGAGTTGAATGTCTTTCAATTGAAACCAACGGAACTATTTGGATCGGAACTTATGGTGCTGGTCTGGTAAAGTTTGATGGTCAAAACTGGACCATTTTCAACTCTTCTAATTCAGGGTTACCTGATAATGATATTTCATCATTTGCTATTGAGCCTAATGGGACAATCTGGATTGGGACTTTTTATTATGGACTTTCAAAATTCGATGGCAAAAACTGGAAAATATTCAGCGAAACTAATTCTGGTTTACCTGAAAATAAAATCACTTCAATCTCAATCGATTCTTATGGAAACAAATGGATTGGAACCGATAATGGTGTAGGCGTTTACCGTGAAGGCGGTGTAATTCTTGAATCCAAAGAAGAACAGTCTGTATCTCCCAAATCTTTCTCACTGCTCCAGAATTACCCAAACCCGTTCAACCCCGAGACCCGGATTTCATTTTCCCTCCCAACTGCCGGGCTGGTTAAAGCTACCGTTTATTCTATCCTGGGTGAGAAAATAAAGGAAGTCACCAATCAGTTTTATTCTGAAGGAGTTCATTCAATTCCCTTCAACGGTTCCGGTTTGGCCTCGGGCGTTTATTTTTACCAGATTGAATACGGGAATCATTCTGAAGCAAAACGGATGATTTTGGTAAAGTGATTGAGTTTTAACGATCTATATAAATCCAATGATTTAGTTTTATGTACAATTTTTAAATAAGCCGGGTAAAGTCATGAGACACTTTCTCTTTTTAATTTTCTTCCTCAACTCCTTAATTGGATTTTCACAGACCCAGGAATGGATCCAATACACAAAAGCTGAATTTTTAACCTCAATTGCAGTTTTTGAAAATAAAACCTGGGTTAGTACCGACAAAGGACTTGTTTGCATTGATTCCAAAATAAATAAAACCGAATATTTTAACACTGCAAATTCTGATATTCCTAGCAATCATGTTACTTCACTTGCAGTTGAAACAAATGGGACGATCTGGATTGGGACAAAAAATTGTGACTTAGTACGTTATGATGGGCAGATCTGGACGACCTTTAACGCTTCAAATTCAGAATTCCCGGGTTTTATTATTACCGATATTAAAATTCAGACAAATGGAATTCTCTGGCTAGGCACCCAAAAGGGTCTAGTTCAGTTTGACGGACAACAAAGCTGGGCAATTTTTAATTCAACCAATTCCAGTTTACCTGATAATTTCATACAATCCGTTGCAATAAAATCGAATGACAATGTTTGGATTGGAACACCAAAGGGTTTAGTTCATTTTGATGGGAATCAAAACTGGACAGTTTTTAATTCAACCAATTCCGGGATGCCAGATAATGACGTCCGATCAATTACAGTTGATTACAATGGGACAATTTGGATCGGAACCTGGAAAGGTGGACTTATAAAATTTGACGGCATTAATTGGACGGTCTTTAATGCGTCAAACTCGGATTTGCCCGATAATTCCATCTCTTCCCTTGCATTTGGAACAGATGGGACTCTCTGGATTGGAACAGGTTTTGGTGGTTTGGTTAAATTTGATGGTATGAACTGGACTGTTTTCAATCTGGCAAACTCGAAACTGCCCGACAATAACATCATTTCCATTGCCTGGGATAAAACAGAAAGAATTTGGTGTATCACTCACTATTGTTATCTGGTAAATTTTGATAATGACATCTGGACATCTTTCAACCCTTCAAACTCGGTATTCAGCAATCTTATGTCAAGTACTTTCGCAGCTGATTCAAATGGTGTACTCTGGATTGGAACTGACCAGGGGAGACTTATTCGGCTTGACGGAGAACAATTAATTCAATACGATCCTCATAATTCCGGGTTAATGGGTCATTCTTTAACCGGCGTCGCTATAGGTCAGAATGGAATAGTTTGGGTTGCTACGAAGGGAGGACTTTTTCGGTTCGATGGTCAAAACTGGATCCTTTTTAACTCCTCGAACTCAGGACTGCCCGATGACTATATAGAGGCATTGGTTATTCAACCCAATGGGACTCTTTGGATTGGAACCCAAGGTGCACTCACAAAATTTGACGGCCAAAACTGGTCCACATTTAACTCCTCAAACTCAGGATTGCCTGATGGGCAAATTTATGCGCTTACTGTTCAGTCAAATGAAGCAATTTGGATTGGATCCTATGGAGGTTTATCAAAATTTGATGGTCAAAACTGGTCCACATTCAATTCTTCCAATACCGGACTGCCGGGATTTGTAGCAAAATCAATTGAAATTGACAAAAATGGTATTGTTTGGTGTGCTTCTATTATAGGTTTAATTCGGTTCGATGGTCTGAACTGGAACCTTTTCAACAAGTCAAACTCGGGACTGCCATCAAATTACACACACTCCCTTGCAGTTGAAGACAATGGAATTATCTGGATCGGAACTTATGGTGGCGGTCTTGTAAAATTTGATGGTCAAAACTGGACTGTGTTTAATAGTTCTAACTCAGGATTACCAGATGATCTTATCTATACGGTTGAGGTTGATTCACGGGGAAACAAATGGATTGGAACCTACAAAGGTTTAGGAGTTTACCGTGAAGGTGGTGTAATTCTTGATACCAAAGAAGAAATTTCAGGTAATCCCAAAACCTTTTCCCTTCTTCAAAATTACCCAAACCCTTTTAACCCCGAAACCCAGATTTCCTTTTCACTTCCAAGTGCTGGGCAGGTAAAAGCCACCGTTTATTCTATCCAGGGTGAAAAAATCAAAGAAGTTACCAATCAGTTTTATTCTGAAGGGTTTCATTCCATTCCGTTTAATGGTTTTGGTTTGGCCTCGGGTGTTTATTTTTACAGAATTGAATTCGGAAATCACTCAGAAGCAAAACGGATGATTCTGATCAAGTAGAAATTGATCAGAACAGACGAAACCCTGTGAATTAGCTTTTTATTAATTTTTAAATAAAACAGATAAAGTCATGAAACACCTCCTCTTTTTAATCCTTTTTGTTACCTCCTCCGTAGGTTTTTCACAAACCAATGAGTGGATTCAATTTACAAAGACAGACCTGATAACTTCCATCTCAATATTTGAAGATAAAACCTGGGTTGGAACTGATAGAGGATTAGTTTGTATTGATACTAAAACAAATGAAACAAAATATTTCAACACATTAAATTCTGGATTACCTTCAAATTTAATCGGGACAATTTCATCAGATTTTAATGGGGATATTTGGATTGGAACTCTGGGTTCTTTGACAAGATTTGATGGGCAAAATTGGACTACCTTTAATTCTTCCAATTCCGGATTACCTTACAATTACATCAATTCAATTGCGATTGAACCCAATGGCACAATCTGGATTGGTACTTATCAAGGTGGCCTTATAAAATTTGACGGACAAAATTGGACCACTTTCAACTCTTCTAATTCTGGGTTACCAAATAATACTGTAAATTCAATTGAAATTGAAGGAAATGGGACGATTTGGGCGGGAACTAACAAAGGTCTCACAAAATTTGACGGGCAAAACTGGACCACTTTCAACTCTTCCAATTCAGCATTACCAGGTGATTATATTGTTTCACTTGCAGTTGAATCCAACGGAATTGTCTGGATCGGAGCAGGGAACGGAATAACAAAGTTTGATGGTCAAAATTGGTCTACTTTCAACTCTTCCAATTCTGGTTTATTTGGAAATGCTAGATCTATTACAGTTCAATCTAATGGCACCATCTGGATCGGAACATACGAAGGTCTTACAAAGTTTGATGGACAAAATTGGACTACTTTCAACTCTTCAAATTCTGGTTTACTTAATAATGATATTTCTTCACTCAAAGTTGAAACCAACGGATCTATCTGGATCGGCTCTTTTGACGGTGGTCTTGTAAGATTTGACGGCCAAAACTGGACTACTTTCAACTCTTCCAATTCTGGTTTACTTAATAATGATATTTCCTCACTCAAAGTTGAAACCAACGGAACTATCTGGATCGGAACCGAAGGAAATGGTATTACAAAATATGGTGGAAACAATTGGACGACTTTCAACACGTCTAATTCCGGATTACCATATAATTATATTGGCTCACTTTACATTCAATCCGATGGAATCATCTGGATCGGAACATACAAAGGCCTAACAAAATTTGATGGCCAAAACTGGACTACTTTCAATTCTTTAAATTCAGTTTTACCTGATGAGGAGGTATCTGAGCTTACAGGTGAAACTAATGGGAATATTTGGATTGGTACTCGTGGTGGTGGGCTTGCGAAATTTGATGGCCATAACTGGACATCTTTCACAACTTCAAATTCAGTTTTACCAAATGATCATATTGGTTCTATTGCAGTTGAAACCAATGGGACTATCTGGATTGGAACTCGTGGTGGTGGTGGACTTGTAAAATTTGACGGCCAAAACTGGACTACTTTCAATACTTCAAATTCAGCGTTACCAGATAATTATATTGGTTCACTTGCAGTTGAAACCAACGGAACTATCTGGATCGGAACCGACAATGGTCTTGCAAAATTTGATGGCCAAAACTGGACAATTTTCAACTCTTCAAATTCCGGATTACTTGAAAATTCTATCGACGTAATCGCAATTGAACCTTCAGGAACTATCTGGATCGGAACCTACAAGTGTCTTACAAAGTTTGATGGTCAAAACTGGACTATTTTCAACTCTTCAAATTCCGGATTACCAGATAGCTGGATCAATTCAATCTCAATCGATTCCTATGGAAACAAATGGATCGGAACTCACAATGGTTTAGCTGTTTACCGTGAAGGCGGTGTGATTCTTGAAACCAAAGAAGAACAGTCTGTATCTCCCAAATCTTTCTCACTGCTCCAGAATTACCCGAACCCGTTCAACCCAGATACCCAGATTTCATTTTCCCTCCCAACTGCCGGGCAGGTTAAAGCTACCGTTTATTCTATTCAGGGTGAAAAAATAAAAGAGGTCACCAATCAGTTTTATTCTGAAGGGGTTCATTCCATTCCGTTTAATGGGAACGGTCTGGCTTCGGGTGTTTATTTTTACAGAATCGAATACGGGAATCATTCAGAAGCAAAACGGATGATTCTGATTAAGTAGATGAATTTTTTACAGGTATTCTTTGCCATTTTGGTTTTTACTGGTAACCAATAAACAAAAAGGAAAAACATGAAATCCAACCTATTTTTTTTAGTTCTTTTACTTTCTTCAAAATTATTAATTGCTCAGAATTCCTGGAATCTGATTCAGACCTTTAATGAAGATATCAATTGTATTGGTTTCCAAAATTCTCAAAACGGGTTTCTTTTCAATTCACAGTTATTACAATCTACAAATGGAGGAACAATCTGGACAACTGTTGCTGTCCCGAATTTAGATACCTACATTTCAAAATTCTTTTTTAGTTCAAAAGGAATCTGTTATGGCATTGGAGGAAACGGAACGGTCATTTTCTCATCGGATAATGGGGAAAGCTGGGAATTAAGAAATGTTGGTGAACAGCAAAGCCTCAAGTCCATTACTGAAACTCCAAATGGAACCTTGTTTGTCTGTTCAACGGACAATAAAATTTATAAATCAAAAGATCAGGGTAAAACATGGTCAATTAAAGAAACAAGCGGTTCGATGCTGTATGATCTTGCCTTTAGTGATGACAATGTTGGGTTTGCAGTCGGCCTTTACAATACCTCACTAAAAACTATTGATGGCGGAGATAATTGGACGATAATTGACCCAATAATTCCTGACCGTTCAATGTTTTCAATCAAATTTGTTAACAATAAAGATGGGTATGTTATTGGCGGGTCCGAAATTTATAAAACATCTGATGGCGGTAATTCCTGGAAGTCATCTTACACTACAGGTGGTCCGCAATTAAACGGGATTGCAACATGGGGTCAAAATATTGCGTGGGTAGTTGGATCGGATAAAATTCTTAAAACAATTGATAAAGGTCAAAGTTGGACCCAACAACCTTTTTCACCATATAATTATTTGGTTGGAGTTAGTTGTGTTGATTCACTTACCTGCTACACTTTTGGCTATACTTCTTTGTACAAAACAACAAATGGGGGTACTGGTTTATCAATTGAAAATAGTAAGTTGTCACCTGTGGATTTTAACCTCCTTCAAAATTACCCCAACCCGTTTAATCCAACTACAACAATTACCTATTTTTTATCAAATAGTACCAAGGTAAGATTGTCCATTTTCAATCAACTCGGACAAGAAATAGAAGTTTTATCTGATAAATTTCAGGATAAGGGAACTCATACTTTATCTTATAATGGCAGTAAACTGGCAAGCGGAATATACTTCTGTATACTGGCGACCCCATCCGGTATAAAAACAAATCAATTAGTGCTGACTAAATAAAAAATAAATTTTGTTTTTTAAAAAACAGTGGTTTTGTAATTTAAAATGAATTGAAAGTTTATTAGTCTTCTGGAAGTTCATTTTTATCACATTTAAAGAATTATCAGCACCCAATTTTTTCTCAACCACTCAGGAAAATGATACCATGTGCAAAAATATATGTTTTACCATCCCGTTTTTAATCCTATTCCCTTTTATTTCGAATGCACAATGGAAACAAACCTCAGGGCCTGGAGGTGGAGCCGTTACTGGTTTTGCAGTTACAGAAAAGTATGTATTTGCTGAAAGTTCTACCGGCCCTTATGTTTCTTCGAAAAATGAAATTCGCTGGGCTTTACTTACAAATGATTTGAATAATTCTTTCGGTGCTGAAGGTGGAATTGCAGCAAATGAATCAGATCTTTTCGCAAATACCATTCATGGTGTTGTCCATTTTATTTACAATGGTGAAAGCTGGGATTCTGTTGGCCTTGTTCTTCCGCTCAGTGAACTAGGCGTACGTTATCTTGCACTGATTGGCACAAATTTATTCGCCGGAACTTATTCTGGCCTATATCGGTCCGGTGATAATGGGAAAAGTTGGACAGTACAAAATAGTGGCTTAGAAAATTGCTTAGTTACAACTTTGATTGCCAAAGAGAACTTAATATTTGCTGGGACCTCAGATGGTGTTTTTGTCTCCTCAGACGATGGCACAAGTTGGTCTTCAGACAATTTGGTTCTAAAGGATAAATCGGTTACTTCCTTTATTGTTCTGGGAACTAATTTATTCGCAGGAACAACATCTGATGGCGTTTTTCTCTCAACAGATAATGGTGCACAATGGATGCCTGCAAATAATGGTATTAAAACCAGGGGGGTTTATGCACTTACAACGGATGGTACTTCGTTATTTGCCGGCACTGATGAGGGAATTTTCCGGTCAACAGATAACGGCACAAGTTGGATATCTTATGGTGGTTTCTCAAATAATCAAATATTTAGTTTAGTTTCAATTGGAACAAAACTACTTGCAGGGGTTGAATATAGTGGCGTTTTTCTTTCGACGGACGATGGTTCCAATTGGATAAGTGCAAGTGATGGCCTTGCAAACTCTCATGTTCGTTCCCTGATGACAAATTCCGGTGTTTTGTTTGCCGGAAGCTATTATGGTTGTGGTGTTTCTTTTTCGACTGATAATGGTTCAAGTTGGATTGTCGCAAACAATGGGTTGACAAATCGATCGGTTTCTACTCTTTTTTCCAATGGTAACACTATTTTTTCCGGAACAGATGGTGGGGGTGTCTATCGTTCAAGTGATAACGGTCAAAATTGGGTACAATCAAATTCAGGATTAATTGGTTGGGATGAAGGTGTTTATAGCATAAACGCTTCTATTGTTCTTAATGATACGAATATTTTTGTTGGTACGAATAGAGGTATTTTCCATTCTTCCAATAATGGAATAACCTGGACAGAAAAAAACAATGGTTTGTCTCTTCTGGCAACAGGCTCTCTTGCCTCAATTGGCAATAATTTGTTTGCGCTTACAAACTCCGGGGTTTTTAAATCAACAAACAATGGAAACTCATGGACACTTGCAAACACAGGAATCTCAGGTAATTTAATAACTTGTATGATAGCAGATAATTCCAATCTATATGCAGGCAGTTTTGGTGGTGGCGTTTTTCTTTCAGCAGATTTAGGTTCATCCTGGAGTGCAGTTAATAATGGCTTATCCTCTTTCTTAATATTTGCGCTTGCTAAAATTGATTCGACTCTTTTGGCAGGAACAAAGGATGGCGTCTTTCTTTCAAATAATAATGGCTCAAATTGGATTGCCTTTAACACAGGATTGAAAAACATATTCATAAACACAATTTTTAGGAACGGTGCAAATCTTTTTATTGGTACCAGCCATGGAGTTTGGTACCGTCCATTGTCAGAAATTATAACTTCCATTCAAGGTAGTTATGCAAAGAATATTCCAGAAAATATTATTTTAAACCAAAATTACCCGAATCCATTCAACCCCGAGACCCAGATTTCTTTTTCACTTCCAACTGCCGGGCAAGCAAAGATTGCAATTTATTCCATTCTGGGTGAGAAAATCAAAGAAGTCACCAATCAGTTTTATTCTGAAGGTTATCATTCTATTCCGTTTAATGGTGCCGGTCTGGCTAGTGGTGTTTATTTTTACAGAATTGAATACGGAAATCACTCAGAAGCAAAACGGATGATACTGATTAAGTGATTGAGTTTTGAACAAGAAGATAGCACTTCGTCCTTCGATAAATCAGCTTTGCATTGCAAAGCTGACACTCAGGATGACACGCTCAGTGACCGTATTTGGAAGTTTGAATCGGGGGAAGGAAACATTAATTTTTTCACTTTTCTATTTAATTTTGTGGCTATTCAATCAGTTGAGCCAACTAAAGACTAAAACACTAGATTTTACCTTCTCACTTCCAACTTCTATCTTCTAACTTCTGCACCTCAATAAAGGACTTCCAAACTTGCACGAACTATCCATCACTCAGGAAATTCTGGAAATCGTCACCAAGGCCGTTCCTGCGGGGCAGTTGGGCCTGGTGAGAGAAATCAGATTAAAAATCGGGGAGGAAGGACATCTGTTGCCCGAATCTCTTCTCTTTTGTTTTGAAGCGCTGAAAGCTGATTTCGGGATGCCGGATAGTAAAATGGAACTGATCAGAGTTCCGGTAACGGCAGAGTGCAAATCGTGCGGGGCTGTTTCACCGATCGTCAATCAGACTTACCAATGTGCAAGTTGTAAAGGAACGTCTTTGAAGGTGTTGACCGGGAATGAACTTCAGGTTACTGAGATTTTGCTGGAGGATTGAGAGCGGGCACTTCGATACATCCGTCTCATGACGGACACTCAGTGTGACATGCTTAGTGACCGGAATTACCTTTGGTTTGATTGGGAAAGAGAAACCCACCCCTTTATCCCCTCCCAAGAGGGGAATTCATTTCTTTTTTATTTTTCTTATCACTGACCACTTGTAACCTGTCACTATTTTACACTTGCCCGTCCCAGCCCTTTTGATGTGTTTGCCAGGATTTACGGATGTGATCAACCACATTTTCCGGCAGTGGACCTTGCCCGATGATTTCAACATTTAATTTCAGGTGGTTCAGGTTGGTGGTTCCGACGATACAGGAAGAAATTCCGGAATGGAACGCCGTAAAACGAAGCGCAACCGATTGCCAGTCTGAACCAAAATCGAGTTGCATGGTTTTCATTCTGTTCCAGTAGGTCTCGCTGTAATGTCCGTTTGGTTGATCAGCAAATCGCCACGGGGCATTCCCAACCGGTCGTTTGGCAATGAAACCGATTCCGTTTTCTGTCGCTTTTGGAATGACTCTTTGAATGGAATCCTGATCAAAAACATTGATTGAAGATTGAAGTCCGCCGAACCGACCGGAATTCAAGCACCAATCCAGGGCATCATTTTCACCCGAATACGCAGCAACCCTGATTTTCCCGTCGTTTTTTGCTCGTTCAAGAGCATCAATAGCTTCACCCCGTTCAAGAACCTCAACCGGACAGGAATGAAAATGGGCAATGTCAATCACATCCGTTCTCATCAGCCGAAGTGCAGTTTCAATTCCTTCTGTGATACATCCAAAAGACCAGTCTGCATGCCCCGGAATACCGTAACCCACTTTTGTTGACAGAATAAAATCTTTCCGCCGCCAGGACAGATGCCGCCCGATTCTTTCTTCTGAAAGTCCGTAGCCTTTTGCTGTATCGACCAGATTAATTCCAGAATCAACAGCCAGGTTCAGCAAGTGACCCACGTGATCTTCTGAAATGGAACCATCACCAATTTCACCGGCACCCAAGCCCAGTACAGAGACAGAAAACCCCTGATTACCAAACTGATTTTGTTTCATCTGATCACCGCCACTTTCCCCGTTGTTGCTTTATCTTTATCCTGATCACGATACGAAATCACATAAATTCCCGAAGAAACCCAATTTCCATCCTGATCACGACCGTCCCATGTATTTACAAAACCCGAAACAGGTTCCAGTTTTCTGATCACCCTGCCTGCCATATTCATTATCAAAACCTCAGAGTTTTTTGACAACCCTTTAAGCCAGAGTGTATGGTGTTGTTCAGGAAGAAACGGATTCGGATAAACAAAAGGAGTTTCAGGATTTGAAGCAGGTCGCACTTTAGGACTTTTAAAAACACTCAAACCAAAATCGGTCATGGCAAAAATTTCACCGGTAACCTCATTATAGCGCAAACGGGAAACAGCATCCGACATCAGGCCCGAGTTTGAAACCGAATAAAACTCTTCAATATTTTCACTCTGAGCAGAAAGCACCGCAATCCCTGATGAAAGGGCAACCCACTTCCTTCCGGAAACATCAACAAAAACGGCTTGAACAGATTCATTCTGGATGGATAAAACCTGATTTGCATTGATTGAGCCAGTCTGGCTGATAATATAATTTGAATTGTAAAGAACTGATAAACCGGAAGGCGTGGCAATCCAGGCTGCACCACTTCCGTCAAAGGCAATATCATTTATTGCAGGTGAAGGCAGATTACCGGTTCCGGCTTTATTGTTGAGCAGCACGTATTTATCATCTGTGGAAGTGTTTGTGGTTCCGTTTTCAGAATAAACCAGAAGCCCGATTGTGGCTCCCCCGTCATTATCAAGAACTTCCAGCCAGTGATTTCCTACCGGATCAATCCAGTGTTTTTTGAACAGGTAACCCGGGTTCCCCGGATATGAAAACCCGTCAAGTTCATTCCAGGATTTTCCCTTTCTTTTTACTTTAAGACCTTTTCCGTCTGTCGGTACATAATTTGTCATCCAGAGATCACCGTTCTGATCAACATCGACATCCGGAATAACCACAAAATCGAAATTCGTGAGAATTCCCTTTAACCCTGAGTTTTTATTATTGATCAGACTGACGGCACGATCCTGAGTTACTTCCACAATTCCTGCACCCCAGGTTCCGACCAATACCTTTCCTTCATAAAATGTCGCACCGTAGAAGCCATCTACTAGAGGAATTTCAGGATATTTTGCCCGGTTTACATAAAATTCACCAGACTCATCTTTAACCATAAATCCGGCGTTCCCCTTCCCCGAAGAGCCAACAAAAGAGGACCCATCAAAAGCAAGGTCGAAGAGTGAGTTAAATGGCATCCCGGGCAGGGCAAACGGAACTGATGTTGTTGCATTGTAAATACCTGCAGTTGGTGAACCACAAACAACTCCATTTGGTGAAATTGCAAGACGGCTCCCAGTCTCAACCGGGAATGAATTCTGAAGAGTACCGGCCGGATTAAATTTCAGAATTTTCCACTCTGAAGTCCCAACTTTGTTGGTCAGAATAAAAAGCGAATCGGATGGTCCTGCAGCAAGATCAATCACAGAATTCGTCGTCCAACCGGATAAAGACTCTACTGTTGTTCCATTGAAGCGGTATAGTCCCGAAATCAAACCCATATACAGGTCAGAACCTGATTTAAGCAAAGCAGATCCGGCACCATTCGGAACTCCGGAAAGAGGAGACCAGACGGCAGGGTTTTTTAAATTGCCTTCGTTTTCATTTGCTGAATAAATTCCCTGTGAAGTTGCAAGCCAGATTCTTCCCGAAAAAAAATCAATGTCATACACTTTGATGTCTGTCTGATCATCAACCCTTGAAAAATCAACTTCAAAAAATCCGGCCGTAAGATTATAAATAACTACGCCGAATTCAGTAGCAATCCAAAGCAGATTTTTTTGGATGATAAGCCGGTTAATCTGTTTATTGGTAAAATTTTTATTGATGCGGATGTCAGCAAGGGTTGTGAATAACCCAGTTTCAGGAGAGTAAAACTGAAGATCCCCGTTCTGATACCCGATAATGAGCTGATTCCGTGCAGTATCAGCGGCAAGTGCAGTTATATAAACAGATGAAAGTCCGTCTTCTTTGGCCAAAGTGAGTCCGGTCGCAGGAGAATCAGGCGAAAAATGAAAAAGCCCCGATTTGGTTCCGGCATACCATTCACCATCAAACCAAACCAGATCGTTGACGTTATTCGGGGAAAATTTGCTTTGCCAGGAAAGATATTGGGCAAAAGCCATTTGCGGGAGAAGAAGAAATAGAAAAAGCGAAATACGGATGAATACCATGAAATCAGGATCCGATCTTTTGAAGTAAATTGGCCATTTCAATTGCCGTCAGGGCTGCATCATAACCTTTGTTTCCGCCGCCAACACCGGCACGCTGCCAGGCTTGTTCTTCTGTATTGGTTGTGAGGACACCAAAAATAATCGGCAAACCGGTTTCGAGTGCAACCTGACTGATTCCTGACGCACATTCACCGGCAACAAAGTCAAAATGCGGGGTATCACCTCTTACAACAGCACCCAAACAAACAACAGCATCGAACTTTTTGGTTTCGGCAGCTTTTTTTGCCGCAAGCGGAAGTTCAAAAGCACCGGGGCAACGGATAATCGTGAGATCACCGGGTAAAACCTGATGTCTGAGAAAACCCTGAACCGCCCCTTTCAGCAATCTTTCACAAAGTACCTCATTAAATCGGGAAACTACAATGGCAAATTTTTTCCCTTCACCTGAAAAATGTCCCTCAAGTGTAAAAATATCCGTTGTTTTTTCCATAACCGGAAAATTCCTGTGTTTTTTAAGTGATTTAAAAAGTAAACCGAAGATATCGCAACGTTAACAGAATGCTGATTGAAGCAGAAACAGATGTCCTGATTTTGAAGACAAATTTTGAAGATTTGAAAAGATTCTTAGTTCCGTTCAACAGCTTTTATCAGTTTCACCATGTCATCACCTTCGAGATAATAACGTGATAAAGACCGTTCTTCTGATTTTTCAAGACCATGATAGTCTGCCCCACCTGAAATAATCAGCTTATTCTTTTGAGCAAACGTTCGCCATTGCTTTGAATGTTTGAGTTTGTTCATGGGGTGAATAACTTCAATTCCGTTCAGACCCATTCCGACCAATTCCTTCACCTGATCTTCAGAAAACTGATTGGTTGGATGGCATAAAATAGATTTTCCGCCAAGACTTTGAATAAAGGCAATAACACGGGCTGCATCCCATTGCTCTTTCCTGACGTAAAGCGGACGGCCGTGCAGCAGGTATTTCTGGAAAGCATCCTGAGAGGTTTTCACCACCCCTTTAGAAACCAAAATAGCAGCAATGTGCGGACGGCCTACACTCGGATTGTTGTAAAGCTGATTGGTTGTATCATCATCGAGTTCAACACCCATTTCCCTGATGCGGGAAACAATTAATTCTGCACGGCGGCGCCGTCCTCCCAGAATCTGGTCTTCGTACTTTCTGAGTTCATCTTCCTCAAAACGGATATTGAGTCCGATTATGTGGCATTCTGAGAATTCAAGAAACTGACTTGAGAATTCGAGTCCGGGAAAAATGGTCAGGTCTAGCGATGAAGCAATTTGAAGGATGTCGGGATAGGCACCGGTATTATCATGATCGGTGACAGAAACGTGGGTAAACTTCCTGGATTTGTATTTTTTCAGAACCTGTTCAGGGGAGTATTTTCCATCTGAGAAACGGGTGTGATTGTGGAAACTCCCCCTGATCATTAACCAAACAGCTCTCTGAACTTGTTATAGTCAAGAAGATAAATTTTGTTGCCGTCACGGGCGATAAGACCTTCTTCAATAAACATGTGAAGAACTCTGGAAATGGTTTCACGTGATGTTCCGGCCATATTTGCAAGATCCTGCTGAAGCGGAACGTTTTGCAATTCAACACGGCCCTGAACCATGATGCCAATGTCATCGGCCAAACGGAGTAGTGTATTTCCAACACGGCCGGTTGCATCACCGAGAGAAAGAGATTTGATTTGGCTGTCTGATTTTCTGAGGCGAACGGCAAGTTCACGAAGGAGTGCAATCGGGACGTCAGGGAATTTATAGAGAATATCCATAAAATCACGGGCATCAATAGTCATCAGTTCAGAATCGTTGATACAAACAGCATTCGCAGACCGGGCAAAGCCATCAATAACGGCCATTTCACCAAAGAAATCAAAATCTCCCAGAATAGATAATATGACCTCCCTGCCATCTTCACTCAACCGGGAAATTTTTACCTTTCCGGTCACGATAAAGAAAACAACGGTTGCTTCTTCTTCTTCAATAACCAGCACACTGTCTTTTTTGTACTGTTTGATGGTCATTTGAGAAAGAATGACTTTTAGATCTTCATCTTTAAGATCTGAAAATAGAGAAAAATTTCTTAGCTGATCTACAGTTATCATCAATTCCCCTTGCCGAATGATTGGTGATTATGAAATATACTATTTGAGGATATCATAATCAACACGATTTGGAAGTAATCTTAAATTAAGAACTTGGATTTATACGATTGGTCTGAAATGGGATCGGTTTAAAGTGGAGGGATTTTTTATCCTGTCACCCCTTCGGGGTTCTGTCTAAGTTTTAATTGAAAAACTACCGAAATCATGCCACTCTTCTTTAATGAGCTTTCAACCAAATCAATTCAGGAAATGATGCATAAGTGAGAGTGAAGAAATGCCATGCCACAAGAGAAATATATTAGTGTTCTTTATGTTTGTTCAAAGCTCTCTGAAAGGCAATCAAAGGTCCCCAATATCCCTTTTTATTCATCCAGCCCAGGATTTTTTCAACATTGATCATTCTGACCAGGGCAAACAAAATCCAGGCAATGGTAATACCCCTGAAAAGTGTCCAGGTCATTTTTTTGACATCAGTATCAAAAAGAAAAATAATTCCTGCAATTAGAATTAATGGCAACCAGAAGCCGGGGCGTAAAAGATCTGCACCGGCTTGAATCCATACCGAAGAAAGGGAACCGGGTTCTTTTCCTCTTTTTTTAATGACCTGATAGGTTTCAATCTTTTTGATGATTCTGAGAAATTTTGCCTGCGGATATCGCCACACATACAAAGTGATTAACCCTGTAATCAGTGCTGAAAAAGAAACCCAACCTATCAGCAAAACTGAAAGGGCGGGCGTTGATTTCAATTCAAAAAATGCAGCAACATTTTCAAGAACAATATCCATTGCTTTAAACACATCTGAGCCAACAAATAAATATTGCAGCAAAACACCTTGGGCAGATGCCCATGCACCAATCAGCACACCACCCATAAATATGCCGGCGAAATTCCAGCCTGCAAGCGTAACCGCGATGCTGTACAAAAAACCCTGAATTGAAATGGCTATCATGGGTCTCAGGCGCTGACCCGAAGGTGAAAAGGACTTTAAACCGGCTGCAATAATCGATATCCAGGCAAGACGGAAACGAACGGCAAGTTTTTCGCCAGCAAACATCAGTAAAACGGATTGCCCTGTACTTAAAATATGTCCTCTGAACGGAATTTGAACCGCGTGGAGAAATGCCCCAACCGTTGATTCAATTCCGCCAGAAATGGAGCCCCATAATCCAACTGTTGCCCAATCTGAATGGTGGATCAGAACTTTTCTCAACTTTTCAGCGGCATTCGGGGTTTTTGAGGAAATAACCAGATCAAATTCACAATTCAATCTGGATTTAACTGCAGCAAAATGTTTTTCAGAAATTGAAATTAAAACAATTGCAGGTTTTGCAGCAAGAATATCAGTCCAGATTGGATAATGCCCCTGCCCACCGGCCTCAAAAATTCCAAATTCATCAAGAACAATAAGATCAGCAGGGGGACTATTTTTTAAGGAGGCTGCCCACTCAATTTCCTCTTCAATAATTGTTGAATCAAGTACATAGGGTGGATTTAATTGAGGATCACGGCTGGCAAAGGGGACCAAATCACCCTTTTTTATACGATACAAATCATAAGTTTCAGCACCCCGGTCAGGGTTTGGGCGGTTTCCGGCAACGGCAATAAATCCGTCAATGTTGAGTTTGGTTGCCAAAGCCCATCTGGCAGTTTCAGAAAGAAGAGAAGATTTTCCGGTTGCAACAGCACCAGATACAGCAATAATCAACATTTCATTTAAAAGGTTTCGATCGTTTTCTTTTTACTGATTACCATCTGTCACCTCAATCAAATGTAACCGGCAAACTGTGGCATGTGTTCAGTCAGCCAGGATTTCAGCCGGGCTTCCACTTCTGCAACAGTTCCAAGTTTCAGAACTTCATTTTTCAATTTTACACAATCTGATTCACGAAGGTTTTTAATGATATATTTCACCTCAGGAACCCGCCGGATCACCACACTGATGTCATCAATCCCCATTCCGATAAGCAATGGAGTCGCCAGAATATTTGAACCCAATTCCCCGCAAATGGAAACCGGAATATTGGAAAGATGTCCGGATTGAATGGTTTTGTCAATCAGTCGGATAACAGCCGGTTCAAGCTCTTTGTAAAGTGAAGAAATAATATCGTTTCCACGGTCAACAGCAAGCGTGTACTGAGTCAGGTCATTGGTTCCGATGCTGAAAAAGGCCACTTCACGAGCAATTTCTTCAGAAACCATGACAGCGCTGGGTACCTCAATCATCACGCCAACCGGAATTTTCTTATAAGGAATATCTTTTTTATCCAGCTCGACATAAATTTCTTCCATCAATTCCTTAATCTGATGAACCTGCGTCAGATTATGAATCATGGGGAACATCAGTTTCACATTTTTGCCAACGGAAGCACGAAGAATAGCCCGGATTTGATTTTTGAAGATATCAGGCCTGTCGAGCATGATTCTGATTCCCCGCCAGCCCAAAAACGGATTCATTTCATGGAAACTGGATTCAAGAACTTTATCACCGCCGACATCAAACGCCCGGATGGTTACAGGCCAGGCTTTTGCAAGATCAAACAAACTGGAATAATATTTAAACTGGTGATCTTCTGAGGGGAAATATCCACGGCTTAGAAACAAGTGCTCCGTCCGGTAAAGACCGATTCCCTCGGCGCCACAAATTCCCATATCACCTATTTCATCACGGAATTCTATATTGGCAAGAACATTTATTCGTTTTCCGTCGATCGTGATTGCCGGTTCATTTATATCATTTTCAAAAATGGAGATGAACTTTCTGAACTTCTCCATTTTTTTGCGGTATTTCTCGAGAATATTTGGTGCCGGCCGGGCAATGGCAATGCCATCAATTCCATCCACAATAATTTCATCGCCGTTTTTCACAACACCCGAGATTTTGTGAAGACCAATCACCAGCGGAATGTTCAGAGACCGGGCAATGAGGGCAACGTGCGAGGTGAGTCCGCCAAAATCGAGGATAATACCCACAATATTCTGACGGGAAAACAGAATCATATCTGCAGGAGTAAGATTATCTGCAACGATAACGCTTGAATCTTCAACATGGGAAAGCAGTTTTCCGCGCTGAAGGTTTCTGATAATTCTGAATTTCACATCTTCAAGATCGGTAATGCGCTGAGCCAGATACGTATCAGCCGATGCCCGTAAAAGTTCAATTTGCTGATTAAAAGCTTTATCTGTTGCCGCCTCTGCTGTAAAACCTGCCTGTTCAATTTCCCGGTTGATAATTTTCGTTATTTCCGGATCAAACAGCATCATAATCTGTGCATCAAAAATGGCTGAAAATTCTTCGCCGAGTTTTTGATGGGTAATAGTTGAAATCTTAATCAGTTCTTTATTTGACTGCTCGATGGATTTGCGGAATTTGTCTTTTTCTTCTTCAGAATCTTCAGGTGCGACGGTTCGGTAATCAATATTGATGGTGTCACGCTTAAACAGGAAGGCAGGTCCGATGGCATAACCACGTGAAGCCGGGGCTCCTTTTAGTCTGACTTCCTGAGTCAGGTCGGGTTCTTTATTTCCAGCGAGAACTGGTTTATCGGTGATCATATTAAAGTTCTCCGAATCCGTTTTCGAACAATTCTTTCATTTCTGAAATAGCCTGTTCCTCATCGGGTCCATCAAAAGTCAATTTCATCCAGGACCCTTTTTCAGCAGCGAGTGTCATGACGCCAATGATTGATTTGCCATTGATTTCAATGCCGTCTTTCGTGATGTAAAACTCACTTTTATATCTGGATGCCATTTTTACAATGGCTGCAGCCGGTCTTGTATGCAGGCCGGCATTATTTTTAATCTGTACGTCAGCTTCTACCATTGTGTCTTTAAAACTTCCGGTTGATAATTTGTTCAATCTGAAGTTTCAGCACTTCATAGCCAGGGTTACCTTCGAAATCTTTCAGGAGGCTGTACGTTTCTTCAAATGTCTTGTTGATAACCATTTCAGTTTCAGCCAAAACACCTAAACGCTTAAACAGATCTCTCACTGCCGGAATCTGGTCGAACCCGACTTCCCTGTTCATTATTTTTCTGACAAAAATCTTATCGTCACCTTCGGCACGCTCTAGAGCTGTCAGAAGAAGATAGGTTTTCTTTCCTTCAACAATATCACCACCGATGGTTTTTCCGAATGAAGCTTCATCACCCATCAGATCAAGGTAATCATCCTGAATCTGGAATCCACGACCGAGTAAGATGGCCAGATTGTGAAGTTTTTTGTCGGTTCCATCTTTTCCATTAACTGCAACCCACCCGATTCGAAGAGCAGAGGAAATCAGCCAGGCTGTCTTTTTCTCGATCATATTCAGATATTCGGGGATTGAAACAACAGGGCGGGTTTCAAACTCTTTATCAAGCGCCTGACCTTCGCAAACTGCATCAACACTATCCTGAAAAACTGAAATAACATCACGCAGGTGAACCGTTTCTGAGAAAAGCAGAAGACGGTAAGCCATTCCCACCATCATGTCCCCTGAAAGAATGGCCACATTTTCATCCCATTTTACATGGACTGTCGGGTTTCCACGGCGGGAAGCAGCATGATCCATAATATCATCGTGAACCAGTGTAAAATTATGGAAAACTTCTACTGCAGCCGCAACCGGCATGACGATTGAATCCTGTCCGCCTGCCATTTTCCCGGAAAGTAATGATAAAACCGGGCGGATACGTTTTCCCGGCGCATGAAGCACATATCGAATCGGCTCATAGAGTGATTCTGGCTCAGTTTCATTGGCGAGTCCCTTCAGGTAGAGATCCACCGAATTTCTGAGGGCAAGTAAGTGTTGTTCTGGCGTCATGAAAATCCTGATTACAAATTAACGACAAGTCTTAAAATTACTTAGATTTTACGAAGATTTATCGGGAATTAAAAGTCTGACTTCTGAAAAGTTTTGGGAAAGTGGATAATTCGACCGCAGAGGCGCTGGGAACGCAGAGAAATCAATACAGAGACATGCTTTTTTTAGTTTTAATTACTCGGAAAATCAAGAAATTATGGTTTGCTTGGCATCCACAATTTTTACCCGTAACCCGTAACCTTATCCCCGTCCCTTGTCCCCGGTTATTAGTCACCCGTCCCTTGTCCCCTGTCACCGGCGGTCTAAAGTACCGCCAGTACCCGGTCTAGGCCTAATCCTTCACGGCGGATTACCGGCTCTTCATCAGTGAAATCAATAATGGTGGATTCTGAGCCGGGATCATCATTTTCATCATCAATAATAAAATCAACGATCGGACCGTACTGCTCAAACAAAGCAAAACTGCTGTGATAAGCCAGCTCTTCTTCGTCCAGTTTGGCAGAAATTGAAACGAGTGGAGTTCCAAGTTCTCTTAAAAGTTCAAGACAGATGGGATTGGAAGGAATTCGGATTCCAATTGTTTTCCTTTTTGGATCCTGAAGCAGTTTCGGGACTTCTTTGGTTGCCGGGAGGATAAACGTGTAAGGCCCCGGAACAAGTGCTTTCATAATCCGGTAGGCGTTGTCAGGGATTTTGGCAAACTGACTAAGTCCGGTAAAGGATGGCACAAGAATAGAAAGCGGATAATGGGGCGGAAGCTGACGAATGAACCTGAGTTTCTCGATGGAATTTTTATGGTTGATATCACAGCCCAGGGCATAATTGGTATCGGTCGGATATAAAATTACACCACCCTTCCTGAGCTTCAGGACGATTTCTTCAATCCGGTTTTTTTGCGGATTTTTTGGATGAAGGGTGTAGACTTTTGCCACCGGTTTTTCTGTTTAGAAGTGTGCTTTACCGAGCTTAAATTCTGTTCTGACTAAATTAGTGTTTTATTTGGTACAAGCGAAAGAGGCGAAGGGATTTTCCGGAGTGTTTTAATGAAATTGTAAGAAGGAAGGAGGAAAGGCAAATGTTTAATGGTTAAGGGTGAATGGTTAATGAATTTCGAAACCCCTCTTTTTTAATACTCTCTTAAATTTTTGGGTTATGATTTCCGTCCACATCTGCGCTAATCCGTGTGATCTTTTTACCCGACAAGTACCCTTGTTTGGGAGCGGGAAAAAATCTGCGGCAAATTGCGCAGACTTTCATGGAAGGGAAAAATTCACTATCCGTACGACCTGCAACTTAAAACCCTGAAAGCCCGTCAGTAGGCGGGATTAATACTTTCGGGACAGGCAGTACAACGGTTTCTTATTTTCCCTTTTGACTTTTGGCGGGTTCACTCTTCTCTTTCGAGGTCACGAGCAGATAGATACCGGCAATTACAAACGGGATACTGAGAAGCTGACCCATGGTGATGGGCAGAATCATGTGAAAAGCTGCCTGTTCTTCTTTGAAAAACTCGAGGATAATCCTTCCGCCAAAAACCGTAATCAGAAACCAGCCGAAAAGCCTTCCATCCTGAAGAATTTCACGGGTTTTGTAATACATCCACATGAGCATTCCAAAAATGGCGAAATAGGTGAACGCTTCATAAAGCTGCACCGGATGACGAGGAATCAGATCAATGCGTGTGAAGACAAATCCCCAGGATCCGTCAGTCGGGATGCCGAGAATTTCTGAGTTGAACAGGTTCCCGAGGCGGATGAAAAGTCCGGAAAGGGCGACAACAATGACAATCCGGTCCATCACCCAGAGAAAAGGTTGGTTTTTGGAATTCCGTGAATAAATATACATGCCGGTTAAAATCCCGATAGCAGCACCGTGGCTTGCGAGTCCGCCTTCCCAGACTTTAAGAATTTCAAGCGGATGGCTGAGGTAAAAAGCCGGATCGTAGAATAAACAATGACCCAGACGGGCACCCACAATCACCGAAACCATCATGTAAAGCAAAACCCGGTCAGCATCTTCAATGGGGCGACCGTCTTTTTTCATGAAAGCCCTGATCAGCAAAAACCCAAGGTAAAACGAAACGGCGAACATGAGACTGTACCAACGGATGGAAACAGGTCCGACAGAAAAAATAATGGGAGAAACACTCCATTCGATCATTTTGAAACTCCTTCAAGGTCTGTCTGAAGCCAGGGAAGACCCGATTTTTTTGCAAGTTGAAGATACAGCCAGATGACGGCAAGTGTAAGCAAAGATCCGAGCACGGCACCGCCCAGAATATCTGACGGATAGTGAACGCCCACATACGGACGTGAAAGTGCGACCAAAGTTGCCAGACTGAAGCAAATCCAGGCCGTTTTGCGGTAAAACCAGGTCAGCAAGGTTGCTCCGGCAAAAAAATTGGCCGCATGAGAAGACGGAAAAGAGTCAGACATCGTTCTTTTTACGAGAAGATAAACATCGGGCAGGGCATTGGACGGACGAACCCGGTCGATAAACGGTTTGATCAGTTCTGAAGAAACCTGATCAGTCAGAAAAATTACCGGAATAATCAGAGCTGCGACAATCCGCCCTTTTCGTCCACCTTTCAAGATCAACCAGGCAACAAGAGCAATCCAGACCGGAAACCAGGTCACCCGGTTGGTGATAAACGGCATGACCACATCAAAAACGGGATTTGACCAGCCGTGATTGATCCAGTAAAATAAAGTCTTGTCGATTTCGTATAAAAAGTCGGTCATGAATGCAAAGGTAGGGAAAAGAATTCACCCACCCAATTCACCGGTCATCCCGGAACCCGGACCAGGCTTCCTGCAGGGTTACTTTCGGATTTTTGCACAACCAGATTTCAACCCGGTTTTCACGGGCAACCGATGAAGTGTGAATCCGTTTCAGTTCCATTTCAGCGAAAAACTGCTCAATGTCTTCCTTTTCATAACCAACTGCGAGAATGTATTTTCCCGGCAGATTTCCGGGTCCGAAAAAATAAAAGCTGCTTGCAATGCTGACCGGGTAGGGCAGATTATATACCTCACCAAAATGGGCCAGAGCTCCGGCCTGACCGTAATTTGAGGTCATAATCACCGTTTCATTCCGGATGGAATCGGGCAGATTATAATAAACGGTGGTGACTGAGCGAACCTGTTCTTCCCAACCGAACATATCGGCATAATCCTGAGGCAGATCATGAACCGTGTCATCTTCCCAGACGAGAGGCGGAGTCATGGCAGCATTTTCGGCCATGAAAGCAGAATACGATTTCATTGTGTCGACCGGGAGGAGTGGGAGTCCGTACGGAACGAGAGGCAGATTCAGCAGACATAGCAAACCAAACAGGGACACTTTCCATTTTTTCCCGGATGCAGTCCAGGATTCAAACCAGACGCCGCCGGCAGCAATAAGTATCGGGTAAATTCCGGCCAGGTAATAAGATTTGCCGCTGAGCAGAACAAAAAGCAGAAGAGAAAAACCGTAAATCCAGGCCAGAATTCTGAATTCCTTCGACCGGATGAGCCAGATTAAACCCGGAATGAAAAGTAATCCGGCAAAAAGATTGAGAAGGACCTGACCTGAAATAAAATCCAAAGCTGAAACATGAACGAGCTGATTGGAACGGAGTTCAGCCATGTGGTCAAAAACAGGAAACTGATTTTTAATCTGCCAGATCAGATTGGGCAGCCAGACTAAAAGTGCAATCCCGATTGAAATCCACGGCCAGCGGGATTTGAGCAACAACCGGTTTGGAGTTAAAATCAAACTCAGGGCAACCGGAATGGCGATGAACGGAATCGAATATTTGTTGAGCATCCCAAGTCCGAAGGCAACACCCAGCCAGATCCAGTCGGAAGGTTTTGCTGAAGAATTAATCACACGGAGAACGAGCCAAAGAATTAACGTCCAGTAAAAAACGTCGAAGGTGACCGGCTGAAAAAGAGTATTCATCCGCAGAAAAAGCGGTGAAAGCAAAAGCGTAATGCCGGTGATAAGGATGGCAAGTTGTTTTCCGCCTAGTATTCTTACGGAGAGAAGCGCAAGTCCGACCGTGGCAGCACCGGTCACCGCCGGGAAAAACCGGTAACCTGCGAGCGTATCACTGAAAATGAATCCCGAAAGTTTGGCAAAAACGGCAATCGAAGGCGGTACTTCCTGAAATCCCCACATGAGGTGATCACCAAGCGCCATGTAAAGCAGTTCATCCCGGTGGAAACCGTAAATGGTGTTGGTAAACAAGTGAAGCAGAAATTTCGCAGTAATGAAAATTCCGATCAGAATCAGCGGATCGGTGGTGGATAGGGATTTTTTTTGAGTCATGGGGTAGGGTTAAAAGTTACAAGTAGGGAGAAGCATCCAAATTGGGATAATAATCGAGCAATTGTCACTTTGCATATCAAAAAAATCACCTTTGCAAACCCAGAGGAGTAAAAACATTCACTCCATTTACTTTGCAAAGAATGTTTAATCTGGTAAAAGTGAATAAATATTACTTGGGGGAAATAGCATATTCAAAGCAGTTGGTTTCAATTTAAAGTTACACCCCTTGTCAATCACTGAACCATTTGCAAGTCTCTTTATTGTATAATCGATTGTAATAGCGCCAATATCAATTAGCAAACCAAATTGATTAATTAACGGACTTTTAGTGTGTTCAGCCGACTTAAACAAAAAGAATTCTCTATTGTCTTCCATCTTGGATTGGGCCTTTATCCAAAATGTTTCTTTGTGCTTTGATGCCAAAGCATCTTTAAGTACACCCAATTCCCAAATTAAAAAATCGCCAATTTCCTTTTTATCGGAATTTTCAAATAAATAACCAAGGTCGTAATCGGTTCTTAATATTAAACCTTGAGCATTTCTGCCAGTAGCTCTAATTGTATTATATAAACGGAAACCGTCTTCCCCCCAATACCCAAACGCATCCAAAATTTCACTTCTATTTTTAAATTTGCTTAAATTCCAGTTTGGCGTTTTTGCGAAGAGCCCTTTTCTTGTTCCTTTGTTTTCCCTTGCAGATTTTAATTCTATTCCTTTGTAATCAGGGGTTCTTGAGGAGTTCATTTCAATACCTAACAATTTCTCCAATGTTCTACCAATTGAAGTGTCTGCTTGTAACAAAGCAGGAACAAAGCCTCTCGCAGCAATGGCTCTCAATTTAAATAACAATTCATCAGCTATTTCATTTGAAATTTGGTTTATCTCATTCACCAATTCCTTTAATGGATTTGTCGTATTTGCTTCTACTAATTTTTGCAAATCAAGTTGTGTAATATTCAAGACATATAGCTTTCTTTCAAAGGCGATTATTCCTAAAATATCGTTTGCCATTGCAAACGAACCTAACCCTTTGAACCAAATTCTGGGATCACCCATTTTTGAATTTGGACGATAAAGTGAGGCAACTGAATTTTTTAATTCATTTGAGTAAATTAAAAACGATGAAATCTGAATTTTATTTTCTTGACCTTGTTTCTGCAATTCATAATCGTGTATACATCGGGCTTTCAAATAGGTTCTAACTGAACCCGTAGCATCCATTATCGACTTTTCAAGTCCTACAATAGTTGGTTCAATTAGACAAAGTTCAATAGACTTTTCTGTTAGAAGTTTTATCCGATTTATTTCAATGGTTGTTAGTTGCCTCATCAGTGACTACTTTATGTTTTTTAATATTTCCGACGCAACAGCACGCGCCATTAATGGTGGAACTGCATTTCCTACTAAAGTAAATTGTGGTACTTCAAATTTGCGTTTATTTCCTCCGGTTGAACGCTTACCCTGAAACACGAAAGAATCATCAAATGATTGCAACCTAGCCATTTCTCTAACTGTTAATGCCCTTGGACTTGAAAAGTGTATATAATCATCTGGTATCGTCATTACAGTTGGACTTTGAGAGTCTGGTTTTAAAACATTGTAATTTCGTTTTTCAGAATCAAGACCAATTTTTTTAAGTTCCTTTTTCGCCATATCATAATCACCAGTTTTTAAAATGACTTCCAAACGCTTAACAACATCTTCATTTTGTTTACTTGTTTTGTGATTGTGTAATGGAGCAACAATATGGTTTAAAGTGTTTTCTAGTTCATCAAAAGTTCTTACGTAAAATGGATTTTTTGCATTTGAAAATCTTCCGTTCAATCGACCTCTTTTTGACCAATCTGCGTATGTCAAGCCTTTGTTTTCATCTGGTTTTCCGTCAATAGTTCTTTTCTTAACTAAAGAGATCATCTTTTCTGTTGTGCCATTGTATTTTGATTTTAAATCAATTGCCTCATAACTATATTTCTCATCATCATTTCCTATAAAATCTAAATCATACAATGCTTCAAAAACTGTTACCTTTTCTTTTTCGTTTACAGTTGGCGGAACAGTCGTAATTAATTTCTGATCCTTGCGACAACCAATAAATAAAACCCTTTCGCGGTTTTGCGGAACTCCATAATTTGAAGCTAGGGCAACAAAAGGCTGCTCAATATTATATAACCTTAAGTGCGATAAAATTTCTTCAAATTCGATTTCATCCTTTATTGTTTTCACGAACGGTTTGAGCCCTTGAATGCACTCCTCAAATGAATAATTGTAAATTTCTAAAGCCGATATTATTTCAGAAATATCGTTCTGATATTCATTTGGAGCTTTTAAATTTTTGAATGAATCATGTATTTGGTCAATAATTGAATCTGATTCTATTGCTGTTAAAAATGCATCGAATTTTTCGGAGAAGTAATCATTGTCTAAATCGCTGTGTGCTTTTTCTAAAATGACTTTTTTTCTTACATAAGCTAACTCCTTGCTTCGCTTTAATAAGTTAAATCCGTGGCGAATTGTATTAATATTTATATCTGTTTTACTTGTTTTGTAATCTGCAATTTTAGGTGTTAGAAGTCGAAATCTATTTTCAACATTTTGAATATAATCATCTCTTAATTTTTCCAGCTCTTTTTCATTAGCAGATTCAAATTGCATGCGTAAATTGTAGCAATCCAGCGTAAATACTTTTTCCTTTTCTACTTTTCTAAGCTTTGCTAAAAAATGAATTAACTGGTGAAATTCTTTTAAATCAAGAATTGATTTGATTTCTTGTAAAATCATTTCCTTTATTTTTCCACCTTCTTTTGTAAGGATTCCTTTTACATTTTCCATTACAAAATATTTTGGGCGTAGAACACGGATCACATTTAAATAATGGGCGAATAAATCGTCCTTTTTATCAAACTTTTTCCGTTTCCCTGCTAAACTAAAGCTTTGACAAGGTGGTCCACCACAAACAACGTCAACTTGAATATTTTTCAATTTCTTTAATAAATTTTCTAAAAAGTCTGGTTCAGTAATGTCTTGACGCAAAAACTCTGAATCCATTCCAAGTTGGTAATTATATCGAGCAAGATGGGTTAATTCACAATTCTCATTTATATCACTTCCTAACAAAAAGTCGTAATATCTATTACCGCATTCTGCCTGTAAAAAACCCTCACTAAATCCACCAGCACCAGCAAATAAATCAATAAAAGTTGTTTTAATTTTTCCATCATATTCAGCTAAATCTTCGCAAACCATTTTTACATCAATGTTAACCTTTCTGCCATTAACCAAAGACAATATTTTCTCCTTGACTTTTTTATCAGTAAAATGGGAATGCGGAACGGAATCAAAATATTTTTCAACCTCTTGCTTTAAAAATGCCAAGAACTTATTTATTGACCTATGTGCGTATTCCGATTCTTTAACGACTTGGTTTTTGTTATCCCAATCCTTTTTTAAAATTTTTTCCCCTGTCGCAACTTTGACTTGCACATCTTTTTGTCTGATAACTAGGTGTATTGGAGACCTTTTGCTTTTATCGGCTTTATCTAAGTAGAATTTCACATTTATCATATTGCAAACCTATTTTATATGCGGACAAATTTACGGACAAATTTGAAACTATCAAAAAAACCAACAAATTTTCCTAAAATGCAAGTCTACAAATAAAATGAAATTGCAAAGAAAGTGAGCATTCAGTCTGCCTGTCAGTACGACAACTGAAAAATAACCTTCAGCAATCCCCCTCAACAAAAAAAGAAATTCATCAAAAAAGTAATGAAATCTGGCAATAGAAATATCCACTGCCTATTTTTAGCCCCAGTCAAAAATAAGGATTTTCCCAATGTCCACCCAATCTGTTTCCTGGTTTGATCCGGCAAGTAAGGCTTACCGCTTTATCGGACTCTTTTTTATCTCTGCAATCACCTTCGGAAGTTACTTTGCCTATGATATCATCGGTGCCATCGCCCCGACGTTAATTGAAGAATTGGGTGCCGGGCGTGGAACGGTTGGGTTTTTCTATACGGCTTACAGTATTGCCGCCATCATTTTTGTTCTTGCCTCCGGATTTGTGATTGACTGGCTCGGAACCCGAAAAGCCAGTTTGATTTTCTCAGGAATTGTGGTCGTTGGCGGCGTCATCATCGCCTTTGCCCCGAATATCACCACCCTCATGATCGGCCGGTTTGTATTCGGTGCCGGTGCTGAACCGCTGGCTGTTGTACAATCTGCCATGCTGGCACGTTGGTTTAAGGGAAAAGAACTGGCACTCGCTTTCGGTGTTGCGCTGACCATCAGCCGTCTCGGAACTATGTTTGCCTTCAATACGGGTGAACTGATTTCTGACTATTTCGGCGGCGCCCGGTTTGCGCTTTATGCAGCTGCGATTTTCTGCGGATTTTCTCTGCTTTCAAACCTCGTTTACATTTACATGGACCGAAAAGCGGAAAAAGCCGTCGGACTGAAGGAAGAAACTGCCGGTGATAAAATCAAGTTATCTGATATTGCTTACTTCGGACCCCGGTTCTGGTACATAGCCATTTTGTGTGTACTTTTTTATTCCGCTGTTTTCCCGTTCACTGCGCTTTCAACCGATTTCTTTGTGGATAAATGGGGATTCCCAAGAGTTGCTGATACGAACGGCTCGTTCATGATGCAGGTTTTCGGATCGTTTCTTCACATGTTCAGTACCGCCGGCGGAATTTCTTCCATCATTATTTTTGCTTCGATGGTTATGGCTCCGTTTGCCGGTCAGATTCTCGATAAAGTCGGGAAACGTGCAACCATTATGATTATCGGTTCCCTGCTTTTAATTCCTGCTCACCTGCTGATGGGACTTACAACCATCAATCCGGTTCTTCCGATGATCCTACTCGGATTTGCTTTTGTTCTTGTTCCGGCTGCACTCTGGCCGGCCATTGCCATGATTGTGGATGAAAAACACACCGGAACTGCCTTCGGTATCACCACTTTCATTCAGAATATCGGACTTGCGCTTTTCCCGTTTTTAAATGGCACATTGCGGGATTTAACCCACGATTACACGGCCAGCATGATCATGTTTGCCAGCCTGGGTGTGATTGGTCTGGTGTTCAGTATTCTTCTGAAACGGGCTGACGCCAGAACCGGCAATATGCTGGAAAAACCATAGTAAGTGGTAAGTTATAAGTTACAAGTGGTAAGTGGGGAATGCTTTTTTAGGATATGCTGAGGTCACTGAGCGGCACTTCGACTGCGCTCAGTGACCAAGTCGAAGTGCCCTCAGTTTTCTTCGTTCCAGAATGGTATTGAATCCCGAAAATTCTTAATTAAGAATAAATTTTTTAATGTCAGGCAAAAAAATGAATTGATTTTGTATATACATGTGTATATACTTGCAAAAGGAGAATTTTAAAATGCATACATCAAAAGTTTTTACCAGCGGAAATAGCCAGGCGATACGACTTCCAAAAGAGTATAATGTTTTGGAGAAAGAGCTATTTATCCAAAAAATTGGGAATACAATTATTCTTTTTCCTAAAAACGATCCCTGGAAAAATTTTGAAGAAAGCCTGACCGGGTTTTCATCTGATATTTTTTCTGACGGGAGAAATCAGCCAGAACAACAAATAAGAGATGAATTTAATGTACCTGATTGATACCAATATTTGTATTTACATAATTAAACAAAATCCCGAAACGGTTATTCAGAAATTAAAAACGCTAGAACCATTCCAGATCAAAATTTCAGCTATTTCTGTTGGTGAGTTGGAATATGGGGTTGCAAAAAGCCAATCTGTTGAGAAAAACCGGTGGAAATTGCTTCACTTCCTTTCCCCGTTTGATATTATTCCATTTGAAGATCATGATGCAGAAATATTTGGAATGATTCGGGCAAATTTGGAAAAATCGGGTAAGATTATTGGTCCTTATGATTTGCAAATTGCATCTCAGGCTATATCCAGAAACTTAACTCTTGTCTCGAATAATTTAAAAGAATTTTCACGTATTCCTGGTTTAATGTTTGAAAACTGGGTTTAAGCCCCCCCCAAAAAAAATGATCCTGACTCCTGAACAAAAAGACATTATCAACTCAACCGGCAACATTAAAATCAATGCTGTTGCCGGTTCGGGCAAAACCACGACCATTATCGAATACGCCAGAACCCGTCCGCCATCCAGTAAAATCCTTTATCTGGCCTTTAACAAATCAGTTAAAATTGAAGCGGTGAAACGGTTTGCAGATGCCGGACTTACCAACGTCAAAGTTGAAACGGCTCATTCCCTCGCCTACCGGCACGTCGTTTTCCAGAATAATTATGTGGTCAGACCGTCAGGATATAAAACCCACGAAATTGCTGAACTGCTTGGACTTAAGGGAAATGGGGAAAAGCACGCCGAGTTCATGGTGGCGAATCACATTAGCAAGTTCATTGCCTACTTCTGCAACAGCGACAAACTCAAAGTTCAGGAATTGAATTACCGGGAAGTGGTGACTGATGCAAAAGCACGGAAATTTGTTGACAGTTTTTACGAGATCATCGAAGCGCAAACCCGGCAGTTGTTGAGCAAAATGGATAAAGGTGAAATCGACATCACCCACGATTTTTATCTCAAGAAATTCCAGCTTTCGGGAATCCAGCTCAATTACGATTACATTCTTTTTGATGAAGGTCAGGATGCATCGGCGGCCATGCTCGACTTGTTTTTCCGCCAAAGCGCAACCAAAGTGATTGTGGGTGATACCCATCAACAGATTTACGGATGGCGTTTTGCCGTGAATTCACTCGAAAAAGCTGATTTCAAAACTTTCAATTTATCACAAAGCTTCCGGTTCAGTCAGGATATCGCCAATCTGGCCATGGAAATCCTTTACTGGAAAAACCATCTGGGCAGTTACCATCCGGTGAAAATCTCAGGAATGGGAACGACCAAATCCGTTAAATCCAAAGCTATTTTGGCCCGGACGAATCTGGGACTTTTACTCAAAGCCATCGAATACGTGACGGAATCAACCAAGGTGAAGTCGATTTACTTTGAAGGAAACATCAACTCGTACACTTACGCCGATGATGGCGCCTCACTTTATGATGTGCTGCATTTGTCGTCCGGGAAAAATGCCCTCATCCGTGACAAACTGATCAAAGAAATGAAAGATATGGCTGAGCTTGAAGAGTACATCGAAAAAACGGAAGATGTTCAGCTTGGGATGATGGTGGATATAGTGAAGGAATACGGCAAAGACATTCCGGATATCCTCAAAAAAATAAAAGCAAAACATGTCGGCGATGAGGATAAAGACAAAGCGGAAATGATTTTTTCAACGGTTCACCGGTGCAAAGGGATGGAATATGACTCCGTTCAGCTGGTGAGCGATTTTATTACCGAAGAAAAACTGGAAAAACTGATCAAAACTGTCAGTGAAGAAGACTTGAATCCGGCCAAACTGAACGAAGAAATCAATCTGCTTTATGTGGCCGTGACACGCACGAAAAACAGCATCCATCTGGCTGAAGCTTTAATGCCGAAGAAATTTCCGGCTTCTCCGCAAATCCATATCCTTAAAAATGAAGCTGAAGTTAAAGCTGAGAAACCGGCTGAGTTTAAAAGTTTTCCAAAACCGCTCAGACGGAAATTTACTGAAGAACCACCCAAAGAACGTTCTTATTCAGTGGATAAAGTCAGGGAAAATTTTCAGGAAGCGTACAAACCCTGGTCGCCGGAAATGGATTCTGAACTTACGGTCATGTTCTGCGAAGGTGTGAATGTAAAAGATCTGGCGAAACACTTTGGCCGGACGAAAAACGCCATCCGGAAAAGAATCGAAAAGCTTGAGCTGGAAGATTTGTATGGGGCGTAGGAATAGTGAAAAGTGGTAAGTGGTAAGTGGTACGGGAAGGAAAACTGGACATTTGAATGTCCCCCTTTGAAGGGGGAACGGCGAAGCCGGGGGGATGTTGGAGTTAAATGTTTAAAGCCTGTTATCCTGAATTACATCATCTTTATTGCCGTCTGCTTTAGCTGACGGATATTTGGAATTTTAAAAAGAATTTGGGTTTTAACCCAACACCCTGTTTTTTCTGTTTAACCACCTTTTTTTGGCCACGAAGCACCGATTTCAGCCAATGGTTGAGTATCGAGGTGCCCGGTGGTTTGATGCATTGCAAAATTCTACCAAGCCGTCAGCTGACGGGTTGAATTTCCCCCGTTTCGTCCGGATAGAAGTTGGTGGTTAAATGTAGTTTGTGGCCGGACGAATTTTAATTTTTTGCATTCTGATTCCGTCAGCTAAAGCAGACGGCAATGAAATTTAATGAATTCTGTAATTCTTGATTTGTTCCCGATTGTCGTCAAATCTTCCGTCGATAGCCGTCCTTCTGCACTTCGATAATTCGACTACGCTCAGTAACCACAGGTTCAGTGACCTCAGGATCAGAATACCAGATTTTAAAAAGCTTTTGGATAATGGGCATTTGATTTGGAAAGATTCTGGTAACCCCGAAACTCCCCAAATTCCACTTCCGAAAAACCTTGTTGCCTGACAGGAAAAGAGGTACCTTTGGTTTGGAGATTCTTCGATACGTCCGTCGGCTGACGGACACTCAGAATGACGCCAAAAGGACTTTAAGAGAAAAAATACTGCCATGGAAATCCAAAAAGATCTGAAACTTGCTGTTCTGATTGATGCAGACAATGTTCCGTACGCCAACGTTCGGGAAATGTTTGAAGAAATCGCCAAATACGGGACTCCGACTTTCAAGCGAATTTACGCCGACTGGACAAAGCCAACCGTTTCCGGCTGGAAAAAAGTGCTTCTTGAAAATGCGATTACGCCCATCCAGCAATACAGTTATTCAACCGGGAAAAATGCATCCGACAGTGCACTCATTATTGATGCAATGGATATTTTGTACACGGGAAAAGTAGACGGATTCTGCATCGTTTCGAGCGACAGTGATTTTACCCGTCTGGCAACCCGGCTCAGGGAAGCCGGCATGAAAGTAATTGGCATCGGCGAGAAGAAAACGCTGAATCCGTTTATCACGGCCTGCGATAAATTTATTTATCTCGAAATTCTGAAACCGCAAGTGGAAAGAGAACCCGAATTGCCCGGGAAAAAGGAATCCAAATCAAAACCACAGCCGGCCAAACAACCGCTGAGCAAAATTGATCCGGCCATCATTAAACTGGTTTCCGACAGTATCTCAGATCTTGCCGATGAAAACGGATGGGCGTTTCTGGGTGATCTTGGCAATCTGCTCATGAAGAAAAAGCCGGATTTTGACACCCGGAATTATGGCTTCCTGAAAATGCTTCCGCTGATCAAAAGCATGAACCGGTTCGAAATTGACGAACGGGATTCAGGCAACAACAACATCAAGCATATTTATCTGCGCAAGAAGTAAAAGCTTCAACAGAAGGATGTTTCTTGAAATAAAGAAATAATGAATCCTGAGTCCCCGAAAGCGTTCGGAACAGGCAATGCTCAGGATGACACACTCTTCGCAAAAGCTAATTTGATAGGCTGTCATCCCGGACTTGATCCGGGATCCAGACCTTTTCATTAAAACCTTAACTTTTCTTCCAACCCTTTTTCAGATCAGAATAAAACGATCAGCAATAAAACGATGATGATGATGGCACCAACAGAAAGATAAACGCCATCAGCCTGGTTTTTGAGTTGTTCGTTGATGGTAACAACTTCGGTGCGAAGTACTTTTTTGTCTTCAGCGTTCATCATGGAGGCATCAATTGCCTTGATGGCTTCGAGTCTATCTATCAAAACAGTCATTTCTGTTTTTTCTGACGGAACGGTTGCTTCGCTGATGACTGGAGTGGTAACGGTTTCAGCTTTTAACTGGATCGGTAAAACTGAAGCAGTGATAAATAAAGGAACTAAGTAAAGAGCAGGATTTTTCATTTTTTTCTTCCGGATAAGGTTTGAGTTGATACAAAGCAAAGATGACCAACCCTGAACCGGTAAACGTTACAAAACTTCATGAATTAGTTACATGATTCACACCTTCTGAAGATTGATCCATCAAAAAAAACCGCTGTAATTATTATAATCTTCCAATGATAACCGAAAAAGGTTTGTCTGACTAGCCAGTTATTGTTACATTGGATGATGATAGCCTGAGAAACTAAAAAAGTGTTTTCCGGATTTTTACCTGAATTATGAGGGAAATTAATTTAATCGTTAAAACAGTGGCCTGATAAAAAATACGGGCAAGAATCTGTTCAAAAAGTTGGAGGAAAAAATGAAAATTGGGTTAATGGGTTTTGGAAAAACCGGAAAGGCCGTTGCCGCAACGGTTTTAAGAAACAAAGACATGATTCTTGAATGGGTGGTAAGACGTTCAGAACTTCTTGATCACAGATCTATACCTGAATTTCTGGGTGAACCCTCAGATGAGCCAGGATTAATCTACTCGAGCAGTAAAATTTCAATTTCCGAATTACTGGATGAGCAACCGGTTGATGTCATCATTGATTTTTCATCAGAAACCGGTTTGGATTATTATGCTGAGGAAGCTGCAAAACGGAAAATTAAAATCATCAGTGCCGTTTCACATTATGATGAGAAAACGATTCTTCGCTTGAAACAGTTTGCCAAAAAAACTGTTGTTTTATGGTCACCAAATATTACGCTGGGTGTTAATTACTTAATGATTGCAGCACGTTATTTAAAAAAGATTGCACCCAGTACTGACATGGTTATTATTGAGGAGCATTTCAGGGATAAAACAGGGGTTTCAGGAACCGCAAAAATTATTGCAAATAACCTGAATATTGAACATCAGGAAATAAAATCCGTCAGAGCAGGCGGTATCATCGGAAAGCATGAAATTATTTGTGGATTCCCATTCCAAACGGTTAGGTTGATACATGAATCTATTACCCGTGAAGCTTTCGGCAACGGAGCAATTTTTGTGGCTCAGAACCTGATTGGAAAGGAAAATGGATTTTATACCTTTGAAGACCTGTTAATACCATATTTTACTGAATAGAGGGAAACCTGATCAGATGTTCTTATCTGAGTGGATTTAAACAATTTTACCAGTTCGGTCTGGCTTGGTGAATAAGGGGAAATTGCAAATAGAAAATGCAGTTTTAAAGCTTTTGAATAACCGGCAAAATTCCCGTTCTAAAACATAGTAAGTGAATGACAAATGGTTTATTTCAGGAAGGTAATTAGTAAGGTTCAGGCCTATTTTACTACCGTTGACAATGAAGCGTTCAAAAAAAATCTTTTAAATGCGCTCCCGTTTTGGGTTGGTGCTATCCTTACCGGATTGGTTTCAGTTCTATATGCAAAGTTATTTGCATGGGCAGAAGCCGGAACACTTTATCTTTTTAACCTGAATAACTGGCTTTTTTTCTTCATTACCCCTCTGTGCTTTGTATTTGCCTGGTGGTTGGTAAAAACGTATGCCCCAATGTCACGTGGAAGCGGAATCCCTCAGGTTAGTGCTTCCATTGAGTTAGCAAACCCAAAAAACGGTTATAAGATAAATAAGCTGCTGGGTCTCAGGGTTATTTTGGTTAAAATAATCTCAAGCCTTGTGATGGTTTTTGGCGGCGGCGTTATAGGGCGTGAAGGACCAACCATTCAAATCGGCGCATCTATATTCAAAAAAATAAATGATTTATTACCGGAGTGGTATCCAAAAATATCAAAGCAGAATATGATTATAACCGGCGCTGCTGCCGGGCTTGCCTCTGCTTTTAACACGCCATTGGGTGGTATCGTTTTTGCCATTGAGGAGCTCACCAAAACCCATTTCAGTCTTTTTAAATCAGCTCTTTTAACCGGTGTCATCATAGCGGGACTTACCGCACTGATGCTTCTGGGGCCTTATCTGTATCTGGGATATCCTCCATTAAAAGATTTAGATTATTGGCTTATTCTTGGAGTAATTCCTGTTGCGATTGTGACAGGGGTTGCCGGTGGCGGAATGGGGCGAATCATTTTATTAATTTTAAAAGGAAAAAAAGCAATAGCCCGACATTCTCATGTAATCATATATACTATTATCAGTGGCATACTACTTGCTTCCATCGCCTATTTTATTGATTTCAGAGCCGTTGGATCTGGAAAAGAATTCATGGTTGAAATTCTGTTTGCTGAGAATAAGGAAGTTGATTGGTTTTTACCTGTATTTAGAATTCTGGGGCAGATTATATCGTTTACTGTCGGAGCTGCCGGAGGCATTTTTGCTCCATCTCTAAGTGCAGGTGCTGATTTGGGCGCTGTTTTTGCGGGATGGTTTGATTTGATTGGATCGGAAGCTAATCTTATTATTTTATGTGGGATGGTTGGTTTTTTAACCGGAATTACAAGAAGTCCGTTTACCTCTTCAATTCTGGTTATTGAAATGACAACCAACCATACCATTATTTTTCACCTGATGTTAACCGCTTTGGTTGCAAATCTGGTTTCTAATTGGGTGAGCCGTCAATCCTTTTATGACCACCTGAAAAATCTTTATATTATTGAACTTCAGGAGAATGAAGAAAAAATAAAACCAGTCAGGATTTAAAACCATTTTTTAGTAAAATCTTGATTTTTTCTCTGATTTCAGGAACAGATGAATAAAGGTCATCGTATGATTGAATCACCCAGTATTTTTCCTGAAAACGATCTTTGATGTAAGGTGTTCTGAGGATATCATCCACACTAAATTCAACTCTTTTCGGTTTATCACTCAGTGAAAAAGGAGATTCACCGGCAGAAGATAAAATTCCCGATCCGTAAATCTTAAGTCCCGAAGGTTCCTTAATCAAACCGAATTCAACGGTGTACCAGTAAAGTCTTGAAATCAGTTCAATGGCATTGTCATTGTCAATATGATCAAGAGCGATCTGTGAAAGTCCGGTAAGGTAATTGCAGAAGGGTTGATTGGTTAGCAGAGGAACGTGACCGAATACATCATGGAACATATCGGGTTCTTCGAGGTAATCGAGCTGGTCAGGTTTTCTAAACCAGGTTGTGGCCGGGAAAAGCCGGTGTTTCAGTGCTTCAAAAAAGTCACGGTTCGGAATAAGACCCGGAACGGCATAAATGCCCCAGCCCGTTTTTTCCTTCAGAACTTTGTTGATTTCACTGAATTGTGGAATTTCATCCCGTTTAAATCCGATATCAGAAACACCGTTCATGAAAGCTGTGGAAGCCAGTCCGGGAAGCTGCTGGGTTTGCCTGTCGAATAAAGTCTGCCAAACCTCCTGGTCAGTGGAGGTGTACAGGTCGTAGTTTTGGGTCATCATGGTTTACAAAATTCCATTTTAGTGGAAGCAAGTTACACAAGAACTTCCATGGTGGCAAGAGATTTACAAATCAACAGGTTTTCCTGTCACCCTAAACCGGTAGGGCAGTTTTGCATCCTCACCGGCATAATCAACCCCGATTCTGGGTCCTGCAGAAATTTCAGCATCCGGAATCCCAATCCCCCGGTCTTCAATCCAGATCTGTTCACCGGTCAGGTCAGCAGCATTCATCGACCGGTCGATCCCCATGGCCTGACAAAAAGTTCCGGGTCCGCCAAGCAAATTTTTATCTGCTCTGACTTTTTTTCGCCGAATAAGCATCTGATCAATGCCCTCAAGCGGTTCGCCGGATCTGATCAGAACCGCATGAGGGAAGTCAGCCGGACCGGTTACCACATTCATCATGTTGTGCAACCCATAACAGAGATAAACATAGGCAATTCCACCCGATTGGAACATGGTTTCAGTTCTGGTGGTTCTTCTTCCGTTCCAGGCATGGGATGCACGATCGGTTTCACCCAGATAAGCTTCGGTTTCGGTGATGATCGCAGACGTAAAAACACCGTTCACATTAGTACAGAGCACTTTTCCAAGCAGATTTCTGGCAAGTTCAATTGTGTCCGGAATGTTATAAAATGCGGATTTGAGCTTGATGGGGGTCACATGCAATTCCAATGTGAGAGTTTGTGATGTATTTTTACAATTCTCTAAAATCCACCAGTAAAAAGAAAGATACTTTTCCTGTGTCAATTTTAAAAGTTGCCCGTATGGGTCATCCTATTCTGAAACAAGTCGCCGATGTAGTTCCAACAGATTTTTTCGGAACCAGTCAGTTTCAGCAACTTGTTGAAGACATGGTTGAAACCATGGAAGAATATTCGGGTGCCGGACTCGCCGCCCCACAGGTTCATGAATCCTGGCAGATTTCGGTGATTGAAGTTAAAGATAATCCGAGATATCCGAAAGCGAATGAAATTCCGCTCCTGGTTTTAGTGAATCCGGTTATCACCCCATTAACCACAGAGAAAAAGCTAGGTTGGGAAGGATGTTTATCTTTACCCGGATTGCGGGGTGCCGTTCCCAGATTTACGAAAATTCACGTCAAAGCACAGGATCAGAATGGTGACCCCCTGGATTTTGTAGCTGACGGATTTAAAGCTATCGTGATTCAGCATGAAACTGATCATCTGTTCGGAACGGTTTTCATTGAACGGATGGAAAATATGAAATTATTGTACTTTGAACGTGAATGGGATCGGTATTCTGAACAATTGCCCCAAATCCCTGTTATTGATTGAAGGCAAACAGGCTTTTAAATCTTATTGCTTTTAACTACCAAAAGTATTTTAAAGAATAACCGCCGTCATCCGGTCGACGCAGTGGCCATGCTTCGGCAAGCTCAGCAACCAACTGCGTGCCCTGATAAAAAAAGTTCAGGGCCGGAGAGCCAGCCACAAGTCAAAGAGCGGATGGGCGAAATGCGTTTTGCCAACTTTTGCGCAGTCAAAAGTTGGTCCCCGAAGGGATTTGTTATTGATTGAAGGATAATCTGAAGATGAATTTGAATTCTGCAAATTGGTTAAAACCTCTTTTATTGCTTGCCGGTATCGGCCTGTCAACCTCACTTTCTGCCCAACCGAAATTATTTACGGCAGATCTCACCAATCAATCAGGTACAGGCGGTGTAAAGGATTATTCAACTGGATTTCCTTTTGAAGCCGTTGCATTTGGAAATTATAAACTGGTTGTCAGTGCCGATGCCAGTGGTGACCGGTATTTCAGGTTCAGGAACTCTGCAAATACACAGGATCGCCGGCCAAATGCTGATGGTGATATTATTGCACTGAATCAGAATACCGCCTACACTTCCATTTTTGACGGTGCTTTCAATGCGTTCAGAATAACCGGCACCAATACCGGTTACCGCTACATTTTTAAATCCGATGCTGGTGTTGCCAATGTTGCCGTTATCGAAATTCAGGGCACCAATATTGAATCGGTTTCATCTGTTGCCCAGAATCCCGTTCAGGGAAGTGTATTCTCAGGTCAGAATGTGAATGTAACGGCAACACTGTCCGGCTCATTCAGTGCCGGACAGGCGGTTTGGCTTCGATATTCAAACAACGGATTTACAAGTTCAACGGTTGTGAAAATGTCCGGTTCGGGAACCAGTTATTCGGCTACCATTCCAGCAAGTGTAAATATCTCAGGTACAACAGTTGCCTATTATTTGTTCACTTCAGGTGATTTTGGAAGTATTTCGGGAGCCAATGCTGACCTGTTAACCATCAACGGGAACAACAATGGTGGTTCCAATTATTCGTACACCGTTCAGACCTGGACAACAGCCAACCCTGGAAACTGGAGTACTGCTGCAACCTGGACGGCAAATGCTGTTCCATCCACCACAGAAAATCTGGGTGCAGTTTCAATTAATCATACCGTAACGATGGATCAGGATGCTCTCGTCAACGGCGGAACCATCGGTGCAGCCGGAAATCTTACCGTTAACTCGGGGTCAACCCTGAAAACCTCGAACGGACTAACCAATAACGGGGTTTTTACTGTTGCCGGAACTTTTGAAATTACTTCGGGCGGATACACCAATTCGGGTCCTGTTTACAATTCGGGTTCAACTCTCAGATACAATACCGGTGGCGCCTATACCCGGAATGCAGAATGGTCTGCAACCACACCCCACCATGTTTCCATAATCGGGAACACTTCGGTTAGTCTCGGAACGGGAGCAAGCAGTTTTTCTACGAATGGTGATTTAAATATCGCTTTGGGTTCAACACTTACCCTGAACACGATTTCGGGCACTCTGACTGTAAATGGTGATGTAAACGTCAATGGAACCCTAACTCTTTCTTCATCGGGTGGTGGTGATTTGGTTGCAAAAAAGAATGTAACCTTTAACTCAGGTTCAGCTTTTAACAACAGTGGCCGGGCCATTTTCTTTTCCGGAACGACAAATCAAACCCTAACCAATACTGCCAATGTTGCCCTTGCTTACCTGGTTGCTGATAATTCAGGCGGAAACATCATTCTTGGAACCAACCTGACTCTTGCCGGCACAGCCGGTGATGTGCTTCAGATTTTAAACGACAATATTATTGACTTGAACGGAAACAGTCTGATATTGTCAGGTGATGGCGGAAATATTCTGGTTGGAAATGCTGCCGGGAGTTCTGTAAGAACCATTGGCGGAACGTCGGGAACTGTCTCAATTTCCGGTACCAAAACAATTGTTTCAAATAATTCGAAAACCCTGACGTTTGGGTCCGGTATCACGGTTTTACTTACAGCCGGAATGAATTTCGGATCTTCACTTTCCACCATCAACGGAACCCTGCAGATTAACAACCTCGGGTTTGTTTCGGTAAATGCCCCAACTTACGCTTCCGGATCAATTTTAAAATATAATTCTGCCACAACTTATGGCCGGAATCTGGAATGGGCTTCGACATCCGGTGCCGGGTATCCCTATCATGTTCAGATCAGCAATTCAACAACCGTTGACCTCGGTGCAAATCTTGGAACCGGAACCGCCCGTCAGATTGCCGGAAATCTGACCATTGACGCCGGCTCAACCCTGACATTGGCAACCACTGCCATGACCGCAAGTCTGACAGTTTCCGGGAATACCAATATTGAAGGAACCCTGACTCTTTCAGGCTCAGGTGGCGGTGATCTGGTTTCATACGGTGATTTTACTGTTGGAAGTGCCGGAACTTTTACCGGAAATGGCCGTGCCGTTTTCTTTTACAAAAACGGAACTCAATCAGTAACCAAAACGGGAAGCGGAACCATAACGATTCCGTATGTTTTGATTGGCGGAAGCGGAAATGTTTCAACTGTTCTGCTTGCTTCGGGCACCAATCTGACAGCAACTGCCCCTGCCGGCGGAAATGCAATTGCATTCAACTCAGCATCCGATAAACTGGATCTGAACGGAAACACGTTAACTGTCTCTGCCGGTGGATTCTCAGGAACAGGAACACTTACCGGATCTGCATCCTCTTCAATTTCAATTTCTGGAACCGGTGATGCAGGGACGATCTGGTTTACAACCGGATCACAGACTTTGTCCAACCTGACGGTTAACCGAATTACATCTGGTAAAGTCACACTTGGAACACCATTGACCGTTGGCGGAACACTGACGCTGACAGCAGGAGAACTGGCTTTGGGTTCTTCTACTCTGACCGTAACCGGATCTCTCACCCGAACTTCAGGAACATTATCTTCAACTTCAGGAGCCGGAAACCTTTCTGTAACCGGAACCGGTGATGCCGGAACGGTCGCTTTTACTCCTGGAGCCAATTCAATCGGAACGTTGACTTTAAACCGCACATCTTCAGGAAAACTTTCCCTTGCTTCTGATCTGACAATTTCAACCAGCCTGATCCTGACAAACGGAAATCTTGATCTGAACGGAAATAGCATCCTTTCTTTTGGTTCAACCGGAACGCTTACCGAATCTGCAGGCAACTCGGTCATCAACTCCAACGGATCGGGAACCGGTTATGTGGAAGCAACCTACAATGCAGTTGCTGCCTTGACTGCTGAAAATATCGGCAATCTTGGATTTCTGGTCACCACATCAGGAAATCCGGGGTTGGTAACCGTCAGAAGGTATCATACTCAGGAAACCGTTTCTGTTGCCGGCGCCTTGTCACTTAAACGATATTTTTACGTCAATCTTGCCGGAACCAATAATGGAACGGCATTTCAGTTAAATTACGATCAAACCAATGACCTCAACAGTTTATACGAAAATAATCTGGTTGCTTATAATTCCGCTGATGCTTCAACCTGGAACGAAGAAACTGCAGGAACGGGGTCATTGGATGCAACCGGTAATTTTTATTCCCGTGCAGGTCTTTCAGGATTTTCTGCTTTTTACACGCTGGCGGAAAAATTCTACTCGACTTCAGCTCCCGGAAACTGGAATACAGGTGCAACCTGGGGCGGTTCAGTTCCGCCTGCCGGAAGTTCAGTAACGATCAGTCATGCCGTTACCCTGGATGTGAATCCGACAATCGGCTCCATGATTTTATCCGCCGGAAGTCTTGATCTTGGAACCAATACCCTCACCTTTGAAGACGGTGCCCGGTTTACGAACAATGCTACTTTTACTCCAAATGCCGGAACAGTCGTTTTTTCTGGTGCTTCAAGAATTGACGGGTCGACTGCGCCAACATTTAATGTGCTCACCGCCGGAAACGGGATTATTTCTACTTTCGGAAACTGGTCGGTTACTACGTTTAACAAGAATACCAGCACCATTTCTTTCCGTGATGCAGGAAATATCAGTTCAGGATCCTCCTTTTACAATCTGACTTTTGAATCCGGCACCCGCACTCTGCTGGCCAATATTGATGTGGAAGGCGCGCTAACCGTCGATGGTGGTGATTTTCTTGCCAATGATGAAAGAACACTGACACTTTCAGGAAGTAATTCTCAGCTCGATGTGAATACAACCGGAACCATCTCTGGGACTGATAATAGTGAAGGAAATAACATTTATCTCATTGTTTCTGGCGGATTGGCAACAGTTGGCGGAACCCGGTCTTTAACTGGTGCTTCCCTCGGACGGAAATTCTACCAGATCACAGTGAACCCGGGGTCAACTTTGGTACTTTCACGTGGACTTCAGGCCCGGTACAGTACGTTTACCGTAAACGGAACGCTTCAGATCAATGCAAACGGATTTGTCGAAACCAGTGTGGCCTCTTCAGCAAATGTAACGTATGGCGTCAATGGTTCTCTGACCTATAACAATGGCGGGGCTTACTCGGTAACAACCGGTGAATGGCCAACAACATCAGGTCCGTTAAATGTCACCGTTCAGAACAACTCAGCCATTACTCTTGTTGCAGTCTCTCCCAGAACAATTACCGGTGACCTGACTCTCACTTCCGGCACTCTGGATGACAACGGAAATACGATTACCGTAAATGGTGATGTTACGGGCACCTCGGGAGTTCATACCGGCTCCGGAAAGATTTTACTGACTGGCGGAACCACTCATGCAATTGGCGGAGTAACACTTGGAAACATTGAACTGAATGATGCCGCCGGTGCTTCCCTCAACGGATTAACAACCATCACCGGTACCCTGACTCTTACCAATGGAACCCTGAACATCAGCTCACAATCACTTGAAATCAGAAATCCACTCGCAGGAACGGCATCTAATCTTAGTGGCGGAATGACCTCAACTTTGATTGCCGGCGGATCAGCTTCAGGAATTTCAATTCCATCAACGATCACAGCACTTAACCATTTTACGGTTACCAACACTTCAGTCGGTGGCGTAACTCTTGCCGCCCATCTTCCGCTGGAAGGAAATCTGACTATTGGTTCAGGAAGTACATTGAACGATGCATCGTTTACCATCACAGTGAAAGGTGACGTTTCCAATCAGGGAACACACTCCGGTTCCGGAAAAGTGCTGATGCAGGGGAAAGCTTCTCCGGCAGCAATTACCGGTTCTGGCATTTTTGGAAATCTGGAGTTTGATGACAGTGACGGATTTACGGTTTCAGCTAATCCGTCTGTTTCCGGGACGTTAACCATGACGAACGGTAATATTTCTACCGGATCGAATACACTGACTCTGGGAATTTCCCCAGCCCAAACCGGAACTCTGGTTTACACATCAGGCCGGATTTTTGGCGGATTCAGAAGATGGTTCTCTACTTCCACGGCTTCAAATGTTCTTTTCCCGATCGGAATTGTAACCGCAAGTACATTGGTTGATCTGAGTTTCACCTCTGCACCAACAACAGGCGGAACCCTAAGAGCTTCGTTTTCCACAAATGCAGCCGGACAAAACGGGTTGCCTCTTAATGATTCCGGATATCCGATCACCACAACAGCAAGTTCAGGTTACTGGACGATCTCTGCTGCAAACGGACTTTCTGGCGGTACGTACAGCCTGAATCTGACCGGTGAAAATTTTGGCGGTATTATCAGTTATACTTCACTCAGACTGATTAAACGGACGAACAACAGTTCACCCTGGGTTTTAGATGGTACTCATGTTCCGGCAACCGGTTCAAATGCAATTCCGGTCGTAAAAAGAAGCGGATTAACCGGATTTTCTGATTTCACAATCGCCAGTGACGCCGCTGATAATTCACTGCCGGTTGAACTGAGTGAGTTTTCTGCCCGGCAACACGGGAAAAAGATCGCCCTGAGCTGGACGACAGAATCAGAAACCAACAATGCCGGTTTTTATATTTACAGGCTTGTGGATGGGAAAGAACCTGTCAAAGTTTCTGATCAGCTGATTAAGTCAGGAACCTCATCATCGTCAACAAGAAAAAATTATGCTTTCGCCGATGAACCTGGTCTGGCAGAAAAGAAAATGATTACCTATCAGATTGAATCAGTTGATCTGGATGGAACATCTCATCTTTCAAGCAAAACAGCCATTTTGGAGTATCAGCCTGTTCCTGAAAAATTTGCGGTAGGACAGAATTACCCAAATCCGTTCAACCCGGAAACCCGTTTTACCCTCGACCTTCCGGAAGACGGAAAAGTAACAATTGACATTTTCTCGGTTACCGGACAAAAAGTACGCACACTTTTAAATGAAGTACGTTCAGCAGGTTCATACGAACTGAGCTGGGATGGAAAAACGGATGCCTCAGTTTCTGCTGCTTCCGGTTTGTATTGGTACCGGGTAACGTCGAAATCGGGTACGGCTGTTAAAAAAATGCAGCTGATCAGATAGAGATTCAGTGACGTGGGACAAGGGACAGGTGACATGTGAAAAAGAAAGACTGTAAAAAGAATCCCGAATGCGAGAGCCGTTAGTTGCGGGTAGACGGATTAAACTTGAATATCCTACTATTAGGGTGAAACTTCTGGTATTTTCCATTAACCATTAATCATTCACCATTGACCATTTTCCTCTGTACCTGTTCAGTTTTTATTGTATATTTATCGCAGGTAAATTAAAACCCGGTGATACTATGAAAACAGGCAAACTGCTCGCTTTATTCCTTCTTTTTCTGGCTCCGCTTTCTGTGAAAGCCCAGGATCCCACCATGCTTCAGGGCTTCTACTGGAACACCTATCCGGGCGGAACCTGGTACGACTCTCTGGCCATCAGGGCACCCCAGCTTGCACGAGCCGGAATCAAATCGGTTTGGTTTCCGCCGCCGTCAAAAGGAAATGCCGGCCGATCAGATGTTGGATATACCCCTTACGATTATTTTGATCTGGGCGAATTTGACAGCCGGGGCGGTGATCAGACTTCAGGGTTCGGTGCCTACATCCCAACCCGTTACGGAACGTATCAGCAGTTAAAAAATGCCATCGATCAGCTTCACGCAAACGGAGTTGAAGCTTATATGGATATCGTCCTGAATCACCGGTCAGGCGGATCACCCGAGCAAAATCCGTTCATAGGTTACTATCCGTTTTCAATTGTTGATGGCCGGTATGTGGGCTGGGATGGCTCACTTTACACACAGAATGACAGTTCCTTTATTCCCCCAAAACGGGTTTCCTTCACTGCTTTCCCGCTGAAAAATGGCTCAGGCCGTTTTGCCAGTACTCCCGGAAACGGCGGAAAATATGTCTATCCGAACGGAAATATCAATCCGGATAACACCTCAGATATTTTTGGCGGACAGTGGGGTTACTTCGAGTTTTACAAAAACACGTTTGCCTATGATGTAGCTCTGCACGACTGGGATGGAAATCCACTCCCGGCAGGTGACAGTTTAATTGTATGGGGAAGCTGGCTCACGAAACGTCTGAATCTGGATGGATACCGGTTTGACTTCGTGAAGGGAATTCACTGGAATTACCTCAAACGCTGGCTGGATACCGATGCCATGAAAGGAAAATTCTCTGTCGGCGAATTGTACGATGGTGATACCGGCCGGCTGAAAGACTGGCTTGCAAAAATGTCGGGCACTCAAAAACAAGCTTCTGTTTTCGATTTTAACATGCGCTTCGGTTACAAGGAATTCTCTGATGGCGGACCCAATTACGACGTCAGAAACTTTAACGGCCGTGGTTTGGTGAACGCCGGTGCACCAGGTGACCGGGTTGTCACTTTTGTTGATAATCATGACTTTGACCGTCTGGATTATGAAAGTAAACCGTCAGGAGACGGACACTCACCCGTTATCGGCGGAAAGGTGCTCTGTTATGCCCACCTGCTTACCCATCCCGGGTATGCAACTGTCTGGTACCGTGATTACTACTGGTATGGCCTCCGGGATGAAATCAACAAACTGCTGGCCATCAGAAAATCATTTGTCTCAGGTTCCCACGAAGTTTTAACTGCCCGTACCGATGGCGGAAATGCGCCGTACTGGCCGGGAAATGCCGCCGAAGATGCAAAACGGGTTTACGTGATGCGCAGATACGGAACCGGCGGACAAACCGGCGTTCTTTTCGCCATGAATAATTCTGATAAATATGATATCGAAGTTTGGGTTTCTGCCTTCGACTGGAGCAATAAAAAACTGTACGATGTAACCGGTAATTCTTCTGATACCCTTCAGGTTTATGGTGACAACCGGGTTTTGGTGAAAACAAAGAAAAACAGCTACCACATTTGGGTCCCGACTGATTATCCGTCGCCATTTGTGACCAACGCTGCAGCTTTTGAACTGAAAGGATTTAACAAATCCTTTATCGAAGGCGACTCGGTTCAGGCGGTTTTTACTGTAGAAAACCGGTCAACTTTTTCCAAAAAGAATGTGCCGGTTTCGTTCGTCCTGAAGAAAGACAACGTTGAAATTTCCAGCAAAAACCTCGTCATTCCGTTCATTGGCGGACAGGATTTCGTTACCCTGACCTTCCCGGGAGTTAAAAATCTGAAGGAAGGAAATTACTCTGCAACGGCGACTGTTTCAATGCCCGGTGACAGTGAACCTTCAGACAATCAGAAAGTGGTGAACTTTAAAGTTGATCCCAAACCTGTCATCGTTTCCTTCCGGATAGATGGTGATTTGTCTGAATCGTTTTACCGGATGGTGGGCAACAAGCAAAACACCAATGCCGGATTTGGGATTGAAAAAGATATCAAAGGTATTTTCATCGGATCAACTGACGACACACTTTATCTCGGAATTGAATGTGTTCTCGATCCATCAAATCCGAACGGTGACGGACTCGGTCTCCTGTTTGGTTTCGACAAAGTTGCCGGTGCACCTGCCGGAACGCCGTTGGGTAATGTGAAAGGATCCGGGCACTTCCTGCAGATTGGTGACACCACCTACGATGCAAAATCTGAAGCTTTTAAAATGTCGTTTGAAGTCGATTTCGGACTTTCACTTCTTGCGGTTTCACAAAAATCAGTCGTGACGCTGGCAAAATATGGTCCGTCCGGACCTGTTGGTGGTGCAGTCATCGCCAATGCTGCAAACGGTGCCCCTATTGACGGATCGTCTACGGTTTCAGGTCCGCTCGGAAGTTCAGTTTTCCCTGATAAAAGCTTCAGGTATGCTTACAGCAACGCCGGAACCGGGAAAAAAGGACTTGAACTGGCCATTGCAAAATCTGCTTTGGGTGCCAATCTTGATTTATTCCGTGCCTTCGGATTCATTTTATCTGCCAACGGCTATTTCTCGAATGTTACTGTTCCCGGAACGGTAACCGGATCAGCCGATGCCTACAAAAATCTGGGATTTAATCCGGATTTCACCAAAATGAGTGGCGGACCTTTCTATTCCTGCGATTATTCGCTGGTTACAGGAAATTTTGATGATGACTGCATAACGGTGATGAACCCGACTATTTCGGTTTCACCCAAAATTCTGAATCTGGAAGGAAGTGGCGGAGAAACAGTTTCGGGAAAAGTGAAAATCAAAAACACATCAGGTGATATCCTGAATATTTATTCAATCTGGACAAAAAGCAATGCCTTCACTCTTTTGCCGGGTGATCCGGGAACAATTGCACCGCATGATTCACTGGAGGTAACCGTTTCTTTCACCGTTCCCGGCCAGATGACATTAACTGATACTTTGGTGATTCAGTCAGCAGCATCGAATGAACCCCGGTCATTGGTTGTTATCAACGTGATCGGTCATTCCGGCGTTGGTGTTTCAGACCGTGAACTTCCGCAGGTGCTTGCCCTGAATCAGAACTATCCGAATCCGTTCAACCCGGAAACAAAAATTGAATTCGGTCTTCCTGAATCAGGTCATATTACGCTCAGAGTCATCAATCTTTTGGGTCAGGAAGTTTCAGTTCTGGTGAGGAATGAGATGTTTTCTGCCGGCTGGCATCAGGTCACATTCTCTGCAGCATCACTGCCTTCCGGAATTTATTTTTACAAACTGGAATCCGGCAGCAAGGCAATCGTCAATAAGATGACAGTGGTGAAATAAGTGATAAGTTATAAGTGGTAAGTGACAAGCCGAACAAAGCGAAGATCCCGAACTAGCTTCGGGGTGATTTATAAAACTTAAACCAGGGACACTGAGCGGAGTCGAAGTGCCTCTGGTTTATTACCTACCACTTACCACTTGTAACTTATCACTATCCCCATAGACCCGTTCTATACCTACAATCAATAATATCAATAATCAATTCTTTGATTCCGTAGGAATTGATTTTTTCCACCTCCATCCTACTGACAATCAATCAGATAGACTCATATCTGGGAATGATTGCACTTTCCTTCCGGGAAATAAAATGACAAACCATCACAAATATGGGAACTATTTCAAATCTTTTCGGTCAGATGAATCTTGACAATAATATATAGATTGATCATCTTGTGAACGTTTTGAACGAATAACCAAACACTTGAGGTTTTTATGGCTCCGTTACTTGGCAGTATGATTTCAGGAACAGACCGTGCCCGTCAGATTGATTTTGAAGCAACTGCCGTACCGCATCTTTCCGCAATGTACAACTTTGCCCTTCGCCTGACTGCCGATGAGGAAGATGCTCAGGATCTCGTTCAGGAAACCATGCTCAAGGCTTACCGGTTCTGGGATAGTTTTGAAAAAGGAACGAATATTAAAGCCTGGCTGTACCGTATTCTGAAGAACTCTTTCATTAACAAATACCGGAAGAATGCCAAAGAACCCAACAAAATTGACTATGATGAAGTCAAAGAATTTTACAATACCATCAAAGATGAATCGGTTGACCCGAATGATCTTGAAACTCAGCTTTTTGGCGGACTTCTTGATGATGACATCACCATTGCCCTTCAGAAATTGCCAACTGATTTCCGTACGGTTGTGATTCTTTGTGATATTGAAGGACAAACCTACGAAGAGATTGCGGATATGGTGGGCTGTCCGGTTGGAACGGTCAGAAGCCGCCTTCACCGTGGCCGGAAAATGCTTCATGATATCCTACGTGAATATGCCGGTGCCCGCGGATATAATGTAGAAGCCTATTGATCTGTTTTGTGTTTTGATTGCAGAAAAATCCGGTCCGGTTGGGTCGGATTTTTTTTTGCCTTTTCTGACTAATTATTCTTTTTTTACCGTATTTTTAGATTTTGAATGAACCTAACCTGAGTCGCCAAATGTCTCCTGAAGAATTTCGGAAAAATGCCCATGAACTTGTTGACTGGATGGCCGATTATTTAGCCAATCCTGAAAAATTCCCGGTAAAATCCCAGCTTCAGCCCGGCGACCTGCTAAACGCACTTCCTGCTCATCCCCCTGAAAAAAGTGAACCTGACAGTCAGATTTTTGCGGATTTCAAAGATCAGATTATGCCTGGAATTTCGCATTGGCAGCATCCGATGTTTATGGCTTACTTCCCGGCAAATTCCAGTTACCCATCTGTACTGGCTGAAATGTTAACAGCAACACTGGGCGCTCAGTGTATGTTATGGGAAACTTCACCGGCTGCCACAGAACTTGAACAGGTGGTCATGACCTGGCTGGCTGAAATGACCGGTCTTCCGGATGGATTTCACGGTGTGATTCAGGATAGTGCCTCTTCTTCAACTTTAATCGCTCTCATGTGTGCCCGCGAAAAGGCAACCGGTTTCAGATTCAACGAAGAAGGATCTAATCAGGTTCATCCGCTTGTGGTTTACGGTTCAACCCAAACTCATTCCTCAATTGAAAAAGCTGTAAAACTTGCAGGAATCGGTCGTGCCGGATATCGTCAGATTGCAGTCAAACCTGATTTTACCCTTGACCCCGAGGCACTTGAAGCTGCAATCCGGGAAGACATCAGAAACCGTAAAATTCCCTGTGCCGTGGTTGCCACGATTGGTACAACCGGAACCACAGCCATCGATCCGGTAAGAGAAATTGGTGAGATCTGCCGCCGTCATGGGGTTTGGCTTCATGTTGATGCAGCCTATGCCGGTTCAGCACTGGTTTTACCAGAATTCAGATGGATGGGTGACGGACTCGAACTCGCCGACAGTCTGGTTTTTAATCCGCACAAATGGATGTTCACCAACTTTGACTGTTCTGCCTTTTTTATTAAAGACACCAACCATTTGGTTAATGTCATGTCGGTTCTGCCAGAGTACCTCAGAACCCAGTCACATGGCAAAGTCAATAATTATTCAGACTGGAGCATTCAGCTTGGCCGCCGATTCAGGGCATTAAAACTCTGGTGGGTTATTCGATCTTTTGGTGTGGATGGAATCCGTGAAAAACTCAGGTTTCACATCAATCTTGCAAGGCTGGCTGAACGGACAATCAGAAACTGGTCAGATTCTGAGATTCTGGCTCCCTCACATTTAAACCTGATTTGTTTCAGATTTCGCCCTGCTGAACGTCATGAAACCGACTGGAATTCTTTTAATGAAGAGATTCTGAAACGTGTAAATGCTTCAGGAAAACTTTACCTTTCACACACCCGGCTAAATGGAATTTTTACTCTCAGAATGGTGATCGGACAAACCAACGTGACAGAAGACAATGTTAACTCAGCTCTTGATACTCTGATGCAGGTAAAAAATCAGATTAATTCTGAACCGCCAAACAGGAAATAAAGTAAGAGAACGGAGATTTTGTAAGCTTTCACAGGTAAACAGACTTAATGCCTGAGTCTTAAAATCAAATTGGCGTATCCCGAATAAAATTTCAAAAAATAACTTTATGTGAATAAACAATCATTTTAAATCCATTATTGGGTTGGTTGGCACATTTGAGAAAAAAAAACTCAGTTTCTTAAATGTTCCGGCACAATCCTTGTTATATAGAGGCTAACATGATGACAGATACTATGAAAGAAACACTTTTTCTAATCGGACACAATCCGGCTGATGCCTGGGAAATTGAAAAACATCTCTCAGACAATTTTTCAATTGTAAATTTCGGCGCCAATTTTAGTATGACTGGTTTTCTTGGAGATTATTCGGGCTGGGTTGATCTTGCCCTGATTGATTTTTCAGGACAAACAACCATAGTAAGGTCACTGATAACAGAAATATTGTTACGGAATCCGACCGCACACCTTGGAGTTTCTATTGAAAAAGAAAGCCTGAACGAAGCCAGATTGCTTGGGCTGATTCATCCCCGAATCACCTTATTTACCAAACCCATAGACTGGTCTCAGATACAGGCAACTTTTCAGAATAAAACCGAACAAAAAAAACCTTTTAAATAACACCCCTGACATCAAGAGCAAAAGCCCCATTCCCGGGATCAAGAACCAATAACGGATTAATCTCCAGTTCTTTGATCTCGGGAAAGTCTGCCCCGATCTGAGATAATCTTACCACCGCATCTGTTACTGCATTCCAATCACCTGGCGGAATACTTCTCCAGCCGTTAAGCCGTTTTCCTGCAATGGTTCTGCCAAGCAATTCAGTTGCCTGCTGATGCGAAAGTGGTGCAATTCCCATGGCCACATCTCTGACCAGTTCAACTTCTACACCCCCGGTTCCCACAACAATCAGCGGACCAAACTGGGCATCCTGTTTCAATCCGACGAGAATTTCATGTCCTTTCGGCATCATTTTCTGAATGAGGACGCCTTCAATTCTGGCATCTGACCTGATCATTTTGGCCATATTCATAATGGCATCAAAACCCTGAAGCACATCATCCTGAGTTTTAAGGTTCAACAAAACACCACCAACATCAGATTTGTGTGTGAAATCAGGTGAAATCAGTTTCATCACCACCGGGTAGCCAATCTGTGATGCCTTAGCTGCCGCCATTTTTGCAGTTTGGGCAAGTTCAAACGCCGGAAAGCGAATACCATAAGCCTCCATCAGTCTCACGAAATCCTGATGATAAATGGCACTTTGTGCTTCAAGATGATCAATTCCGGAAAGCGAAATATGTGATTCCCGCTGACTTTCGAGCCAGTGATACCGGTTCAGCATGGCTTTGAGAGTAGAAGCCATCCGTTCAGGAAATGCAAAATTGGGGACTTTCTTTCGGTGGAGAATTTCAAGTGCTTTTTGTACGGATGCCATTCCCATAATCGCAGCAAGAACCGGTTTTTTATGGTTTGCAGCAACTTCACCAATCACTTCTGCGAGAGATTCCGGTAAAAACCAATCCTGAGGCGCCTGAATGACAATGGCTGCATCAACGGTTGGATCTGAGAGCAGGGTATCGAGCGCAAGTGCGTAAGTTGCTGGTCCTGATCCTGCAAGAACGTCTACCGGATTGTTCACACTTCCGGCGGCAGGGATTCTGGGTTTCAGATGCGCACGGGTGGCTTCGGTTAAAGGTGCGAGCTTGAGTCCGGAAGCTTCAAGTGCATCGACAGCAAGGATTGCGGGTCCGCCGGCGTTGGTCAGAACAGCAATCCGGTTTCCTTTTGGAAGGGGTTGCCAGGCGAGGGCACGTGCCCAGTCGAAAAGTTCTTCCATGGTGGTGGCGGTGAGAATTCCTGACCTGTGGAAGGCAGCCCGGTAGGCATCAGCACTTCCGGCAAGAGAACCGGTGTGAGAGGCAACTGCTTTTGCGCCGCCTTCTCCGGTTCCGCCCTTGAGAACGATTAAAGGTTTTTTTCTGGCGGCTTCCTCTGCAATCGCCATGAATTCACGTCCGTTTGAAACACCTTCCACATAAGCAGTAATCACTTTGGTGTGCGGGTCGTTCACCATGGATGCAATCATTTCCCGTTCAGTCACATCAACCTGATTTCCCAGACTCACAATTCTTGAAAACCCGATGCCGGCGCCTCTTGCCCAGTCGATAACAGCAGCAACCATGGCGCCTGATTGTGAAGTAAAGCCAATATCACCGGGAATGGGCATTCCCATGACGAAAGTGGTATTTAAAGGGGTGTGGGTATCAATGGAGCCGATACAATTCGGACCGATCAGACGAATGCTATGTTTATCAGCCGTCAGTTTAAGCAGCCGTTCTCTGGCTTTTCCTTCTTCACCGGTTTCACCAAATCCGCCTGAAGTAACGATGACATATTTGATCCCCCGTTTTCCGCAGAGATCCACCATTTCGACAACATTTGGGGCGGGAACGACAATGATGGCAAGATCAACAGGATCTGGAACCTGACTGACCGAGGGGTAACAGGTTAACCCCAGAATTTCTGAGGCGGAGGCATTGACCGGATAAACCGGGCCTTTATAACGGAATTCAGTCAGGTTTCTGACGACGCCATAACCCAGTTTGTGCGGATCACGGGAAGCACCAATAATGGCAACTCCCTTTGGTTTGAAAAAGGCTTCCAGCATATCAAAGTCCATTTCGGGATAAAGTTATCCAAAGGTAGTAAATGGATTGTCAATTTGGAATCAGGAATGTATTGGAATGTCATGAGAAGTGAAAAAAGCAAAAATCAGGTGGAAAGTATTGTTACTTTCCACCTGAAAAATCGGGAGCAGGGTCAGACTGATTAAACAATTAAATCACAATAAAAACCCAAAGCTTATCGAAATAATGGAGTGATCCATTTTCGTCTTTACAGATTCATCAAAAACATCACTTGTAATCGTGTATTCAGGCTTGGCATGTAAATACATTAATTCAAGAAGAAACTTATCCTTGATTGTAAACCCACCGCCAAAACCAAAACCGAATGACAGGGCAGTTGAACCCTTAAACACTACCAGCGTTTCACCATCCCCACTTAATTCAACTTGAGGCGACAAACCAAATACGACTCCACCAAGTCCCTTTACATAAATGCGGCCACCTGAATTCATCACTGAATTGATTTGAATACCACCCAATCCCCAGATGGTTTTATAACCACTTTCATCAATGGAAACGCCACTTCCCGAAAGTTCACCTTCTGCTTCTGATACATCCAGTGAGTTATAATTAAAACGGGCTTCAAAAACAGAACTCAGTTGCGGATTAATTTGATTAACACGTGAAATACCAATACCAAAACCCGTTTTTGCTTTTCCCAAATTATCTGCTGTTTCCTTGGCGAAATCACCGGAGGGAATGCCAACCGTAGCGAAAACGGCAGTGTACCCTTCTTTAGATTCTACTTCGGGTTCGAGTTTAGATTGGGTACCCTGAGCCATTAGTACAGAGGATGATAAAAGAAGGGTTGCAAAAGTAACAAATGATTTCATGTAAGTCTCCATCTCTATTTTAAGTGAGTTACCTAAAACCCAGGCTTTATTTTTGTTCGAAAAATTATCTACGAGTTTCAGGAAAGGCGATGCGAAGATACGGGATTATTAATAATTAACAAGAAACTCTCTTAAAATAAATAGCATCCAATTAAATTCTAATCATAAACAGGAGGTTCTGTTGTGAATTTGTTAAAACCAAGAAGGGTTGCCTTTCTGGTAACCCTTCTTAAAAAACATGAGGCTTCGATACAACGATCCGGCCTTCGGCCAAATCGCCACTCAGCCTGACATTCAAAATCTTTTTAATTTTATCCAGTTACTTGTGATTCGCAACCCGTATTTGTCCCTTGTCCCTTGTCACCTGTCCCCGCATTTTGTGACCCGTAATATGTAACCCGTGATCTGTGACCATCTCAGCATCCCCCGGCGGCTTTTTTCTTCTTTGGTGTGATCATGGTTTTCGGTGCCTGGGGTGCCATGGGTTTTGCTGAGGATTCTGTATTTAATCCGCCGCCACCGCCAAGAGCCTGACCGGCACCTTTTCTGAAATCATATTTTGCAAATTCCTCATCCGGGCTGGTAGATTTTGGCTCGGTTGGATTCATAATCGTTTCAAACCAGTAATTCAGTCCGCCCTCGAGAACGAAATTGTTCAGGTAACCCAACTGACGGGTAATCATCCAGGCTTCATTGGCTTGCAACGTTCCGTTTGAGTAGAACACGTTTACTTTCACATCCTGATTCAAAACACCTTCATATTGTTCGCTCAGCAAATCAGCCAGCGGAATATTGATGGCTCCCGGCAAACTGTACTTTTCAAAATCAGACGGACTTCTCACATCAATCAGCTGCAGAGACGGATCTTTCTGAACCAGCATATCTGCAACCACATCAGCAGAATAAAAATGTTCTTTCTGATTCACCATCTGAACCATTTGCTCAGCAGTTAATTTGAAAGGTTTAATCTGATTCTGCGGAACGGCAGCAATGATCAGAGCCAGCGGAATCAGGGCAACGCCCAAAATAATCACATTTCTGAAATTCGGTTTCATTTAGTTAATCTCCTGACTTTCTTCTTTTTTTGCGGAAAGTGATTCAACCCATTCTGCCATGAAAAAGGCCCCAATCGCAATAATCACGATTACCAGTGCCATCACACCATCCGAAATTCCAAGCCATTCGCCCAGTTTCGGACTTCCCATATTTCCGGCAACGTACATGTCCTTCCAGAGATCAAAACCGAATCCCCAGATATACACACCAATGAACAATCCACCGATGAACAGCATGGCGTCAACTTTCCCGATGGCAGCACCGCAGAAGGAGGTTCCGGGGCAATATCCGCCCAGAATGAAACCGGCTCCCATAATCACCCCGCCAAAGATTGCTGAGGTCAGGAAAGTTGGATTCACATAAATCAGGCTCAGATCCATCCATCCGAAAAGTCCGAAAAAAAGCATGCCGAGCATGGCGGTAACAGCTCCGGTAAAAAACACTTTTAAAACCGTCATGTCGTAGCCGTAAAAAACACCGGCGAGACGGCGGGAAGATGAAAACCCAGCCTGCTCAAGAACAAAGCCGAACCCGATGCCGATAAAAAAGGCGAGCAGAAAATTGGTGTCGCCCGAGATGATATCATTTACTGATAAAGGTCCCATTTTAAAGTCCTTTCAGGATTTAAATCCAGTTTTTTCTGAAAAAATAAGCAAGTGCATAGCCGGTTCCGAAGATGGCCATCATGGTGATAATACCGCCGGCAGACATAACTGCCATTCCGCTGAGAGCCGAACCGCTGGTGCAGCCCCGGCCGAGCTGTGAACCAAAACCGAAGAGAACACCGCCCATCACCGCAAAAATGAGTCTTCTTTTGGAAGTGATTTTGGGGGAATGTTCAACTTTCATTTTTAACCGGCCAGCCCAGATGCCTGAAATGAAGGCGCCAAGAATAACACCGAGCATTTCGAAAACCAGCCAGTTTTTCATGGGATTTCCGGCATGGCCCTGTTCGTATTCACCAATAAATGCTGAGGTTTTTGCAGCGTCGTGATCAACAGCAAGCACGCTGGTCACAACCACACTTTTAATGGCTCCGCTGGCACCAAGGCCACGGCCTGAGATGTAATTGGCAGCAAGTAAAACGAGTCCGAGCAAAACTCCCGCCACGTAGGGGTTCATGTAGGCTCTGACTTTTCGGGTAACTGAAGGTGTTTCCATAATTGAATCCAGATTAGTAGAGATAACGGCTTTCCTGTCCGGCAAACGAAATCAGGAACCTCAGCATCAGGCTGCCGGTGAGCACCAGAAGTGAGGGTACAAGAGCAGGAACGTGATAATCAAACAGTTCGAGAATTTCAAGCAGAGCCGGAACGACCAGCCCGAGAAAAACAACAAAAATCCAGAACGGGGCAGTGTAAGGTCCGCCAAGGAATAAATTGGCAGCTTCAATTTGTACCTGTGTACTGGCCATGAATCCCATGAACATGTGCGTAATCAGGAAGAGTTCAATGCCAATGACGATCAGGTCGATGCGGGCAAAATAAGCCCGTTCTTCTTTGTTTTTGGTGAACATGATAATGGCTGCAGCACCGGCTGATAGTCCGGATGCAAGGAAAAGTGGTCCGAGAATGGATGTATTCCACAACGGACGTGCATTGAAGGCAGAGAAGAGAATTCCGGTGTAAACCCCTAGGATAACCGAATAGATCAGAATGATCCAGGCAATCCAGAGTTTATACTTCTGCGCAAATTTCTCAGCTTCCTTTGCCCAGGTATATTTCCAGTCCCAGTTGGGAAAAAATTCCTTGATATGAAGGGCACACCAAACCATCGACATCGGCGTAATCACCATAAGAACCCAGGCGCCCCACGACATCGGTGACTGAAGTTTTACTGTGGTGTATAAACGCCAGAAAAAGAGTTTGTGGTTCAGGTCAAAAAACAAACAGGCCAGACCAATAACCAGTAAAACCGGAGCCAGAAACGGCATTTTCCGCACGGCGAAACTGTGGGCTTCTTCTCTTCCTCTGATGTAACTCAGTGCAGCAAAGAATAAAATCCCGGCTGCGAGTCCGCCAAGGAAAAGATAAAGCGGAATCTGCCAGTGCCAGATATTCAGGGTCGGGTCAACATACGGATTCATTCTTCCGCTGACGATCAGTTCTTCTTTCATAAATTCTCCCGATCCTTAAATGAGAAAATAGAGTTGGGGGTCAGTTCCGGCTTCCGGAATCAGAGTTTTATACTTCCGTTTTTTGAGGATGACCGAAACTTCACTGTTGGCATCGTCAAGATCACCGAAGTACAGACATTTGGTCGGACAAACTTCCACGCAGGCCGGTTTTTCGCCCTTTTTCACCCGGTGATAGCAGAATGTGCATTTATCAACATAACCATCAGGATACGGATAACGGGCATCGTACGGACACGAAGCAATACAGGCACCACAACCGATGCAGTCGTTTTGGGTGACGAGAACAATTCCGCCTTCCACAATGTGACTGGCTCCGGTCGGGCAGCATCTCACACAGGGCGCATTGGCGCAATGGTTGCACCGTTCACTTCTGAGTTCCATTTCAAGCTGAGGGTAGGTGCCGTTGGTTTCTTCAACAATCCAGTCACGGCAATACCCGATCGGGACGTTATTTTCGGTCTGACAGGCAACCACACAGTCACTGCATCCCACACATTTTTTTGTATCAATGGCCATTGCATATCGCATAATTTACCTGCTCAGGCTAAAACTTGAGGAATGAAAGTCACGAAATTGCCCCGCATGCCGGTGCCGCCCATGACCGGGTCGATTTTTACTTTGGTAATGAGCTGGGTGTCTGAAACGCCCTTACCGAAACACCGTTCGAGTTGTTTCTGCTTATGCCCGAAACCGTGAACCATGTAAACCGAATCCCAGCGGATCCGTTCGGTTACCCTTACTTTGATTGCAAAGTCAGACTGAATGCCGTCCTGATTTTTCAGGAAAACGGGATCGTTGTTTTTCAGTCCCCATTCTTTGGCAACTTTAGGGTTCACCCACAACACGTTTTCATCCATCAGATCAGTCAGGTTCGGATTGTTTGCCGTCCGGCTGAAGGTGTGCATCGGTGCCCGTCCGTAAATCAGGCGGTAAAATCCGGATGGCGGTTCTTCGTGGGCCGTGTATTTCGGCATCGGATCAAATCCGGCCTGCTCCATGGCGGACGAGTACAATTCGATCTTTCCGGAATTAGTCGGAAACTCAATTTTTTCTCCGTTGGCGAAGAAAAGATCATCTTCTTCACGATCCCAGGTGATGACGCCTTTTTTCTTCAGTTCTTCAAGTGACGAACCCATTTTTTTCAATTGCCAGTCGAGTAGATCGGCCTGATCTTCAAAATGGAAATATTCGCCCACATTCAAACGTTTTGCCAGTTCCCGTGCCATCCAGTAAGCAGGTTTGGTTTCATAAGCAGGTTCCATAGCCGGCATTCTGAGGGCAATGGCCGGTTTCCGGTGCGGACTGTCACGAAGTGAATCATACCGTTCCAGGTAGGTACATTCCGGAAGAATCACATCTGCCCAGCCGGTTATTTCCATCGGCATGGTATCAACTACAACCAGAAGTTCCAGCGCCTGAATGGCTTCAAGCGTATGTGCCTGATCAGGAATGGTGAAAATGAGATTCGTTCCGTTCACGATCCAGGCTTTCAGGAAGGCATCCCGTTCTTTGGTTGGAATGGAAGCATCAACGAAGGCGTTTGAAACCGGATTGTCAGCCAGCGGATACTGACCGGGGAACCAGTCTTTCCAAGTGGTTTTGGGTTCTGGATATTCCGGATGCGGATAAGACGGAACTGTTTTTTTGGATGGACGGTAAAATCCGCCACGACGGCCCCAAGATCCCAGAAGTGCATTTAAAATAGCAATTGCCCGTTCACGTTGAGTGTCATCGCCATACCAGGTCACATGCCGTCCCGGGTGAATAATCACGGCCGGTTTGGCGTTGCTCATTTCTTTTGCAGTCTGCCGGATGACGTCAGGTTCGATGGTGGTGATGCCGTAAGCCCATTCAGGCGTAAAGTTTTTAACGTGCTCTTTAAGTTGCTCAAGTCCGGTTGTGTAGGTTTCTACATATTTCCGGTCATAATACTCATTGTTGATAATTTCGTGAATCCAGGCGAGGAGCAAGGCCAGATCAGTTGACGGTTTGATGGGAAGCCAGTATTTCGATTTACTTGCTGCTGTCGAGAATCTGGGGTCAACCGTGATAATGGTAGCTTTTTTATCAATGGCATCAGACATTTCCTGAACCTGGCCATTGTGCATATTTTCACCGATATGCGACCCGATCAGAACGAGACATTTGGTGTCACGAAGATCTGTGACTTCGGGTGAATCAGGTTGCTCGCCAAAGGTTGCCAGAAAAGCAGCATCTCTGGGGCCACGGCATTGTGCGTAGGAAGGTTGGGTGATATTGGTGGATCCCATGGCTTTGAGCAAATCGCCGAAATATTTTCCGCCGGATCCGTGCGTGAAAAGGGCAATCGCTTCCGGACCATATTTCGCTGAAATCCCGGATAGTTTTTTTGCGGTATAATCAAGCGCTTCGGCCCATGACACTTCTCTGAAAACTTGTTTTCCCCGTTCTTCAACACGGATCATGGGTTTTTTCAGCCGGTTCGGATCGTTGTACATGCCAACGCCGCCGGTTCCCCTCGGACAAAAACGTCCGTTTGAGTGCTGATCGTCATCATTTCCGACAATTTTCCAGAGTTCACCTTTTTCTGTTTTGTAGGCCCAGCCGGCACATTTCCAGAAACAGATTTCACAATAGGTTGCGGTCTTGTAATCGAGGGCGACGACTGGCCGGCCATCTTCCCGTTTCGGATCCATGAAGGCAAAAAGTCCGCCGCTGAGGGCGAGGGCACCGGTTCCGAGTGCCATAATCTTGATAAAATCCCGGCGTGATTGCATGTTGTGTCCGGCTTTGGTTTTAAAACGTTCAGCGTGTCAGAGAAAAATTCAGAATTTTTACACCGATTCTTTGATCTGATAGAATACTGTAAATGTCAGACTATTTTACGACAAATAGATGTTTTAATCGTATTCTAATTTTTGGCTGGAATTTTATCCGGCATCACACTGAAATGACAAAATCTTGTGAATGATCACCGTCGGACTTAATTTGCAAAACTTTAGTGGATCAACATGTCTAAAAAGCTTTTTCTCCTTTTTCTTTTCGGTTTGGTTCTGACAACTCAGTCGGTTGCCGGACCGCTGACACTTTCCCCGGAAAAGGAAATTATTCCGGCCGGAACCTATTTGTCTATTCTTCAGGATTCCCTTCATTCCTTTTCTTTTCAGGATGTCAGGTCCGGACGTCTGGATCACCGGTTTCAACCATCCACAGAGGAAAACCCGAATCTCGGATATTCAGAATCTGCTTTCTGGGTGAGAATGATTGTGAATAATGAAGCTCAAGATCATCAGCACTGGGTTGTGGAAGTCGCCTATCCGAATCTGGATCTCATTTCCTTTTTTCATCCGGATGGATCAGGTGGATATGATGAAATCACCACCGGCGACCGGTTGCCGTTTTCAACCCGGGAAATCAAATACCGCAATTTCGTTTTTAAACTGCATTTGCCAACTCAAACCGTTGACACGCTTTACTTCCGGTTTGAATCTGCCGGTGCGATTTCCATCCCGATAGTCTTCAGAAGTGAATCGAACTTTCGTGAAACCGATCATGAATCACAGCTTGTACTCGGATTTTATTACGGCATTTTCCTGTCGCTGATGCTGTACAACTTTTTGCTGTTTCTTTCCCTCCGTGATAAAAGCTACCTTCTGTATGTGATTTTCATTTCTGCCTTTTTGCTTCTTCAGATGATTTTTAACGGATTGGCCTATGAATATCTGTGGCCTGATTTGCCCTGGTGGAATAACGTTGCCCTGATCTTTTTCATCGGAATGGTTTATGCCTTCAGTCTCTGGTTCACCACCAGTTTTCTGAATTTGAAACAGTACAATCCGGTTTTCTACAAAATCATGAAAGGACTCCGGGTTGTCGGGGTTCTGATTTCATTCGGGGCATTTGTGATTCCATACCATCAGATGGTGATGGCCTCGGCTTTTATGACCCTTCTGGTGGCACCGTCGATTCTGATAGCATCCATTTATGCCATTGCCAAAAAGTACCGGCCGGCGTGGTTTTTCCTGATTGCCTGGCTGATGTTCCTGATCGGAATGACGTTGTTTGCCCTTAAAAATTTCGGGATTTTACCGGTAACGTTTATCACAACCTACGGCATTCAGATCGGCGCAGCCATTGAGATTATTCTTTTGTCTCTGGCTTTGGGAGATCGTATCAATCTGCTGAAATCTGAGTTGGAATTGAAAAACCAGGAAACCCGGAAACTGGAACAGGAAAGATTTATGCTTGCCCGGCAGGTCACCATCGGGATTTTACACGAAATCAGGCAACCCCTGCAAATCATCCGTGGTATTCTGGATGTGATGGATCTTCCCGAAGAGACAACCAAAGAAGAAAAGAAGCAGTATATTTTTAAAGCACAGCGAAGTGTGAACACAATCAACCAATATCTCCAGCGACTCGAACATCTCGAAAAAGGATACTTCCGCCACACCAAAGAATATACCCAGGGTGAAAAAATGATTGATTTGTCAGGGGAAGCGAACAAGGAGGAAGGGAAATAACGCTGTACGAGGTACGTGGTACGTTTTACGAAAAACCGGTCACTGAGTCCCGGGAATCGGGAAAGTGCCCGGTTTTAGACGGATATCGAAGGAGGTCTTTCATGACTTCTTCTTTTGTTTGTTTAGTAACGTTTACCGATAAATATTTTGGCAACAGAATTCTCTTCAAGCCTCACTGGATCCCATTTATAGTTCCATCCGGAAACTACACCAAGCGTTTTTGTTAAATCAGCATCACTCATTCTGTTAAATTCATTGAGTTCTGCTAATTCAGGAAAACCACGCCAGGAACGACCATTCCAATGTGCAATCTCATATTCTCCATACCCAGTCAGCATATCTTTACTGCTAAGTGCAGCGAATGCCCAGTTTGCTTTATATACATACGCAGGACATATGCTATCCGGTTTAAATTGTGCTGAACTTTCCCATTTCCAGTTACAATGGACACCCACTCCAAACAATGTATTCCCCGCAGACTTAATTTCAAATGACCCTTCAACCGGTGTTTCAATATGACCAACCTGAGGTGCATAGGTATATAATTGCTCAACCTGATTGTTTTTTATCCGGTACAACCCGCAATGCTCTTTGCTGATATCAAGGGAATAATCATTAAAAGTCGAAAAATAGGTTGTCCCATCAGCGGTGGTGGTTGCAGAACTAACATAATTATCCAGATTATTCGGTATAAAAATGTACTCCCCATTCAGATAATGAATGATGATGGTTCTTCGGGTTGTAACATTCCAACCAAACAGGTAAAAATCCAGGGTTGACTTCCCTGAGATATGGTGTGTGTAATCATATTTTTCATCTTCATATTTAGGCTGATCATACTCCCACTTTTTCCCGTCCCAACGAACAATTGCCCCATAAGCCCCACACATTACAAAGTCATTTTCATTGATGACAAGAATCCCTTCAATACCGGAATAGGAATCAGCAATGATTCCCCTTCCAAAATTGGTCAGATTTTTTCTGAATCTGATTTTTTGGTAAGTCCACTGGGTTCCGTTCCAGATGGCCAGGTCATCATAAGAGGTGTCACCCTTTTCATTGTAGAAATATCCCATTGCCCAGATGTTGTTGTCAGAGAAAATTTTCACTGCCCTGATCTGGCTGCCATAACTGCCCAATTGGTAGGTTGTCCATTGAAAGTTATGACTGGTCGTATCGGGAGTTTGGTCTTTGGGTTCTGTGGGTTGATCACAACCGGATAATCCAATGGCAAGAACCAGAAAAAAAAGAAAACCGGTCAGTTTAATCCACATGTAAAATCCCGGGTCAAGGTGAAAGCCATTTTCTATTGCAAAACTATCTTTAATGGAGAATAATTACAAGTAGAAGAGTAACGGGAACGAGAATTAACCAAAAACCCAATCTGAATCAGGATTTGAAGGATTTAAGGATGGACAGGATGAAAAACAAACAACGAAAATAAAAAGCAGAAATTACAGGAAAATAGGATGAACTGAATTATCCGTTCCTATCCCGAAAATCCACCAATCCTGAAAATCCTGATTCTGACAATTTACCCTTAACCATTTTCCTCCCGTCCTTTTGTTTCCTTCTTACCACCCAAACACCTATTTTTGCACCCATGCTCAAAAAAGCCTATATCCATATCATTAAAAGTCTGGCCGGACCTTTCTTTTTTTCCATCCTGACGATCATGTTTATCTTCCTGCTTCAGTTTTTAATGAAGTATCTCGATAAACTTGCCGGAAAAGGACTCAGTTTTTCAGTTATTGCCGAACTGATTGCCCTGAATCTGGCCTGGATGCTCGTTCTTGCCGTCCCGATGGGTGTACTGATCTCGACTCTGATGGTTTTCGGTAAAATGTCTGGCGACCATGAAATTACGTCGCTCAAAGCGGCCGGTGTAAATCCGCTCAGACTCATGTTGCCTGTAGTTTTTCTGGGTTTTCTTGTTGCAGGTGTGATGTTCTGGTTTAATGACCATGTTTTACCCGATGCGAACTATAAAGCCAAAACCCTTTTCCGTGATATCCGCAATAAAAAGCCCACTTTTGAAATTGAAGCCGGCCGGTTCAGCGATTTGTTTTCAGGATATTCCATCCATGCAAAAGAAACGGAACGGGAAACCGGAATACTTCATGGCGTGACCATTTTTGATTATTCCAGTTCATCCAAGCAGCAGGTTATTACGGCACAAAATGCCCACTTTACCTATTCGCCCGACCTCAGGTACATGATCATGACTCTGAATGACGGTGAAATCAATGAAATTGATTACCTCACCTTCAATGATTACCGTAAAATCACCTTCCACACTCAAAAAGTTTTATTTGACGCCAGCGGATTCGGATTTGAACGGTCTTCAGAAGGAAGCTTTTCCCGTGGATACCGGGAAATGTCAATCGCCACCATGCGCCAGGTCAATGATTCCATTTTCTTCCTGGTTGGTAAAAGCAAATCCCGGTCAGCAGCCTATTTTGACGAAAGTTTGCTCTCCGCAATGAAATATAAAAGTATCCGGTCATCTGATTCATCCACGGTTTCAATCAGAAGGGATTCCACCGGTTACCGGTATAAAATGACTCAAAAAACCGGCGGTGAATTTGCCCTGCTCGAAGCGGATACCATTTCAATTGTTCTAGCCGGACTTAAAACCACAGAAAAACGGACTATTTTATACAATGCCCTCAACGATCAGGTTCGTCTCAGAAATTATCTTGATTCTGAATCATCGTCACAGGGTTCACTCATGGAAGATATCAACAATTACCTTGTCGAAATTCATAAGAAATTTGCTCTTCCTATTGCCTGTCTCATGTTTGTTCTGGTTGGCGTTCCGCTTGGCATTCAGTCAAAACGGGGCGGAATTGGCGCCGGTGCCGGACTTAGTCTGATCTTTTTCATGGTGTATTGGATTTTCCTTTTGGGTGGCGAAAAACTTGCCGACCGTGGCATCGTTCCGGTTGCAATTGCCATGTGGTCAGGAAACACAGTTGTGCTGATTCTCGGTATCTGGATGACGATTAAAATGATCAGAGACCGTGAGTTGTTTGACTTCCCTCCGCTTCAGTGGCTGATTGAAAAAATCCAGGATCTGATTGCCCGTTTTAGAAAAACCAAACCCGCCGGAGATCCGTCATGACCATTATTGACCGTTATCTCCTCAGACAATTTGCTGTAGCTGTTTTATTTGCCCTGATCGCCTTTTCAGCCGTTTTCATCATTATTGATCTGATTGAAAACCTCGGCAGCTTTGTTGACAACAATGTCACCATGCTTAAAGTCGTTAAGTATTATCTGTATTTCCTGCCGGATATTATCAGTCTGATGATGCCGGTTGCCCTGCTTCTTGCTTCGTTATTCACCGTTGGCAGGCTCACTAATCTCATGGAAATTACCGCCATTAAAGTTGGCGGAATATCGACAACCCGTATTCTTGTTCCGTTTATGTTTACTGCCTTTCTGATTACCGGATTTCAGATTTATTTTTCAGGCTGGGTTGTGCCCAAGGCAAATAAACTGAAAGCCGCTTTTGAGGCAACGGAACTCGGAAAATATACCACGTCAGGTCAGTCTGCCAATCTTATCCGGCAGGATTCTGAAAACCGGATGGTCAGCATTGGCTGGTTTGATGGCTCTTCACAACGGGGTTATACCATCTCAATCACCGACTTCAAAGGAACGGAGCTGATTGAAAGATGGGATGCAAGAAATCTGGTTTGGAGTGACACGACCAAGCTTTGGACGCTTGAAAACGGGATGCACAGAACATTCGGGTCTTCACCAACTCTGAAGGCTTTTTCGTCAACTGACAGCCTGAAGTTTAATTTTAAGCCCCGTGATTTGCTCAATGACTACCGGAATCTGAATCAAATGACGTTTTTTGATCTGGATGACTACATTGAATCACAGAGACTTGCCGGATTTACCGAACTCGACAAATATCTGGTAACTTACTATTCCAAAATCAGTTTTCCGTTTGCGTGTATGGTTGTGGTTTTATTCGGGGTGCCGTTAAGTTCGAAGAAGAAACGAGGTGGGCTTGCAGTGGAATTTGGTCTTGCTCTGCTGATTTGTTTTGTTTACCTGGCCCTGCAGAAAGTGGCTCAAACTCTGGGCTACGGCGGCGATCTTAATCCGCTTACCGCAGCCTGGTTTGCAAATGTGGTCTTTTTCCTGTTCGGACTTTACATGCTTTGGGCAGTTGACCGCAGATAAATCAGGGAATCAAAAACTGAAGTGTTGCGGCAACGCTGGTTTTTCTAAAGTCACTTCCGGCAAACAAATTATGGAAATTGGCTGTACCTAAATCAAAAATAACGTATTTGGTTTCGATTCCGCCACCCAATCCCCAGTTAAACAATTCTTTTCCACCGCCTGAAAATCCGGTTCGCACATGCCACATACCGCCCAGTTTCCAGTCACCACCCACTGAAACCCGTGGGATAAAGGAGCTGGCAGGGGTTTCAACCAAAGCCTGCTGAAAAGAACCGTAAAAAGTAAGTTCACCGGGAACCCACAACTTGCCGAGAAAAGGAACTGATTTCATCGGCAGACTAATTCCGGCATTCAGCATCGTGGGTAAAAGAGTCGTAAATTCTTTCTTTTTTCTGACGGGTGTGTAATGAGATGCAAGTGAATCTTCCGCAAAAACGGGTTTCTGTGTTTCGGTGTCCCCTGGCTCCCTGAATGCGGGTAAGTAAGTTATGTCACCACTTCCGGAAAGTTCTGTTCCGTTTTGAGTCCAGTTTATCCAGCCAATATCGGTGACGGAAACATAAATGGGAATCGTTTTAAATAAATTTCCGCTGATGCCCAAATCAAGACCCAACCCATAACCTGCCGGAGTAAAAAACCAATCGTCAGTAACCCGGTCCAGTTCATCTGAACGAAACCAGTTACCATATTTATCATTGCCGGCCATTGAAATCGTGTAATCAAACTGATGTCGCTGAATCCGGTCATCAGAAACTGAAAGGGTATTTTTGGTAACGTTCAGATTAAAATAATTGAGCCCCTGTTCAAATTTTATTGCGCCGCCTGCATTCAGATCAGAAATAATTCCATCCATAAAAGGTATATATCCGGCAATTGACCTGGAATAACCCAAAGCCCACTCGGCTCTCATGATCGTTTCGAGATAATTTTCACCCAGATCAAAATTGCTTCCCGGTTCAACGCCATTCAGCCAAAGCTTCATCATATCCTGATGAAAGTGCCCTTTACCTTCTGCTTTGAGTGCATAGATCAGTGAAAACGATCCAACTCCATTCCAATCCATACTTGCAGCAAACGGTATAACCGTTCCGGCTGCAGACATATCTTCATCATCTGCGAAACGGTCAAAAATATCATTTTTATGCGGATCAAGGTCTTTTCCAACCAATTTCCCGTTTACGGTTTCACCGGTAAAGTAATCACCGTAAAACTTAAAGGAAAGAGCCGTATTGGTTACCATGGCCCCGGCTGTGAGTGTCCCGATTGAAGCCCGGGATTTCCCCGGTTGACCAGTTGCCGCAGGATTAAGTCCAACCGCTTCCCAACCAGAAAGAGAAACACCAGCAGAACCAGCCAGTGAAAGATTTTTTGCACTTGAATGATGCAAACCCATCTGTGCTGAAACTGATGAAAAAGAAAAACCCATCAAGGTGTAAATAATCAGCTTCTTCATTCTTCGTTTACCTTATACTGAATATCTGCACCTAAAACAATATGTATATCATCTGTCGTCAGTATTTCACTGTACCCGCCAGACGTTCCCTGAGACTCATTGGTATCAACTCTGTACTTCAGTAAAATATAACTGGCTTTTTCAAGCAGTTTAAAGTCTGATTCTTCAAGTGTAATAATGATTTTGTCTGTACCATAACCGGTTGATCTGCCCAGTGAATTGATTGGCGGCACCGGCAGCGAATAAAAGGTCTTTGTTCCCACGGGTTTTGGGTAGGTAATCAATGTCTTTTTATCTGCATCAACAAAGGCAAAATTCAAACCAATTTTCAGTGGAATCTTGTTTTGCACATCCAGAATGAGGCTGGCCGATTTCATCCCCGTCAGCGTTCCGGGTGTGACTGAATAGAGACTGTCTTTCTGATAACCCGTGGTACTTTTAAACCGGATCGGAATTTTCAGTTCAAGATTTCCCTTTACTGCACTGGTATCAAAAACAAATCCGTCAACCAAACTGCCTTTGGCAGCAGTAGCTGAAACATAATACCTGATTTGTTCAGGTCTCCTGTTGAGTATTTTATTGAAATCGTTGATTTGATTCAGGTCAATAGCTTTGGTGAGTCTGATAAAGGGTGAAGTAAGGGTTGCTGCCGTCAGTTTCATTGGGAAAACGCCGGAAGCAAAAACCAAACTATCAATTGTATTATTTGGCTGATCAAATAACACATAGGGGGTTACCTCGGCAGGGATTCCCAGACTTGATGCTAATTTGGCTGTAATCGTTGCTTTATCAAATTGAAGATTTACATTATCCAGCTCTTTGGGCCAGTCTATAGTGCTTGTATCCTGATCAGAATTCTGGGTTCGTTCCTTAATATTACCTTGTGCAAATTTGTGCTGGATGGATTTTATTTTTGCCGAATAGGTGATCTTGTCGGTTTTTTTAACGGTAATAAATCCGGTTGATTTTTTTAAATCAAAAGTCACAACCATGTTCAGCTTTGGTGAGTTCGCAGCAGGATAGGCAGGTGTGATTGTATATCCGGCAAGATCCGGTGAATTCGTTGCTGTTGATTTGGGTGGGATGGCAATCTGACCCTGGTAAACCATGCCGTCTTTTTTCAGCTCAGGAATTTTCACAGTAGCAAAGCCGGTCATTTCAGAATTATTCACAACTTTGTATTCGAGATTCCCGGATTTAACATCAATGCGTGTTGGCGAGAAGTCATCCATCCCGGCGTCAACCGTTGTCGTTTCGTTGTACTTGGTTCCGGCAACGGTTCCTCTGGCCTCACTCACAAGCAACTCGGTTGATGCAATTTTAAAATTGATCCCGGACGTAGGTTCAATCTTTGCGCTTGTTGCACCTGTAGATGATCCGTCAAAAGATAATTGCATGGCGTTGGTAATTCGCTTACCCCCCATTGCAAGATCAACTGATGAATTGGTGCCAGCCGGAATATTCTTGTTTATGGTCTGGGAACCAATGGTTGCCCCTGTTGCCTTATTTTTAAGTGTTACCGATTTGATAGTTATCGGAATGGGCAGATTATTCGAAATCTGGAGGGAAACAAGTTGCGGGTGACCGGCCGATGCAGGCTCAATATCTGCATATTCATATTCAGAAAGACCAGTAAAATCACGGTTTGAGACCGAAAAATTAAACCCAACAATGGGTCCGGTATAATTGTCTGTAAGAAGTGCATTCAGGGAGCTGGCTTTTATTGTTAACGGATCAGAATCAAAGGCATCGACCTTGATCGAATCCATAACCTGTTCGCCATCGAAGCCCTTATCTTCAACTTCAAGTGAATCACCAACGCCGATATTTTTAAGCTTAATGTCTTTGATAAAAAACAATTGCAGATTTTCATCAACTATGGCACTGTCTGATGATTTGACGACTTCAAGTGCAGAAACTTTTGAATCGAGTAAAGCAGTTGTTCCCTTGACCGTCCAGCTTGGAACAACCGGGCTGTCAAGACATGACGTTAAGCCTGCTGATATGAGGATCAGGGAAATCCATTTTGGGGAATGTAGGTTCATGAAACCAAAGCCATTTCAGTTGTAATTCACAGTTACGGTTTATAAAACACAAAATAAACCGAAAAGGGGCTCCGGTTTCGTTGTAAAGATAACCTGAATGCAGTCCTTAAAAAAAAGAATTACCTGTTTGAACATGCAGATTGTGACCTGTCTAACAACCCGTCAGGCTTCCCACTTGCCCGGATCGTTCGAAATTCCCATGGCGGAAGGGTCAAAATTGGAATGGTGAACCTTGATTTCACCAAAAAGCTGTTCATATTTCGCAACATTATCACGCATCGCCTGCAAAAACATTTTGGCATGACTGGGAGTCATAATAATTCGTGAATAGACTTTTGCTTTGGGAACACCAGGAACAATCCGGGTAAAATCAATTACAAACTCCTGCGCTGAATGGCTGATGATGGCAAGATTTGAATAAATACCTTCTGATTCTTTTTCACCCAGTTCAATATTCAATTGCTGCTGGTTTTTATTGTCACTCATTTCTAATCTTTCTGTTTAAATTTCCTGATCGTCTGAACTATTTAAATTCTGACGATGAAGATAGGAAATTCTCAATCAGGATGGAACGAAATGACCCGTTTTTGAGAGAAATCACTCTTTTGGATCCTTTTAAAAACCCACCGGCAGGGGTTGATTGTTCCGATTTTTTTTTGTTCTTTGCTAAAGTCAGATCAACAGAATTTCTGGAGGTTTTATGTCACTTTTCAAGAAAATACTCGTCCCTGTTGACTTCTCTTCCCAATCGGCCGCCGTCATCCGGTATGCTTTTTCTTGGGCTTCAGCCGACAATGGAAGTATTGAAGTTTTATATGTGAACGAGTTAACCAGTCTTCCCTTTGGCAGTTCCTCATATCCGTTCGGCGTGGTTACTTTCCCCGAACTTGAAAATGAAATCAACGACTGGGCAAAAGAAGAGTATGCCAAACTTCTCAGCGGCTTTACAAAAGAAGAAGTAAACCGGTTAACGTTAAAAATCATGAATGGCAAATCGGCGGATACCATTACCTCCCATGCAGCAGAAAACAAGTTTGATGTCATTATCATGGCAACCCATTCTCATAATGTAGTTGAAAAATTCTTCCTTGGGTCAACAATGGAACGGGTGATCCGCATTGCCCAGACGCCGGTTGTGGTGCTGAGAGATCCGGCTACAACGCCCCCATTCCCGCCAAAAAGAGTTCTTGCAACAACTGATTTCAGCAAAGAATCCCTCTACATTTTTGAACCGGTATTGTCTTTATGCGAAAAGGTAAAGGCCCCTGTTACTCTGCTTGCGGTTGACTCACTTGAAGCCTCTTATCTCGGTGAATTTAACCCTGATGACAAGAAAATAATTGATGCCGGATTTAAAGAAAGCGGAGTTGAAGCTGAATGGGTCAAAATCAGGTCAACCGATGCTGTTGAAGGCATTCTAGATTATATTCAATCAACAAAACCCGGTTTGGTTGCCATGACGACACACGGCCGGTCAGGACTGAGTAAAATTCTTTTGGGCAGTACAACAGAATCCATCATCCGGCAGATTCATATTCCGGTTCTGGTTGTCAGGTCTAAGTGAGTGATGTTGAAAAAGGGATTGGGATTTAAATAAAAAAAAACAGCCCGTACATTGCATACAGGCTGTTAATCGCAATCAAATGGAAGGAAGTTTTAAGGAAGGTATCTTTTGAGAAGTTCTTTTTATTTCGTTTTTGGTTTTTTGCCGGTTAAAAGTTGTTCGGCTTTAATCCAATCACTGAGCTCATCACCGGGGTGATTATCCCGGCTGAGATAAATTTCATACGCTTTTGCTGCAATCTGATCATGTGAAACTTTTACGGCAGCAGATTTCTCTGGTTTCACTGTCTTTGGCTTTTCAACTGGTTTCGCAGCCGTTTTTTTGGGTTCAGCTTTTTTTACATCAGTTTTTGACTTTTTATCGGTAACTTTTGTATCAGTCTTAACCTTTGCCATTTTTCGTTCCTTGATTCATAAATTGATATGGAAGCGATTTCACTAACAAAAATCCGGCGTTTCTAACTCATTGTCAAGGGTAATCAGCAAACAGGAATGGAACTCCGGGAAAACACTTCCACCATTTTCTTCCACTTATACGTCCCTATCACACTAAAAACACATCCCAACACTTAACTTCCACTTCCACTTTTCGTTTTTACCCTGTTTTTATCACCTGAAAAATATTTTTACTTCCACTTCCATTTTCTTCTTCCACTTTTTCGAAAGCAGTTATATTCTTTGATAATAGTACAAAAATAATAAACCAGCTTTACTAAATAAAGCATATCAACATATTAAGCATTAATATTTAGGGACTACTCAGAATCAGAGAACCATCAATCCGGTTGGCCTGTTTTGACCAGAAAAGCTTCAGCACACCGTTCACCATCCATGGCCGCAGAAACAATTCCGCCAGCATATCCGGCCCCTTCACCACACGGATAAAGTCCGGTAACCTCGGGGTGTTCGCACGTTTCAGGATTTCGTGGAATGCGTATGGGTGAACTGGTACGGCTTTCAGTTGCAACAAGAAGTGCATCTGAGGTTAAATATCCTTTTACAGACTCACCAAAAAAACGTAATCCCTCTTTCAGCCGTTTAGTAACTTCGCCGGGTAAAACCTGGATCAGGTCTGCTGAGGTGTGTCCGGGTATATAGGAAGATTTCGGAAGAGTTGACGATATCTTCCCATCCAGGAAATCGGTCATCCGTTGTGCGGGGGCTTTTTGTGTCTGGTTTGCAGCCTGGAAGGAGTTTTTCTCAACCGACTTTTGAAATTCAAGTCCGGCAAAGACGCCATGTTTTTCAAACGAAGACCAATCTGCTTCATCAACGGCAACAACCATTCCGGAGTTTGCATATTTCGAATCCCGCCGGCTCATCGACATGCCATTGACCACAATTTCACCGGGAGCCGTTGCAGCAGGAATGATGATTCCGCCTGGACACATGCAAAACGAATAAACGCCACGTCCTTCAACCTGATGAACCAGACTGTAATTCGCTGCGGGTAAGTTGGGGTGCCGTTTTCCCGGACAATGATATTGAATCTGGTCGATAAGCTCCTGGGGGTGTTCAATTCTCACGCCAAGTGCAAAAGGTTTTGATTCAATCCGGATGTGACTTTCATCCAGCAGATAAAAAATATCTCTTGCCGAGTGTCCGGTTGCGAGAATAACAGCTTCTGCAATGAGTTCTTTGCCATCCTGAGTTCTCACCCCTGTCATTTTCTTGCCGGAAAGAATGAAACCGGTTACCCGGTTATTAAACTGAACCGATCCGCCATGCTGAATAATGGTTTCACGGATGGATTGAACTACGCCGGGAAGTTTGTTTGATCCGATGTGCGGATGTGCATCAACCAAAATATCTTCTGATGCACCATGACCGACGAGTACGTTGAGCACTTTTTTCAGATTGCCGCGTTTGTCGCTGCGGGTGTAGAGCTTCCCGTCTGAATAGGCACCGGCGCCGCCTTCTCCAAAACAATAATTGCTATCCGGATTAACCGTATCAAACTGCTGAATTGCCCGAAGATCTTTCCGGCGTTCACGAACGTCATTTCCCCGTTCCAGCACAATGGGTTTTATTCCGGCTTCAAGCAACCGCAAGGCAGCAAACATACCGGCAGGACCAAATCCAACGATGATAACCGATTTTCTCCCGGCTTCTTTGTAGTCGGGAAGCCAGTCTGTGTTGTGCTGAACCGGTTCGTTAACAAAAACCCTGAACTTCATCCGAAAAACAGGATAACGGCTTCGCGCATCCACCGATCTTTTCAATAAACGGAAACCGGTTAATGCAGCGGCTGGGACTCTGAGTACATTGAGAATTTGGCGCCGAATCTGGTTGTCATTTTCAGCATCCTCAGGTGAAACTGCAAGTTCAACTTCTTTGATCACACTAAACTCGGGTACGAATACTTATTGAAAAACGAAAGCTGGCGGTGATTGCTGAAAAAATCAAATTGGGTTTTCAGAACGGTGTTTTTAACCTGATCACGAGAGATTTTTACCGTTCCTCCGGTAAACAGACCTGATTTTCTGGTAATTGCGGCCAAAGTTTGATTCGCCATGTGGAGAGGCCAAAGGCAAAAAAGCCGTAGCTGGCGTTCAAAACGGGGAATGGCAAAGGTGTAATCAAGCGCATTTTTTAAGTGGGCATGGGCAATTTGTCTGAGATCTTCAACAACTGCTGCCACCCGTTTGTCATCAGGATGATTTTTTATTTCTTCCGGTGAAATGCCGTGTTTTTGCAAAAGATCCGCAGGGAGATAACACCAGCCCCGGCGTAAATCTTCATTGAAATCTTTCAGAATATTGGTAAGCTGAAGTCCGATACCGAATGAGACAGCCAGGCGGTTCATTTTTTCCTGATTTTCCATCGAAATTGTTGGTGAAAACCGGATGAACAGCCGGGTGAGCATGATTCCAACGGTTCCGGCAACAAAGTAACAATATTCTTCGAGTTCCTGAACTGACTTAACAGCCGTAATCGTTTCTGATGGTGTACTGAAAGCCTGAAATTTTTTCATTCCCCGCACCATTTCTTCAACCCAGGGAACGATGCAATCACGGGTTTCGGGGGGAAGTGTGTAAAAAACGCGGATAACACGATCTGCCTGAAAGGTCAGGTCAGAATCCGGATCGTCGGTTTTATGTCCCGAAAATGCAAGAGTAATTGAGTCGGCCGGCAGACCTGATTTCAAACTGGAAATGAAATCTTCCAGAATCTGGTACTTTTTTTCTGCAGGAAGGAAAACATTATCTTCAATCGTATCGGCGATCCGGCAAAGCAGATAGGCCAACAGAATAGATTTGTACTTTTCGCCGGTGAGAACTGAAATAACCAGAGCAAAGGTTCTCGAAACCTTTGGCAGCATGGATTTACACCAGGCAAAGTCTTCAGCAGGAGTGTAAGTTTGCGTTTGAACGGTTGACATATCGTGCAAAGATAAAGCAACCAGTTTTTTTTATCCAAGAAATGGGAGAATTCGACCGTCGGGACGCTGAGAACGCCGAGATAATGAAATTTTTTAATTTGGAATAACCATTCTGGTAATTAAAGCTGTCATTCCCGCGAAGGCGGGAATCCATCCCTCCGAGAAAATACTGGATTCCCGCCTTCGCGGGAATGACAGTCAATGCTTCAAACATGTAATTTCCAAATCCCTTTTTATAACTTGATTTTCTTTGCGTCTTTGGGTCTTAGCGGTCTCTTCTCCCCCGGGTTTGCCATTGAAACCCAAAATCTTTATGATTGACTCAACGAAAGGAAAACAAAATGTCACTTGCCCGGATTTTTTACACTGCTTTTCAAAACCGTGACTGGAAAACCATGCAGGCGTGTTACCACGATAAGGCAACATTTTCAGATCCCGCCTTTCCTGATCTAAACTCCACAGAAGTGAAAGCCATGTGGAAAATGCTGGTAACCCGTGGAAAGGATCTTACGATAAAATTTGAAATTATTTCTGAGTCTGAAGATAAGGCAACCGTAAAATGGATTGCAGATTATACTTTCTCCAGATCAGGCAGAAAGGTTAACAATATCATTGTTGCCAGGATGGAGTTCCTTGACGGAAAAATACTCAAGCATACTGATCAGTTCAGTTTTTACCGTTGGAGCCGACAGGCTTTGGGCTTAACAGGACTTCTTCTCGGTTGGACGCCTTTCCTTCAGAAAAAAGTTCAATCCAACGCCAGGCAGCAGCTGGTTGCTTTCATGGAAAAAGAACCAAAGTCTTAACCACTGAGGTTCACAGAGTGAATCACAGAGAAACACAGAGTTTAAATCGTATTTTTAAACTAAATTTTATAAAAAACTCTGTGTAACTCTTGTCCCTTACTCTGTGAAACTCTGTGGTTAAATCCTCCTCCAAATTAAGCAAAATCTCAAAATGATCTCAAAACCAGACATCGAATCCTTTTTCAAGGCTCTTCAATCCAAAATCTGTTCTGAACTTGAAACAGAAGATGGAAAGGCTTTATTCTCAACTGAAGTCTGGGAACATTCTGGTGGTGGTGGCGGAATCACCCGGGTTATTCAAGATGGGGAAATTTTTGAAAAAGGTGGCGTGAATTTCAGTTCGGTTTCTGGTTTGCTTCCGGCTTCGATTGCGCAGCGATTGAAACTCGGGCAGGTTCCTTTTTCTGCAACCGGAATTTCGCTGGTTCTCCACCCCAATAATCCGTTCATCCCTACTGTTCACGCCAACTTTCGGTATTTTGAAACGGAAGGTGATCGTTGGTGGTTTGGTGGTGGAATGGATTTAACTCCATATTATCCGTTTCCTGATGATATTCTTCATTTTCACTCCGTCATTAAAAACGCCTGTGACCTGCATGACCCGGCATTCTATCCCACTTATAAAAAATGGTGCGACGAGTATTTCTTCATCAAACACAGAAATGAAACCCGGGGTGTTGGGGGCATTTTTTTTGATTATCTGAATACCAACCGGGATAAAAATTTTGACTTTGTGAAGGAAGCTGGTTCAGCTTTTCTGGATGCTTATTTGCCAATCATCAGAAAAAGAAAAAATCTGGGTTTTGGAGAAAAGGAAAAACAGTTTCAGTTGTTCAGGCGGGGTCGGTATGTTGAGTTTAATCTGGTTTACGACAAAGGAACCCTGTTCGGACTCGAAACCGGTGGCCGGATTGAATCCATTCTGATGAGTTTACCGCCCGTGGTGAACTGGCCGTATAATTTCCAGGTGGAACCGGGATCAAAGGAAGCAGAACTGGTCGACTATCTTAAACCAAGAGAATGGGTGTGAGGGGAAGGGTTACGGGTCACTGATTACAGGTCACAAAAAGCAGATTATGCAAATCGCAAAGGCGTAGAAAACTTCCGCAAGGAACGCAAATTGTGATTTAGAAAATGCTCTTTTTGAAAGAGGTGAAACCTTTTATTTCAATTGATCCAATGAGTGTCTGGTTACAAATAAATTATAAATTGGTTTTGGCCTTTTAAAAAGCTCCCTACTTGTTTTAAGTTGTTTGTCTAACAGCCAAACGCTTGAATTCACCTTTGGTAAACTATAAACAACAAAATTTGAATCTAAGAACGCAATTTCCGAAATCTCCCCCAAAGTACCCCACCATTTTTTCTCAGTAACATCAAATCCACTAAATGTAACAATACTTAAACTGTCTCTAAAGGTAAAATATTGGCTATTTTCCAATGCCATTACCTTTTTCCCGTTAGACTCCTTTTTTACCATAAAACGACGACCATCGATTACAGTATCAATGCTTTGCTTCAGTTTACTTCTGAATCCAGTTTGAATCAAAATAGTTTTTGAATCATTTGAAACATTAATTTGCGATACAAAAAAATCCAATTTAAGTACAGTTCTTTTTTTATTAGTCTTATAGTTATAATAGATTATTTGTTCGCCGTTTTGAACTGTCCAATTACTCAAAATAACTAATGAATCATCAAGATACTTCATGTTTCCATATGAACACTTTGTGTAGTTAAAATCCTGAAAAACATTTGATTTGGTGTTATTGTTTAAATCAAGTAGGAAAATAGTTCCGGCACCAGTTAACTCTTTTCCCCGGAGATATTCATCACGATCTGTTTCATAAAGAATTTTGTTGGAATCGATAATTATTGGATTGCGCTTGTTTTCCCCATCGTTTGTTAATTGAACAATAGTTTTTGTTTTAGAATTGAAGGCGAAGATTTCGGTAAAGTGTCCTTCATACAGAGAAGATTCTTCCGAAACAGCCTCTAACCAAACAATATCACTCTTTGAAATAGTGAGGCGACTTTCCTCAAATTGTCTGCCACAAACAAGGAATAAAAAAAATAAAAAACTTTGTATTAACATGGGTCTTTATCCCCTTGGTAAACTTGTTTATTCGTCCCTAAAATGAGGCTGAAATTATTAAATCCGGAAAAAAGAAATTTATGCTTTTGTATTTAAATTGCCAGCGTAGTGTTTAGGTTTTTTGGATTTTAGATATGTTAATAGAAAAGGCGAAAAGACTTCACGCCTTTGCTTCCGGCACTTCCACTTGGTTACTGAGCTTTGTCGAAGTACCGCTCAGAGACCGGGTTTTGATTTTAATGAGATTTTTACCCGGAGGAATTGGAAAATACGGATTAAATTCCCCGGGTTACCACCCAAGGCTTCCAAGATATTGCCCCATTTGGGGCAAGTAAAATTAGATATTTAGAATTGTATAGGAATTTATTGCCGTCTGCTTTAGCTGACGGATAATTTGCCTTCTAAGTTAAATTGGGTTTAAACCCAAAAACCAAAAAGGATCCTGATTATTTCCGCTCTTTGAATTCCCTTTGCGCTCTTAGCGTTTTTGCGAGAAAATTCCCCTGATTAAACCGCAACAGGTTCCGGAATCAGAATCGCTTTTAATGCTTTTTCCAGCCGGGAAATGTCTTCTCTCATTTGAGCAAGATAAAGCTCACTTTCCAGTTTCAACTCAGGAATCAGCCGGCCGTAATAATCCAAACCGGATTGCAGGTTGGTTTTAAAAGATTCCAGATATTGTGATTTCTTTTTCGTCATCTCACCAAGACTCTCAGCTAGCTCACCCTTCAGATAATCAACATATAAAACGGCTTCGTTAACAAAGAGATTAGGTCTCCGAAGGGAATTCAGAAGTGAAATTCTGCCATAAATGTGATCAACCATTTCCTTCAGTGAATGAACTCCTGAGAAATAGGCCAAATTCGGTCCCGGGCAAATGGTTACCGCACCTAATTTGTGCGGAACGGGTAAGTGGTAATTCAGTAGTGCAGAAGCACTAAGTCCGTGGCAGAGACAATCTTTTTCAACGATCTTTTCCATTTCTCTGTCAGAAGCCCCGGCTTCTTCAAGCTGCTCAAGTTTGGCTTTCTGATATTGACGTGAACCGGTACAAATAGGTTTGTCAGTAAATTCTGTATTGGTAGAAAGAAACTTCAGATAACAGGGACTTCCCGGACGATTTTTTTCTATCCGTGTATCCATTTGGACATGAGATGAACTTTTTCTGAAATTATTAAACCGTATGCCAAGCGGTGAAGCATGACTCAGATAATAATCTTCCTGTTTGGCAGTAGCCAGTTCGTTGAGGGTAACAGGGTCAACTGTTGTGGCTTCGGGAACCAGAAGAAACGGACTTCCCCAGCCGGTTCCGTCAAGATGGTAATAATCCATTAAAAACTGATTTTCGGCAGCAGTTCCGATTCCACCCTGAACAGTAATACGCATTTCTGGTGAATCTGAAAGAACCGGTTTGCCTTTTTCGGTCAAAGTTTGCTGGCAAAGTGCATACAATTCTTTGACGATTTCTTCTTTTTTCGTTTTAAACTCTTCAAGAATCGGTCCGAGCAGAAGTCCTTCAGTGGCGAAGGCGTGACCGCCGCAATTCAGTCCTGATTCAATGCGGAACTCAGAAATCCAAACCCCTTTTTTCGCAAGGATTTTACCCTGAATAATTGCAGAACGGTAATCACTTACTTTCAAAACGACTCTTTTTTTCAGATTTCCGTTTTGATCAGGGAAAAAATCGGGATGATTTTCAATCGCTGCATACAAACGTGGATTATATCCGGCGGAAAAAACGACTGAAGCGTCAAGATCACTGTTTGCAAAACCCCGCAAAGCAGAAATCGCATCTGAAAATTCTGGCGGAAGCATGTCTCCGTTTTCAGAATAGTTATTTTTGTCAACCTTCGACATGATGTTCACATCAATACTGCCGGCAACCAATTTATTTTTTAACTGATTCTGGAGGATTTGTTTTTGTGAAGGATCAGATTCTTTCAGCATCAATTCATACTCATTCCTGAGTGATGAACCATTGGGGAGCATTTCAAAATATTTAGTCAGATCAGTTTCCGGGGAAAAAGACTCAGCTTTGAGTTTTTCCATTTGGCGGGCAACAATCCGGTTGATAAAATTCATGTAGGCGGTAATTCGTTTTGCACGGGAATCAGGTTCAGTTACCGGGATGGGAACAAATGTTTCATCTTCCTTGTGTGAATAATATTCCCGGATGTCTTCAATAAGCTGATCTTCAATGATTGAGATTACCGATGAGATGCCAAAACGGGCAACTTTTATTGGGGAATCAATAGTGTAGCAGAGTCCCATGACGGGAATATGAAACGTGTGCGGACGAAAAGTACCCATATCTCCAACTCTCCCTGATTAATTTACCTGATTCCAATCGGAAGTTCAGGTTTAAGCAAACAGAGTAAAGATCGTGAATAATTAAACCGGAATCCCGTGTGAAGATTAGAGTTTTAGTAAAATCCAATTAAAAAAATAAAAGAATCAAGATGTATCAACCAGCAGAAATGAATCCGGAAAAGGTATTTCAATTAACCTGAAATGAAACCTGATATCCTTTTCGTATTTTTATGACAACAGAAAGAAAAACCAGTTCATGTCCTCCCTTTTCGAAGAAGAAAAATCACCGGATGACATCCGGACGCCCCTCGCTGACCGGATGCGGCCCCGCCATTTCAATGAAGTGATTGGTCAAACCCACCTGCTTGGATCCGATGGTCCGCTCCGTCTTTTTTACGAACGTGGAGAGTTTCCTTCCATTTTACTTTGGGGTCCGCCCGGGGTTGGTAAAACCACACTTGCTTATCTGGTTGCCAAAGAAGCCGGCTATTCCTTTTCCCGGCTTTCTGCTATTGAGGCCGGCGTCAAAGAAGTTCGTGAGCTGATTGCCAAAGCCCAGCACCGGCAGTCTCAGGGCAAGAAAACCCTGATGTTCATCGATGAAATTCACCGGTTTAACAAAAACCAGCAGGATGCCCTGCTTCACGCAGTTGAAACCGGAATTATCACTTTATTCGGTGCAACGACTGAAAATCCATCTTTTGAAGTAAATGCAGCCTTACTGAGCCGGTGCCAGGTTTACCGTCTTCATTCTTTATCTGAAAGTGAAGTCAGAGAAGTTCTTGACCGGGCCATCCAAACCGACACCCTTTTAAAAACACTCGATATTGAAATTACGGACTGGGATTTACTGGTTTCACTTTCGGCGGGTGATGCAAGAACAGCTTTAAATGCGCTTGAACTTGCCGTTTCTTTCGCCAGAAAACCAAATTCATCCAAAATTAAAATTTCCCGCCCGATTCTTGAAAAAGCACTTCAGCAAAAAACGGCTCAGTATGATAAAAAAGGTGAGAATCATTACGACACCGTTTCCGCTTTTATCAAATCGATGAGAGGTTCCGATCCTGACGCATCAATATTCTGGCTTGCAAAAATGCTCGAGGCCGGGGAAGATGCCCGGTTTATCGCCCGGCGAATGGTTATTTTTGCCAGTGAAGACATCGGGAATGCAGATCCGTTTGCACTTTCACTTGCAGTTTCGGCTTTTCAGGCCGTTGAACTGATCGGAATGCCCGAATGCAGGATTAATCTGGCTCAAACCGTCACATATCTGGCCTCCTGTTCCAAGTCAAATGCCTCTTATGTTGCTATTGAAGATGCACTTTCTGAAATTCGCAACGGCTCAGATACAACCGTTCCGCTAAATCTCCGCAATGCACCAACCCGACTGATGAAACAGGAAGGCTACGGGGATGGTTACCAGTATCCGCATGCTTTCGATAATCATTTTGTCGATGTCCATTATTTTCCTGAAAAAATGCCGGTAAAGGTCTTTTACAGACCTGGTTTCTTCGGCAAAGAAAAATCATTCAGGGAACGGCTTGAGTTTCTGTGGCCAAAAAGATACAAATAACTGAATAAAAAGGATTTACGTATGAGTAAGTACGCCGTAGGAGTTGATGTTGGCGGGACTACAGTAAAGCTGGCTCTGGTCAGCGAATCAGGAGAAATCTTTAAACAAACCAGCGTTCCGACTTTGGGCGATCAGCCTCCTGAAGTAACGGTAAACCAGATCAGGGATGCTGTTGAAGAATTTAAAAACGGACTAAGTCCTAAAGATTCAATTGTTGGAATCGGCATCGGCGTTCCCGGTGTGGTTGACCTGGATGGCGGAACCGTTTCTTACCCGCCAAATCTGAAAGGCTGGGGCGTTGTACGGTTGGGTGATCATGTTAAAAAAGCAACCGGTTTCGAAACAAAAGTTGAAAATGATGCAAATGTGGCCGCATTCGGCGAAGGTATTTTCGGATCCGGAGTTGATCAGGACTCTTTTGTTATGATAACACTTGGAACAGGTGTTGGCGGCGGTATTGTAATCGACAGGAAAATTTACCGGGGTGTTTTTGGCGGTGCCGGTGAAATTGGCCACATTTCGATTCAGCAGGATGGTCCAATCTGTGCCTGCGGTAATCAGGGCTGCATCGAAGTGTTTATCGGCCAGCAGCATATTGTTGATTTTGCCCACGGGTTATTGCCAATGTTTCCTGATTCTCCTCTTGCCAGAATCGGTCAGGAACGCAGACTTGAGGTTAAAGATCTCAGCATTTATGCCAATAAAAATGATCAGCTTTCCATTCATGTTTTTGAACGTGTTGGTAAACTTTTGGGCGTTGCTCTCACTTCATTACTGCATGTTCTCGACATCCGTACCTTCATAATTGGGGGTGGTGTTGCCGGTGCCGGCGATTTCATTTTCAAACCGGCCGAAGACCATATCAAATCACATGCACTTGCTTCTATGCGTCATTCTGTAAAACTCATTCCGGCCGACCTTGGAAACAATGCCGGAATTTTGGGTGCTGCAGCAATGGTATTTAAAGGATAAAATGATTTCTCCAGAAAAAAAACAACTTGTCAGGTCATTCCGTGATGGTTCCTGGAAGCTCGAAATGGCACTGAAATCAGTTCCGGCGGAAGCAATTGACTTTCGCCCGGCTCCCGGAAAATGGACGATTCACGAAATCGTGGTTCATCTTGCAGATTCTGAAGCCGTTGGCTACACCCGGTGCCGCCGGATTGTGGCTGAATCTGGCGCTGATGTTTTTGCTTACGATCAGGATGCATGGGCCAACAATTTGTTTTATTCTAAAATGCGGATCGAAGATGCCCTGGTGCTTTTCAATCTGCTCAGAAAACTTTCAACCGAGCTTTTGCAACAGGTTGATGAAGAAACCTTTTCACGGTTTATCATACATCCTGAGCGGGGTCAGCTTTCTCTTGAAACCTGGGTTGAAATGTACACACGGCATGTTGACGTCCATCTTGCCCAGATTCAGAGAAACCTGGAGGCATGGAAATCCTGAAGCACACGTTGCCTTATCCCGTTTCCCTTCTAAAAACCTGCCTGGTTTGGGCTGTGCTGTGTTCCACCTGGAATTCTGAAGCAACCCCAAAACCGGGTTCCGGTTTTTCTGCACCCGATAGCCTGATCGTTCAGGATTCCCTTTTGAATGATTCAACTCTGGTAAAAGATTCGTTGGCTTCATCTGGTTCTGATCTTGATACAGTTGTCGTCTATCAGGCCTCTGATTCCATTCTTTTTTCCTTCGGTTCGAAAAATATGGACCTGTACGGAAAATCATCCTTGATTTACGGTCCTACCCATTTAAAATCAGAACGAATCAATATTGACTGGACAACCAATCAGCTTTTTGCAGAAGGTTTGCCGGATTCGTCAGGGAAGATTGCAGGAAACCCCGAGTTTATTGATGATGCCGAACCTTTTTATGGTTCCCGGGTTTATTATAACTTCAAAACCAAAAAAGGACGGGTTCTCACCGGCAACACCGAAATGGGTGACGGGTATTACCGTGGCACTAAAATCAAGAAACAACGGGCTGATGTACTTTTTGTTTCTGACGGGGTTTATTCAACCTGTAACCTGGAAGAACCGCACTTTCATTTCTGGGGCAAGGAAATGAAAATTCTCGTGAAAGATAAAATCATTGCCCGGCCTATCGTTCTGATGATCAATTCTGTTCCGGTTTTTGCACTGCCTTTCGCCATTCTTCCCAATCGTGGCGGCAGACAATCTGGAATTATTCCGCCAACTTATGGTGAAAGTGCTCTGCGCGGCCTTTTCCTTCGTGGCGGCGGATATTATTTCGCACTGAGCGATTACTATGACTTTACTACGACTGGCGATTATTACTCAAAAGGGGGTTATAATCTTTACGGTGATTTCAATTACAACAAAAGATATGATTTTAACGGAAGCCTGAATCTGGGCTTCACCAATGAAGTCACCGGCGAAGAAACTGACCCCGATTACAACAAAGCAACCGGGTACAGTATTTTATGGAGACACAATCAGACCTTTGATCCGACATCAAATCTGAGTGCCAATGTTCAGTTCATGAGCACCAATTACCTGAAACGAACCTCTTTCGACCCGAGAGATCTCTCAAAACAGGAAATCCAGTCTGATGCAACTTACTCAAAAACTTTTGAGGATACCGACTGGAGTATGAACCTGGGTTACCGAAGACGGCAAACACTTTCAACCGGAGCCTTTGATCAGTACTTCCCCTCACTTTCAATCAATAAAAAAGCCAGTAATCCGTTTCGTGATGAAACCAAACCCTCTTCCAGGCAAAGTTGGTATGAACGGATTTCGGTGGCTTACCGAGGCGACCTGAGAGGTGTTTATAATAAAACTGTCAATGAAATCAACGACTCGACCCAAACCATCACCCGGCAGGAGGATTATGGAATCGGTCACCGTCCCAGTTTAAATATTCCATTCCCGGTCGGAAGTTATCTCACGCTTACACCCAACTTTTCATATTCTGAAGACTGGTATTTTAAAACGATCAGAAAAGAGCTTGATCCGGTCAGTAAAAAAGTGGTTCCAAAAACTGTTCATGGATTTGAAGCTGCACGGACGTGGAATGCAGGCGTAAGTGCATCAACCCGGATTTATGGAATTATTCAACCCCAGTTTGGTTTTGTAAAAGGATTCAGACACGTTCTGCAACCATCGGTCAGTTACAACTTCCGTCCTGACTTTTCCGAACCTGATTACGGCTACTACAAAACGGTAACCGATTCTTCCGGAAAAATTCAGAAGTATTCCATTTTTGAAGGAAGCCGTGCCGGAAGTGGTGTTTCAAGCGGAAAGTTGAGTTCAATTAACTTCAGCCTGAATAATATTTTTGAAATGAAACTGGCAGGCAAACCGGATAAAGACGGAAAACCAGCAAAAGATGATGTTATTCAGCTTCTGAGAAGTCTGAATTTTTCCGGCGGATATAATTTTGCTGCAGATTCACTGAACTGGTCAAATCTGAATGTCAGTGCAAGTACGAGCATCGGTGAAAATTTCAGTATCCAATACTCGAGTTCCTTTACTCCCTACGCTTTCTCTTACAGTAAAAACCAGACAACCGGTGTCATTACTGAAAGAGTAACCAAATACACACTTTGGGAAAAAGACCGGGGACTTTTCAGATCATTGTATCATAACTTTTCTTTTTCCTTCAACTACTCTGCTACGCCAGAAAAAAACAATGAACGCCTTACTTATGAGGAAGAGCAACAAGCCAACGATCCGTTTCAGAAAACCCTTTCTCCTGCTGAAATTCAGAAGCGAAATTTAAAAAATGTGAATTTTGATGTTCCCTGGTCATTCAATCTCAACGGAAGTTACGCAACCCAGACACCTACCCCATCAGTTAAAACCAAATCGGCAATTCTGAATGGTTCAGTTGATATTTCACTCACTGAAAACTGGAAAATCGGTGCACAGGGTGGCTATGATATTATCCGTGAAGAGTTTACCTTCCCTACCCTTTCTGTTTTCAGAGATCTCCACTGCTGGAAAATGGATTTTAACTGGAGTCCTGCCGGCGCTTACAGCTATTATTCTCTGAATATTCATATTAAAGCACCTCAGTTGCAAGATATTTCTATCAAGAAATCTGAATACTCCTACGATCGGTTCTGATCTGATTTGCCTGGAGACGCTGCATGAAAAAACCTTTCACATTGGTTATAAGACTGTCCTTTTTCTTTCTTTTTTGGGTTGGGGTGACGACCTGCAATCAAAACGGATCAGGTGAGGGTCAGGATACTAATTCAGACGTTTCTGCAGAACAGGAAAATCTGGATTTAGCATTTCCAGATCCGTACTCAAGCATAAAAAAACTGAACTTTCTGATTGTTGGTGATGCAGGAACCGGCGAAGAACCTCAAAAAGTTGTTGCGACGGGGATGCACCGGGTTGCATCAAAAAGATCATCCGCTTTTGTTCTTTATCTGGGCGACAATTTTTACGAATCAGGGGTTACCTCTGTAACGGATACCCTCTGGAAAACTGCATTTGAAGATATTTACACCCAATCTTCGCTGCAGATTCCGTTTTATGCTATTCTGGGCAATCACGATTACTTAGGTAATGAAGAAGCTCAACTTGAATACGCACTCACCCATCCGCGCTGGAAAATGCCTGCCCGTTATTACTCCTTTTCAAGTGGACTTTCACCGGGTGACAGCATCCGGTTTTTTGCACTTGATACTGAAATGCTGCTCAATGAAACTTCTGATGAAGCCAAAAACCAATTACTCTGGCTGGATTCTGAATTAAAAAAATCACCGGCCATCTGGAAAGTGGTATTTGGGCACCACCCGGTTCGGTCAAACGGTGATCATGGCGATACAGGTGAGCTTGTTGCCCTGCTGAAACCGATTCTGGAACGGAATAAGGTTACCGCCTATTTCTGCGGACACGACCATCACCTTGAACTGATTAAACCTGAGAACGGGGTAAACTACATTGTATCAGGTGCCGGTGCAAGAAAACGGGATGTTACGCTCAGAAAAAACACAAAATTTGCCTTTTCGGGGTTTGGGTTTGTTTCTGTTGATGTATCGGCACATCAGTTTGATGTTACTTTTCATGCCCGGTTTGGAAATCAGATTTACAAAGAAGTGATTGGTCGAAGATAAAATGATGGTGGATAAGTTTAGGTTGATGGAGACCAAATGAAAGAAATTGTCTTGCTTACCGTATCGGGTGAAGATAAACCAGGTTTAACGGCCTCTTTATGTTCGGTTCTGGCTGAATCTGATGTGAATATTCTGGATATGAGCCAGTCTGTCATTCACTCAACTTTATCATTGGGGATGGTGATTGAACTTCCAAGGCAGGAAAATCCGGCTCACAACGTGATGAAGGAAGTTTTGTTCAAAGCTTTTGAATTGGGTGTAACGGTAAAATTTTCACCGATTTCAGAAGACCGTTACGAAAAATGGGTCGCCAATCAGGGAAAAAAACGATACATCGTAACCTTGCTTGCCCGCCGGATCAAAGCCCTTCACCTGGCAAAGCTTTCGGGGATTATTCACGAAAACGGACTCAATATTGATGTGATCACACGTCTCTCCGGCCGGCCGCCGTTGAATGAAAATCAACGGCTTCCAAGAGCTTGCATCGAATTTTCGGTGAGAGGTGAACCCCGTGACTTTAAGGCCATGAAAGCTGAATTCCTGGAAATCAGCCATGATTTCGGAATTGACATCGCTTTTCAGGAAGAAAACCGGTTTCGCCGCAACCGGCGGTTGGTTGCATTTGACATGGATTCCACTCTGATTAACACTGAAGTGATAAACGAACTTGCCCGCCGTGCCGGTGTGGGTGAAGAAGTTTCTGAAATTACAGAATCGGCCATGCGGGGTGAAATTGATTACCGGGAAAGTCTTCGCCGCCGCCTTCAGTTGATCAAAGGTTTAGATGCTGCTGTTTTGCAGGACATTGCAAACAATCTTCAGTTGAATGAGGGTGCAGAACGCCTGATCAGCATTCTTAAATCCCTGGGTTATAAAACGGCTATTATTTCGGGTGGATTTACCTACTTTGGCAATTTTCTGAAAGATAAACTCGGCATTGATTATGTCTTTGCCAATGAACTTGAAATTCGGGACGGAGTCGTCACCGGGAATGTACTGGGCGAAATTGTGGATGCCGCCCGGAAGGCAGAAGTGCTGAAACTGCTCGCAGAAAAAGAAAACATTTCTCTTGAACAGGTGATTGCCGTCGGTGACGGTGCCAACGATCTTCCCATGCTTGCCTGTGCCGGACTCGGCATCGCTTTCCGGGCAAAACCGCTGGTCAAAGAATCTGCAGATCATGCTCTTTCAATCATTGGTCTCGACGGAATTCTTTATCTGATCGGCGTAAGAGACCGGGATTTGCTGGAAGAGTAGTCAAGTGACAGGTGGTAAGTTATAAGTTACAAGTGAAAAATCTGAGGTCACTGAGCGGAGTCGAAGTGTCCTCAGATTTCTGCCACTCTCAAAAGTACCTCCCCGAAGGGATTAAACAAAAAAAGGGGCGACCATCGGTCGCCCCTTTTACCATCCCGCTTCCAACTTCACAAAACCATAAAAACTTACTTCACCAAACTCATCATTCTGGATTGGGTTTTGCCGTTATAAGCCAACGTGTACAGATAATTTCCGGAAGGAAGATCAGAGAAATCAAAATTTCGGCTGAACTCACCGGCTGCAACAACCTGATCAACCAGCATTCTGATGGTTCTGCCCTGAATATCCCGCAGATAAATCTGTACTTTTCCTGCAACAGGAATTTCAAAAGATAACGTGGTTGACGGATTGAACGGATTCGGATAATTCTGTTTCAGAGAAAATCCTTCCGGCTGACCTTGCTCATTCACATCAGTCCCCTGCTTAACGGCAATAACCTTATTCGGGGCATGATTCCATTGGTCACCGGTACTATTCCCGTTTCCATTTACACTGTTTCCGGTGGCAAACAGGGTAACATCACCTGCAGTTGCCGGTGCGGTGTACATAAAATCATAGGTCACAACCCCACCGGAAACTGCTTTGGGTGATGTGTGCGTAATATCTCCCGATTGAGTTTTCATGCCGGATCCGGGTGTGAGCGTTCCGGCTGAGGCCGCAATATCAGTTCCGGCTTTTGCCAATGGTCCGCCAGCAATAGTTACAGAGTATGAACCGGTTGCACCGGGTTCAAGAGTTTCGGGTCCGTTAATGGAAACGGTTACCGCTGAGCTTTTTCCGCCATGACAGGTACAACCGTCTCCGCCATTTTTATTGGTTAATCCGTTCATTCCGGTGCTGTGGGCCCAGAGCGATGCCCCGATATAACTGGTTCCGCCAATGGCAAGTGCGGCTAAAAGCAGTTTTGATTTCCATTTTATCATGACAAGATCATCCTTTATTCATATTTCGTCTAAATATGAATAATAATTTTGCATGGTGCAACTTTTACTTAGGTTGGAAGGGCAAATCTGTGATTTGGTTGGGGGGAGGGGGATGTGGGTTTCAAAAAAACGTTACATTAAAAGGAGTATAGCAGATTCACAGCGCCTTGCCACGTTACCCGGGTCTGGGCTCCGGGATGGACGGTATCTTTTGTGTCCTGGGCATCCCGATAATCATTATAATAATAGATACTTGATCCCCCGCCAAATCCTATTGAAAAGTGCTGATGTGTATTTATCAAATAATAAAAATCAAATTGTATATACTTTTCATCTGTAAAATTTACTGGTCCAAGTCCTGCCCAATATTTTCCATAAGTTATAATTCCTGAAAGGTTTGACCTTTCACCTAAATAAATTCCATTAACAAGTTTAAAATCAGCCCAAAAACCTTCTAAAAAGAAGCCTGCAGACAGTTTAAGATTTACAGGATGGTTATATGCTGAGAAAAGGTGCTTCTGAAACCCAACCTGCCAGCCTGGTAAACACAACCCCAAAGTAAGTGAGTAATTTGCAGAATCTGCGTAATTATACTTCAAAGATCCGAATGCCATATAATCAGGTACATGAAGGCCAAGTTTGTGTCCGCCTTCAATATAGGCTGATTCATAATTCATTACGGGGTAAAAGACGTTTGATTTGTATTGCACTAATAAATCTTGTGCGGAAAGTAAAGTATTTAAAAATAGGAATAATAAACTTGCATATATCCATTTCATTTTTATTTATTCCCCAAAAAGTAAGTGATGGTTCCGGCAAGTTGCCAGGTCATTCTATGTGTATGAATGGTGTTAAAGATTTCAGGATTTGACAAATCACTCACCTTTTTAGCAAAGAAAATTTTACTAATTCCCATCCCAACTCCAAATTCAATACTATTTTTAATTTTATAATTTAAAAATAAATCTGTCTGTAAATACTTTTCATCTTTAAAAATAAATGACTCAGAATGAGCACCGGCAGTAAAGGAGCCGGTAATATTTATTTTATTGTACTGAAATACACCAAAATTCAATTTTGTTTCGCCATAGAAACCAACTCCTGTATAAATGCCACAGGAAAGTTTAATATTTACCGGCAAACCTCTATAGAAAAACAGATTCTTTTGAATACCAGCCTGTAAACTTGCCAGCCCAGCTCCAAAGGAATAAGAAGCATTGCCGGAATCTGAAATCACATATCGAATTGAACCAAAAGCCATGTAATCCGGAACTTGAACTATAAAATTATTTTGCTTTCCAATAAATGCACTTTCATAGTTCATGATTGGCCAAAACACACCTTCTTTTCCCCAAAAAAGAGTTTGCTGTGAAATAGCATTTCTCGGAATTAAAAAAGAAATTACCAACAAAATTAAACAGGAAGGAACCACTACCCTGAATTTATCCATTATTCCACCCCAATATATTGGAAAAGTTGAAATTGTATTTTATTATTCATCGCTATAAATCCCATCCCCAGGTTCAAATTTTTCCATAGCCCAAGTTTGATACTTTAAAAATGCTGTTTGACCTGATAAACTGATTATCAAAAAAAGCAAATTATTTTCATATTAAACCCGCTTAAAATATATAATTAATTGTTAGTGCAGCCTGGTAAGTTATTCTTTTCTTTTCTTTCGTGCTGATAATAGTATTCCCATTTTGATCCCAAGTCCCGACTTCATATTTGTTTTCACTTATCCCCCCACCAAATCCAATCGAAAAGTGGTGATGTAATCTTATCAAATAATATAAATCCAATTGAATATATTTTTCATCATTACTGCTATTCATAAACCAGGTCTTGCCATAAGCTAAAACACCAGTAAGGTTGGTGACTTCACTTTTATAGATACCATTTTCAAGTTTAATATCACCACCGAAACCCTGAAAAAAGAAAACTCCGGATAATTTCAGATTAACTGGGTGGTTCCAAACTGAGAACAGGTGCTTCTGAAACCCAACCTGCCAGCTTGGTAAACCTAAACCCAAAGTGATTGAGTAATTTGCTGAATCTGCATAGTTATACTTTAAAGAAGCTAATGCCATATAATCCGGCAAATGAAGACCAAGCGTGTGCCCTCCTTCAATATAGGCAGACTCATAATTCATAAGCGGGTAAAAGACATTGGATTTGGTATGGACTAACAGATCTTGAGCAGAAAGTAAAGTATTTAAAAACAGGAAAAATACAGTTAACAAAAACAGACAGAAAAATCGGGTTTTCAAAAAAAATGGTTTCATCATTCTGCTCCTGCATGGTGATCGATAAGAAAATTGGTATTAGATCCCATCTCGGTTTCTCTGTGTTTACTGGAGTTCTGACTTTTTAACACTGGGAAAATAAATCTAAAAATAAGATAATAAAGAAACCCATGAACACCAACACAAAAGGATGCTTAAGTCTTAATTGTTTTTTTGTTTTCCAGATGCCAAACTGCCATTGCTAATCCGCCCCCATTTTTTAATTCACGGTTAGAATTTGCCTTTTCGCCTGCATTGCGGATGATTTCGTCTTTTGAACGGTCTATTTTTGTTGCACTTTTAACTGACAAACCAGGAGATGATATGTCTTTCCGCACTGAAAATGATTCAATGGGTGATATCCAGGTAGAAAATACCAAATACTGGGGTGCCCAAACCCAACGTTCTCTTCAAAACTTTAAAATCGGCCGGTCTCATTTCCATCCCGATTTTATTGCTTCTCTCGCCATGGTGAAAAAAGCCTGCGCAATCACCAATTTTAAAATCGGCAAACTGGAGAAAGATGTTTATGATGCCGTCATTCAGGCGTGTGATGAAGTGATTTCCGGGAAATTCAATGCCCATTTTCCTTTGGTGATTTACCAAACCGGTTCCGGAACACAGACCAACATGAATTCGAACGAAGTGATTGCCAACAGAGCAAACGAAATTCTGGGTCATCCGCTGGGATCGAAAAAACCGGTTCACGCCAACGATACGGTCAACAAATCCCAATCTTCAAATGACGTTTTCCCGACGGCTATGCACGTTGCCGTTGCACGTTACACCGAAAGTCATTTCATCCCGAGAGTGGAATCGCTGATCCGCGTTTTCGAGAAAAAAGAACAGGAATTCAACTCCATCATCAAGATTGGCAGAACTCACCTTCAGGATGCAACTCCGATCACCCTCGGACAGGAATTCTCTGGCTATGTGGCTCAGATGAAAGTGGCACTTGCCCAGATCAACCTGGCCAAAGATTCGCTTCTTGATCTCGCCATTGGCGGAACTGCCGTCGGAACCGGACTGAATGCCCCGAAAGGCTTCGATAAAATGGTCTGCGATGAACTGACCACGCTCACCGGACTGAAATTCCGTCCGAATCCAAATAAATATCAAGGCCTTGCCGGACACGAACAACTTGCGTTCTTCCATGGTGCGTTGAAAGCTTTGGCTACCGGACTCATGAAAATTGCCAACGACATCAGGTGGCTGGCTTCCGGTCCGCGCGCCGGAATCGGTGAACTGAATATTCCTGAAAATGAGCCTGGCTCATCCATTATGCCAGGAAAAGTGAATCCGACCCAGTCAGAAGCCATGACAATGGTTTGTGTTCAGGTTTTCGGGAATGATGCTGCTGTTGGGTTTGCCGCTTCTCAGGGTAACTTTGAATTGAACGTGTTCAAGCCGGTTATTCTTCACAACGTGATGGAATCTCTTGAATTGCTTGGCGATGTCTGTGATTCCTTCGAGCATAATTGTGCGTATGGCATTGAAGCCAATCTGCCAAAACTCAAAGAAAACATGGAAAAATCGCTGATGCTGGTAACGGCTTTGAATCCGTACATCGGATATGACAATGCAGCAAAAATTGCAAAGAAAGCCCACAAAGACGGTTCAACGTTGAAAGAAGCTGCACTTGGTCTTGGTCTTCTCACCGAAGAACAATACAAAGAATGGGTTGATCCTGCTAAAATGGTTTAAGTTTTTTCTGCCTTGGTTTCACAAGAAAGTCCGCCCAGAGCGGACTTCCTTGTTTTAGGGAAAATGAACAGGGATGTTCAGGATAGACAGGGTTAGGATAAATGGTCAAAGGCCGGGTGATGGAATGGCAAATGAAATTCAAAAACCCCAGCGGGGTAAAACATGAATAGCCCCGGGTGAAACCCGGTGGGATTTATCATTAACAAACCAAACAACCCCGGAGGGGTTGAAAATCTGTTATTCTGACCACACGACAGTTCATTTTGGAAAAAATCGCTCGCCGGCTAAAACCCGGTCCTGAAAGCCTTCCTATTTTAAGCATTAACTTCAATCTTTGCATTTCATGCATTTTAATTATATTTTCATGCATAAATTGAAAAGGACGAACATGTCAACCTTACAGGTTCGGGATATTGATGAAAAACTTTACGACTATCTGAAGGTCAGGGCGAAGGGAAATAAAAGATCCCTGAGTCAGGAAGTCATTACCATTCTGGAAGAACTGCTTAACTCACCACATGGGAAAAGTGTTAATTCCACAATTGAATTTCTCTCACTCTCAGGGTCGTGGGAAGATTCCCGTCCGGCAGAAGAAATTGCAGAAGACATCAGAAGTTCACGAACGGCAAATTCGAGATTGGGGCACAATAATGGCCTATTTGATTGATACTGACATCATTATTTATAGCCTGAAGGGTAATGAAACCGTAAACAAAAACTTTCTTCTGAACAAAAACATTCCAAAATCAATTTCAGTAATTACTTATGGTGAATTGGTTTACGGTGCAAGAAAATCCCAGCACGTTGAAAAAAACGTGGCAACAGTTAAAAGAGTTTCTGAACTTTTTCCTGTTATCGAATTAAATAAAGAAATCATTGAAATTTTTGGCGAGATCAAAGCAAAACTGGAAATTTTGGGAACCCGGATTGAGGATATGGATTTATTGATTGGATCCACTGCACTTTACCTGAATCAGGTTCTGGTAACCAACAATGAAGCTCATTTCAGCAAAATTCCGGATCTTAAAATTGAAAACTGGACAAAGCTCTAACACCATTTTCATCCTAACAAAAAAGCCGGGCTAAACCCGGCTTTTTTTATTTCTAAACCCCGTCCCCTCGATACTCAGCCTTTGGCTGAACTCGGGGACCGCTCAATCGGTCGTCGAGTAGGAGCAAAGCGACGTATCGAGACGCTTTGCTTCCCACCACTATCACTTCACAACAAAAATCCGTGTTGTGTATCCGTCAACTTTAAGTTCACCGCTTTTTGAAAACGGAATAACTTCACCGGTAAAGACATCGGTCAGAGAAACTGCACCTTTCAGATGGGGTGCAACCTGACTCATCATGACAGTTTTGCTTCTTGCGTTATTATTGGCAGAAACCAAAAGCCGGTCTGTGTCTTTATAACGAATGAATGTGTACACATTTTCTTCGGGGCGGAAGTGAACCATACCGCCATCTGTCAACGCCGGATGATCTTTTCTCAACTGAATCAGCTTTTTCATGAGATTATAAAAGTCATTCTCAGTTTTGGTTCTTCCTGATTCCACAAAAACACTTCGTTTGTCGCCAGCCCAACCACCGGGCATTTCAGCACGGATGTCGCCATGTTCCTGTCCGCCGATAAACCCAAGTTCCATTCCGTAATAAATCTGCGGAATTCCACGAAGGGTCATCAGAACTGAAATTGCCATTTTTGACTGATTTTCATTTTCATCAGCCTGGAACATCACTCTGGGAAGGTCATGATTATCCAGAAAGGTGAGCAGCATATTCGGATTTGGATAGAGAAAATCCTGTGTCAGCGTTTCATAGACCCGGTTGAAAGATTTTTCACCCGCAAAAATTTCTTTGGTAGCGCCATATAGACCAAAGTCTGTCACCGACGGCATATTTGTATTCAGCCGGGCAACCTTTGAATCTTTTTGGTATAAGGATGTATAAACAGGGTCTTCAATCCACACTTCACCAACAATGTTGAATGACGGATATTCAGCGAAAACTGACTTGTTCCATCTTGCCTGATACTCAGGGAAAGCATACGGATAGGTGTCTTCCCGGATGCCATCAATACCGAGATATTCAATCCACCAGATCGTATTCTGAATCAGGTAATTGGCCAGAAACGGATTTTTCTGATTCATGTCGGGCATATCAAAAACGAACCAGCCTTTTTGTTCACGGGCAACAGAAGCTGAATCTGCGTACAGATCAGTGAGGTTTGATTTGATATGGCGTGCATAAACATTGTTATCTGAAGTTCCGTTGATCCAGTCAGGAAACGGATAATTTTTTACCCAGGGATGGTTGATTCCGATATGATTATTCACATGATCCAGAATGATTTTTATCCCTTTTTTACGGGCTTCATCAACCAGTTTCCGGTACAGTTCATTCGTTCCGAATCTGGGATCAACCTTGTAAAGATCAGTTGCAGAATATCCGTGGTAACTGATGTTGCCATTATTTTCGATCAGCGGATTAATCCAGACAGCGGTAACACCAAGGTCTTTCATGTAATCAAGATTATTGATAATGCCCTGAATATCGCCACCGTGCCGTGAAAGTCCGTCGTTGCGGTTCAGTTCATTCTTATATCCTTTGACCACATCATTCGACGGATCCCCATTTGCAAAACGATCAGGTGTAATCAGATAGACAATGTCTTTGGTTCCGAAACCCTGATATTTGGCTTCACCGTTTTCACGCTGTTTAAACTCATAGCTGACCTTCAGGTCTTTACCATTTTTCAGCTTCAGAGTTAACGAATAAGATCCAGCCTTTAAAGAACCATCAACCTCAGTATCAATAAAAACATAGGCTTTTGATGGCGTTAGCGTAACAGCAAGAACTTTCAAACCAGAGTTGTTCCATTCAGCAGAAACCACATCAAGTTCCTGACCATAAACCATGAGCTGAACCGGACTCCATTTCATTCCAACCCACCAGTTTAAAGGTTCGATTTTATCAACCTTCGGCTGGGCAGAAGCAGAACATGCAGCAAGAAAAACCACTGCAAAAACAGACAATAACAGTCGTGACGAATAAATAAGTCGGGTCATAAGTCTCATCTTGTTTGTGAATAAAAAATTATAACTGATCGAGTACTGATAAAATCGGAACGACTACAGAAGTTCCCAATTGAACTGACCGGTCAGGTGACCAGCCTTCAAGTTCGTTCGGGAAGTTTAAGTTGTCAATAAACGGTAGTTCAACTGTTGCAGACAAACAATTAAACCTGTGACCTACCCAGTTTGACCCGATGGTCAGGTTGGCTTCACCGGCTTTGTCTTTTGTATAGCCATGAACATCCTGCATTTCAGGGTTTACGGTAATCCATTTTTTCAAAAACGCTGCTTCAAGTGCCGCCATTTTTTCTGAGTAACCCGGTATTCCCTCACAGCAGGAGAGGAAATTGTACGGAATTGATTCATCGCCATGAATATCAAGGAAAATATCAACACCGGTTTCTTCCATTTTCTTTCTGACGTAAAAAACTTCCGGACTTTTTTCTAATGACGGATCCTGCCACTCACGGTTCAAATTTGCACCTGCAAAATTGCTTCTCAGGTTTCCGTGGATACTTCCATCGGGGTTCATGTTCGGAACCAGATAAAAAACCGCCTTTTGAAGTAATTTCTTCACAACTGCATCATGTGGATCTGAGAGTTTGTTGATCAGACCTTCCATAAACCATTCAGCCATTGATTCACCCGGATGCTGACGGGCAATAATCCAGACATTTTTCTTGGCAGTATCAGGTTCGCCAAAAGTTACCAGATTGATATCCCGGCCTTCAACGGTTTCACCGATATCTGAAACTGAACAAAGTGGTGATTCCTGTGCGTAAGAAATCAGGTCAAGATGGCGTTCCCAGCTGTACGGAGCAAAGTAAGCGATAAAAACAGAATCATATTCAGGAGTAAACTTAAGCTGCAGATTTTTGCCGTCAAAATGGGTTGGAACTCTGAACCAGTTATCCCGGTCATAGGATGCACAGGCCTTATAAGTTGCCCATCCATCGGGGTAAGATGTTTCACCTGCATTGGTAATATTCAGGGTACAGCGAATTCCTTTTACACCCTGAAGGCGAAAGTGAAACCACTGCAAAAAGTCAGAATTGGTGTCTTTTCGGATGGCAAGGCGGATGTCTGAGGAGTGGTCAAGAGAAAGAACCTCAATGTTCCCGCTGTCAAAATTGGAGCTTATCTTCATGGTAATTCCTGCGTAATTTCTTTGATTGCGTTAAAAATTTTGAAAATAGGGAATTTGAGGTGAATAATCAGAAATTTTTATCTGAATTTTAGCGAAGGAGACATCATGAACCATAAAGGGTACGAAGAGGAAATGAATAAAAATTAAAAAACCCCCTCCGGCGGAGGGGGTTTGGAAGTGGTTTGATATAAAAATCTATTTGCCTCAAAAAACGACAGCAACCCCAACATGCCAGGACAGGTAATCAGTTTTTGAGGTGGAAGTACGGGTTTTCCATGTGCTTGACGCATCATCAAAATAAATATCGTTGGATGAAAGCAGGTATTCTGCCTGTCCGCCAAAATTATTTTTGAGCTTGAAATCAATAAACAAAGTAGAAGGTCTCATGAGTTGCATTGAGTTTTCGCGGTCTTCCCAGATTTTAAAGAGGGCGCCTGCTGAGTAACCCATTACCCAGGTGAAATCATCCTGATTGGTATCACCGGCAATTTCTTCGCCCGAATTCCGGTCTTTGGCAGATGTGGTTGTACTGAAAAATGCGCCGCCGACAAAACCTTCAACATAAGGTCTGAACATACCCTCGGGGTACATCAGCCGGCCTACAAGCTGAAGATTTAAAAGTCCGTTGGTAATATCAACATCAGCGTTAACCGGAACGCCCTGTGGTCCGCCAAGTGATCTTTTAAACGTGTCGCCGCCACGATATAAATAATTCATGTTCAACCCGATATTGCCCCAGCCAAGTCCGGCAAAACCTTCAATGGAACCGCCCCACATATTTTTGTTTCCGGTTACTTTTTCGAATTCACCCTGTGGATTGGCTACCGTTACGTTGGCACCAATTGTGAAATGAGGATTCTGGGCAAAAAGGTTAAAAGCGAGTAGTGTGAATAGCGAAAGAGAAACTATTTTTTTCATAACAATTATCCTGAAAAATGAGTTGAAAGTGAGCACAGGCCAAAGGGCAAATCAGTTTACGGCTTAAACCGAAACGGGTTTCGTTTGAAATTAAATGATAAAATTACGTGTTTTAGGTTAAAATGGCACATTTTTATGCGAAATGTTCTAACTTTGCACCCAAAAAAGGAGAATTATGCTGATCAGAGGACGGCGAAACCGGGTTTCTGAGGGAATCCGTTCGCTGGTGAGGGAACATCACCTCCAGGTTTCTGACCTGATTATGCCCTTGTTTATCTGTGAGGGAATCAATAAGAAGTCAGAAATAACCAGCATGCCGGGTATATTCCGGCTGAGTTCTGAGTTGATTGTTGAAGAATGCCGGTATTTATATTCACTTGGAATTCCGGGTGTTGTTTTGTTTCCTGCAATTGATGATACAAAAAAAGATAAAACGGCCACAGAATCCTGGAACCCTGACGGATTGTATCTGAAAACAATCAGAGCCATCAAAGCAGCCGTTCCTGAACTGGTCATCATTACCGATGTTGCCCTCGATCCATACAGCTCAGATGGTCACGATGGATTTGTAAGTGATGACGGGGAAATTCTGAACGACGAAACCCTTCCTCTTCTGGCCAGAATGTCAGTAGCACAGGCCAGGGCCGGAGCAGATATTGTTGCTCCATCCGATATGATGGATGGCCGTGTGGAGGTCATCAGGCAGGCACTAGATGAAAATGGTTTTACAAACGTTGGAATTCTGGCTTACTCCGCAAAATATGCATCTGCATTTTATGGTCCTTTTCGTGATGCCCTTGACAGTGCCCCCAAAAAGGGCGACAAGAAAACCTATCAGATGGACCCGGCAAATGTAAGGGAAGCACTCCGTGAAGTGAATCTCGACATTTCTGAAGGTGCAGATATGGTGATGGTCAAACCCGGACTTCCCTATCTGGATGTTCTTCGTGCTGTGTCTGAAATTTCAGACGTTCCGGTTGCGGTTTATAACGTTTCCGGTGAATATGCCATGTTGCGGGCGGCTGCCCAAAATGGCTGGCTCGATTATAAAAAAGTAGTACTTGAATCTTTAACCGCATTTAAACGGGCTGGCGCAGATATGATTCTCACCTATCATGCCCGTGAAACCGCAGAGTGGATGAAAAAATGAAAATCGCAAAAAAACAATACATGATCATTTCGGGTGCGATGTCTGGTACCTCACTGGATGGAATTGATTGGGTGACCGTAAAAATTCAAATGGAATTTCCCCCTTTTCAGGTGGATGTTCTGCATTCATCCTCTTCGGTTTTTCCTGTGACCCTTAAACAATCTCTGCTTGATCTGGCGAACGGAAAAGCACTTCCTGTTGCCGGCTATTTTGATCTCGAAGAACTGATCACTGACTTTTACCGGGATTCATACAAAGAGCATCAAAAAGGGCTAATGATCAAATCAGAATATCTTGCCTGTCACGGACAAACGGTTTTCCACGCGCCCGAACCTTTATCATCCAAAAACCCGACCCGTGGTTCACTTCAATTGTTAAACGGTCAGCGGCTGGCTGCTGAAACCGGAATCCCGGTAATTTATCAGTTCAGACAGGCTGATTTAGCCGTAGGCGGACAAGGTGCACCTCTGGTTCCAAAATCTGATGAGCTTCTTTTTGCCGGGTTAAGACCCTGCGCCTTACTCAATCTGGGCGGAATTGCCAATGTAACCCTTCTGGCAGAAAACCATCCAACCCTTGGGTTTGACTGCGGACCCGGAAATATCATTCTCGATTACGTGGCCAACCGGTTTTTCAGTGTTCCGTTTGACCGTGACGGCATCCTTGCAGAAAATGGGATCATTCAGGAGAGTATGGTTGAAAAGGCAATGGAAGATAAATTTTTCTCCAAACACCCGCCGAAATCAACCGGCCGTGAATTATTCTCTGAAGACTGGATTGAAAACTGGCTCGATTCTTTTCCGGCAGAAGCAACCAAAGCAGATTTTCTTGCAACCGCTGCTGAACTGACCGCTAAAGCCGCAGCAGAATCAGTCAAAAAGTTTTCAAAAGGAAAACTCAAAAAAGTCTACGTCTCAGGTGGCGGAACAAAAAATCCGTATCTGATGGAAAGATTGAGACAGGCGTTTGGTCCGGCAATTTCAGTTTCTGACACTTCTGAGGCTGGTGTTTCATCTACATTTAAAGAAGCAATTTCATTTGCTGTTCTGGGTTTTCTAAGGGCTTTGAGCCTTCCGGGAAATATTCCTTCGGTTACCGGTGCAAGAAAACCGGTTCGTTTAGGTGTAATTGCAGAACCTTAAATCAGTGACAAGTGACAGGTGGTAAGTGGTAAGAAATTTCTTTCACCTGCATATTTTCACTTACTACTTATCACTTACCACTTATCACTTATAACTTTTTCCTATGTCCAAAACTCCTGTTTCCGCTTTGGGTGAATTCGGTCTGATTGAAAAAATCAGTGAATGGGTAACCCTCAAAGATTCTGATGTTCTGAAATCAATCGGTGATGATGCTGCTGTTTTTCATCCTGCAGAGGGTATGGAACAACTTATTTCCACAGATTGTCTGGTTGAAGGTATTCATTTCGACCTCACTTACCAGTCACTCAGGCACCTTGGGTACAAATCAGTTGCGGTGAACGTAAGTGATATTTATGCCATGAACGGCACACCCCAATATATTACCCTTGCACTTGCACTTCCTCAAAAAATCACGGTTGAACTTCTCGAAGAGTTTTACGCCGGCGTTCACCTGGCCTGTAAAGATTTTCATGTTGCCGTTATCGGCGGTGATTTATCTGCTTCCTCCGGGAATATGTTCATTTCGGTAACCGTAACCGGCTTTGCCAACCGGGATGAAATCGTGTATCGAAATGGTGCAAAACCCGGTGATCTCATTGTGGTGTCAGGAAATCCGGGAAGAAGTTTTGCCGGATTGAAAGTCCTCATCCGTGAAAAGGAATTTTATCTTTCTGATCCTGAAAATTTTGCCCCGACACTCGATCGTCATTCCTGGGTGATTGAACGGCATTTAGCACCAAAACCCAGAACTGAAGTTTTATCCTGGCTGAATCAGAAACGAGTAAAACCTACGGCGATGATTGATTTAAGTGACGGACTTGCCGGCGATTTATTCCACATCTGCAAACAATCAGGTGTTGGTGCTGTTCTTGATGAACTCAGTTTACCCGTAACTGAAACTATCAGATCAGTAGCTGAACAATTTGATGAAGAATCAACCAAATGGGCATTGTTCGGTGGCGAAGATTATGAATTGCTGTTTACGGTCAATCCGGAATGGCGTCTGATCATTGAATCAAACGATGAGTTGACAATTATTGGTGAAATTACCGATCAGACTGAAACCATGCTCCTGCGTGAAGCTGAAGGAGATGAAACTGAAATTGAAAAACAAGGTTGGAATCATTTTAACTGATTGCTGATGGATAAACCCTTTTTCCCACCGGAAATGACAACACTTGCCGATACCTTCGGCAGAGTTCACTCTTACCTGAGAGTGTCGGTGACTGAAAGATGCAACCTCCGTTGCCAGTATTGTATGCCCGAAGAAGGTGTTCCGCTTCTTCCACACTCCGAAATTCTTTCCTTTGAAGAAATTGCGACACTCGTCTCCTGGCTCGCTTCAGCCGGAGTCAGAAAAGTACGCATCACAGGTGGTGAACCCACAGTCAGAAAGAATCTTCCTGATCTTTTTTCCATGCTGAACAGGATTCCCGGCATCGAAACCCTTTCCATGACGACAAACGGAATTTTACTTGCCGATCAGCTCCCGGAACTTGTAAAAAACGGATTGAAGCAAATCAACATCAGCCTGGATACACTTTCCCAGGAAAAATTTAAAACCATTACCCGCCGTGACGGTCTTGACAGGGTTCTGAATTCCATCCAAAAGGCTCTTGACTATCCGGAACTCGAAGTAAAAATCAATGCTGTAGCCATGGCCGGTGTAAACGATGATGAATTTGCCGATCTCGTGAATTTCTTTAAAAATATGCCGGTTGAGCTTCGGTTTATTGAATTTATGCCCTTCTCAGGCAACGGATGGAATCGTGGCGGGTTTATTTCTAAAGCAGACCAGATGAAACTGATCACCACCCGGTTTCCCCTTGTTCATCTCGGGTTTAATGACGCCGGAACCGGAACTGCAAACCGGTATCAGGTTCAGGGTCATCCCCTGAAAATCGGGTTTATTGCCAGCATGTCTGAGAATTTCTGTTCAACCTGCTCCAGAATCCGGCTGACAGCCGAGGGTTCTTTTAAATCGTGCCTGTTTGAAAATGAAGAACTTGATCTTAAAACTCCGTTGCGGAATGGAATAAGCAAAAACGACTTTGTGAACCTGATCTCTGACCGGATAAAAGAAAAAAAGAAACAACACGGCGGCATGGATGGTATTGCCTCCAATCCCGGTCGCCCCATGGTTGCAATAGGAGGTTAAATGCCAGACTTTTCTCATTTTGATGACCAGAATAAAGTATCAATGGTTGATGTTTCTGGTAAAGAAGTCACTTCACGCACAGCAGTTGCTGAAGGACGGATTTATCTGAAAGAAGCTTATGAACCGGCTAAATCAAACCACCTGAAAAAAGGTGATCTGCTTTCTACTGCAACAATTGCCGGCATTCAGGCCGCCAAGCAGACATCCGCACTCATTCCGCTTTGTCATCAGATTCCGTTAAGTTCGGTAAAACTTTCATTCTTTTGGGAAGATGAAACCGCCTCACTTCATGTGACTGCAACCACCCGAACTGATGCCCAAACCGGCGTTGAAATGGAAGCCCTGACCGCCGTTTCGCTCGCATTACTGACTGTTTACGATATGGTAAAAGCTGTTTGTAAAACACCAGAAATTTCCGGCATTCGCCTGCTTGAAAAAACCGGTGGCAAATCAGGGGATTTTTTCTCGCAAAGCCGCTAAGGGCGCAAAGGAATACAACTTCTTTTTACCACAGAGGATCGCAGAGTTAAACACAGAGAAATGCGGAGCGGTGGGAGAATGTTTAGTTAAATGCAAAAATAACAATACTTTATGAGTTCATTTATTAATCAGTAAAATTGAATTGGTATTTTTATAAAACTATTAAAACCTTAGTGTTCTCTGCGAAAACCTCTGTGGCACTCTGTGGTTAAATGACTTTTTTTGCGCCTTAGCGAGAAAATTTCTTTTCAGGAAAGTTATGACAACATCTAAAATCCGCCTTTGCATCATCATCATTTCAGACCGGGCACATTCAGGGCAAAGAAAAGATGAAACCGGACCAAAACTGATTCCTTTATTTCCTGCAGATCAGTTTGAAATCCTGAGCACGATCGTCATACCAGATGATTTTGATGCGATTGTAAAAACCCTGAAAGTCATGTCACCTCATGTTGATCTCATTTTAACTTCAGGCGGAACCGGACTAACACCAAGAGATGTCACACCGGAAGCCACCCTCAGTATCGCAGAAAAACAGGTTCCGGGAATTGCTGAATTTCTCAGAGCTCAATCTTTTGCACAAACCCGCTATGCTGCACTTTCACGGGGAGTTTCAGTTATTTCAGGTAAAACACTAATCATTAATTTGCCCGGATCACCCAAAGGAAGCAAAGAATATGCAGAATGGCTTTTACCCCTGATTCCGCATGCCGTCAGACAGGTAACCGGCGAATGGATCAATGATAAAGACCATTCAAATCAAAACTGATAATATAAAGACCACAGCCTCTTCTGTTCTCTAATAATCGTTTAATTGGAACCGGTTGCACCTAAATAAAATGACTGATAACTTGCATTCAGTTTATTAACAAAGCTGTTGGGCATAAATAACCGGAGGATACCATGGTCACTTTAGAATTATCAACAGAAGAAGCCGATCTTCTGAAAGACATTTTCCAATCTTATTTCAACGATCTTCGTATGGAAATTTCCCATACTGATTCAATGGATTTCAGAGATTATCTGAAGAGCAAAGAAGCATTGCTCCGCAGACTCATGCACGAACTGGATGAAGTTCCTGCATAAAACAAGTTTGTTTCTGGCTTTTTTTTGGTTCCCGTTCTTCCGTAAGGAGGAACGGGTTTTTTTTGTCAGGAATTCTGTGTAAACTCACAATGTTTAGGTAGCAGCAACATTTTCTGGCAAACAAATGAAATCCTCATTTAAAATTTATACAACATCTCCCCTACCTGTTGACGCCATTCTGAAACCTTTTCAGCAATTTGCTTCGGTACAGGCTTCTGGTGGAATTCTTCTTCTTTTTTCTGCTCTTGTTGCGCTGATATGGGCAAATTCAGCTTTCTCAGAAAGTTATCAGCTTCTTTTTCATATTCCCGTCACCATTGGCTTCAGTGATCTGATTGTCTCAAAACCCTTATTTCTATGGATCAATGACGGGTTGATGGCCGTTTTCTTTTTTGTTGTTGGGCTCGAAATCAAACGTGAATTGCTGACGGGCGAGCTGAATTCGATAAAAAAGGCAGCATTGCCTGTTGCGGCTGCTCTTGGCGGCATGATTGCTCCAGCACTGATCTACACCTCATTCAACATTGGAACACCAGGAACCGCCGGCTGGGGAATACCCATGGCAACTGACATTGCTTTTGCTCTCGGAATTCTGGCAATGATTGGCTCAAGAGTCCCTCTTCAGCTCAAAATATTTCTAACCGCACTTGCCATCATTGATGATCTTGGAGCTGTTCTGGTCATCGCCCTTTTTTACACAAGTGAAATTAGTTTACTAAGCCTTGTCATTGGTGGCGGAATTTTACTTCTCCTGTTTCTGCTGAACCGAATCGGAGTAAGAAACCCATCAATTTATTTATTTTTCGGCTTTTTTCTCTGGCTTGCTTTCCTGAAATCTGGCATCCATGCCACTCTTGCAGGTGTTTTGCTGGCAATTTCAATTCCGTCAGCAACCCGGATCCAACCTTTTGAATTTGAAAAATCAATTGAAAAAATAATGTCCTTCTTCCGGCAGGTTTCCGGCAAATCGGATTCTGAGTTAAAGAATGAAGATCAGGCTTCTGCAATTCAGAGTATCAAAACCGTTTGTGAACATGCAGAAAGTCCGGCAGAACACCTCGAACATAAATTACATCCGTGGGTTATCTGGTTTATTATGCCGGTTTTTGCACTTGCCAATGCCGGGATTACCCTGAACGGATCGCTAGGATCACTTCTTGCAAATGAGATCAGCTATGGAGTCATTATGGGGCTTGTAATCGGGAAACAGGCCGGGATTTTTACTTTTTCGTGGCTGGCAGTAAAATTGAATTTTGCAACCCTGCCTACGGGAATTTCCTGGATTCAGATTTACGGGATTTCAGCACTGGCCGGGATCGGGTTTACAATGAGTTTATTTATCGCAGGACTGGCGTTTGCAGAAGGTGAACTTTTAAACAGCGCAAAGGCGGGAATTATACTGGGTTCTGTGATATCAGGAATAACGGGCTGGCTGATTTTGAAAAAAACGCTTAAGTAAAACCGGGGCTTGTTTATATCTCGGTATGACAAATTTGGATTATCTTAATTACTTCCGATCCACCCTTTCCTACTTCAGCCAAACCAGTATGGCTCCTGATCCGCCAAGATCAGGTGGTGCGGTCTGCCAGCGGTCAATCCGTTTACGGAACCCACCATTCAGCTCTTTTTCCACCATTGGTTTAATTCTGGCCTGATAATTTTCAGAACCAAGACCTTTTCCCGTTATAATCAGGATTTTATCGACATCCGGGCGGACAAGCTGGGTTTCCATAAACCGGATGAATTCTTCCCGGGCTGCTTCAACGGTTTGATAATGGAGATCAAGAACCGGGGTTGGTGTTCGTTTTTTTGTGGGTAGTGCAATTTTGGGAATGTCAGCTTCTTTAACTTCAGGTTCACGAACAGCCATCATAGCCATCAGTTCGTCACGGGTTACATCAGGCAGGCGTTTACTAACAGAAGCTTCTGTTTCCTTCAGTTTTTGATCCGATTTTTTCCCTTTCCCCGAATAGGTTTTGATATTTTCCTTCGGTTCAGCCGGAAGAAAATCCTCCATTAGTTTTTTCAGTTCATCATCAGAAACAGTTCCCACTTAATACCTTTTAGAATCTTCACAGAAGTGACAAGTCCAGAATTTACCCCTTGGCGGGGTTGGATGGTCTTCAGAGTCAAGAAAATCATTTTTTTTGTGATAATGCCATGCTTCACAAAGTTGTTGCCAGGCTGCTTTATCGCTGGCAGTGGCTTTAAATTCAAAAAACTCATATTTCGGATGAATGGCTTTTTTTAAAACCTCAGCCAGATCAGTTTCGGCCATTCCCACCTTTTTCACATCTCCCTTTTTATTCATCAGCTTAAAAATTCCCGGTGACCCGGGAGGAATTGCTTTGTTTATTTCAGCTTCAGTAAGGGCGATCATGAAAGTCTCCTGAAAGTTGGAAAGTGAACTGAATTTATTCCTGACGGAAGTCAAAATAAAAACGAACCGTGGCTCTGAGTCCGTTCAGGTTATTCGCCCGGGAAAAGACTGAGGCTCCGCCGGTTTTATGAAGGTTGGGTATCATATCAAGTCTGAGATCAAAACTGAACCAATTGTGACTTTCGGGAAGGTAGAGAAAATTCATTCCGACAACGACCGAAATAACCGGATTCCAGTACTGATAAGAAAGTCCCGACTTTGATGTGGTGATTTGTTCGGGTAATCCTGAAAGTTTTTCACGGGTCGACAGAACCAGAGATCCGGTTTCCTCAAACCTGACAGCTCCGAGACCCAGTCCGCCATACACATATCTCAACGGAAGGAAGGGAGACCGGTAATCGCTGTAAACCAAAGTCAGCAGAACGGTATTCGTGCTTAATTGCGCATCTGAAACGGTTGATGTGGATGAAATGGAATCATTTCCTGCAACCGAAAGACGAGAGGAAACCAGGTAAGAGACATCACTGTTAAACTGATGCCACTTCCAGCCGGCTTCAACAAGAAACCCTGACTTGTATTTTAAACCCGCCTGAATACCAAACCCGATAAAACCCGGATAGGAGCTTTTTATTTTTCCGTCAAAAATAGTTCCGAACGCAAAATTGAATCCGGCAAAAAGATCCCCATATTTTGAAGTTCCTGCAAAAATGGGCTGAACGGATGACAGTCTGAGTTTTTTTTCAAAAAAATCAGTCGTATCAACCGGAGAATTTTCTTTCGGATAAATTCTGATCAGGGTTGAATCGGATTGCGAAAAACCAGTAAACGGCAAGCCGAAAATCAACCCGGAAAATAAAATTGTTTTGAAAATTCGTTTCATGAAGGTAAAGATAGAAAATTTGAAGTCGTCAATAAACAAATCCGCAAAGAAGAGATTTTGTTTCTTTATTTAGATTTTTTCTAAACTAATCTTGCACCCGGACTATTTGATTCGTATCTTAGATTTAATCTAAATAACAAAACAGGAAAGAAAATGAATCGCTTGACTATTTCTGCTGCAAGTCTGGTTTTTGCCACTGCAGCTTTCGCACAGGGAACCACCACAATTGGCGGTTACGGAGAACTTCACTTTAACAAACCAACCGTCACTCCCGGGAAAATATCGTCATCTGCCAGAGAAGGGGTTTTGGATTTTCACAGGTTTGTTCTGTTTGCCGGACATAATTTCAATGACTGGATTTCGTTCAAATCTGAGCTCGAAATTGAACATACTCTTCTTGAAGACTCAAATGATGGCTCAGGATCAGGTGCACCCGGTGAACTTGCTCTCGAACAAGCTTATATCGATCTGGCTTTCAGAAAGGAATTCGGAGTTCGTGCCGGTATTCTGATGGTTCCGGTTGGGATTATCAACGAGGAACATGAACCCTCAACTTTTCATGGCGTAGAAAGACCCAATGTTGACCGGTATATCATTCCTTCAACCTGGCGTGAATCAGGTGCCGGCGTTTACGGTCAGCTTGGTGACGGATTTAAATACCGGGCTTACGTGATGGCCGGACTGAAGCCTGAAGGCATCAGTAAAAACGGAATCCGGTCCAGCCGTCAGGAAGCAGCTGAAAGTTCTACCAAAACCGTGGCGTTTACAGGTAAGCTTGAGTATGTTCCCACACTGGATATAAAAACCGGAGTTTCTTTTTTCACCTCGTCTTTGGGTGATTCACGGTTAACGCTTGGCGAAGCTGATGTTCAGTATAACTCAGGAAGTTTATTTCTGCGGAATGTGGTGGTTTATTCCTTTATTTCTGATGTCAAAAAACTGAATACGTTATACGGGAATAACGCCGGTGATTCACAGTTTGGCTTCTATTCTGAAGCAGCCTATGATATTCTTCCACTCATTACTGAGTCTGAGCAAAAGTGGTTTGTCTTCGGCCGTTTTGAAAAGTACAATATTCAGAATACGGTAGACAGTTCTGATCCGAACTCCTCTTTTGTTGGGGGCCTGAATAAATCTGAGTGGGTTTTGGGTACAACCTGGAAACCCATTGAAAACGTAGCCATTAAGGCAGATTACCAATTTATCACTCCGGATGGAGCGAAGGAATCTGCCCAGCAATTGAATGTTGGATTTGGGTACTTTTTCTATTGACGGGAAGGGTTACGGGTCACGTTTTACGGGTTACGGGGAAACGGCATGGATCCCGGATCCCCGAAAGCGTTCGGGGCAGGCTAAGTCCGGGATGACAACCTATCAGGATAGCAAAGAACTACGATATTGTCATTCCCGCGAAGGCGGGAATCCATGCCTTTTTTCAGAAATTCTTTCTTTTTAGACAACCCCGACCGGGAGGTCGGGGCTACAAAAATCATATGAACTTACTTTTCAGCATCATTCTATTTCCGGTTCTGTTTCTATGTTGCGGAAATACAGCTTCCGCACAGATCAGAATCAGCCAGAATTATCAGAAGCTTTTGCAGGAATCGGTTGAAATCCTGTCCGGGAAACCGGCTTCACTGACATTGATTTCATCTGAAAAACTGGGATTCAACACCACAGCTCCTTTCGATCTTGTCGAGATCAAATCGGGGAATGATAACTATTTTGCACTTGTTGATGAAGTAAAAGGAAAAACCCAGCAGATTACCTATTCGGTTCTTTTTCATCCGGATGGATCGATTGCCGATTTGGATGTTCTGGTTTACCGGGAATCTTACGGTGGAGAAATTGACTATAAGGTTTTCAGAAATCAGTTTGCCGGAAAATCCGCTCAAGAAAAACCAGTTTGGGGAAAATCCATCCGGAATATCAGCGGGGCCACGATCTCCTGCCGGAGTGTGACAACCGGCGCCCAAAAACTGACCGACTTATTTGAATCGTTCCGAAAGAAAATTCACTCATGACTTATCCGTTAAGAAACTGGCCTTCTGCCCTCAAAACCTTTGTTTCCGTTTATCTGATTGTGACCTCGATCGGGTATTTTCTCGGTCTGGCGTTTGTGAGAAATGAAACCGAACTGAAGCCAAAAGGGATCACAGAACAATACAAGGGCAGCGATCCGGCAGCAGACCCAAACGCAGAACTGAAGTTTGAAAAATCAGTCAAGGACATGCTGCTGACAACCCACAATCACATTCTGGGTCTCAGTTCAATTTTCTTTATTCTGGGCGGCTTGTTCTGGTTTTCTTCCATTCTGAAGGGAAAATGGAAAACTTTTCTCATGGTTGAACCTCTTCTGGCACTGGTTACGACCTTTGGCGGCTTGTGGATTCTCAGGTTCATTCCCGAAGCCGGATGGTTTGTCTGGGTGGTTATCCTCAGCGGGATTTCGATGTTTGTCTCGGTTGCGGTCATGGTCGTTCTTATGCTTGCGGAATTGTGGTTTTTAAATCCGGACGGAGCAGAAAAGCCATGAACAGACGGGATTTTTTAAAAATAGCTTCGGTTGCCGGTCTGATGTTCCCGGTTTCGCGGGTTGTTTCTGCGTTTCCGTTCAGGTATTCAGCTCATGGTGAACAACTCGAACTGGTTCAGAAGTCGTCTTTTGCGATGGGTTCAGTGGTTTCATTTGATCTGTACACGTCCGACCGGAAGCTGGCACTGGAATCCGTCAGAAAAGTAATGAGCCGGATCAAAGAACTGGAATCCCTTTTTTCGGTTTATCAGCCGGATTCAGAAATTTCCAGGATGAACCGGTCAGCAGGGAAAGAGCCAGTCGCACTATCTCCTGAAACCCTTTCGATTCTTAACAAGGCAATCCGGGCTTCAGAACAATCGGCCGGATATTTTGATGTCACCATTGAACCGCTGATGCAATTGTATGGATTCCGTGCAGACGCCGATGAAAAAATCATCCCGCCAACAGACCGTGAACTGGCTCAGCTGGAAAGTGCAATCGGCATCCGGAATCTCGAAATTGAAGGCAATTCGGCTGGACTGCTAAACGAAAAATCAAAAGTGGATCTGGGCGGAATCGGGTGTGGATTTGCGGTTGATGAGGCCGTGAAAATTTTAAAATCGGATGGAATTGACAATTTTCTGATCAACTTCAGCGGAGATTTGTTTATTTCGGGGCGTTCACCTGAGTCTGAAACCTGGGAAGTTACCATTCTAAATCCGGCTGATCCGGAAAAATCACCGGTTTTGCAGGTTACCGATTGTGCGGTTTCAACGTCTGGCTCTTACCAGAACCGCCGGTCTTCAGGTTCTTCTCAAAGTTGGGGACATTTGATTGACCCACGTTCAGGGAAACCCTCAGAGCCGGAACTGTCGTTTTCAGTTATCACAAAAACAGCCACCGATGCTGATATTTTTTCAACCGCAGGATATCTCAATCCGGTTCAGGCGGATGGATGGAAATCTTCGGGGCTGATCAGGGATTATGAGATAATTTGAAACCAATGGGGGCTAAAATACTGGATCCCCGTCTTCACGGGGATGACATTATAGTTGTTTTCCATTGTTTTAGGAAGGTTGTCATTCCCGCGAAAGCGGGAAATGATAATTCTGCGAAGCAAATCCATGAAATTTTATAAAAAAATCAACCTTTTAAAACGGCCCCCCAAAAATCCCACAACAACAATTACGCCCGTACAAATCCGACCCCATTATTGGCCATCCACCATTTTACCGCCAACGGTTGCGGCCATTCCCGGATACCAGGCTGACCAGGTTCCGTCAAGAATGTGCTTCCGGGCTTCTTTCATAATTTCCAGATAAAAATGAATATTGTGAATACTGGCCAGCATCGGAGCCAGCATTTCCTGAACGGTAAACAAATGCCGGATGTACGATCTTGAATAAGTGGTACAGGCGTAACACGTGCAGGCTTCATCAATCGGGCGCGGATCGTTAATGTACCGCATGTTCTTGATGTTCATTCCGCCCATCCGGGTGAAAATTGTGGCATTTCTGCCGTTCCGGGTTGGCATCACACAATCGAACATATCGATTCCGCGGGCAATTCCTTCCAGCAGATTCGCCGGAGTTCCAACGCCCATCAGATATCGGGGTTTATCCTTCGGCAGAAAATCAGTCGTGAAATCGGTGAATTCATACAGGAGCGGAATCGGCTCACCCACTGAAAGTCCGCCAATGGCGTATCCTTCAAAATCCATATCCACCAGGGTTTTCGCAGAATATTCTCTCAGATCTTTGTAAACCGAACCCTGAACAATGGGGAATAACGCCTGATGTTTGCCATACAGCGGTTCCGAATTCTCAACGGCCACCTGACACCGTTTTGCCCATTTCATGGTGATTTCGTTCGAGTTTTTGGCGTAAATATGCTCGCAGGGGTGAGGCGGACATTCATCAAGCACCATCATGATATCAGAACCGATAGCCCGTTGCGCTTCAATCACACTTTCGGGCGTGAAAAAATGCGAAGATCCATCAATATGTGAACGGAAGGTGACGCCGTCTGCAGTTAATTTTCTGAGTTTGGCCAGAGAAAAAACCTGATATCCGCCGGAATCGGTCAGGATGGGTTTTGGCCAGGACGCAAATTTGTGAAGTCCGCCCTGCGAAATGAGAACTTCATTTCCCGGACGAAGATAAAGATGGTACGTGTTGCCGAGAATAATCTGAGCACCGGCATTGTGTAAATCACGTTCAGGCACGCCCCGAACAGTTGCCCGGGTTCCGACCGGCATAAAAATCGGAGTTTCAATATCACCACGTTCGGTGTGAATAACGCCGGCACGGGCTTTTGAACCGCCGTCATCAGTTTTGAGTAAGTCGAAGGTCAGTTTTTTCATAGGGTGCAAAGGTAGGAACCGGAAGCCTGAATGGAAAATGAAGTGCAGGGGGAAATGCAGGTGTAAGGCTTAAGGCGTAAGGTAACAGCTTGGGAAAGGCGGGGTTAAGGTTAAAGGCTCAAGGTTGAAGGTTAATTGAAATACAAATTTTTTATCCGTGACATCTGCGTGAGACGTTTTCCCGCAAATCTCACGGACTGGCGCAGAAGAAACCGGGAAATGGTGAAGGGGTGGTGTCTGGTTTAAAAGTGTCTGGCTACATAAACTCTCGGCGGATTGATATTACTGTCATTCCCACAACCTGCTATTAAATTTCCTTTTACTGTAAACGCCTCCTGACCTTCAAAATTGACGGTAAAAGCCTTCCAGGTTTTCCCATTAAAGTGTGAAAAGCTTTGGGTGTTCCAGTCACCCATATATAAGTCATTGGCAGCATTTCCCCGTAACCAATAAAAATAATAACCCGATTCTATATGATTATATATAACTTTATATTTATAGGGATTGGTGCTGCTAACCTCGATTGTATTTCCTTGTAAAAGTAGAAACAATGGCGAGTTTTGCGATGGTTTACAAACAGAGATGTAACCATACGGAAATCTGCTTTCACCATTTGGATTGCTATCAATCATTCTAAAAGTATTTCCGTTATACTCACCAAAAGCAAACGCAGTTGTAGACCGGTCATCACTGGTAATCCAAACGTTTTTATCATCCCCCCAGATATCAATAAAGTGGTTGGTAACACCGGTGGAAATCGTGGTAAAGGTTGATCCATTATAGTGAGTGAAAGAACCGTTGTATCCTGCAAAATAAATATCGGTTTCTGATCTTGCCCAACAGTATTTTTTGTCTTTTCCATCAAGTGTATAAAAACTTGACCATGTTTTACCATCATACTTTGCAACTGAGTTGAAGTTGCTTACCAGCAACAAATGTCCATTTTCAAAGTGTTTGATAATTTTGATTGGCTCTACATAAGGTGGGGCATTATTGTAACCAACAAAAAGAATTTTCTTCAATGTCCACTTATTCCCATCCCAAACCGCCAGATTAAACCGGTCACTTACTGAGAGATCATTTGGATCCGGGTAAACAAAGAATTCACCCCCAACATAAATTTCATTTTCATTTACTATTTCAATGCTGATTGCGGTTGAAAAAGGTCCACCCAACGTATCCACCCGCCACACAAAATTATGACTCGTCGTATCGGGACCGGGGTTGTCTTTGGGTTCGGTAGGTTGATCACAGGCGGGCAAACCAAGGGAAAGAACCAGGAAAAAAAGCAGACCAGACTGTTTAAACGTCATGAAATTCCCGGGTAGATTGGGTTTTGATTTCCACTTGCAAATCTATCTTTTAAGGGAATGAATAACAAGCCGAGGAGAAGGAATGGTGGGAAAGGATACTCACGGTTTCGTGGGATTTAGAGAGGATTTTGGGTTAAAACCCATTTTTTTTCCAAATTAACCGTCCACTAAAGCAGACGGCAATCCGAATCAACACGAAAGTTCAGAGTTATTGCTATTTGGTGGTGTTTTATTGCCGTCTGCTTTAGCTGACGGAATACAAAAATCAGCAAATCAAAATCGTCCGGGCAATAAATTCAAATATTAATGTGCTCTTTTTCCGGACGAAACTGAGACAAATCCAACCCCTCTGCCTTCGGCATCTCCCCTTTTGAAAAGGGGAGAACCATTGGTTTTTGGTTTTCCGAATCCACCTAGCCCCTCGATAATCAGCCTGCGGCTGAACTCGGGGTCCGGCGCTAATTGCCATGTTTCAATTAACCATTAATCATTGACCCTTAACCATTCCGAACCACCTCGTCGCTCTCCGTACAGTTTTTTGATTTCAGCTGAAGTCAATGCCCGGTTGTAAATACGGAGATCGTCAATTGAGCCATTAAAATATTCTGTGGAGTAGGGAGTGTCTCTGCCAATTTCCAGATTACCTTTTTTATCTGTTCCGGGGGTAATGTTTCCTGCAACTTCGCCAAATTTTTCACCATTCCTGTAGAAAACCATTTTCCCGTATGCTTTTGAGTACGTGATAGCAAGAAAAACCCACGACTTAATTTCAATTGTTCCGGAAAAGGTGAGAGTCATGCCATTAAACACGCCATAGGCAGAATACGGACTGTACCCGATTCTGTAAAGAGCTTCAGCAGAGGTATTCGATTTTGCCAAAGGGGATGCCCAGATTGAAGCAAGGGCATTTGTATTCACCCAAACAGCAAGTGTTAAAGCCGTATCGGGTGATTCGAGAGACGAAGATGTTGGGATGGTGAAATAATCTGTTGTTCCGTTGAAAACAGTTGCTTTACCTGCAGTTCCCTTCCGGTTTGGAGCTGCAGCCGGACTTCCGCCACCGATTGTTCCGTCATTTTTATTTGACGATCCATCGACCGCATTTCCATCAAGCGGATACCAGGCCACCAATCCGGATGAGGGCAGATCTGACGGTTGTGTGCCGGGATCGTTTTTTGCACCGCCGTCGGTTGAGTTGTCTGAGCAGGAAAAAACCAATCCAGCCAGAACGATGACCATTATTCCCATTTTACCTTGCATAAATCCTCCTGAATTTTCAACGACCTGACCAAATAATTCTCACTCTTTCAAAATTCCGGAGAAAATGCAAAAAAATCATCACCCGAAAAGGGGAATTGATTTTTCTTCAAATTGCTTTTTAAAGGATTTTTTCAAACCAATTCACTATAATGGGCAAATCATAGTCAAAATCAGGAAACCACCATGAACATCCAAAACATCCTTCCCTTCCTTCTGCTTTCAGCCTGTTCCGGTCTTCCCTCTTCAAGTTCAGTTTCTCCCGAAAAACTGGCCGAGCTGCCAGCCTATTGTGAAGGAATTGTTTTTGATCAGGACGGAAACGGGTACGCCTCAGTAACCAAAACCGGTGAAATTTATAAATTCGGCACCGATAACAAACCGGTTCTCTGGGCGAAAATCCCGGGTCCGAACGGACATAAAATCCTGCCTGACGGAAATCATCTTGTTTGTGCTGCCAAATCAGTTGATCTGCTCGATAAAAACGGATCGCTCATCCGGTCGGTTTCAACGAAGTGTGATTCGGTTCCTCTCCGTTCACCCAATGATTTGTCCCTCGATCTGGACAATGGCGGATTTTATTTCACTGATCCGGGTGGAAGTGATGAGAAAAACCCCATCGGAACGGTTCATTATGTCGACAAGGATGGAAAAACCCATTTGGTTGCCGATGGATTCGCTTTCCCGAATGGCGTGATTTTACTTCCCGGCGGAAAAACCCTGATCGTCGGCGAAGCCAACCGGAACCGGATTTTAACTTTTGAAGTCGTCTCACCCGGAGTCGTAAAAAATCAATCGGTTCTGGCTTATCTGCCGAATAAAACAGGTGAGCAAATCGGTAACTACCCCGACGGACTTTGTCTCGACGAAAAAGGGAATATTTACATTGCGCACTGGGGCATGAAAACGGTTCAGGTGATCAGTCCCGATGGGGAATTGCTCAACTCATATCCAGCCGGAAATCTGACAACAAGCAATGTGGCTTTCACCGGCGAACTGATGGATGAACTCGTGATCACCGGTGCAATCGGCGGAGAAGGTGACACGCCGGGAGGTTTATTCAAACTGAAATTGCCGGGTGTAAAAGGGTTGAAGATTTTAGGAAAGTGAAATCTTTCAAATTTATTTTTTCTAGCTGAATTGAGCCAAAATGACGAATAAAAGACCTTTTTCGGCATTTTGGCTCAAAGAATACCCAATCTAACAGAATTTCAACTTTAGACATTTGACTCTTTTTAAAGAATCCGTGCTCCAAGTGACATTAAATCATGTTTCGTCATTTGGAAAGATTTCTTTATGCATCGTTTCTCTTTTCTTCTTTTACTTCTTTTTCCCTCAATTATTTATTCCCAAACCAGCACAGGTTCAATTTCCGGTGAAGTCAGGGATGTCATAACCAAACAACCTTTACCCGGTGCAAATGTTATCATTATGGGGACTTCAATGGGAGCCGCCTGTAACGATAACGGGTATTATGTCATTAAAAATGTACCGGCAGGAAAGTACAGCGTGAAGTCATCTTTTCTGGGATATGAAAGTACAACGAGTACAGACGTCATTGTAAATCCGCTCAGGAACAAAAAGGTTACTTTTGAACTGAAAACCTCATCCTTATCTATCGAAGAAATCAGTGTCGAGAGTGATTACTTTGCAAAACCTGCCGATAATGTTGTCAGCATCAGATCACTCACACCCGAAGAAATCCGACGTTCACCAGGTTCGGCAGAAGATATTTTCAGGGTGATGCAATCCATGCCCGGTGTTGCAACTGCCGGCGGAAAAAGTGCTCAGCTGATTGTTCGGGGCGGAAGTCCGGATGAAAATCTGACTCTGCTTGATAATATTGAAATTTACAACCCGATTCACTTTGCAAGAACCGGCGAATCGATGGGAATTATCAGCATTGTGAATCCAGCCCTGCTTGAAAAAGTGGATTTTCTTTCTGGTGGATTTCCCGCCAAATTCGGTGATAAAATGTCTTCGGTTTTTGATATGAAAATCCAGGACGGAAATAAAGAAGTGTACAACTCGGATGTCAATCTGAACATTGGCGGATTTGGTGCGATGATTGATGGTCCACTTATTGGTAACAGTTCGATGATTCTATCCGTCAGACGTGGATTTCTTGACATTCTGACTTCCATCATGGACCGGCCGGCTGCACCCCGTTATTATGACGCCGTCGGAAAAATCACCTACGACATCAATGTGAACAACCGGCTCAGCTTTGTGGGATTCTACTATATTGATCAGATCGACCGGATCGGCACAACCAAAGAATCAGCCGGCAACAGCAAATATGATTATCTCGTCAGGGATGATTTCGGTTCTGCTTTCGGTGTCAACTGGCGGTTGCTTCTTTCAGACAAAGCATTTTTAATGACCACGTTATCTCATACCGGAAACGGGTGGACAACCAATCAGGGAACTCAGTCTGACCATACCTTGCGGGGTGAAGATATTCTGGAAAACGAACTGACTTTGAAGTCAGAGTTAACTTATCAGGTTTCTTCTATTCTTGATCTTAAGATCGGGGCACTTGGAAAGTCGATTGATTCAAAAAACATTTCCTGGACGCCCGAAGACACCACCCGAACCGGAACCATTATTCCGGCAACAACCATTTCATTCCGCCCGGCTGCTACCACAAAAACTGCGGTTTTCCTTCAGTCAACCTATCGGATTTTCGACCCGTTAACGTTTTCGGCCGGTTTGCGTTATGATCATTTTGCTTTGATAAATCAGGGAAGTATAAGCCCGAGATTGTCACTTTCATGGCGTTTTCTCGAATCAACAGCTCTCAATTTTGCCTGGGGAAAGTATATTCAATCACCGGCAAGTTATCAAATCTCACCCGATCCAAGAAATCTCAACTTAAAGTACAGCACCGCAATTCATTATGTTGCGGGTATTGAACACCGGCTGGCAGATGATACCCGTCTGACGGTTGAAGCTTATTATAAAGATCTTTCAAATGTGATCGTTGCTCCAGACAGTTCAAATTTATTGCTGAATTCAGGAAAAGGGTATGCTCAGGGAATTGAATTTTCGCTTCAAAAGAAATTCACCGGCGGGATTTCAGGGAGTGCGTCCTATTCGTATTCTGTGTCAAAACGCCAGGATGACGGTTCACTTCCTGAGTATGCTTTTGAATTCGACCGTCCGCACATCATCAATCTGCTTGCCGGAATGGAAATTGGAGATGGCTGGCAGATCGGAGCAAAATTTCAGTATGCTTCAGGGAATCCTTACACACCGGTTTCTGGTGTTTTACAGAAAAATGGCAAGTATCATCTGGTTGACGGACCCAAAAATTCAGCCAGATATCCAGATTATCACAAAATCGATGTACGGGTTGATAAACAGGTCAATTTCAGTGGCTGGTCTTTAACCGCCTATCTGGATTTGTGGAATGTGTATAACAGGGATAACATTACCTCCTATTCCTTCAAGGCCGACGATTCAGGTACAATCATCAAAACGCCAAAATTGGATTTTGGAATTATGCCAATTGTAGGTGTTACTGCAAAATTCTGACCTGCCATGAAAATTGTTCAAACTGGATTGGGGAAAATCTCACCATTTTCCCCGCTTCCATTATTTTATCATTAATCCCCACCTGCAAATTCTCCTTCCTTTCTTCACTTTTTTTGATTTTCACCTGTCTGATTGTACCTTAACAGTATGAAATACTTATTATATATTCTCGCTGCGGTTTTTCCCTTTCAGGCATACGGTCAGCACCCAGATTTTGGCGGAAAACCCTACATCCAGAATATCAAATTTTCACAATATTTTTCCGGCAGGCAAAACTGGTGTATTATCCAGAACCGCCAGGGAATTATTTATCTGGCTAACCAGAACGGTGTTTTGGAGTACGACGGACAAACCTGGGATCTGATTCACCTGAAGGATAATATCAGTCCGCTCTGGCTGGATATTGATACATCAAATGTGATCTATGTGGCGGCTACCAACGAATTCGGCTTATTGAAACCCGATTCAGCCGGCGAACTTGCTTACCAGTCACTCCGCCCCTTAATCCCCGAAAAATATCTCGATTTCAGCGAAGTCTGGGAAGTCAGAGTTTGCGGTCCGGCCGTTTATTTCAGAAGCTTTAAATATCTGTTCAGGTGGATGGATGGAAAAATTACCGTCTTTGAACGTCCGGCAGGTGTTGACCGGTTTGATGTTATTTCAATTATAAAAGGTGAACCTGTATTCCGCATTTCATCACTTGGCATCTTTACTGTTAAGGGAGATTCACTGGTTAAACTTCCGGGAACTGAACCGGTGGGTCCTTTCAAAACCAACGGTTACCTGCCAATCGAGAACGGTGACCTGATGGTTGTGACCCGAAACAATGGCTTATTTGTTTACAACGGAAAAACAACCCTTCCTATTGAATCAAAAGATTCCGAATTTCTTAAAAAGAGCCACATTTATGATGCCGGAAAAATCGGACCTGATCAGTTCGTTTTTGTTACTTTTTTCAGCGGTGTCCTGATTGTGAATTCAAAAGGTGAAGTCTGTAATATTTTCAACGAAACTAACGGACTAACCGATAATTACGGACTTTTCAACTTTCTTGACCGGGAAAACGGACTCTGGATTGGCCATCAGAACGGAATCAGCCGGATTTTCTTTGGGATGCCATTCCGGGTTTATGACAAAACCTCAGGTTTCTCTGGAAATATCAAAAAAAGTATCCCATTTAAGGGAAAACTGGTCACAGTAACCTCAGATGGGTTATATCTGCTCGATGAAACCAACACAAAAACTGCCGATCTGTTCCCCATGGCAGTCAACATTTCTGGTAAACCCAGAATATTCAATGATTTACGTGAATTTAACAATGAACTTTTTGTTTCAAGTTCTACCGGCGGCTTTGTCTGGAATGGGAAAGAATTAAAACCCGTTTCAGAAAAGGATCTCGACATTTTTGAACCGGTTCCCGGGCAACCCAATCTCATGATTTACAATAATCGGTTTTACGGACCCGGGCTTCTCGAAAAATCAGCCGCCGGTTGGTCGGATAATGGATTAATATCAACCTTCAAGCATAGTATGTCGGGGATTGCCGGGTTTGATGGAAAACTGTGGATTGGCACCAAGTTTTCAGGTTTATTTGCCGTGGAAAATGGCTGGAATGGCACCACAGCTGAACAGGCATGGAAATCAGCCCGACACTTCACACCCGAAGACGGACTTCCTGATTTCAGGCTGGTGTTACCGTTTACTGTTGGAAACGAGCTGATTGCCGGAACCATGAAAGGAATTTACCGATGGACCGGCACACGTTTTGAACCGTATGAAGAACTCAACCGCCTTTTACCTGAAGAAATGCGGGTGATTGACCGTTTTGATCTGGACGGAAATAACTGCCTCTGGATCAAAACCGGTGATGGGCGGCGGTACGAGAGTATTGTTGTGAATATGAATGAGAACCAAAAATATCAAACCATCACCATTCCATTCATTAATCCTTACGACAAAAATTATAATCAGGTTTTTTCGGATGTGAATCAGACAACCTGGATTATTCTGGATGAATATATTCTGAAGTACAAATCTGAAGCAATTAATCCGGGAAATTTTTCGTTTCATGCACTGATCAGAGAAGTTACCATCAATGGGTCAACAGTAATTGCAGGCCGTTATTTTAACGGCAAAAAACCTGTTCTTGATCATGGTGATTTCTTTCTCAGATTTCTTTTTACCTCACCGGTTTACAATCAGAAATCTGCTGTTTTTTACCGGGTCAGCCTCACAAAGAGTGAAACGCCAAACTGGTCTGACTGGACAACTGAACAAAGTAAGGATTATACAAACCTTAGAGAGGGAAATTATACTTTTTCAGTTCAGGCCCGTGATCCGCAGGGGAATCTGAGTGATCCGGCAACCTTTTCATTTCAAATTAATCCGCCCTGGTACCGATCGCTTGTTGCCTATTTCAGCTATGTCATTCTGGTGGTTTTAGGTGTCATTCTGTATGTCTTTTTCAGAACCCGGCAGCTCAAAGAACAGAACCGCCAATTGGAGCAACTGGTAGCTGAAAAAACCACCCAACTCATTCAGACTGAAAAAATGGCCGCTATGGGTGAGCTCACTGCCGGACTTTCACACGAAGTTAACAATCCGCTTACCATCATTCAGTTAAATGCAGAAATGGTACAGCTTGAACTTGAATCTGCCGGCATTCTTCCAGTTGGCGAAAAATCAAATTCCCTTTCCCGGGGGTTGAAATCGATATTTGAAGGAGTGAGAAGAATCCGGATTATAGTTGAGAAAATGGCGGCTTTTTCGACCAGCGAAGAATTTGATCGGGCATTCCCTGCAGGTGAACAACTTCAATCTATTTTGGAAATTGTAAAAAGCCGCCACCCGGAAGTCAAATTTCAGCTTGAATCTACGCTTTCAGATGATCAGATCATCAAAGGTCCGAAAATCAAAATTATCCTTTACAACATTTTGAATAATGCCGCAGAAGCCATTAATGAAGCCCAGAAAGAAGGCTTACTGGTTAACCGTGAAGGGAAAGTTGTCTTCAAAGCAGGCATCAGCAGTGAAGGTTTCCTCGTTTTTGAAATCCGTGATAATGGAACCGGCATCCCAAAATCTTTAATTCCAAGGGTTTTTGAACCGTTTTATACGACCAAACAAACCGGACAGGGAACCGGGCTGGGCATGTACGAAACTTATAACATGGTGAAGCAACTTGGCGGAACGATTACTCTGAACAGTATCCATAAAGAAGAAACCACCGTGACAGTTTCTATTCCGGTTTAATTGAAGGATTTTCAAATGAAGCTTGTGGTCAGCAATCAATTGGGTTACCAGTTTAAAGTCACACTCCGGGATGTAAAACCGACGGTTTGGAGACGAGTTATCGTTCCGGCTGAACTTACCCTTCACGATCTTCATAAAATCATTCAGACCACCATGGGCTGGACGAATTCTCATCACCACAATTTCACTAAAGATAAAGTTCATTATTCGGCTCCTGAATCAGGAGACGATGATGAATGGATGTCAACGGGTGAATCTGATTCCAGAAAAATCATTCTGAAAGATTTGATTTCGATTGAATCTGACAAACTTTTGTACACCTATGATTTTGGTGACAGCTGGGAACATGACATCATTCTCGAAAAGGTAATCCCTCTAAAGCCAGATGTTTTTTATCCGGTTTGTACCGATGGAAAAATGGCCTGTCCGCCGGAGGATTGTGGCGGGGCTCCTGGCTATGAAGATCTTTGCAAGGTTTTGAAAAACCCGAAACATCCAGAATATCCTGACCTGATCGACTGGCTGGGTGATGTGTTTGATCCGGCTTATTTTGATCCGGATGAAGTAAATGAGTTTCTACGTGAACCCGATTTCGGAACGTTCAGTGATTAAGTGGTAACCCTTCCCAAAATCCGGTTCAACCGGCAGGAATTTTCGGGTGCATTTGGTGATATCGGAACCGATTTTCCGTTAATCGTTGCCATGATTATTGCCGCTGGACTTCACACGCCCAGTGTGCTGATTATTTTTGGGCTGATGCAGATTTTTACCGGCTATTTTTATCGGATGCCCATGCCGGTTCAACCTCTCAAAGCCATGGCTGCCCTGGTTATCTCCCAGAAAATTGCGGGTCCGGTTCTGATGGGTGCCGGTTTGGCAATTGGTGTGGTTATGCTGGTTTTATCTGTCACCGGGATTCTGGATAAACTCACCCGTTTTATTCCAAAAGCAGTCATCCGGGGCATTCAGCTTGGTCTGGGAATCAGTTTATCACTTCTTGCCTTTAAAGAATACATTCCAGCAGATCATCTTCCCGGGTATATTCTGGCCGGATTTTCATTCCTGATTATTTTACTTTTTATTGATAAGAAAAAAGTCCCGGCGGCACTTCTTGTCATTCTGATGGGAATGCTTTACGCTTTCATTTTCAAGATCAATTTCGGGGTTTTGTCGGGTTCGTTCGGAATCAATCTGCCGGTTGTTTTCATTCCTTCCATCGATAATATTGCAACCGGATTTGTCCTTCTCGCCCTTCCGCAAATACCGCTTTCTTTGGGCAACAGCATCATGGCGACGAAACAGGTTTCTGCTGATTTTTTTCCGGAAAGAACTGATATCACGGTTAAAAAAATCGGAACGACTTACTCATTGATGAATCTGGTTTCTCCGTTTTTCAGCGGAATACCTTCCTGTCACGGAGCAGGTGGAATGGTTGGGCATTATACATTTGGCGGAAGAACGGGCGGATCGGTGATCATTTACGGGTTGATGTATGTTTCGTTCGGTTTGTTTTTCGGAAACGGTTTTCACGAAATTATTAAGGCGTTTCCGTTGCCGGTTCTGGGTGTCATTCTGGTCGTGGAAGGATTGTCACTCATTGTGCTGGTGAAAGATGTGGTTTTTGATCAGCGTGGATTTGTAATCGCCATTCTTTGCGGACTGATGGCCTTCGGACTTCCATACGGATTTGCCATTTCTCTGATCGTGGGAACTGCAATCTGGTATTCCCCGCTGAAACTATCTACATTAAGCGGGATTGGTTCGGGAAAACCGTAGAGATCGTTGGGTTTGGTAAGAGTTTGGGTTGAATTATGTAACACCGACCTCCGGGTCGGTTGTAGCTTCCCGGAGACAATTGTAACACCGACCTCCCGGTCGGTTACGGTTTCCTGGATTTAAACAAAAACACCGACCGGGAGGTCGGTGCTACAAACTGATAAGCCAGGATTTCCTATCCCCATTCAAAATTTAAAATTGATAATTCAACATTTCCCCCGAACTTATACCCGGTAAGTATCAGCTTTCCAGTTTTTGATTGCTTTCTTGATCTCATCCTGCTGCATATTTTCCTTCACAGCCCGTTCTGCCAAAGCCACAAACTCTTCATCAGGCGCAAAACGAAGTGCCACAATCTGAGGGACTTTCAATTCCGGGTTCAGGGTTTTCCCGGTAAGTAAATAATGCCGGAAATTTTCTTCAGCACGGATAGCACGATCCTGAGCTTTCAGCGGAAAACTTCTCACGAAAAGATAAATAATCAGATTTGCAGCCACCAATCCAGTATACTGAAGGTCAATCATGAGCTCCGGCGTTCCGATGGCCATAATGGAGCGAACAATTCCGGCCACGAACAGAACCAACAAGGCCGCTGAAAGCACAAAATGATAAAGCGGAATAAGTCGTGCATGGTTTTTGTAGTTTTGGGGAGTCATTATAATCCTAAAATTTAGAACGGTTAGTTTTTAGTTCAGTCGTATTTTTCGAAATGAATCTGTTCTTTGCTGTAGCCAAGAGCAGCCAGATTTTCACGGCATTGACTTACCATGTGATTTAATCCGCAGATAAAGAATTGGGCATCACGGCCGTCTGCAAAGTGATGTTTGTAATGGTCATGCACATAGCCTTTCGGACCGTTCCAGTCATGACCGGCACGGCTTAACGTCGGGATAAATTTGAATTTTGGATTGGCTGATGCCAATGCATCAAATTCTTTCCGGTACAGAATATCTGCTTCAAACCGGCTGCCGAAAATCAGGGTGATGGAATTATATGGCAGGTTTTTTTCCATTATATACCGGATCATACTTCTGAGTGGAGCAATACCGGTTCCGGTTCCGATGAAACACAAATCAGTATTCGTATTTTCTGGCAGAACAAATTTGCCCAAAGGTCCGATGAATTTAAATTCCGTTCCGATTTCTTCACTGAAAATATAATGCGTTCCTTTTCCGTCTTCAACCTTCACAATGATGAGTTCAAATTCGTTTGATCCGGCTGGTGAAGAGGCGATCGAATAACTGCGAAGCCTGACCTTGGCATCAATGGGAAGGTCAAAAGTGACAAACTGTCCCGGTGCAAAGTCAAAAACCGGTTCTGCCGGCACTTTGAAATAAAACCGTTTCGTCCCTGGCGTTTCCTGTTCAACCCGTAATAAAACTGCTGTTTTCCATTCGCGTGCCATTTTTTTCCTTTTTAAAGTTTTTAATGAATTCTGTTTTTATCCGAAGGATATCCAGGTTTCGGCCGGAAAAGAAAAAGGTCTGAGCGATAAAAGCACAAAGGAAAATACTGGATCCCGGATCCCCGAAAGCGTTCGGGGCAAGCTAAGTCCGGGATGACAATTTTGCCTTTTTCGTACCCTTTACAGAGTATCCCAACCCGTAACCTTCCCGTCACCTGTCACCCGTCACTTGTCCCCGGCCTTTCGGTCCGTCGATTCAAAAATCTTATCCGCTGATTTGGCAATAAACCCGGAATACAACTTTCCGTCAGCCATCGGATGGCGGAGTGCAAATTCATAATAACATCCCGGAAGATCATAGTCACCATCGGCAAGTTCAATCTTGATTACATTTGCCAGGGTTGACGACTGTTCCAGACATTCGGCCGGCGTACCCTTGATTTCTCCGCCCTGCGCATTGAGTTTGAATCCGTTATCCTTTAAAAAGGAATTCAGCTCCTGCAGGTTTTTAAATTGCTTCAGTTTGTTTACTGAAACGGTAAAGTGGTTGGCCCGGAATCCGTTCACAGCCATCCAGGCGGCATACTCACTTTCATTCCGCAGAAATTCGAAGGTGTCATGATCAATCATCGTCCAGGGAACGCCGCAAATCGGGAAGTCGTCACTTTTTATCGTTTCAGGCGGAACCTGTTTCACCAGAATTTCGATGATTTTCTGGAAATCTGCAGAAAATTCTTCAACCTTCAACTCAGAAATGAATACCCTCGGATAGTTCCCCGACGGATGTTCCCAGTGTTTGGCAAACAATTTTTTTTCCGGAAACTCGTACTCTCCCTTTTCTTCATATCCGAGCCGGGTAAACGGACGGGCAAGTTTATCGATCCCGATGGAATTCAGATTAAACGTTCTCAGTGCAACGTGGTCATTCTCAACGATTTCACCTTTTGACTGAAGCAAGTCATGAATCTGGTTGGCGATCGGATTTCTGGAAGCATAATCTTCCCAAAGCTGATGGAAAAGTTGGTCAATTTTATCCATAATTATATCCTGAATGTGGTCTCTGTTGTTTGAAAAAGCTAAAGTTACTCAATGGAGTGACAGATTTAAAAGTTTGGTGCGGATTGGAGGGAAAAAGCGGGGTTTTGTGCGTATTCAACCCCGTTCGGGGTTATCAGAATTCCTGGATTGCACCCTTCCACCGGGTTGACAACCGGGGCTATTCACATTACACACCGTTAGGGTTTTATTTTCCAATTGATTCACCATTAACCATCCGGCCTTCCTTCCGTGAAAATCTGCGTGATCTGCGGGAGAACTGTCGTTTTTCTATAATCATTCACCCTTAATCATTAACCATTATCTATTCCGCATTTTTCAGAAGTATTTCATACCTTTATATTTTTAACCTTCAGGGCAAAACAATGTACCGAATTCTTCCTCTTTTCCTTTTACTCGCTGCCTGCCAGCCTGAACCCGCTGAAACCGTGAAAGTGAGTCCGCTTTTCAGCAACCACGCCATCCTTCAGCGAAATGCTGACATTCCGGTTTGGGGACTTGCCTCACCAGGAAAAACAGTTGAAGCTATGCTTGGCGATGAATCGAGATCAACCATTGCCGGACAGGATTCGGCCTGGATTGTCTGGTTTCCTGCTCTTGAAGCCGGTGATACCACTTCGCTTTCTATCATCGCCAAAGACACCACTTATTCTTTTTCCGATTTGATAACCGGCGATGTTTATCTGGCATCCGGACAGTCAAACATGGAAATGCCCATTGCCGGCTGGGGAAAAGTAAAAAACTATCAGGAAGAAATTAAAAACGGAACGAATCCGAACATCCGGTTTATCACGATTGAACGGGCCACGGCTTACACCCCATCAGCCACACCAACCACAAAGGGATGGATGGCCTGCGATTCTTCAACCCTTCCGGGATTTTCTGCCACTGCCTTTTTCTTTGCCCGGAATATCCAGCCCGTTGCCGGTGTTCCGATCGGAATCATTCACTCATCATGGGGTGGAACCATTGCCGAGGCCTGGACGAGCAAATCCACCCTGTCAGCAAATCCTGATTTTGCAGATGCTTTGAAAAAGATTGATGAAAAATCAGGTCTCAATAAAGCAGGTGTTGATTCAGCATTTAAGGCTGAACAAAACCTCTGGCTTGACGGAGTTAAAGAAAAAGATAAAATTGGTCTTTCTGCACTCAAACCAGATTCGAAAGCCAACTGGAAATCAATTAAAGTACCTGGTACCGTTGAAGAAAACGGACTTCCCAAATTTGATGGCATTCTCTGGCTTCGCAAAAAAGTGACGATCCCTGAAACCTGGGCTGGACAGCGTGTGGTCGTTCGCCTTGGACCCATTGATGATGTTGACAATTCCTTCTGGGACAACCAGATTCTGGGTACAACTTTCGGTTATATGGAGTGGCGGACGTATGTGGTTGCCAAGGCTGAATCCGGTGTGCATCAGATTACGATTCGGGTGATTGATACGGGTGGCGGCGCCGGGTTGTGGGCAAATCCTGGTGAAATCTGGATGCAAAATCCGGCCGGAGAAAAAATTCTTCTTGACGGCGACTGGGAATATGCAATTGGTTATCAGGGCAATGACTTTGCTCAGCCTCCAGGATCTGCAAGTGATCCTAATCAGGTCACGGTTTTGTACAATGGCATGATTGCACCGGTTAAACCCTACCCAATCAAGGGCGTGATCTGGTATCAGGGAGAATCGAATGTAGGCCGGGCTATTCAATACCGGAAGGTTTTTTCAGATCTGATTACCGACTGGCGTAAAACCTGGGGAATTGGTGATTTTCCGTTTTTCTTTGTTCAACTTGCCAACTTTACCAATCCGGCCTGGGTTCCGGTTGGAAGTGCATGGGCTGAGTTAAGAGAAGCACAAACGATGGCACTTTCCTTGCCAAATACCGGAATGGCCGTTGCCATTGATATTGGCGACAGTATCGATATCCATCCAAAAAACAAACAGGAAGTGGGCCGCCGGCTTGCCCTTCAGGCTGCAAGTCTGATTTATAAAGACACCACTCTTGCTTCCGGGCCGATGGCAGACAGTATTGAAATCCGCCATGACACGCTCAGAATTCATTTCAAATTTGCTTCCGGACTCAGAACAAAAGACGGATATGCACCAAAGGGTTTTACAATTGCAGGTTCTGATCAGGTTTTCAGATGGGCAAAAGCCTGGATTGAAGGTGAGACGGTAGTACTGAAACACCCGGCCATTTCCCAACCTGCGGCGGTTCGTTACGGCTGGGATGGTTACCCGATTGTGAATCTGGTGAACCGTGCCGGGTTGCCTGCAAACCCATTCAGAAGTGACACCTGGCCCGGCGTAACGGAAGGAATAAAATAGAAAGAATTTTGGCTGCCTGAAAAGGATCTTGCCGGACTTGATGGCCGTCACATTAAAAGTCATAAATTCAGTAATCCCCTTTTCGGGTGATTTTTGAGAAAAAATTTAACCGTAAATTTACTCCGTATTCAAAAAAGGAGATCCACATGAAAAAAGTATTACTAAGCCTGCTTGTTATTTCAAGCCTTTCACTGATGTTGGGTTGCGACGATGAAGAAGATAAGAAGGATGATGCTGGTGGTGGCGGAGTCCCGGCTACACAAACTGGTGCCGGAACGATGGGAGCAACCGTTGATGGTGCTGCCTGGGTTGCCGGTTATAATGTACCTGGTGTTCCCGCACAAACTGCCTGGGGCGTTGCTACCGGCGGATATATTGTTGCATGGGGAATGAAGGTTAACCTTAACACCTCAACGCTTGTTGGGAAAACCGAAACAATTGGTCTGTATGTTGCTGCAACTGCACCGGGTACCTATAATTTAACTTTTGGTGCCGGAACAAATTATGGTACTTACACCATTCTCGAAACAACAGGTGGTGGAACGACTACGACTAAAAACCAGACTTACATTACCAATGCTACAAATGCGACCGGTAGTGTTACCATTACCAAATATGATACAGCCAATAAAATTTTGTCTGGAACTTTTAATTTTAAAGCAGAATATACCGACCCCAAAACATTGGTTAAAAGCTATGTTGATATAAAAAATGGTGTGTTTGATATTAAATATTAAATTTGTTTTTGCCTTGTTTGTTGACGCCCGGGTGGTGAGCCCGGGTTTTTTTTTGCCTTGCTGTCCAATCGTTTGAAAAGATATCAAAAAAACCGGGTTTCCCGGATAACCACAAAACCAAAGAAAAGAGACGTTACTTTGAAAACATTACTGTTAAATGTTGTTATGATTTCCGCCTTATCCCTCATGATGGGTTGCGACAATGAAGAAGATAAGGATAAAGCAAAGGATCCTGTTGGTGGAAGCGGAGTACCTGCAACCCAAACCGGTGCGGGTACCATGGGTGCAACAATTGATGGTAATGCATGGGTCGCCGGGTATTCTGTACCTGTTGGTGGTGCAAAACCTGCCTATGGTTCAGTTTCAGGTGAGTATGTTTTTATTTACGGATTTAAAGTAAATTATAACACCACAACCTTTGCCTCATCCTCTGAAACCATTCAGATTTTTGTAAAAGCCAATGCACCTGGTACCTACCCGATTGGCATTTATGGTGGAACTGGAAACAGTTGGGCTGTTTATACCAAAACCGAAACATCAGGGGCAATTTCAACCACAAAGATTTATTACACAACCCAGGAATCTGCAATCGGTAGTTTTACCTTATCAAAATTCGATAAAACAGGTAAAATTGTATCGGGTACCTTCAACTTTAAGGGTGAATATACCGATCCGGCTACAAGCGCTAAATCGTATGTTAACATTACCAATGGTGTGTTTGACATCGTTTATAACTAATCTGTTTTTTGCCTTGTTTGTTGAGACCCGGGTGATGAGCCCGGGTTTTTTATTGCCTGAAAAAGGGGTTTCTCCTGGTTAACCGCTATTTTTGTCCTTTATTTAAAGAGGAACCATGTCAAAATTTAACTACACCCTTTCATTTTTACTTTCAGCAGCATTTTTATTGTCCTGCGAAAAAGCAACAAATACCAGTGACGATCCGATTTCATCAAGCGGTGTTGCAGAAACCAATACGGGTCAGAATACAATGGGTGCTGTCGTTGATAAAAACGAAGCCTGGGTTGCAGGAATTCAGGCTGGCATTCCGATTCCAGTTCCCTATGCCTCCATTCAGGCAGCCAGAACCGGAAACGGACTACTCATTACCGGAGTGAGAGTTACATATAGCTTTTCAACATTCAAACCCGGTGCCGATGCTTTTTCAATTGGCATTTATGCAGATAAACCCGGGGAATACAACATTGGTGTCCGTACCGATGGAACTTCATTTAATTCTGCCTGGGCTGCTTTTTATCAGGTTGAAGGTTCCCTTTCTTATGAAAATGGAAAACTATATTCTCCAGATGGCATCACCTATAAAGGAAAGGTTAATCTGAAAAAACTCGACTTAACCAATAAAATTGCTTCAGGGACGTTTTCGTTTACTGCATTCAACAAAGATGCTGATAACAAAATCACGACCAAAACTTTTGAGTATGGTGTTTTTGACGTCAAATTTCAGTGAGAATTTTGAGAAGCTGATTTTAAAAAAACCCGGGTGATGAGCCCGGGTTTTTTTTGATCGACGGGAGCTATTTGTGGATTTAGTTGTTCCCTAATCCTTTACCAAAGATTTTAATACTTCAAATGCGTCTGGGTTCATTTTTCCTTTTTCCCTGGTAAAATTAAAATCATTTCGGTTAAATATTTTTTCTTTGTTGTTTTCCACTAACTTATCAAATCGGCCGATTACGGTTGAAAGTGCTGGATTGTCTTTATTTTGGAAGTAATAACGAAAATATTCAATAAACATTGCTGGATGATTGTGAATTTCCAAATCATAATAATCCTGCAGGGTGCATAATAACTCAGAATCTGGAATATCAGAAAGAACTCTTGCAAGGGAAATTGCCAGGAAGTTGGCTGCATCTGTATTCTTATTTTTTAAAAGAAACGAATTGATAACTTTACTGTTAGAACTTAAAAACGTCGTCCAGTTTATCTGATTTTGTTGTATTAAACTGACAAGTTCGCGATACTCTTCAGTAGCAATAAGTTCAGTTTTTGCTTTTGAATATTTTACAACAAATGAAAGGTTCGTGGACATTACCTCTTCAATATCGTTCTTACTATATTTTATTTGTAAAACTATTGTATACTTACCCTCTTTTAAAGGACTGAAAGGCCGAAGAAATGCCTCCTCATTTAGGCGAAAAGTTCGTGGAAACATACGGAACAAATTCATGGAATAATAGTATTCTTGATTCACTTTCAATAGACGATAATCGACAACCTTATTATTTTCATCCAATGAGGCAAATTGTGACTTGTTTTCTTCCTTTGCCCCCTCCACATTTCCAACCTCCCATTTCTCGGAAAGTATTTTAATTTCTTCAGTAGAAATATTTTTAATTGATAAAAAACTTTGCGGCCACCTGGTTTTAATTGTATCATCAATACCCAACCGGATTTCAAGATCTTGCTCAGGTTGATTTAAAGTGGTAAAAAGGAAAAACAGTAAAGCAAGCATATTAATGCGTCCTCATATAGCTGGTACTGGGAATGATCGGGAGATTACATTTTATGGGTATACAGAACTCTCTAATCCTTTACCAAAGTATTTATTACTTCAAAATCACCTGGGTTCATCAATCTTTTTTGAATAGTAAAAATAAAATCATTGCGTTTAAATATTTTTGCTTTGTTGTTTTTTACCAACTTATCAAATCGGTCCATTACGGTTGAAAGTGCTGGGTTGTCTTTATTTTGGAAGTAATAACGAAAATATTCAATGAACATTTCTGGATGCTCGTGAATTGTTAGATCATAATAATCTTGCAACGTATTTAGTAGTTCATCATCAGTAATATCAGAAAGAACTCTTGCCAGAGAGACAGCAAAAAAGTTAGCGACATCTGTATTTTTATTTTTAAGAAGAAAGGAATTGATCCTTTTACTGTTAGAACTTAAAAACATCGTCCAGTTTATCTGATTTTGTTGTATTAAACTGACAAGTTCGCGATACTCTTCAGTAGCAATAAGTTCAGTTTTTGATTTTGAATATTTAACAACAAATGAAAGGCTTTTGGACATTTCATTTTCTATGTTGTTTTTCATATATCTTATTTGCAATAAGATTGTGTACTTACCCTCTTTAAAAGGACTGAGAAGTGGAAGAAATGCCTCCTCGCTTATGCGAAAAGTTCGTGGAAATATACCGAACAAATACATTGAACAATAGTATTCTTCTTTGGTTTTCAATGGCCAAAAATCGAGTTCTCTATTATTTTCATCCATTGAGGCAAATTGAGATTTAAATTCGGCCTTTAAACCGTCACTATTTTCATATATCCATTTCTTAGAGAGTATTTTAATTTCATCAGAAGAATGATTTGTAATTGATAAAAAACTTTCTGGCCACCTGGTTTTAATGGTATCATCAATCCCCAATCGGATTTCAAGATCCTGAACCGGTTGATTTAAGGTAATAAAAAGAAAAAATAGTGAAGCAAGCATCATAGATCTCGGTAAGAATTTTATTTAAAGACAGATTCAAAGCAATGTTAATTCAAATTTAACCAAAAAAGAACCCTGCTAAAAGATTTAATTCTCTTTATCCCCCCTTTTTTTATTTCCTTCCGTTCGTTGCTTCTTTCCCCGACCCTCCCGAACTTCCATCCATTTTATGGCTAAACTTACAACCCAATTTATCTGCCAGTCCTGTGGCTCGGTTTCCCCGAAATGGAACGGAAAATGTAACGATTGCGGTGAATGGAATACCCTCATCGAAGAAGTCGTTGAAACCGGAAAGAAAAAGGTGGATGCGGTCCACCAAAACCGGATTTCTTCCAACCCGCCGGTAAAGGCAACAACCCTGGCTGAAATTCCCCGGAAAGAAGGGGAACGCATGCAAACGGCCTTCGGTGAGTTTAACCGGGTGATGGGCGGCGGAATCATGAAGGGAAGTCTGATTCTCATCGGCGGGGATCCCGGAATCGGGAAATCGACGCTCATGATGCAGGTTGCCGGTTATCTCGATTCCAATAAAGAAACGATTCTTTACGTTTCCGCAGAAGAATCCGTCCATCAGGTCAGAGGCCGTGCAGAACGGCTCGGACTTGAAAAAGCGCCGATTTTATTGCTTGCCGAAACCAACCTCAACGAAATTCTGCTTCAGGCGAGAAATCTGAAGCCTGCTCTTCTCATCATCGATTCCATTCAGACGGTTTATCTGCCTGATCTCAGTTCGGCGCCGGGTTCGGTTTCTCAGGTCCGTGAATGTACATCTGCGGTCATGACCCTGGCCAAAACTGAACATATTACCACGTTTATTACCGGTCACGTCACCAAAGACGGTTCCATTGCCGGACCCCGGGTTCTTGAGCATCTGGTCGATACGGTTCTTCAGTTTGAAGGCGACCGGAATCACCATTTCCGGATTTTACGTTCTCTTAAAAACCGGTTCGGATCAACCAACGAAATCGGTGTTTTCGACATGAATTCACGTGGATTGAGAGAAATCACCAATCCGTCTGAATTGTTTTTGTCAGAATTCAGTCAGGGAATTACCGGTTCAGTCATTGCCGTCACGATGGAAGGAACCCGGCCGATTCTGGTTGAACTTCAGGCTTTGGTTTCGAACTGTAATTACGGTTTTCCACAGAGAAATACCAACGGTTTCGATCAGCGTAGGATGACGATGCTGCTTGCCGTTCTGGAAAAACGGCTCGGGACACCGATGGGAACTCAGGATGTTTTTCTCAACGTGGCTTCCGGACTCAAAATTGATGATCCGGCTGCAGATCTTGGCGTTTGCATTGCCATTTTATCGTCATTCCGGGAATGGTCAATTGCCCGTGATGTTGTGTTTATCGGTGAAATCGGTTTGGGCGGAGAAATCCGTTCTGTGTCATCCATTGAACAGCGACTTTCTGAATGTGCCAAACTCGGATTTAAACGGCTCATCGTTCCGAAAGCATCTCTGAAAGAAGCTGAACTTCCGAAAAATGTAGAAGTCATCGGCGTCAACCACATTCAGGATGTGTATAACCGGATGGATGAATGGCTGACGGATTTACAGTTATAAGTGGTAAGTTAAAAGTTATAAGTTGATAGGATTCCCCTCCTTTTCAAGGAGGGGTGGCGAAGCCGGGGTGGTTTGTATATTTTACTAAAACTCTAGGCAGGAAAACCACCCCAATCCGGGCACTTCGCCCTTCGATAAAATTTTTTGCGGTGCAAAAAATCACTCAGGGTGACAGGCTTTAAAACCGGATTTTCCCCTCTTTGAAAAAGTTGGAAATCCCGATTATTTCGGGAGCGGGGAGTTTTTTAGTCACATGTCCCTCGTCACCAGTCACCGGAATTTAAAATTTGAAAAGAATCAGAATAAATGCCCCCGGCGGAATTGAGGTTCTTCAAACCGAAGAATCCGCCATTCCTGAACCTAAACCCAATCAGGTTCTGGTCAGAATCAAAGCCACCTCTTTGAATCACCTCGATATCTGGGTGAGAAAGGGACTTCCGTTTTCTCCCTATCCGTTAACACCGGGAAGTGACGGCGCCGGAGTTGTTGAATCCACCGGAAGTCAGGTTTCAAACTTTAAAAAAGGTGACCGGGTTTTTATTTCACCCGGATTTTCCTGCGGAACCTGCCCAAATTGTATTGCAGGAAACGATAATCTGTGCAAAGATTACCACATTTTTGGCGAATCTGCAGACGGATTTGATTCTGAATTTGTTGCTGTTGATGAACACCTGGTTTTCCCTTTGCCCGATTCTGTTTCGTTTTCTGAATCTGCTGCTTCAACGTTGGTTTTTCTGACGGCCTGGCAAATGGTTGTGGATAAAGGACAGGTAAAATCCGGTGATACTGTTTTTGTCTGGGGCGGAAGTTCCGGAGTGGGTTCGGCGGCGATTCAAATTGCCAGATATTTCGGGGCAGAAGTGATTGCTGCTGCTTCCTCATCAGAAAAACTTGCTGTTGCAGAAAGATGCGGCGCAACAACTTTACTGAATTATCAGACTGAAGGCATTGTCAGGGAAGTGAAAGCCAAAACAGGAAAACGGGGTGTCGATCTTGTTATTGAACATACCGGCGCAGAAACCTTGTCACGTTCGGTTCAAATGACAGCCAAAGGCGGGAAAATTGTCACTTGCGGAGCCACAACCGGCTGGGATGCAAAAATTGACTTAAGACATATTTTCTTCAGGCAGATTTCCCTGATCGGATCCACCATGGGAAGCCGGAATCATCTGGTACCGATTATGAAGTTAATTTCCGAAGGAAAGCTGAAACCTGTCATTGACCGGGAACTCTCCCTGTGGGAAATCCAAAAAGGACATGAGCTGATTGAATCAGGGAAAACCCTTGGGAAAATTGTTTTGGTTACCTGATAATCGATCCAAACAGGCGAACAGGAAAACTAAATACTAAAATAATACGTCGTTCAATCTGGCTAAAGGAATATGAATATTCTGCATCCGGGTTTTATTTTTTCTTAATATATCGTATTCTTGATTTTATCTAATCCGGAGTTTTCCATGAAGAAAAGTTTTTACCTGGTTTCAGGTCTATTATTTTTTGTAACCTTTTCTCTTTCAGCTCAAACGGGTCCCGTTGCATCCTTTCATTTTGGTTTTCCGATTTCGGGTACCAATATTGGCTACCAAATTGGAAACCTGGTTCCTTACGCAGGTCTTGATTTAATCAGAGTATCCTTCGATGACAAATCGGAATATGAAAATTACTCAAGAGACAGTCAAACTGGTAATCTGTTTTTAAAATCTAAACTTGAACAATCCTCAAGCGGATCAGTTTTACTTATTATTCCCAAACTGGGAGCCAGATTTTATCTTTCAACCGGAAAGTCCCGCTCAATTGGCTGGTATATAAAGGGAGATATTATGAAGATAATTCCAATTTTTGATGGTGAGAGTAAAGAGAGTTATATAGATTATTATTGGAATAAGCAGGTTTCAAGTAGCTACAAAATGACTACGGATGAAAAAAGACGGCAGTCGGATATGATTGATTATTGGGGAATTACTGTTGGAACTGGAGTTGAGTACTTTTTCAGTGACAAATTTGCTCTCGGTGGCGAATATGGTATTCGTCTTTTTTTAAATGATTATACAGATAATTTCGATGAAGCGAATGATGGTGATTCATATTATGGGAACAAAAATAAATCAAGTGATGAAGTATCAAATGCTCTGAATTTGAGTTATACTGAGATTACCCTTAATTATTATTTTAGTAGAGATTAATATCTACCCTTCGATCTCAGGCTTGTGGGTTGAATAGGCTACGGCAATACAATAATCCTGAATAACCTGGATGCCCTTTGCTTCAAGAGTTGCTCCCACTTCCTCACTTGAAATTCCCTGCTGAAACCAGACAACACCCGGCAGGGGATTCATCCCGAGAATATCATCAACATGCAAATGAAGATGTTCAGAGGCTCTGAAGACATCCACAATATCAACTTGTCCCGGAATTTCAGACAACGTGCCATAAACCGGTTTGTGGGCGATGTATGTTCCGGCAAACTTCGGATTCACTCCCACCACATCAAATCCTTTATCAATCAGAAAATGAAAAATCTGATTCGAGACTTCCATGTGTCCGGGTTTTAAACCCAGGACAGCAATCCGTTTGTGGGTTTTGAGTATTTCAGGAATGGTGTATGGTTTTTTCATGTCAGACCTTTATTTAAAGTGCCTAAACGCAGGGTTCGCAAAGTTATAACAACGCTAAGTCCGCAAAAATTTCATTGGGTTTGAAAACAGGGTTTGTTGGAAAAGGCCGCATTTTCAGTTTGTCCGGACACTTCGACTCCGCTCAGTGACCGGATTTTTTGTTTCATTTGCTTCAGTGTTCGGACAATTCCAATCCGATAAATATTTTCATTTCGTCTGCTTTAGCTGACGGATTTCAGATTTATGGAAAACAAATTGAGTTTTAACCCAACAATTTTTTCTAAATAGTTGAAACTTTTAAAAAGAAACAAAATACTGGATTTGCGTCGCACATTTCATGACCCGCCTTCGCGGGAATGACAGTTTTTCAAATTCAGAAAAATACTGGATCCCGGATCCCCGAAAGCGTTCGGGGCAGGCTAAGTCCGGGATGACACAATACTTATGTTTTCCCCCTTAAAAAATTCCCCCCGCTTCGTACCCCTGGCATTTTGACCTTTGTGCCCTTAGAGGTAAAACGTCTTTTTCAAAGAAAATCGAGGGGCCGGTGTCTGAAGTGAACCCCAACTTCCTTTTCTGCAAAGTTCCGGTAGGCCGAAACATCAGCATCAAGCGGGGCAACCACACTCATCGTCACATCCGGAATATATCCTTTAGCATCACGGGCGAAATCAATCATGCCCTGATAAAATCCTTTTCCCTTCGGAAGTCTCATCACCGAGTTATAATCCTCCTCATCGAGTGAATTCAGGCTGATCGAAATTTTATCAACCAAACCCTGAAGTTCCGGCAGAATATTCCGTTTGTTGATGATATTTCCGTGTCCGTTGGTGTTCATCCGGATGGAAGCACCTTTCGATTTCAGTTCGGCGGCAACTGCTTTCAGCACATCCAGTCTGATCGTGGGTTCACCATATCCGCAAAACACGATATCATGATATTTTTTCGGATCCGGAATTTGGGAAAGAATGTCTTCAGCCGACGGTTCTTTGTCAATTTTGAGGTTATAGCCCTGAATCGAGGCATTATCCTTCCGGTCACAAAAAACACAATCGGCCGAACACCGGTTGGTAAGGTTCACATAAAGATTGTGTCCGATTTCGTACGTGGTAACGGGTTTTGGTTTTTCGCCGATCCCAAAGAGTTTCCAGGTGTTGAACGTGACATTCCGGTTGATGTCATCTTCCGAAGCATGATACAACTCAGCCAGATACTTAACCACATAAGTCACATAAGCCGGTTCATTCCGTTTACCTCTCATGGGGTGCGGAGAAAGAAACGGAGAATCGGTTTCGGTAAGCAATCTGCTCAGCGGAAGGTAAGGAATCAGATCTTTCAGCTTACTGTTTTTGAACGTGAGCGGACCTGCAAGAGAAATATAAAATCCGGTTGCCAATGCTTTTTCAAGAAAACTGCGATCTCCTGAAAAGCAATGAAATACGCCGGTCAATCCAGAGCCCTTATATTCATTCAGAATATCAATCAGATCATCATCAGAATTCCGGTTGTGAATAATGATGGGTTTATTCAGCTCAATGGCAAGTTTAATCTGTTCATGGAAAAACCTTTTTTGTTTTTCAATAAACGATTTATCCCAATAGTAATCGAGTCCGATTTCACCAATGGCCACCATGCCCGGCATAAGAGCTAATTTTTTTATTTCAGCAAGATAAGTTTCTTCATCGGTGTCTTTCACATCGCTTGGGTGGATGCCGGCTGCACCAAATAATTTGCCGGGAAACCGGTTAACGAGTTCAACTACTTTTGTTGATGTTTCAAGATTGGTACCCGGAACCAGAATGGTTTTTACATCCTGTTCATCAGCCCGTGCAAGAATATCTTCCACAGGTTCCACATAATCTTCCCAGTAAATATGGGCATGAGTATCAATTGCAGACCAGCTCATTCAGCGTTCTTTCTTCATTTGAAAGTAAAGATACCCGAAAATTGCAAACATGTCATGCCGTGAGTGTCCATGCCGGGTTAAAAGTGCTCAATTGCTTCCATTTTTTGGTTCCATTTTTAATGCGGATAACCTGTGGATAACTTGTGCGAAGATTCCGGAGACTTAACATCACATGACCTAACTGCTTGAAAATCATGATTTAAATCACATTTTGTTCATTTTACGAAAACGATCTATGTTATTATATTTAAATGACTTATCACTATTATTTGTTTTTTCTTTGTTAAGAATTGACTTTGTTGTTGTCGGATTGTATTGAAAATCACATTCAGTCAAAATTGTGGATAATTGTGAATAAGCGTGAACTGAATTTCATTCTGCATAAACCTGACATCATGCAGGTAAAATCCTATATTTGCAAACTTTTAACAGGTCTTTTGACTGAAAACCTAAGGAAACCAAGTGCCAAAACGGACAGATCTTTCCTCAATACTGCTGATCGGCAGTGGTCCGATCGTTATCGGACAAGGCTGTGAATTCGATTATTCAGGCACCCAGGCCTGCACCGTTCTGAAACGGGAAGGATTCCGGGTGATTCTGGTAAACAGCAATCCGGCTACCATCATGACCGATCCTGAATTTGCCGATGCCACCTACATCGAACCTCTCACCGCCGACTTCCTCGAAAAAATTATTGAAAAAGAACGGCCGTCTGCTATTCTCCCAACAATGGGCGGACAGACCGCACTGAATCTTGCTGTTCAGCTTTCCGAAGCCGGTGTACTTGAAAAATATGGCGTTCAACTGATCGGTGCCAATCTGAAGGCAATTAAAAAAGCTGAAAACCGGTCAGAGTTTAACGAAGCCATGAAAAATTGTGGCGTTGCAACCATCAAGGGTCAGTTTGCCTATTCGATGCAGGAAGCGTTGCTGATTGTTGAGAAAATCGGATTTCCAACGATTATTCGTCCTTCTTTCACCATGGGTGGTTCCGGTGGCGGAATTGCTTACAACATGGAAGAATTCAAGGAAATTGTTCACCGCGGACTCACACTTTCCCCATCCAATGAAATTCTGGTTGAAGAATCGGTTATCGGGTGGAAGGAATACGAACTCGAAGTGATGCGGGATACCAAGGACAACGTGGTCATCGTCTGTTCCATCGAAAACTTTGATCCGATGGGTGTTCACACCGGCGATTCCATAACCGTTGCTCCGGCACAAACGCTTACCGATAAAGAATATGAAACGCTCAGGGATTATTCAATCAGAATCATCCGTGAAATCGGCGTTGAAACCGGCGGATCGAATATCCAGTTTGCTGTCAACCCGGCCGATGGTGAAGTACGTGTCATTGAAATGAACCCACGGGTTTCCCGTTCTTCTGCACTTGCCTCAAAAGCAACCGGATTCCCCATCGCCAAAATTGCAGCCAAACTTGCCATCGGGTACACACTCGATGAAATTCTCAACGACATTACCAGAGTTACCCCAGCCTGCTTTGAACCGACGATTGATTACACGGTTGTGAAAATTCCCCGGTGGGATTTTGAAAAATTCAAAACCGTGAAGCCCCGTCTAGGTATCCAGATGCAATCAGTCGGTGAAGTCATGTCTTTCGGACGGACGTTCAAGGAAGCTTTCAACAAGGCGATCCGTTCACTTGAAATTGGCAGAATGGGTTTGGGAACAGACGGAAAAGACAAAGAAGATCCGTTAACAATGACGCCGTCAGAAATTGAAAACTTCCGGTCGGATCTCAAAGAAAAACTGGCGGTTCCGAATCCGCAGCGGATTTTTTACATCCGGTATGCGTATCAATTGGGATATACACTTGAAGATCTGTTCAGGATTACGGGAATTGACCCCTGGTTTCTGAACCACATCAAAGAACTGGTTGAGTTTGAAGATGAACTCCGCCAGCTTTCAGTATAAGAATTTGTACCAAAGGGGAACCGGTACGTTACTTTCAGAGTACAAACGGGGAACCAACACAAAAGGACACCTTTCATGAAACCATTTTTTCTCCTTCTCCTTACCGGACTAACGGCAACTGCACTTTTTGCTCAGGATAACGTTAGTTCTTCTGGCGAGCGGACTTCCGTTTCCGTTACCATCTACAACAACGGTCTTGGACTTGTCAGAGAAACCCGGAAAGTTGACCTGAAAGCAGGTGTTTCAACCCTGCGATATGAAGATGTTTCATCCTTTATTATCCCACAAACTGTACGAATCAAATCAAAATCCAACCCAGATCAGCTTACCATTTTTGAACAGAATTACGAATACGATCTTATTTCATCCAACCGTTTGATGGATAAGTATGTGGGTAAGGATGTTAAACTATATCGTGTCAATGAAAACGGTACCGAAACCGAAGTGAAGGCAAAGCTGATTGCCAATAATAACGGACCCATCTATCAGATCGGAAATGAAATTTCTCTCGGATACACAGGCCGGGTTGTTGTACCCACGATTCCTGACAATTTATTTTCACAGCCAACTTTAATCTGGAAACTAAATAATCAAGTAAAAGGGTCACAGGAACTGGAGGTTTCTTATCAGACCAACGGCATGAACTGGTCGGCTGACTACATCATGGTTTTAACTGAAAATGAGAAAAAATCTGACTTATCAAGCTGGGTAACTTTGAGCAACAACTCGGGTGCACGTTTTGAAAATGTAATCCTTCAATTGGTTGCCGGCTCAATAAAAAGAGCCGAAATCACACCAATGGCTAAATTCAGGGGAGGCCGAGCCATGGATGTCGCTTATTCAGTTGCAGAAGCCCCAGAATTTGAACAGGAAAATCTTTCCGAATATTACCTCTATACGTTGGACCAGCCAACCACTCTGGGTATGGATCAAACCAAGCAGGTTCAATTATTTTCAACAAACGATATTTCAGTAGAAAAAAGATACATTTTCGAGAATTTGCCGATGGGTTCAGGGGATGAAAAAGAGTTCAACAGAGCTACAGTCAGATATGACTTTAAAAACAGTAAGGATAATAGCCTGGGCCGTCCGCTTCCAAAGGGAGTTGTGAGAGTGTTCAAAGCCGATTCCAAAGGCAGGCAGCAACTGCTGGGTGAAGACAACATTGATCACACCCCAAACAATGAAGAAGTTAAAATCACAACCGGCGAAGCGTTTGATGTGGTTGCAAATGGCAAACAGCTCTCTTTTCAAAATTTCAGCATCGGTTCAGGCTATAATGCCGAATATGAAGTCAGCCTGAGAAACAGAAAAACCGAAGACATCACCATCCGGCTTTACGCCAACGTGGGTGGCGAGTGGAAAATCACTGATTCTTCACACAAGTTTGTGAAAGAGTCGAATTCAAAAGTTTATTTTGATGTGCCGGTAAAAGCAGATTCAGAAGTGAAAGTTACCTATTCGGTTAAGGTCAGTTATAAATAACCGGTGACTGATTCGGTTACTGGTCACGGATTACGGGTGACGGGTTGAAATTTAAAGTACAGGAATAAAATGGCAAACATTACCAGAGACATTCTGCAAAAAGCCAAAGAATACGGTTTCAGCGACAAACAGCTTTCTGTTTTGCTGAAAACTGATGAAAATTCTGTCCGCAAGCTCCGTTTTGAACACGGCGTTATTCCCGGATTTAAATCTGTGGATACCTGTGCGGCTGAGTTTGAAGCTTACACACCGTACTTCTACTCGACCTACGACGGAAACAACGAACCCAAACCTTCCGACCGTAAAAAAGTGATCATCCTTGGCGGTGGTCCGAACCGGATTGGTCAGGGAATTGAATTCGATTATTGCTGTGTCCATGCCGTTTTTGCTCTGAAAGCCAAGGGTTTCGAAACCATCATGGTGAATTGCAACCCCGAAACCGTTTCAACTGATTATGACACAACTGACCGGTTGTATTTCGAACCGCTGACTTTCGAAGATGTGATGAACATTATCGACTTCGAAAAACCTGACGGTGTGATTGTGACTTTTGGCGGACAAACGCCACTAAAACTGGCTCAGCGCTTGGCCGATGCCGGCGTGAATATTCTGGGGACGTCTCCAGAGGGAATTGCTCTTGCAGAAGACCGTAAACTTTTCGGTAATCTGATTGACAGTATTGGCATTCCGGTTCCTGAATGGGGAACGGCCTTTTCTTTTACTGAAGCCAAAGTAATTGCAGAAAAAATCGGGTACCCGGTTCTGGTGAGACCGTCTTTCGTTCTTGGCGGACGGGCCATGCAGATTGTGAACTCGACTTCAGAGCTTGAAACTTACATGAAATTTGCCGTTGAAGTCAGTGATGAGCATCCGATTTTGATTGACAAATTTCTTGAAAACGCCATTGAATTTGATGTGGATGCGGTTTGCGACGGCGATGACGTTTACATTGGCGGGATTCTCGAGCACATTGAAGAAGCCGGAATTCACTCGGGAGACTCTACTTCAGTTCTTCCCCCACAATTTGCAACCCAGAAACTCGATGTCATCCGGGAATATACCGTCAGAATTGCAAAAGCCCTGAAGGTTTTGGGTCCTCTGAATATTCAGTTTGCGCAGCAAGGCAGTCAGGTTTACATTCTTGAAGTGAATCCACGTGCATCCAGAACCGTTCCGTTTGTATCGAAGTCAACCGGAGTTCCGCTGGCCAAAATTGCGGCCCGGATTATGACCGGTGAAAAACTCAAAGATTTGAATCTGCCGGAGTTTACCTATCGGGGTTACATCACGGTTAAGTCATCAGTGTTCCCTTTCAGTAAATTCCCGAATGCCGGTGTGTTTTTGGGTCCTGAAATGCGGTCGACCGGTGAAGTGATGGGGATTTCACCCAACTTTGGCGGTGCTTTTGCAAAATCACAGCTTTCTGCCGGGAATCGCCTTCCGAAAAAAGGATCCATTTTCATTTCTGTAAACGATCGTGACAAAGGTGACCGTTTGCTCCAGGCTGTTGACGGACTTGCCCGCTTTGGATTCAAGCTGCTTGCAACTCAGGGAACGGCAACTTATCTGCGTGAAAAGGGATATGAAGTTGAAACTGTTTTCAAAGTGAATGAAGGTCGTCCGGATATCGTGGATATGATCAAGAACGGTGAAATTGCCATGGTTTTTAACACGCCATTGGGTGCAGCTTCCCGTTTTGATGAAAATGCCATTGGTTCTGCCGCCATTCTTCACCGGGTTCCGGTTATTACCACCGTTTCAGGTGCACAGGCTGCCGTAAAGGGAATTTACCGTACTTTAGAAGAAAACTGGGTGGTCAGATCCATCCAGGAATATTATCAGTACGAGCTGGTTTGAGGCAAGGTATAAGGCGTAAGGTTTAAGGTGTAAGTTTAATACCAGGGTCACTGTCCTTCGGCTACGCTCAGGAACCAAGTCGAAGTGCCCTTTTCTTTACGTTTATCTGTAAGTGTTGTCATTCTCGCGAAGGCGGGTCATGAAATGTGCGACGCAAATCCAGTATTTTTCCCTTTTCACTACCCAAATACAATTAAAACCACCCCGGCTCGAACGCTTTCTGGACAATGACTGTCCAAAACATGGATCCCGGATCAAGTCCGGGATGACAACCAATTTTTTTATCAGGGGAATGGAATTGTTTCTGGCTTATACCTTACACCTTCTTTTCCTCCGTCTGACTTTTTATCCTTTCAATGACCATTTCAGACAATCTACGGCTGATTTCTCTTCGGTTACCGAGCAGCCACGTCAATTCTTCCTCAGTCAGCATACCCATCACCATTCCCAGAATAACGTCACGAAAGTGATGATTTTTCTTCATCATTTCTCTGATGACTTCCTGCTTTTTAAAGCGGGATAACTCATCAAAATTGATTCCCAGTGCTTTGACTTCTGTTTGAAATAAAACCAGAATGGATTCGTTCTGAAACTTCAGGATCGGCCTGAGAATCCTGTTCGTAAATTGGGCCGTTTCATCCATTTCTTCAGTATTGGGGATTTCGATTTCGGGGCGAAGGGAAAGCAGAAATTCATTCCGGGTCATAGGTTCTCCTGTTTGGGTTCAAACGGTGAAGGGTTAAAAATCGTTTCAAAACAGAGAACAAATACACAATTGGAAACAAATCCCGGGATTACAAGGGCGTTTTTCCGGGTTTATACATTCTCACCTGTGCTTTTTCGAGAGTAACCAGTCCGCCACATTCGGCTTCTTCAAAAACCTGATCAACAAAGGGAAGAAAAGCCGAGATTTTTTCTTCCGTATCCACAATTTCAACAACAACCGGAAGGTCAGAAGAAAACTCAACCAGCTTGTTGGTGTGAATCCGGCTGTTGGCGCCAAAACCCGCCTGACATTTCCAGACCGTACATCCGGCAAGATGCTGGGCTTTTGCTTCCGTCAAAAGACGTTCCCAGACGGGGTGGTGGTGGATTAAATCAGATTCTCCGAGGAAAATCCTGAGTAATTGAGCTTCACCGGTCAGTTTCATAAAAACCTCAAAAAAGTTTACCGAGAAGATGTCCGAACCAGACAAAAACGAGGCAGAGCACAACAGAGAGCAGAATATTTCCGGCAGCGAGGAAAAATTCCCCATCCCGGAAGAGAGCCAACGTCTCCCAGCTAAAAGATGAAAATGTGGTAAATCCGCCTAAAAAGCCGATTACGGCCAAATGACGCCAATAAGGGAACACCGTCAGCTTCGTTTCGAGCAGGGTAAGTATCAATCCGATCAGAAAAGAGCCGACGACATTCACCGTCAGCGTGCCATAAGGGAAGGTGGGGCCAAGCAAACGGGCCATACCCGAAGCCATTGCAAACCGGGAAACGGCGCCGAGACCACCACCAACAAAAATCAGTACATACATCATCATGGTTTGAATCCTGCAAAATCACGGGCAAACTCCAATGCCCGCTGTTCAGAATAGTAAGGATACTCTTTTCCGCTCATAAATCCGCAATGACCGCCATATTTCGCTTTTTCAAGGTAAACAAACTCATGATCACGGGCAATAGCTTCCGGAAAACATTCCGGACTCAAAAAAGAATCATCTTCAGCATTCAGAATCAGTAACGGTCGCCTGGTATTTGCCAGAACCCGGATTCCGCTTGCCTGAAAATAGTAGTTTTTTGCAGTTCCGTATCCGTGGATCGGTGCCGTGTAAGTATTGTCGAAAGCATGAAAAGTGGTGATTTTTTCGTATCCCTTTGAAGAAATTTTGTCGGGATACAATTTCTCCTTGGCCCTTACTTTTTTACCCAGATAATGAAGAAACCGGGCCATGAAAAGCTTATTCCGGAACCGGTCGAGCTCAATTGCTGAGGCGGTAAGATCCAGCGGGACAGAAACGCCCATGCCGCCTTTTACCTGGCCGGGAATATGATCACTCTGCTCACCGAAATATCGCAACGTCACATTTCCGCCTAGAGAAAATCCGATCAGAAAAAGAGAATCGTACTTTCCGGAGCTGATGGCGTGTTTAACCACAACTTCGAGATCGTCAGAGGCGCCTGAATGGTAAAAACGGAGTTGCCGGTTGATTTCCCCGCTGCAGGATCTCATGTTCCAGGCAAGGGCATCATAACCCGCTTCGTGAAAAATACGGGCCATGCCAACCACATATTTTCTGGAAGCACTTCCTTCCAATCCGTGCGTAATAATAACGAGGGAACGTGAGCCTTGTTTGTACCAGTCGAGATCAAGAAAATCATCATCCGGAGTATCAATTCTTTCCCGTTCCGGTTTGATAAACTCCAGTTTTCTGAAAAGTGTGGGTGAGGTTGTTTGCCAGAAACCTGATCTGAGATAAAAAGGTGGTTTGTAGGTGGATGGAAGAAGGGGCATCTGTTTAAGGTTAAAATTTAAATGTTAAAGGGTAAATTCACATTAAAATACGAACTATGAATGTTAAGTTTTAAATTTTGAATGATGGTTCCCCTCCTTTTCTAAAGGAGGGGAAATACGGTCACTGAGCGGAGTCGAAGTGCCCGGATTGGGGTGGTTTTCCTTTCCTTTAGTTTTCAGAAAACAGCCAAACCACCCCGGCGTTGCCACCCCTCCTTTAAAAAAGGAGGGGAACCTGAAAATTCATCCCGTGACCCGTGATATGTAACCCGTAACCCCTCACGTCATTTTCCCAATGCCGCCAAATTCTCAATTCCATCACCTTCGAGCCGGTAAGTGAGCCATTCTTTCATCCATTTGGCACCCAGTGATTCGTAAAAATCGATTGAGGGTGTATTCCAGTCGAGAACCTGCCAGACGAGGCGACCACAGTTTTTCTCTTTTGCAATCCGGGCCATATCAATTAAAAGGGCTTTGCCGATTCCCAGTTTTCTGAATTCCGGCAGAACAAACAAATCCTCAAGATACAATCCGGGTCGACCCTGCCAGGTGGAATAATTGAAAAAATACAGAGCAAATCCGGCTGGCTTTCCATCCCATTCCGCAATCACACATCCGAAAAAAGGCGATCCTGAAAATCCATCCCGCAGAATATCTGCTTCCGTTACGACGGCAGATTCCGGTTCTTTTTCATACTCAGCCAATTTTTTTATAAAGTAAACAATGAGGGCTGCATCATCAGAAGTGGCCGGGCGGAGAGTTAAAGACATGGTTAACCGTTATTTTAATTAGAGATTAATCTGATTTCGGCCTGTGGGTTTCAATCTGTTTGCCGATTTCTTTATATTCGAAATTATCGTTTTAAAGGATCAAAAACACAAATAATGCCATGAATTCACAGAAAAAGCTGTGATAATTTAATAAAAAGTGCAAATTGTGTTTTTACCGCAGTTTTAACCTACAGGAGAAAAAAATGAGCAAAACTATCGAATATCTCGGAACAGAAGCCGACTATTTGTTAAACCACGAATGTAAAACCATTCCAAAAAACACCATCCACCTACCAGGTAAGGATTTTGTTGACCGGGTTTTCATTCCTTCAGACCGCCCAATCAACGTTCTCAAAAACCTGAACTATCTCTACAATACCGGCCGTCTTCATGGCACCGGATATTTGTCAATTCTTCCGGTTGATCAGGGTATCGAACACTCTGCCGGCGCTTCCTTCGCCAAGAATCCTGTTTATTTCGATCCGGAAAATATCGTAAAACTTGCTATCGAAGGCGGTTGCAACGGTGTTGCTTCTACTCTTGGTGTTCTTGGAATGGTTGCCCGTAAATATGCACACAAAATTCCGTTCATCTTAAAGATCAACCACAATGAATTGCTGACCTACCCGAACATGGCTGATCAAACCTTGTTTGCCAACGTTCGTCAGGCTTTTGATATGGGCTGTGCTGCTATCGGTGCTACCATTTATTTCGGTTCAGAAGACAGCCGCCGTCAGATTCTTGAAGTTTCTGAAGCTTTCCAACTGGCTCACGAACTCGGAATGGGTACCATTCTGTGGTGCTACACCCGTAACGATGCTTTCAAAACCAAGGAAAAAGATTATCACGTTTCAGCTGACTTAACCGGTCAGGCTAACCACCTTGGCGTTACCATTCAAGCTGACATCATCAAGCAAAAGTTACCAGAAAACAACGGCGGTTATGCTGCCCTGAACATGGGTAATTCTTCTTATGGTAAGTTTGATAAGAGAATTTACACTGAACTTTCTACTGATCACCCAATTGATCTGACCCGTTATCAGGTAGCTAACTGCTACATGGGCCGCGCCGGACTGATCAACTCTGGTGGTGCATCAGGAAGCAATGACTTCCAGGAAGCTGTAAAAACTGCCGTTATCAACAAACGTGCAGGCGGTATGGGACTTATTTCCGGCCGTAAAGCTTTCCAACGTCCGATGAAAGAAGGAGCTTCACTGCTTCATGCAATTCAGGATGTTTATTTGGATAAGAAAATTACGATTGCCTGAGTTAACCTTCAGGTTTTGTATAAAAAAAAGTCCGTCAATTGACGGACTTTTTTTTTGTTCAATAATGAAGGGTGCCTTCTTTGTGAGCAGAAATTGCTTCCAATTGTCTCAATTACTTTTGAACCGGCAAATAATTCATTTGCCACATCATCATCCCGCCGGTCATGTTGTAAACAGTCGTCCAGCCATTCTGTGCAAGGTAATTTGAGACCCGTGAACTTCTTCCGCCAGACTGACAAACAACGGCAATCCGTTTGTTTTTTGGGATTTCGGTGAGACGTCCTTCGATTTCACTTAACGGAATGTTGACCGCCTGTGTGATTTTTCCGCTGAGAAGTTCGTACGGTTCCCGAACGTCAATAACCATCCAGGATGAATCATCCGTTTTCAGCTTGGCTTCAAGTTCAGCCGGTAAAATGTTAAATATGCCTTGTTCCAATTTTTCCTGTCCTCCTGATGCGCCGCATTGAATACGTGAAACTCCGCCCATGTCATCCAGTTTGAGTGGTGGGAAGAATCCGCTTGTAAATTCAACAAATTCGGCTTCTGTTTGTGGTTTATAAAATTCGTTTTCTGTTATTTCATCCTTCAGCAACCGTGATGCATTATGATCATAATCGTGAGCCGGACATAAAATCACATTCTCATCTGCCAGGGGTTTTAAAACCGAATGTAATGTTTTGAACATATCAGACGGACTTCCGCCGGGAAGATCAAGACGGCCGGTTTGCCCGATCATCAAAGAATCTCCGGTGAATAGGTACCGGTCTGAAAGAAATGAAATTGAGTTTAGTGTGTGGCCGGGCGTTTCGTAAAACGTCACAGTTTTTTCACCGTAGGTGAGTGTTTCACCGTGTCTCACGTATTTATCAACGTGAATTTTTACATTGAAGGAAAGAATATCTTCAATACCGAATTTTTTTCCGAGGTCGGTATCAAACTTTCTTTGTTCAACGGTTGCCTGTCCCATCACTACCTTGCAGCCCAGCGCATCACGAATGAGCCCGGCACCTGAAAAGTGATCGGCATGACTGTGAGTATCAATTACATAGTCAACTTTGTAGTTATTTTTTTTGATCAGTTTAACCAGTTCATCAACCCGTTCTTTAACCGGATCAACCAGAATGGCGTGTCCGGTTTTGGTGTCAACAAGCAGATAAGCCAGATTTCCTTCGTCGTTGAATGATTTTAAAAGCATATAGTTCCTTTTCATGATTTAGGGCAAAATGGAATTCAGAGTGTTTTGTAAACCAGAATCCCGCTGCCGTTGTTTCGTTTTTCTGGATTTTAGACGACGGGTTGGCAGCCGGGTGTCACCGAAGCAAATGTAGAATATTTTCCGTAACTTTGACATTTTGAAAATTCAACCCCATCAAACAGGATGACACATGCTTAAACTTACCGACGACCAGTTGGCGTTGGCAATAAAGCTCGATCCGGCAACCATTAGTCTGATTGTGAAAAAGACGACAGGTCCGTTGTACAATCTGATCTTTCAGATGGTGAGAAACCGTGAAGATGCCGAAGATGTTCTGCAGGAAACTTATATCAAAATGTACAACAATCTTTCCGGATTCCGGGGAGAAAGTTCTTTGCCAACCTGGCTTTACCGGGTTGCCACAAATGCTGCACTTGAAAAACTCAGGAAAATAAGTCCTGACCGGGGAATCCGGGATTTTCAGGATGAAGAATTTCAGGAAATCACCATCAATGACCGTCGTGCGCTGGATGAATTCAATCCGGAACGAATGATGATGAACGAAGAATTTAAAACGGTTTTAAATACATATTTACAGGAACTTCCTGAGAAAACCCGGCTTGTTTTTGTTCTGCGGGATCAGGAAAATCTGTCATTGGAAGAAATTGTTATGATCACCGGTGATTCAGACTGGTCGGTTAAAGGACGGCTTAAACGTGCCCGTTCGTTTCTGCGTGAAAAATTAGCCGGCTACCTGACCGAAGGGAAGGTGAATTATGAAGGGTAAAGATATTATCAGTCCGCAATGTAAAAAAATCGTTTACGAAATCTGTGAACGGATGGGGGAAGATATGACTTCACCGCATTGCAGGGAAATCATGCATCATATTGAAGACTGTCCGGAATGTAAAGCCTATTTGGAGAGCTTGAAGAAAACCGTTCACGTTTACCGGAAAACCCGGGAAGAGATTCCTGCCGGACTTGAAGAGCGAATGATGGAATTACTGAAACACGGACCGGGTCACGCAACGCCCTGAGGGCTGCAGGGAATTGAAATAATGACTTCAGTTCCTACATTTTCTTCGCTGATGATTTTAATGGTTCCCTGATGCAGGTCAACAATCCGTTTTGAAATGGTGAGACCCAATCCAGAACCACCGGTTGACCGTTGCCGGCTGTTATCAACCCGGTAGAAACGGTCAAAAAGTCTGCTGATTGCCTCCTTCGGAATCCCGATTCCCTGATCAATAATTCTGATTACCGAAAAGTCATTGCCTGACATTTCGGTGTAAACCTGAATACTTCCGCCCGGGTGTGAATATTTGATGGCATTGGTGAGCAGATTCTGTATCAGTTGTCTGAACAAACTGTCATTGATGAAAGCTTCAATCGTTTCCGTTTTATACGAAATCGTAAGGTTATTGGCATAAATCAGCGGAGCCAGATTATCCACTTCCTCCTGAATCATCACCCCGATATCCATTTTCCGGCGCTGCAGACTGCCATACGGTGGTTCTGATCTGGCCAGAAAAAGCAGACTTTTCACCGTATCCACCATCCGCTGAGATTCTTTTCTCATCTTCCGTAATGTTTCTTCGTACTCAGCCTGGGTTCTTGGCCGGCGTGTGGTTACATCAATATTCCCAATCATAGCCGTTAGTGGTGTGAGAAGTTCGTGGGATGCGTCAGAGGTAAAATCACTGATGCGGGTAAAACTGTTTCTGAGGCGATCTAGAAGTCCGTTCAGGGTTGAGGCAAGCTGCTGAACTTCAATCGTTTCGTTTTTATAATCGGGAAATCTCACATCCATACTTGGCGAATTGATTTGGGCAGCAAGAGCAAGAATGGCGTCGATGGGAGCAAGTGCCTTCCGGGCCAGATAATATCCCAGAATCACCGACATGATTAGTCCGAACGGAACTGAATAGAGCATCCAGTTTTGAAGCCAGGTTAAAAAGTTGGTGATTCTCTTTTCAAATGCGCCGATCTGAATCCATCCAAGAAAAGCACCCCCATCTTTGAACGGGCGGTAAAGAATATAGTAAGGCTGACCCTGATACTTGGTTTCAATGATGGTTTCGGCTGTTGTTGATGCCTGATCAGTCTTGACTTCAATGGCGTCAGAAGTGCGGCTGAGGTTACCCGACTGATGAAGAACTTTACCCTGATAATCAACAACCTGAACCATAACGGCATAATCTGAAAGCACGTTAAATTCGAGTTGCTGCCACGGAAAGTTATTTTTGACTGAAAATCCGCCCGAGTTCCAGGCGAGGGATTCTGAAAACTCTTCAGCTTTTTGGGATAGCTGAGATTGCATTTCATCGGTCACGGCCCATTTCACCACATAATAGTGAACAACGGCGAACCCAATAACCAGTACAGCCAGGAGAAAGGTGTACCAGAGTGTCAGTTTGAGTCTGAGGCTCATGCCCGGGGGCCTGGCTTAGTCTTCTTCACGTTCACGAAGCACATAGCCCATTCCTCTTACTGTCTGAATGAGTTGTTTCGCTTGATCTAACGTCTGGAGCTTTTGCCTGAGGTAGGTGACGTAAACGTCAATAAAGTTGGTATTGGTTTCGAAGTTGATATTCCAAACGGCAAGGGCGATATCAGCACGGGAAAGTACCCGTTCAGGGTTGCGCATGAAATATTCGAGAAGAGAAAATTCTTTTGCAGTCAGATGAAGCAGTTTTTCGCCACGAACAACTGATTTCCGTTTGAGATCCATTGAAATATCTGAAAAAGTCAGAACTTCACTTGTTGCCGAAGGTGACATCCGGCGGGTTAATGCTTTGATCCGGGCAATCAGCTCTTCAAAGGCAAACGGTTTGGTCAGATAATCATCGGCACCAGAATCAAGACCTTCAACCCGGTTTTCGACCGAATTCATTGCCGTCAGCATGATAATAGGAGTCAGAATGCCATTGGTTCTGAGATTTTTGCAGACTTCAAGTCCGCTTTTTTCTGGCAGACGCCAATCCAGAATAATACAGTCAAAGGACGGTTCCAGGCCCAGACGTTCACCTGAGGCACCATCACCCACAACCGTTACATCGAAACCTTCTTCGATCAACCCCTTTTCAATAAATTCTCTTACCGATGCTTCATCTTCGACCACGAGAATTTTCATGTCAGTTTCCTTTGGCTAGCTCTGGTGTTGTTTGGCGTTAAGTGTTTCGTTTCAAACACGTTAAGACCCACAAATAGAATGGATTTACATTAAAAATTCAAGTCCCGTGCCGGAATTCTGCTTTTTAAATTACAAGTTTATTAGGATTTTTGTGAACACTGAACAACTTTCGGTAAAATATCATCGTCATTCTTTGGTTTACAGTGAAATTTGCTTCCGGTTTTCTACCTTTGTTAAATGTTTTATCCAGCTGCCGTCAACCAGTCGGCGCAGTGGCAAGTGCAGCGCCCTGCTAAAAAATGTCAGTGTCTGCCCTATTGAATTTTCACCGTTGTCATCCCGGACTTGATCCGGGATCCATGTTTTTTATACTGGATGCTGAATCAAGTTCAGCATGACAGCAAAGCGCTCCAAGTGGCGGGATTTTAAATTTGAATTTTGGTAACTAATTATATGCTCACTCTCGACTCTCTTTACAACTTACCCAAAGCTGAACTTCATCTTCATCTTGAAGGTGCCATCCCGCTGCCCTTTCTTGCCAGCCTGATCAACCGAAACTCCCCTGATCAAACCGTCACTCCTGCCGAACTTGAATCAGGTTATGTTTTCAGGAATTTCGGTGAATTTGTGAGCAAGTGGATGTGGACGGTAGGTCAGTTTCAGTCGGAAACTGATTTCTGTGAACTCGTCAGGGCAGTGGCCGGCAATCTGGCAAAGCAGAATATCGTTCACGCCGAACTATTTTTCTCGCCATTTGACTACCCGCCGGGCGGACTCAAAGCTGAACGGATCACCGAAGAAGTGATTAAAGGCGCAGAACTTGCGATGAAGGAAACCGGGATTTCTGTTCTCTTTTTTGCGGATATCGTCAGAAATCACGGACACGAAACGGCAGTAACCCGGGTTGAAAGGTTGATTCCGTTCAGGAATTCCATTTTTATTGGAATCGGACTTGGCGGAAGTGAAACAGGATACCCGAACGAAGGCTTCATTCCGGCATTTGACCGGGCAAGGGAAGCCGGATTCCGGGTGGTTGCCCATTCCGGGGAAACCCAGGGTGCCGACTATGTGGAATCTGCCATAAACGGACTCAAAGCCGAACGGATTGGCCACGGTGTTCGGTGCCTTGAAGATCTTGATGTTGTTAAACTATTGAAGAATAAACAGATACCGCTTGAGGTTTGTCCGGTTTCGAACCTGAAAACCGGTGTGATTTCATCCATTAAAGATCACCCAATCCGTCAGCTTGTTGACGCCGGACTTCTGGTTACGCTGAACTCAGACGACCCGACCTATTTTTCAACTAATCTGAACAATGAAATCAGGGTTATGCATGAAGAACTTGGGTTTTCTCCTGAAGAAATTCTTGAACTCCTGAAAAACAATTTCAAAGCCAGCTTTTTACCTGAAAAAGAAAAGGAAAAATGGTTATCGGTGATAGGTCGCAAGTGATCGGTGGTAAGTAAAACCGCCTTTTTTGAAACTCTCGTTCAAATCATTTACTTTGTCCCCTTTCACTTACCACTGACCACCTATCACTTGTCACTTACCTGAGGATTTCATGTTTCTGCTTTCCCTTCTTGTTTTGCTCTCCGGAAACGATCAAATCAAAACTCCAGCTGGTTACGATGCTAAACTTTATCAGCAGGCTTACGCTTTATGTCAGTCTGCCATCATTATTGATGGTCATGTGGATACACCCTCTATTTTAGACGAAAACAGAAGTATTGATATTGCTGACGGTACTTCAAAGGGAGAATTTGATTTCAAACGGGGAAAAGCCGGGGGACTTGATGCCCCGTTCATGTCAATTTATCTAGATGCTGAGTATCAGCTTAAACCCGGCGCTTCAAAGGGTCACGCAGAACAGCTTATCAGTATGATGGACAGTGTGATAAGCGCAAACCCAGATCAGTTTGCACATGCTTTTTCAACGGATGACATCCGCAGAAATGCTGAAAAGGGACTGATATCTCTTCCTTACGGGATGGAAAATGGTTCCGGAATCGAATCTGACCTTTCTAATGTCGGGTACTTTTACAACAAAGGAATCCGGTACATTACCCTTACGCACGGAAAAAAAAACAAAATCGGTGATTCCTCCTACGATAAAGATAAAAGCTGGAACGGAATCAGTCCCTTTGGGAAACAGGTTATTGCTGAGATGAACAAAGCCGGCATTATCGTGGATATTGCCCACGTTTCTGACTCCGCCTTTTACCAGGCTATCCGGTTTTCTTCAACGCCGCCGGTTGCAACCCATTCCTCCTGCCGTCATTTCACTCCTGGTTTTGAACGAAATGTGTCTGATGACATGCTCAAAGCGCTTGCTGCAAAGGGCGGAGTTCTGATGATCAATTTTGGTTCGTATTTTCTGACGGAATCCGGAAATCAATACGGAGAAAAACGGGCTGATGCCCTTGATTTGTGGATGAAAGAAAATGGAATCACAAGCCGGGATGATCAGCGATACAGAACAGAACGTGAAAGATGGACGAAAGCAAATCCGTACCCGTTTGCAACCATTCAGGATGTAGTCAACCACATCGACCGGGCCGTGCAGGTTGGCGGAATTGATCACGTTGGAATCGGTTCTGACTATGACGGTGTAGGTGATTCCCTTCCGGCAGGACTCAAATCAACGGCCGACTATCCGAAACTGGTTTACTTCCTTCTGAAGAAAGGATATTCAGAAGAAAATATAAAGAAAATTCTTGGGGAAAATTTCCTCAGGGTTTGGAAGCAAGTTGAAAAAATGGCTCAGAATTCACTCTGAGGGTGATATTTAAATGAAAAAACGAATCGAAAAACGGATTGCCAACATTCTGAAGCGAAACCGGCCACTTCCCGGAGCTTCACCGGGTGTTTTTCAAGTTTCAGAACATTCACCTGAAACACTGGTTAAAATGGTCAGGTATTCACCTGAATCCATCAAAGAAACGACTCTTTCATCCCCGGCAGATGTTGCCGGTGTTCTGAAAGAGCTTAAAAAATCACCCAAAGAAAGAATCTGGATTGATATCTGCGGTTACAAAAACCGGGATCTGGTTTCCGGGATTTTCACCGCACTTGAAATTCACCCACTGGCCATTTCTGATATTTTCAACAGTCCGCAACGGCCGAAATGTGATGATTACGAACATTATCTTTTAATCATCGCCCACACTATATCAGAAAAGACAGAAATCAACCGTCAGCCGGTCATCACCCAGGTTGGCATCATTCTTCACGGACAGCTTGTGATATCGGTCAGAGAGCAAGGCCCGGCTTTGCTTGACCCGGTTCTGGAGCGGCTGCATATTGGTCGCGGACTGATGAGGACTGCCGGTGTGTTTTATCTGGCCTACGCCATTCTGGATTCACTCGTTGACCGGTATTACCCGATCATGGATCAGTATATGGATATGATGATGCTTCTCGAAACCGAAGCCATCAAAAGAAGTTCTGTTACCCAGCTAAATCATATTCATACCCTGAAAGCTGAACTGATTTATATGCGACGGTTTATTCTTCCCCTGAAAGATGTGGTGAATACCCTGATCCGGAATGATCATCATCTATTTTCGCCGGAAGTGAAGATTTATCTGCGGGATACGCATGATCACATGCTCGAAATAACCGACATGATGGATACGCTCAGAGAACTTTCAACGTCAGTCATGGATCTGACGACTTCATCCATCAGCAACAATATGAATGATGTCATGAAAGTGCTGACGGTCATCACCTCTATTTTTACGCCACTCATGTTTATTGTGGGTCTGTACGGGATGAACTTCAGTCAGAACAAGCCTGAAGCAAACCCGGCAAATCCGTGGAATATGCCCGAACTTTATTCCCCGTACGGTTACCCTGTTGTTCTGGGAATCATGGGCGTTCTGATTGCCCTCATGCTTGGCGCCTTCTGGTGGCGCGGCTGGTTGGGAAACCGAAAATCCTGATCAGAAGACAAAATTCAGCGACACGTTGTTGGTTAATCCCCTCAGGTTCAGATTATAGGCCTTTGTAAGCGGTACAAAGTAACCCAGCCGGGCATCCAGAACCACATACTGATTTTTAAAAATTTCGAGTCCGATATGCGGAGTAATGAAACCGATTTCGAGTTTTTTTGATTTGGAGGTCATAAATCCACCGCCAAATACCATTCCGCTATAAAGATTAAACCACTGATTTTGTCCACGTCCAAAATATCTTGAGTAAAAATCAACGCCATAGCCGTACATGAGTATATCCCGGATGCCTGTTGAATCATCTGCGGCAATATCATAGGCTTTCAACACGGAAAGGGTGATATAACTTTTTCCCCTGGTGAACATATACCGGATTCCCGCACCATTATACCATCCGGCAGACAGGTTTGATTTAGGATTATCAATCCGTAAAACCACACTTTCTACACCCGGCATATTAATAAATTCAGGCCACCCGCTATCCATGGGTTCTGAATGCTGTTCATCCAGAGAAACCTGAACAATAAAATTGCGGGTCTGTTGTTCTTTATTCAAAATCAGCTTTTCGGTATCAAAAATCCGCTGGTCAAAATCACGAAGCTTATTCCAGAAATTTTCATACGCCGTTTTATTCATCTCCTTGTTAATCGTCTGAAATTCAAGCTGGAAAATATCCCGCTGCTTTTTCAGATAATTCAGTTCCATCACCAGACTTTCATATTCTTTTTGATTGTCAGTGGTCGTAATCAGGTTTTTCCTGACAGAACCCAACGCCGGCAGGGCAGTCCTGAAAAAATCAAAGGCTGAATGATCAACCCGTAAAGTCATACTTAACGATTTTGAATTGGAAAAAGACGAGTTCCGTGATGATTCATCTACAATTGCTTTTTGCGCAACAATGAGGTCATTCAGCTTTGCCTCAGCTTCGGGTAAATTCATAATTTCCAGGCTGATATCCATTTTCTGGCTGAGAAATGATTTCTCAGGTTGGGCGGAAGCAGAAAGTGCGAAAAATAGAACAAACAGAACCAATTTTGATTTCATAACATCCTCAGGAAAATAATGTCTTAATATCGGTATTATTTTGAAAAGTTGATGTGCCGGATTTTACACATCAGGAGAATTTTTTAAATGATCAACTATTTTCTTTTTCAGCAGAAATCACTGCATAAGGAATGGTTAGTGTCACCTCACCACCTGATGCGGCAAGGCGATTAAACCGGTTTTCAAGCTCATTAAAAACCTGCTGGCGGTAAGGTTCAGGAACAACCGACATCCATCCCTCAAGAAATGCCATCCGGATGAAATAATGGGAGAAAAGTGCGGTCCCTGAGGCGAACCGGTATTGAAACCGGTCGTAAGTTACCTGAATATTGGTGAAACCAGTATCAGAAAGAAGCCGTTTATATTCAGAAACGGGTAACCGCTTTGATGCGATTTGTTTTTGGATGGCATCGGGTTCAGCCGGGACTGAAAAATCATAGAGTACCAACTTAAGGGCGGTATAGAACTCTGCCATCGATGCTTCAAGGTTGAAAGTAAAAACGAGTTTCGCTCCCGGCTTTGATACCCGGCAACATTCCTGAAGAGAAAGCTCCAGATCTGTTACGTTATTGAGTCCGTTATTGCTTACAATCAAGTCAATGGAGTTGTCAATCAAGGGAATGGATTCAGAAACCCCGTTAAGCAAAGTCACATTCTGAATGCCGTAAGCCACCAGTTTTTTGATTAACCGGTTTTGTGCTGCGGTCCAGGGATCCAAACCATAAACATGTGAGGTGGGACCCAGTCTCATTGCCAGTTCGGTTAGCGGGAAACCTGTTCCGCAGCCAATATCGAGGGCTTTCATGCCAGATTTCAGTGTTACCTGATCGAGAAGTTTGAGTCCGAACGGTGCAGACCAGAACGGAAGTTCATCGAAAGCGCTCAGCAGTTCCGGGTTGTTGATGTCGTAATGAAGCTGAAGATTGACCATTTTTAAAATTCCGGTTACAAGTGACTGGGGACGGGTAACAGGCGTAAGGCATAAGGCGTAAGAAAAAAACAATTTAATCTTTGTAGAACCTTAAACCCAGATTATCCGCCCACTTTTCGGGATATCCTGAAAAATAGTTTCCCCATAATTTTTTATGTTTTTTGTAGTAATATCTTCCATACAAATTTCGGGAAACAGAAGGAATCCCCACCACAATCAGAAAAAACGGACCTAAAATCCGGCTTTGAACTGAATGTCCGAATTCGTGATGCTTTACTGTTGGTGATGCAGATCCGTTCATCGGAGTCGAAGTTGACCAGAAAACATACGAACCGAGGGTTGCTGAAAAACCTGGTACCTGGTAAAACCGTCTCATTTGCCTTTTCTCTTTTGCAGAAAACTGCTTCCTGACTAAAAGCATGGTAACAAGTCCCGCCAGGTTTTGGGGTAATTCCCAGATAAAAAAGAGAGTTGAAAGCAATAGGGTCATAATTTATAGTCTTTTGAAATAATTTAAATCAGAAAGAGATTTTTAAAAAAAAGTATTCCCGAAGTTATCCGCGTGATCTGCGGGAAAAGACCCTTGATTTTGTGGACTTTACCCGAAAAGTCTGATCGGTAAAAAGCGAAGGTAATCCCTAAAATTGGCATCCAGAGTAAAAACCAAAAGATCCAGACGAACTGAAACCGAACAAATTAAAAAATCAGTGTGTGAACCCTGAATTCCATTTTTTCTGCATTCGTTTGAAAACTGTGCAGCACGTTCATAATCTTCAGTCATGATTTCGATATCACTGAAAGCTGAAAGTCGTTCTTTTACAATCTGTAAATTGATGGGATCTGAAATTCCTGAGAGAATCTCCTGACGAACCGGACCGATTATTTCCACACGAAGATCTCTGATCAGTTCAGAAAGAATCGAAACCGCTTTAAGGTCACCCGGTTCAGTTGCCTGTTTTCTCAGAGCAAGTAACCAAACGGAAGTATCAACCAAAACCTTCACGGCCGGGTTCTCAACTGATCGTATTCGTAGTCAGAAGAATACTCAATAGTTCCAAAAGCGGAAATCACATCTTCCATTTTACGCCGTTGAATAAATTCCCGAAGTGCTTGGTTCACGGTTTCTTTTTTTGTTTTTAATTTACCCAGCTCAAGCGCTTGCTTCAAAAGATCAGTGTCAATTCCAAGATTTGTTGCCATTTTTACCTCTGCAACAAAGCTACACAAGGTATTGTGTAAAAACAAGTGTGATAAGTTTAACGATTTTGTGTGAATCTGACTGTTATTCTATAAAAATTGGAATTAAACAAAGGAAAAGATGTCATCCCTGAAGTTTTCTTCGTCATCTGCGCCATCAGTGGGAAAATGCCTTTAAATCTTGAATTCGTAATAACTCGTCCGGCAAAGGTCAGTATCATGCTTTTCTTCGTAATTCCCTTTCCACTTTTTCGCTGAAATAACCGACAAAGCTTCAATGAGAATTTCAATTTCTTCTTTAGTGTTGTAGAGCCCGATCGTGGCTCTGATGGCACCGGGAATGGCAGCATTTTCACCTTTGACAAGCTTGTCTCTCAAAATAGCAGATTCTTCTGGTGACACATTCAGCAACCGGTGCAATAATGGATGGGCACAGAAACAACCGTTCCGGGTCGCAATCGCATATTCGTAGTTCAGAATGGTGGCGGCCAGTTCGTGGTAAACACCTTCGGTGGTAAACGTGAGAACTCCTGATTTTTTATCTGCGGATTTCGGACCATAAAGCGTTAATCCGGGAATTTTGATCAGTTTTTGAATGGTGAAATCAGTGAGTTCTCTTTCGTGTTCCCTTACATTATTCATTCCGATTTCACTCAGATAATTGATAGCCGCACCAACGGCAATCGCACCGGCAATATTCGGTGTTCCACCCTGATGACGATCTGGTGATTTATCGAAAAAAACGTCCTCGGCTGTCACGTATTTGACGGTTCCACCACCAGGCATGTATGGCGGCGCGGCATCAAACAATTTACGTGGACCAAAAAGAAAACCTGATCCCATCGGTGCGTAAGCTTTATGTCCGGCAGCAGCTAAAAAATCAATATGTTCAGGGTGGTCGTTGGGTTTCACATCGATGGAAGCGTGAGCCAGAAGCTGGGCAGCATCAACCAGAATATAGGCACCATATTCGTGAGCCAGGCGTGCAATTTTATGAATATCAGGAAAATACCCCGTCACATTTGAACATCCGGTAACGGCGACCAGTTTGACGTGATAATTTTTCAGTTTCCGTTCAAGATCTGCATAATCCAACGTTCCGTCTTCATCCAGCACATCAACATGAACCACTTTTCCGCGGGCACGGTGCGGAAGATCATTTGAGTGATGCTCCATCAGGGTGGTTAAGGTAATCCCCGAAAGCTGTTCAACCATGTGACCGGCCATGTCAAGTGCCATGGTTGTGTTTTGGGTGTACATGATGCAGTTTTCTGCCGGGTCACCTTTAATGAAATCCAGAATGATTTCTGAAACGTGGTCGAAAAGTTCAGTTGACACAATACTCAGATGGTGATGCCCACGATGTACGTTTGCATAATATCCGTTCAGGAATTTCTGATATTTTTCAATGACTGGAAGGGGTGCATGGGTCGACGCACCGTGGTCCATATAAATCAGATTTCGTTCTTTTTCACTCCCGATGACCGGGAATTTGAGATTGGTTACCGGAAAGTCATTCCGGATTTTTTGTGTATCAAACATCAGCGCAGTCCGGGGTTAAATAAAAGATCGTCCATGGTAAGTTGAATAAAATCAAGTATTTCTTTCGAAGGAAGATCAGGTTCTGATTTTTTTAGGATTTGTTCCAGTTTTTTACGGTAACGCCCGGTTAATCCGGGTTTCAAAGCCTGATCAACATGAAAGAGATTCCAGTAAAAAATGGCAAAGTTTTCGAGCAGCCGAAATGAATTTTCGTTTTTAATTCCCGACTCTCCGCAGAGTTGAAGGGTAAAAGCATGAAGCGGAAAGGAAGGGGCATAACTGAGGTTGAGCCCGATTTTCATCCGGTAACGAAATGAGGGTATCCTGATTCTAAAATTAATCTCGTCAATGAACCCGGTTTCATACATCACCTGATAAAATATTTTATTCAGGATCAGAATGGCTTCATTTCCGTCATAACCCGGCATTGTATAAGTATTTCCTTTAACCAGTTTTTCATGGTAAAGCCTGATTTCATTAATTTGCTCATCACTCAGTGAGGCACCGATGATCACCAGCGTTTGAAAAACTTCTGAAATCCAAAAATATTCAGCAGAATCGGTATCAATTGCAGATTCATCTTCGGTTTGAGCCGGAAGGTCAATCCGGTAATAGGGCGCAATCTGAAGAACAAAATCTTGAAGTGCCCTGATGTAAGTCTGGAAATGGGTTTCCTGAAGCTTTACAATAAGTCCCTGCTCCATGGTCGGATTCAAAGGGAGGTCAAGATGTTTCAATTCAAGAGGCCTTGACCGGCGTTTTACCGGGCGGTGTACTTTCATGCGGTTTCTTCGGTTTGGTCTGACCGTGAAGATACAAAGGCTTGCTCAAAATTGAAACGAAGCCTTTAATCCGGTAACAAATTGTATCAGTTTAAGCCCTGCCGGATTTATTTTTGGTTTTCGTGTGTTTCAGCATAAAATTAATTAAAGTAACTATGACAAAAACATTTCTACTTTCACTTACTATGGCAATAACGACATCGTGCAGCGCACAAGAGCCGGCTTCACCAAAAAAGCACCACATTGAAGGTGGATTTACCAACAATTATTATCACCTCGACAAAGGATTATCTGATGTTACCAAGTGGTGGTGGGAACGGACGCCTCCTGAACCGAAATCTTTTCCTTTGGCAAAGAATGATCCGGCATTTCTGAAATCAAACACAACCAAACCAACCATCACCTGGGTCGGGCATTCTACTTTTCTGATTCAGATTGATGGAATAAATTTCCTCACCGATCCGCACTTTACTGAACGGGCTTCACCGGTTTCTTTCGCAGGTCCAAAACGATATACTCAACCCGGACTTTCCCTCGACGATCTCCCGCAAATTGATTTCGTCATTATTTCGCACGATCACTATGACCACCTTGATCTGACTTCTGTAAAGGCACTTTTTGATCGCCAGCCGGAGAATCCGCCGGTTTTTTTCACCGGACTTAAAGTCAAAGCCCGCCTTGAAGCCGAAGGCATTACCACCGCTCAGGAGTATGACTGGTGGGAATCAACTGAAATCAAAGGTTTCAATCTGCATTGCGTCCCGGTTCAGCATTTTTCTGGCCGGAGCCTGACAGACCGGAATTCGACACTCTGGTGCGGTTGGATTGTCGAACGGAACGGATATCAGATTTTCTTTGGCGGTGATACCGGTTATTCAAACGATTTCAAAGATATTCACGACCGGTTTGGCGATATGGATTTGTCTCTGATTCCCGTTGGAGCCTACGATCCCCGCTGGTTTATGGCTTCTCACCACGTAAATCCTGAAGAGGCGATTCAGATTCACCGGGATTTGAACTCAAAACTTTCTATCGGGATGCATTGGGGAACGTTTATTCTCACAGATGAACCCGTGGACGAACCACCTGTCCGGTTGGCAAAAGGAATGCAGGCTATTGGACCGGATTCTGCCTCCTTCACGGTAATGCAACACGGGGAAACCCGTTTTCTTGAACTTAAACCAGCTTCTAAAACTGAAGAAGTTGCAGAAATTGAGGAAACAAAATGAGAACTCTGTTTTTCTTTTTTTCCGCCGGTTTGATTTTTCTTTCCGGATGTAAAAAGGATGTGTCAACCCCAGAGGTTATACAAACTGATTCTTCTGCAGTTGCAAAACCCAAACTGCTTTGTCTGGGAACGTCACTGACCGCAGCCTACAATCTGGATCCAACTGAAGGATGGGTTTCACAAATCCGAAAAAAGGTAGATTCGCTCGGGTATCATTATGACGTCGTAATCGCTGGTGTTTCAGGTGAAACAACTTCCGGACTCCGTTCACGTTTGGGTTGGATGCTTCAGGGTGATATTCAGGTCGTTATTCTTGAATCGGGTGCGAATGACGGACTCAGGGGAACTGAAATAAAAACCACCCGTGATAATTTATCAGCCATAATTGATACGATCAGGGTTTACAATCCGAAGATGAAAATTGTGCTTGCAGGCATGGCTGTTCCGCCCAATATGGGCCCGGAATACACGAAGGAATTCATGTCTTTGTATCCGGAGCTGGCGAAATCTAAAAAGGTGGATTTAATTCCGTTTTTACTGGAAGGTGTGGGCGGGAAGAAAGAACTGAACCTGCCTGACGGGATTCACCCAAATCCGACCGGACAAAAAATAGTAGCAGAAACCGTCTGGAAAACCCTCAAACCTGTTCTTGACTCAGCCGCCGGAAGTCGGGGGAATTAAAGCCACCTCGTCACGGTCATGAAGAAGTAAAGTTTCTGCAGTGTATTCCTGATTCACTGCAATCCTGAAAACACCGTTGAAAGGCAGTAATCCCGGGAATTGCCTCATCAGTTCAGAAATAAGCGTTTCGGTTGTTGAACCTTCCGGAAGGTTCAGCTCCAGATTTCCGGTTCCGGTAATATCCCGAAGTGAAGCAAAGACTTTAATCTTAATAAGCATAATAAATGATGTTTTTTATTTGGCTGTCATTCCCGCGAAGGCGGGCTAACGAAGTTCTGCGAAGCTAATCCATGAATTTAAACTTGTAATGCTGGATTCCTCCCGCTTGCGGGACGGGAATGACACAAATTGTTAATTCAACCCGTAATATGTGACCCGTGACCTGTAACCATTTGTCTACTTGCCCAGCCCGCGCACAAGTTTTCTGAATTGAATCGCCAGATTCAGCAAGGTTAACCCCGCATGAACATTTCTTTGTAATTTGTACATCGAATCATCGAGAACTTTTAATCCGGCAGAAAGATCAAGACGGGCATAATCTGTGTACAAGCTTCCAAACCTTCCTGACAAATCCTGACGGGTTAATTTATCTCCTGAACCAGCTTTCACCCTCAGACAATCCTGAAGAAAAAACGTCATGGCTTGCAAATAGGCAAGGATTTCATCTTTCCCCGATTTTTCCCAGATCTGATATTGCTCGTAAATGCCAGGTAAATCACCTTTCATGAGAGAAGTGAGATAAGGATAAAGCGCCTGATAATAATCAATCGATTCGGTGCCGGCAAAACGAAGCGCCACACCCAACTGTCCCTGGCACATGACCGACCAGGCAATTGATTTTTCTGCGGAAAAACCCTGCTTTTCAAGAAATTTTCTAATGTCTTCTGGTTGGATGGGATCCAGGTAAAGCTTCTGGCAACGGGAAAGAATGGTTTGGAGCATCGAGCCGGTATCAGTCGAACAAAGAATGAAATAGGTCCCGGCCGGTGGTTCTTCAAGGGTTTTCAGAAAGGCGTTGGCAGCTTCTTTTCTGAACCGTTCTGCACCCAGAAATATGAAAACCTGGCGGTCACCTTCAAAAGCAGAACGGGATACCAGTTTATTCACTTCCCTGACTGAAGAAATGAGAATGTCAGCCGTTTCAGGAACATCAACCGGTTCAAATGGTTTATCGCTGAGATCCCGGATGTTCTGTCTGAAATCTTCAGTTGTGGCTGTTGCTGCAGCCGGGAAAACGAAGTGTAAATCGGGATGAGTTAAATTTTGGAATTTCTGACAGGATGAACATTCTCCGCAGGGAGGCTCAGAAGTCTTCCCGCAGAGAATGGCCTGGGCAACCCAAATGGCGGCTGCCTGAAGTAAACCGTTTTCCTTCCCCAGAATCAGAAGGGAGTGAGGAATCCGCTGGTGCTGGAAGGCATTCTGTACAGCCTGGGTAAACCGGAGCTGACCCGGTAAGTCAGAAGGCCTGATCAGCATATCAGAAGAAGGTTAATAGTTTGTACGGATCGTTGCCCTTGCGGGTAATATCGAAGAATTTTTCCTGAATTTTCATGGTCACAGGGAAGGAACCGGTTCCGATTTTAACTTTATCAACCGACCGGATTGGTGTCACCTCAATGGCAGTTCCTGTGTAGAAAATTTCATCAGCGGTGTAGATAAATCCGCGCGGAATAGTCGTTTCTTCAACTTTGTAACCCAGATCTGCAGCAATTCGCATCACGATATTCCGGGTAATTCCAACCAGAATGGAAGAACCCATTCCCGGGGTATAAATAACTCCGTTTTTGACGAAAAAGAGATTGGCACCAGATCCTTCGGAAACCATCTGATTGTTGTCAAGCATGATGGCATCAGCAAAGCCATTCTGAACGGAATCAATCTTGGCAAGCTGGGCATTCAGATATCCACCACCGGCTTTTGAAAGTCCGGGAAGGGTGTTCGAAGTAATTCTTGTCCAGCTGGAAACCTGAACATCAACACCATTTTTCAGAGAATCTTCACCGAGGTAAGCACCCCATTCCCAAACGGCAATCATGGTATCAATCGGGCAGGTGAGCGGATTCACACCCAATTCGCCAAAACCACGATAAACAACAGGCCGGATGTAACATCCTTTGAGACCATTTGATTTGATGGTATCAATGGCAGCCGTACAAAGTTCAGCAACAGAATAAGGTGATTCAGTGCGATAAATCCGGGTGGAGTGGGTGAGTCGTTCCATGTGTTCAGTCAGAGCAAGAACGGCAGGACCTTTTTCGGTATTGTAACTGCGGATTCCCTCGAAAAATGAAGAACCGTAGTGCACCACATGTGATAAAACGTGAATCGTGGCATCTTTCCAGGGAACTAACTTCCCGTTCATCCAAATCGTATTGAGCTCTTTCATGGTCATACCTGTAAAAATAAAGTAAAGAGTGCCGGAACCAGGAAAAAGTCCGGCCGGTCTGTTAAGTTTACCGGTTTTGGCAGAAAGATTCAAGAAAATGCGGGGAAAAGTGGTTGGGGATAATGGTGAATGGTTAATTGTTAATGTGGGAGCAAGGCGAAAGGATTAAGCCGTAAGGAAAGCTGTTGGTCCCGGTTCCTGAGCGGCGCTTTCCCGATTCTCGGGACTCAGTGACTTTGTCGAGGGGTGGCTCACGATGGGGTAAATGGCAAATTGAAGTCAAACTCCTCACCCCAGCGGGGTGAAATCCTGGTAGAAAACAAAACCACCATAAACAGATATCCGCCCCGGCGGGGCGGTATGTGGTTACACCCAAATTTGTGAAAATCTTATGGAATTGTTCCGCTCCGCTGGAGCGGTTAAAACTCTTTTACGGGTATTTTTCTACCAATATGCAGCTCCTCTGGAGCTAAACGCAAAACACAATGCGGTCTTTTGTTTTTCTCACCCCAGCGGGGTGAACTGTTTGTAGAAATATGAATAGCACCACCCAAAACCGATCGGCCACGACTCTTTTTAAAACTTGAAATCCGGTCACTGAGCGGAGTCTAAGTGCGGGCGGAACGGGAAAATGATTTCCCATCCCGAAAGTGTTCCCAAGCTTCTCCCGCTCACGGGTCCGCAAGAACCCAGACGGAAATGAAATACATTTTTGACCACAGAAATCACAGAACATGCAGAAAATACTTTTCAAACAGAAATGTTTAAGGTGGTCAGGATAAAAATCCCTGGAGAAAAATTGCTTAAAATTTCGAAATTGTATTTTTCTGCGTTTTCTGTTTCTTCTGTGGTCAAAACGGTTTTTTCTTCAAGGGTACAAAACCCTGTCTTTTTCATCTTTTCTTCCAATCAGCCCATATCCTGCAAAAATTGCCAGTGCCCAATAGAAAACACAAATTCCGGTACTTTCCCTGATCAGAACGAAAAAAACGCCCTTTTCCGAAAAGATCATCATGAACGGAATCAGCGCAAGAAGAATGACGGTAAACCGAAGTTCATTTCTTGTCAGTTCCTTTCTCAATAACTGAATCAGCAAACCAGCACCTAAAAGCGAAACCCAACCCAAAGCTTCATACTTGCTGATCAGAAGCTGGAATCCACCTGATCCAAAAGAAAATGAAACCGGAACGAGAATTAAAAAGATCAGAATTGCGAACAGCAGTTTTTTAACGGTCAGCGTCATAACGGTACCTTTCAATTTTTGTGAACAGGCAAGGTTACGGCAAATTTTGGTATGGAGTTAAGAGTCGGTGGGTGGGAAAAAGGTGGAATCAGGGGTGGAAAAATCATTCCACCTTTTTACGGTTCCTATTAAACCTTCGGTGTTTCGGAAGAATGGATCCCGGATCCCCGAAAGCGTTCGGGGCAGGCTAGGTCCGGGATGACAACTTTTCCTCTAATTCAAGTAAGATTACCCACTAGTTACAATCTAGGTATTTAGTCGGTTGATCGGGCAGCTTTTGCTGCTTCTTTCCGGGATTTGATATTCAGGGTTTTGTAGATTTTGTTGATGTGGGTTTTTACGGTGCTCACTTCAATGAAAAGCTCATCCGCTATTTCTTTGTTGGTTTTTCCTTCAGAAATTTTTAAAAGCACTTCAAGTTCTCTGGCGGAAAGCAGTTCTTTGAAATCCTGACTTTTTCCAGCTTCCCTGAACGCAGTTTCCGTTTTTGTTTTCAAGTCAAGACGGTCGAGATCAACCCATATTTTCGCAGATCCGAACGCAGCAAGAATCAGAATGACCCCGATAAATGGCATTTCTGTCCAGAACCAGGTTACGGTTCCATCATGAAAAGAAAAACCTGCACCCGAAAGTGTGAATAAAACGATAACGGCAACAAGAACGGGTTTCCAACGTGATGGATTTAAATCCAAAAAGGAAAACAAAGGCATTATTTCTTTTCCTCAACTGGAATACCCAAACTGGCAAGTCCGTCTTTCGCCCGCTTGTGACTGTTCGAATATTCTTTTATTGCCAGAACCTGGCGGTATCGGGCTTCGGCTTCTTTGAGAAAACCCATTTTTACCATCATATTCGCACTTCTGATCATGCTCCAGATATAATATTGTTCGGTTTCTTTGTGAATTGCAGGATCAACCGGCTTAATAGCTTCTTCGTAAAAGGTAAATGCAAGTTCTGCATTATTCCTGCTTTCGGCAAGGATGCCCCGATAGTAGTATAGATATCTTAGCTGGTGCGGATAATAAAACGGCTGGCTGGAATTTATTCTGGCTTCCATAACCGCAAAACAGGAATCTGCATCCCGATTGTTGCCAATTGCATAAGCCAGACGTCCACGGTTGAGGATGAATTGAGCATTTCTTGGATATTTATCACTTAGTTCACGAAAAAAGGGATAGGCCTTGAAATTGTCTTTCTCGTGAAACCAGTAAATCAAACCCAGATAATACTTGGATTCAGTTTGGGTAAACAGACCATGATCTGCTGATTCTTCAATCAGTTTCAACCCTTTTTCACGATTTCCTTTCGGATAAAACCAAAGCAGAGGTTTTATCATCGGATAATCTTTCGGAATGATTTCTGCATAATAATAGTACAGACCGGCACCAAATTTGGCATCTTCATTGGTGTATTTTCCGTCAATTGCATCTTCAATTCCATCAAGCGCTTTTATGCCGTAACGGGCAGCAGAAAACCAGTTATCCCGGTTTCCGTAAAGACGGGCTTTAAAACCGATTGCACCTGATTTATAAAACTGAGCAACGGTTTCCATGCTGTCAATATCTTCAAGGTCTTCACACTTATCTATGACTTCATCCATTTTATCCTGAAACTGAGAATCAAGAAACGGATTGTTAAGATCAACCAAAACCTGAACCCAGAGGTTCATGCCCTGAAGAAAATACCCTTCAGGTCTGTACGGATATTTCTTAATCCAGACATCAAGCCGTTTTTCAACTTTCACGAAATCCATGTTATACATCAGATCAACAATGGTATCAATTTCAGCCTTTTCAGGCGGAATCCAATTGTTTCCCTGTGCGGAAGCCGTAAGTGAGAATAAGGGGAATACAACAAACAGAATCAAAAGATTTTTCATATTAACCAGGGAAAAGGTGGGCTCAGCTTTCAAAATAACGCAGCAGTTCAAGGGCACGTTCACGAAGTTCTTCTTCCTGGAGTTCATCTTCAAAACCAAGAATTCTGACAGAATATCCGGCACGCTGAAGCAAGGCTTTTATACGCGATCCGTCAATAACATTCAGCTTGATTTCGACCCGGTGAATCAGACTGCCTTTGCCCGAAGGAATGGAGTTGAGAGACATAATCCGGCCATCGTTATCTTCAATAATTTTAATAACTTCAGACAATGAATAGTACAAATTTGAGAAGGAAATCTCGATGAGACTTCCGTTTTCATTTACCGAAAGCAGATCACCGGCGACATCCATCAGCTCTTTTTCGACGACACAACCCAGATACCTGAAATCAACATCCAAAACCGGAAGAATATCATTTTCGGTGTGACTGAATAACCGGATGGCTTCGTAGACATTATCCTTCAGGGTGAGGTGAAGGGTTTGTTTTTCGATCAGACTTTTAATGGTCGGCGAAACAGACGATTTCTTCTTTACATTGATTTTCGAGGGTGAATGCAGTAAATCCAGAATTTTTTCATCGGTTACAACTCCGGTAAAAACACCTGAATCTACCACCGGAAGTGATCTGATGTGGTTTTCCTTCATCAGAGAAAGTGCCCGTTCGGGAACTTCATTTCTGCTGACATTCGGAATTTTAAAATTTATGAGATGATCAACATTCATATTAAGCCCAAATTGGGGTAAAAGTGTAAAACTGCGACTTTCTTTCCAGTTTACGTGAAAACCTGAAAAGTGTCAAGGTATCAGGGTAAAAGGGTGACGGCTGACACCGGTTTAGGGTTTTATATCAGTTGGAACACCAGAAATTAAGAAGTAACTCCCGAAATCGGGAAATTAACCATTGTAGTTCCCCAAACGTGTCACCTGTCCTCCCGAAGTAAATTCGGGATCATCGTTTTACTCGACTTGTCACCCGTCCCCGGCAGTTAAAAGAAAGAATGTCCAATGCTCAGATAAACATGAACCGGACCCAGCCCAACACCCGGCTTTGGTACCGAGAATAATTTGAAAGCACGTCCGGCAGACACATCAACCGGTCCGATCGGAGTTGCAAATGTGACGCCAAACCCTAATGCATGTTTCATATCTGAGATTTTAATGGTTTCCTGTTTTTGCCAGACATTACCGAGATCATAGCGGGCATGCAGAATAATATCAAAAATAAAAGTTGTCGGGGTAAACCAGCGAAGTTCAAGATGAGAAATAAAGAGTTGTCTGCCTGAAAGATCAAAATCACGGTAACCATAAAACGACCGGCTTCCGCCTGCCATAAAAAACTCCTGAATGGGCAGTCCGATATCTGCACTGCCCAGGTCAACACTTGGAGTCATCGTTACCCGGGGAAGAAACGGAAAAGTAGTTTCAAGACGGGCATACATTTTATTGTAAGTGACATCAGAGAAAAGCTTTTCGTTTGAATTTTCGTAATAGAAATCAAAAAACTGGCCCTGACGGGTAATCGTTGGGTCATCCCGGCTGTCAAAAATGGTTTGAATTCTCAGATTGGTTAAATGGTTCGAATTTTTTCCAAAAGTTGAATCGTTGTAAAATCCGCTAAGCTGACCCATTTTTGAATATTTACGGGTGAGCTCCAGGCTGATTTCTCCAAATTTTGCAAACTGCCGGCCTACCGACGTAGAAAAAAACCAGGAATCCAGATTGGTTTCACCCAACAGGGTTTCTTTCGGCTTTACGGTTAAACCGGGCTCAGAGAATTGGTAAGAATAATGAGACCGGTTCAAACTTTCATAGCCAAAAACTGACTGGGTGAAAAAGTACGATTCAAGCAAACGGTCACTGCGGTATTGCAAATCAGTAGAAAAATTCCGGTCGCCGCCCATTACGGTTACACCCAGTTTATTTCCGGCACCGAAGAGGTTTTCGTTTCTCAGGTTGAGCATATATTGTGTGTGGTATGTATCAGAGGCATATAACCCAGCTCTGAGAAAAACAGGCGACTTTTCTTTAACCCGGTAAACCAGCTCAGTTCCACCTGTTGTCTCATTTGTTAAAAGGCTGATCTGGTTAAAAAGATCTGTAGAAGTGAGGTTATCCAGAGAGGATGAGATTTTTTCTTCACGGAAAGGTTCATTTTCTGAAATGTTTGCCTCTCTGAAGATAGTCGTGTTTCGGGTAAAAGTGTTTCCGGTAGATTTTACGTTGGTAATGTAACCTTCGTTCATGTAAACACTCAGATTCTCAGTTTCAGGGTTAAAACTGAACGAATCAATTCTTGCAAGTACAAAACCGGCATCCCGGTACAACCTGATGAGGGCACTAAACCGTGAAATCAAATCTTTATTATTGACAGGTTTCCCGGGTAAAGACTGAAAAACAGGTTCGAGTAATCGTCTTGGAATCAGGTTGATGTTATAAAATTCCAAAGATCTGATAGTTGGAAATCTGTGTGCAACCAGAACGGTTTCATTGTTTTTCTTCAGTACATCAAACCGTTGAAACCACCCTGACCGGCTCAATTTTCTGATCAGTTTTTGAAAATGAACAGGTTTATCAAGGTAGATTAAGTCTTCAAGAACGGGCTTTAAACTTGAATCCGTTTCAATCCTGTCAATCATTTCACCATACCGGTGCGAACGATATTCAAGCAGAGTATCAATCATTCCCAGATTTGCCTGAGCCTGCAGGTATCCATCCTGAATAATGGTATCAAGCTTGGTAAAATCAAATCCGTCAAAATCTTTCATTTGCGAAGAAATGACAATGTCAGACTGATTCAACTGCATTTGATTCGAAAGCTTCATCATGATGGCAACAACCTGATCAACAGTATGCCAGGGTGCTTTCACATCGGCACCGGGTCTGAGCGTACCGGTTGCATCTACAGAAATAACGATATCACAACCTGCTTCACGGGCCACATCAGCCGGGATGTTGGTCAGAACGCCACCATCCACCAATTTCGTCCCATTAATTTCATAAGGCGTGAAAAGAAGCGGAAAAGCCATACTCGCCCGCATGGATTCCATCAGGCTGCCATCATAAAAAATGTACTTTTTCCCGGTTGCAAGATTAGTAGCGACAGACCTGAACGGGATTTTCAACTGATCAAAAGAAGGGTTCGGATGGTAAATACCGCGGAGAGTCAGCTCGTTCAGTTTGGTTGTGAGTTTTTGGCCGGAAGAAACGGCAAGCGGGATGCGGGGTTTCCAACCATCCAGTTCGAGCGAAATAAGAGTTCGGTCATACAGTTTTTTCTGACTCAGAAAAACATTGCTTCTGGCAATGTCACCTTCCAAAGCAAGTAATTCCTGCCAGTTGAGTGTTTTTGCAAGCAATTCGAGATCAGGAACTGAATATCCGGCAGCATATAAACCGCCAACGATACTTCCCATCGAAGTTCCCACAATAAAATGGATGGGAATTTCATGCTCTTCAAGAGCTTTGATAACACCGATCTGAAAAATTCCACGGGCACCACCACCGCTGAGTACCAAACCGACTTTGGGTCCGAGCGGGGTTTCCCACGAAAACGGCGAAAGCTGGTCTTTTTTTACAATAACCTGTGCCGGAAGCAGATTTAAACTTCCCTGAAAACACAGTGCCGCCAGCAAAAACGAAAAAAAATAACTCTTTTTCATGCTGTTAAAGTAGGATTTTAACATCGAAAAATCGAATTCAAACTCATAAGCGTCTTTAAATTCGCTTAAATTTGTGATTCGGGGTAATTTTAGAGAAAAATTGAGAATAAATGCAGAACACTTAAACGCAAGCGGCGCAAAGTAAAAATCACAGAAAGTGTGCAAAATACAACAGCTAAAATCAGGTTTATCTTTATTGGGGCTTCTCAGCTATTCATTTTTTTTGAATTTTCTTACCACTTATAACTTGTAACTTATCACTTTCTTACATGAACTTCCTCAATCCCATATTTCTTGCCGGTCTGCTGGCAGTTTCGATTCCGGTTCTGATTTACCTCTGGTATAAACGGAAAAAGAAAGTCACCCTGTTTTCGTCACTTTTTCTGTTCAGAAAAATTGAACAATCTGCAATCAGATCGGTTAAAATTACCGAACGTTGGCTGCTTCTACTTCGTATTCTTGGCATTATTCTTCTCGTATTGGGCTTTGCACAACCCATTCTGCTGAAAGAAACACCTGATCTTCCATTTAACGGTGTTTTGGTTGATGAATCTCCGTGGATGATGATTCAGGGAAATACCGATCAGTCTGCATCCATCAGAACGGCAGCAACAAACTGGCTTCTTGCTGAAAAAGAACGGTTCCCTGATCTTGAAATCTTCTCAACGGATTCTCTTTCAGGATTTAAATTTGACTTGAATAAACCTGACAGACCGGTTTCCTGGTTTCATTCAATACCTGAAACGAAATCCGACGGTCGCTGGCTGGTTATTTCAAAAACAGGTTCTCCTCTCTCAGAACAAATTGCAAACCGCTGGAAAACAGACTCTCTTCGTTCTGTAACCTTTCTTTCCCTTTCTGACCCGTCTCTCGAATCAAATACCGGCATTTTTTCAGTTAAGTATGAACCCCTGATCTGGCAGGTAAACGAACCCAACCCGGTTACGGCAGAAATCAGAAGCAATCAGAAGGGTGAACAAACCGCTGATCTTGATGTTTTTACCGACGATGCTTTCATCAGAACTTACCGCCTTGAACTCAAAGAGGATCAGACCCGTATTACCATTCCGGTGCAGGTTGGCACACGGGGCTGGCATTCACTGAAACTGGTTCTCCGAACTTCTGATTTTCAGCCGGATAATGAATGGAACGGCGGGTTTTTCCTTCCTGAGCAAATTCCGGTTACGCTTTCACTTGCAAACTCTCAGCCTGGACTTTCTCCCGATCAGCTTCAAATTGCCTCGGCTTCTGCCGGCGTTCCGCTTGCTGTTACTTTTGGGCTCAATCAGCTTGCAGAAGATGGAATCTGGATCAAATCTTCTTCGCAGTCTTTACTCTCTGATCTTCCCGGAAAGCCAGGCGGCGTAATCTGGATTCCTGATTTTTCAAACCCAGAATCAATTACCCGGGATTTAACCCAGCTTGGACTGACCGTTAAAGCTGTAAAACCTCAGGAAACCTGGCTCGACCAAACAACCCAACACCCGTTCTGGTCTTTTCTGGACGGAAAAGGAAAACCCGGGAACCCTTCTGCGTCGACATTGGGTCTGATTGAAACCAACCTTTCGCCCTCATCTGAAATTCTGGCCTGGAATGCATCCCGCCAGCCGGTTATGTTACTCACAACCTTTAAATCCATTCCGGTTTTGGTTTTTCTCACTCAACCTTTTAATGCCGGGAGAATACCACCACCCTGGGCATTGGCCTCTCTTTTCCATTCTGTTCTGTATCTCAGCTCCCATTCTGCCGGTTCAAGCGGGTTTTCTGCCTGGAATTTCTCTGCCGGAACAAAACCGGTTTACCCGGGAAATGGTGGGTTAGTGACTGCAAGAATTGCCGACCGGCAGTGGAATATGGAGATCACCGGCTCCCTTCCGTTAACCTTGCCTGAAGCGGCATTACCAACTCCCGGGCTGATTTCGTTCAGCCAGAACAATCAGTCTGTGGCGATGGTCGGACTGAATTTCAGTTTTAAACCCAGTTCAGGCAACCTTCCGGAAAAATTTAGTGTTATAGAGTGGACTGATATCTCATCCATCCCGATTGGAAAATCCGGATGGAATAAAACGCTGTCAGTTTTGTTCTTTTTACTGGCTCTGGCCGTTTTTCTTTTTGAATCGTGGCTCTCCAGACGGCGAAAAACGCTTTAAATTGACTGATTCAAAGAAAAACGGTACTTTACTTTCCACTTTATTTTACAGGTTATGGATTTATTGATTCAAACTGCCCTCATTTTCAATTTCCTTTGTTTCGGGTTGTCTGTCAGCCTGATTTTTATATTGCTCTATAAACGGACAAGGCATCTTCCCGTTACTTTTTCGTGGTTTTCCGGTTTGCTGTACGGACTTCCATTCCTTCCGGTTATGATGATGGTGTTCGGTTTTGTTTTTATTGGATACGGTTTAATCTCTGATGACCAGATTTTATATTCTGCCTTGTTTTTTACTTTAAATGCCATGCTTGCATTTGCTGCCGGCTGGATGGCCGTGCAAAAATCAATTACCCAAACCCATCTGATTATCAACCCGTTGCTGAAATCCGGCGAAATTCCCATCAATTCGATAACCGATTATTTTTTTAAAACAACCGGGCTTGTTTCTGTAGTCACCATTTTATACCGCACTGAATTGAAATCCACCCGAAAAAGTTTTCTGCTTCCGGCCAGATATGTTAAACTTGTTGATCAGATTCTTGATCAGCGGATGCAGAATAAAGTCAGAACATCGTCAAAAGAAACTCAGCTAATAAAGAAGATTCATTGAATTATACCTATACAGAGACCCAGCGGGAACGCGCCATCCTTGTCGGAATTATCACCGACGACGTTACTGAAGCCGAAGTTCATGAAAATCTTGACGAACTTGAACGCCTTGCCGATACAGCCGGTGCCATCGTTGCCGGCCGGATCACCCAAAACAGACCTTATGCAGAGCCGTCTACTTATATTGGCAAAGGGAAACTTGAAGAGCTTTCACGACTGAAAGATTTTCAGAATGCCGAACTGGTTATTTTTGATGAAGAACTTTTACCCCGGCAGATTAAAAACCTCGAGAATATTCTTAAATGTAAAGTTCTTGACCGTACAGGCCTGATTCTTGACATTTTTGCCTCAAACGCCAAAACTGCCGAGTCAAAAACTCAGGTTGAAATGGCTCAGCTTGAATATCTGCTTCCCCGTCTCACCAGAATGTGGACTCACCTGAGCAAGCAAAAAGGCGGAATCGGAACAAAAGGTCCCGGTGAAACCCAGATTGAAACTGATCGCCGGTTAATCAGAATCCGCATTGCCAACCTGAAAGAAAAACTGGCAAAAATCCAGACACAAAAATTCACCCAGAGAAAAAGCCGGAACGAGCTTGACCTGGTTACCCTCGTTGGATACACCAATGCCGGTAAATCAACTCTCATGAATATGCTGACCAACGCCAATGTGCTCGTTGAAGACCGGTTATTCGCCACTCTCGATTCGACCACACGGCTCACCTATCTGGATAGTAACAAAAAAATTCTGCTTACTGACACCGTTGGGTTCATCAGAAAATTACCTCACCACCTGGTCGCCTCCTTCAGAAGTACACTCGATGAAGTCAGAAATGCCGATGTTCTGCTTCACTTGGTAGACCTGTCTCATCCAAACTTCCGTGAACATATTCATGCAGTTGAAGAGACCTTGCTTGAGCTAGATATTGACAGCAAACCCATTCTGATTGTCTTCAACAAAGTTGATCAGGTGCAGGATTCTGATCTGCTTCATCAGGTTCGTTTTGAATTCCCAAATTCAGTTTTGGTGAGTGCCTACCGGGGAATGAATATTCCTGAACTGAAAAGTCAGGTTCTGGCCATTCTTGAAAATGGATACACTGAACTCACGGCAGAACTTCCGCAGGATGCATCAAAAGCACTTGCTTACATTCACTCAGTCAGTCAGGTAACCGATACAACCTATTTTGAAACAACCGTAAAACTGAAATTCCGGGTGAATAAACGCCATGAAACTTCAATCAAAGAAATGATTGAATCTTACCACCGGGAAGCTCTCTATAAATCATTCCAATGAACCGAAGAAAATCGGTTCTGATTACGGGTGTAAACGGATTACTCGGAGCCTGGGTTTATTCTGATTTTCTCAGAAATGGCTGGAACGTAACCGGCCTTGTTCGCAGGAAAATTGAAAATTTCCCGGTTCCACTGGAGGTTTTACCTAATTGGGATGAACCCTCCCTTTTTTCTTTGCTTGACAACTTTGAACCTGATGTGGTTGTTCATACGGCAGCCATGAGCAGTACGTCTGAAGCTGAAATCAACCCCGGAATCACACATCACGCCAACACTGAAATCCCAAAAATCCTGGCCGCTGTAACCGGCAGACTTTCCATCAGACTTGTACACTGCTCAACCGATCTTGTTTTTGATGGACTGGAAGGTAACTATTCTGAAACTGATCAGGTTAATCCGCAGCACACCTACGGAAAAACAAAAACCGAAGCTGAATTTCTGATTCCGGGTCTGAATCCTGACCATCTCATCTTTCGCCTGGCGTTGATGGCTGGATTTTCGTGGGATGGAAATCATGGCTTCCTTGATTCCTTCCGAAAAAGTCTCGAATCGGGTAAACCACAACCTGCATTTACCGATGAGTTTCGTACCGCAATTCCGGTTTCGGTTGCATCAAATCTGATTTCAGAATCTGTAAACCATCAGACCGAACCGGGACTTTATCACCTTGCGTCTGATGAAAAGCTAAACCGGTATGAAATGGCTTGCATTCTTTCAGAAAAACTTGGATTTTCAACCGAATTGATTATCCCGGCAAAACTTGAATCCTTTACAGGCAAACCGGTCCGTCAACCTGATGTGAGTATGAACAATCAAAAATTAAAACGTGCTTTGGGGATTTCAGAAATTCCCGGTGTTTCTTCAGAAGAAACGATCAGAAAAATAGTGTTTTAAGACTGGAAAATTTAAATAACTTTGTGTCTCTCTGTGACTAATGGATTGTCTGGCAGTAAAATTTCGGAATCACGCAAAGAAGTTGTAATTTTGTACTTTAATCTCTGGGAGTCATCATGGATACTTTCAAAATTTCGAAAATATTTCACTGGGAAATGGGTCACCGCCTTCCCTTCCACACCGGTGGCTGCCAGAACGTTCACGGACATTCTTACACCATGCGTGTTGAACTTGAAGGAACAAAAAATGCCAATGGCATGATTCTGGATTATGATGATCTCAAAACGGCTGTTAAGCATATTATTGACAAGTGGGATCATGCTTTTCTGGTTGATGATTCTGACGAGATTATGAAGACTTTTTTGAAAACAAACGGACTCAAATTTGTAGTTTTCAAAGGAAATACGACTGCTGAAAACATTTCTCACTATCTCTGTGAAGTACTTAAAAATATCCTTGCTTCAAATAAAAATCTGACGGCAATTGAAGTTACAGTTAAAGAAACGCTGACTTCTGATGCCATTGCAAAACGTAACTTTTGAAAACAGGCATTTTCCTTTTAAATCTTGGCTCTCCTGACGAACCAACTACTCCGGCAGTCAGACGGTATTTAAGACAATTCCTGTCAGATGCCAGGGTAATAGACATCCCGGCACTTCCCCGTCAGCTTCTGCTGAATTTGTTCATTCTCCCCTTCCGTTCACCTAAATCTGCTCATGCCTATAAAAAAGTGTGGACAACGGAAGGTTCACCTCTGGTTTCTTACACAAAAAAACTAGCCGAAAAGGTGCAGATTCACCTCAATCAAATCCAGCCGGATGAGTATAAAGTTATTTTCGGAATGAGATACGGGAATCCGTCCATTCAAAAGGTTCTGAATGAGTTTTATTCTGAGGGAATTCGAAAAGTAATCCTCGTTCCGCTTTATCCGCAATATGCAGCTGCCTCAACCGGAAGTTCAATTGCAGAAGTTTACAGGGTTGCCGGCACTTTTTGGGATCCGTTTGAACTCTCAGTCGCCCCTGCTTTTTATAACCAGCCCTTTTACCTTGAAAGTTTTGCCCGTCGCGGAGAATCAGTTCTTTCCAAGCAAAAAGCCGATCACATTCTATTCAGCTTTCATGGTGTTCCTGAACGGCAATTGACCAAATCTGAAGGGTGTAAACCTGGGTTTTGCGAATTTACAACAACTTGCTGCTCGACAATCTCAGATTTGAATGCGAATTGCTACCGGGCTCAGTGTTTTGACTCAGCCAGAAATATCGCAAAACTTTTAAACCTGAAACCCGAAACCTGGTCAGTCTCCTTTCAATCCCGTCTTGGCCGTACAAAATGGATTGAACCCTACACCGACGTGGTTTTAACCGAACTTGCCGGTAACGGAATAAAAAACCTGGTTGTATTTTCACCCTCGTTTGTGGCAGATTGTCTTGAAACTCTGGAAGAAATCGGGATTCGTGCGGTTGAAGATTTTAAAAAGGCGGGTGGTGAATCGCTAACTCTGGTTCCCAGCCTCAATGAGGGTGAAGACTGGGCCAGGGGTCTTGCAGAATGGATTCAGACCTTGAATTGAGTAAGTTATAAACGTTGTTTTCCCAATTTTCTAAAACTCAGCGATCTTTAAGTTTTTTTTGAAATTTATAAACTGTTTTACAGCTATCCTGAATGATCCCCGAAGAGAATCTTACATTTACTTTTTAATTTTTCTTACTGAAACAGGATTATACGCCTTATCCCGAAAAGCAATAATTCCATAGATTGTTTCTCCCTTTTTTAAGTCCCGGTCTATAATGTTATTGTCTGACAACTCTTTGTCTATAGCATTATTGGATTTGTTTGCAATAAACATATTCCCAAAGGCAATTGTAGGTCCCAGATAATAGCCAATTGAATAAGAATCAGACAGGGTGCCACGAGAAACATTTAGCTTTAGGGGTGTTAACACCAGATAAAAAAGATAGGCGGGAGTCATTTGGTGAAGCAAAGGCATAACTGTTTTGGGGTCCATCAGGGTAACCGGGTTGGGTCCTGAGAAGAATTCCAGATCGCGTCGAATATTTAATACAGAATCAGTATTATTTGTTAATTTGACCGCAACCAGTTTAATTCCACTTTTATACTCTTTTTTTGCATAGTCTGAATTTCCAATATCCATTAATATATCATGCCTGTAAGATAGCCCGATTCCATCCTGGGTATCATTCAGGCTGAATTTGATAGTGGACGGATTGATCTCTTTGTATGTTGATGCACAACCAATCAACAAAAACAAACCAGCCGCAACCAGTCCCTTTAAAACCAAATTTTTCATTTATTTACTCTGTTTATGATTTTAGAACCTCGTGATCAGTACCTTTTTCAGCCTCAATACTGAAGATGGGGTCATTTCTAGTGGCCGGGTTTCATTGTCCGAAAATCAGAAAGTTGAAAATCGCCACTTTTTAGAGAAGGAGTGCCTGCCACATTCCAGGAATCGGATTCGGGAACCTGGTTGTTTTCTTTACAATTAACTTATTGAAAACAGCCAAACCACCCCGGCTTCGCCACCCCTCCTTTTGAAAAGGAGGGGAGTTTAGTCCGGAAAATTACAAAATGTCACTTGTAACCCCGAATTTAATCCGGGGTCTTTCCTACGCTCAACTTACCACTTATCAATTGTAACTTACCACTTCCTTTAGTCCATAATCCTTCTTAAAAAGGCCGGTTTTTCAGGATCTTCTTTCGAAATCCGTTCTTTGCGGTCTCTGCTTTCCTCGTTTGAGTTGATATCAATCCCTCTTCTTACAAAGGTTGGCTGATCACGCGGAACCAAATGTTCAAGTCCGTGAACTTCAGTTCTTCTCACGTCAGGGAACGGAAAAGCTTCCTGTGCGCCGGGAGAATCGCCATCCGCAGTCATTTTCAGAATGGTAGGAACCGGGCGCTGGTTCTGAACAGGTTGTTGATGCTGTACAGGTTGCTGAACTTGCTGAGTTGGTGCCTGACGCATTGGAGCTGCAGCAGCCTGAGCTTTCTTTTTATTAAACCCGGTAGCAATGACCGTCACCATAATTTCATCATCAAGACCTTCGTCAATAACCGAACCAAAGATCACGTTGGCTTCCTCGCCGGCAGCCTGACTAATGACCGTTGCAGCATCGTTCACTTCGTAAAGAGTGATGTTTTTGCCACCGGTAATATTCACAAGAACACCTTGTGAACCGGCAATGTTGATTCCATCAAGTAAAGGTGACGAAATAGCCATTTGTGCGGCCTCAACAGCACGGTTTTCACCTGAAGCCCGGCCGATTCCCATCAGGGCATCACCCATTCCGCTCATGACCGTGCGAACGTCTGCAAAATCAAGATTCACCAGTCCGGTAATGTTGATCAGATCAGAAATACCTTTTACAGCATCATAAAGCACATTATTTGCAATATTGAAGGCATCAGTTAATTTTACATTACGGTCAGTAACAGACATGAGCCGGTTATTGGGGATAATGATCAGCGTATCTACATTCCGGCGAAGTTCTTCAATTCCGGCATCTGCCTGGCGGGTTCTTTTCAAACCTTCCCACAAAAACGGACGTGTAACCACACCCACCGTAAGGGCACCCACTGAACGGGCAATATCAGCCACAATCGGTGCTGCACCCGTTCCGGTTCCGCCACCCATTCCGGCAGTAATAAAAACCATGTCGGTGCCATCAAGCAATTTGGCAATTTCACCTTTGTCTTCTTCACAGGCGATTTTTCCCTTTTCTGGATCACCGCCTGCACCCAGACCACGGGTTGAACTTTTCCCGATCTGAACTTTATGACGGGCAGGTGAAATCTGCAGCGCCTGATGGTCAGTGTTGCATGCAATAAAATCAACATTGGTTATTCCGCGTTCGATCATATTGTTGACGGCATTGCCACCGCCGCCGCCGACACCAATAACTTTGATTTTTGCGCCTTTATCTGTGATATCATCCAATTGAATGGCCATAACGATCTCCGATCCTGTTAAATTCTAAAATTATAATTCTTCAAACCAGCCTTTGAGTTTATCAATAAACGATCCCTTCTGGCCGGTTTTTACCGGTTCAGGACGTTTTGTTTCTTCCTCTTCTGGCAGTGAGTCTTCAAGTTCTTTTAAGGCCTGACGTGATATGGCCTGGGAGGCTTTCCCGGTTTTTAAACCATGAATCACCAACCCGACTGAGGTGGCATACATGGGGTTTTCAACTTCACTGATAAGTCCGCCGTTGAGTCCGATCGGAACACCAATTTTCACGTCCATTCCAACAATTTCACGGGCAAGTGTGGTTACACCACGAATCATGGCACCACCACCGGTAATGACAAGACCGGCAGATAAATTGCGTCCATAACCAGACGCCTGGATTTCATCACGAACAATTTCAAGAATTTCTTCCATTCTGGGCTGAATAATCTGGCACAGGGTTCCCCGGCTGACTTCTTTTGGCGCACGGCCAGAAATTCCCGGAATGAGCAGCGGGTCATCCTGAACAATTTCACTCATGTGTGCAGCGCCATAATTGACTTTCAGCATTTCAGCCTGATCCTGCAAAATTCCGAGTCCACGACGGATGTCATCAGTCACTTTTTTCCCGGCAATGGCGATAACCGATGTCTTCCGGATGGTTTTTTCTTCGAAAATAGCCAGATCAGTGGTTCCGCCGCCAATATCCAAAAGTGCTACACCCACTTCTTTTTCTTCAGTTGTTAAAACTGCAAGAGAGGAGGCAATAGGTTCGAGAACAATATCATCTACTTTGAGTCCGGCTTTTTCCACACAACGTTCAATATTCCGGATCGCCGTAACCATTCCGGTGATAATATGTACATTGGCTTCCATCCGCACCCCGGTCATTCCAACCGGATCTGCAACGCCATCCTGCCCGTCAACAATAAATTCCTGTGGAATCACATGGATGATCTGCCTGTCTGCCGGAAGTGCAATTTTGCGGGTATCAGCAAGCAGTCTGTTTACATCTTTTTCGGTGACTTCCTTATCCGGACCAGAAATGGTAATAACGCCACGGCTTTGGAAACTTTGAATATGATCGCCGGCAATGCCAACCACCACCGACTTGATTTCCATTCCGCAGGCATTTTGTGCTTCTTCAATGGCTTGCTGAATTGATTTAACTGTTCGGTCAATGTTGGTTACAACCCCACGGCTGAGTCCGTCTGAAGGGGCTTTCCCGATTCCCAGAATATTTACATTCCCTTTTTCGTCGGCACTGCCAACAATTGCACAGATTTTGGTGGTTCCAACATCCAGCCCAACAATAATTTTGTCATTCATACTCATTTTCCTTCATGCTCTTTTGTGGCAATAACGCCATCCTGACGGACGTCAATATAGGCGAACCGGTCTTTGCCTGTTACTTTTACAACCTGGTTCCAGAAATTCTTAAGAACTACCGTATTGACGGCCAGGTTTGAAGCTCTGGCCAAAACGGGAACGGCCCCGTCAAACGTGTAAATCATCACCGACTGATCATCCTGCTGTCTGATTTCAGAAATGAGATGATAGGCAGCCGGAACCTTTGTCTTTAATTTAAAAAGCTCACGGGCAACCTGTTTGATGACCGGATTTTTAATCACCCCCCAGGATGAATCAAAATCTGACTTTTTAATTCCGGAAATAATCGGTAAATCATAAACAGTTTGTGTTTTTACCGGCATTCCAAACCCTTTTCCATCAATCATTCCAGTTACAGCCCCTTCAAGTCTGGCAACTGGTTCTCTTTCTTTAACTTCAATAACCAGTGTACCAGGCAATTCTGCCTTCACAATAGCTGATTCAATAAAAGGATTTTTCTTCAGTCGTTTGTTTATTTTTGCCGATGAAACGGTATTTAACCGGATTCCTTTTTTCGTCTGTGTCAGTTCAATAATTCTGGCTTCTGAAACTTCACGGTTTCCTTTAACTGAATATTTCGTCAGACTCCGGTGATTTTTCCAGTACCAGGAGCCAGCCAGCAGCACGAAGATCAGAACCAACAATCCCAAAATGATCAGGATTCTGATTTTGATCCGTTTTCTGACGGCCTCATTGGGCTCATCACCTTTGCTGATTGCTTTAAGGATTCTGGAAATCATTCTATTCCAACTTTCCTGACTTCCATTTCAAGCTTAACACCGTGTTTTTCAAATACTTTTGCTTTTACATAATCAATTAAAGCCAGCATTTCAGCAGCTGTTCCGTTCTGATCGTTGACCAGAAAATTTGCATGTTTTGCAGAAACAGAAACCCCGCCAATTCGGTAGCCTTTTAATCCGCATGATTCAATCAATGCTCCGGCATACATTCCCGGCGGATTTTTGAAAATGCTTCCGGCATTCGGAACGTCAAGCGGTTGTGTGTCCCTGCGTTTTTTCAACCATTCCCTGCGCTTTTCAAGCAAGGCCTCTTTGTCGCCTTTTTTAAGTGCGAGCGTACATGAAATAATAAAATCCTGATCCAGATTCGTTTTCCGGTATTCGTGATGAATGTCTTCTTTACCCAACACAACCAGTTTGGACCCTCTGATCACTTCAACTTTTTCAACAACATCAAAAATTTCTGATCCGTAAGCTCCGGCATTCATTAAAAGTGCTCCACCGACCGTTCCCGGAACGCCGCCAAGGGCTTCAATACCGGCTAAACCGGCCTTCAGGGTTTCCAAAACCAGCATCGGCAAACTGGCACCGGCTTCTGCATAGACTTTTGTACCCTGAATGGTTATCGAATTCAAGGAATCAGCAATTCTGACCACAACGCCCTGAAACCCGGCATCACCTACAAGAATGTTGGTTCCGTATCCCAGATAGTAATGGGGAATGTGATATTTTCTGATCCATTTAACGGCTTCAGCAATATCTTCTTTCGTTTTTGGAATCAGAAAAACATCGGCCGGACCACCCAATTTCAGGCTGGTGTACGGCGCAAGGGGCTCGCTGAGGCGAATTTCTCCCTTGTAGGTTTTTCCAAGTTCATCAAGATACAGCATGGTGCTCTTTTAAGTTTTCAACCCATTGACTACACAGTTTTGAAATATCGCCTGCACCCATAAAAACGAGTACATCACCCTTTTTGGCATTTTTGGCAGTATATTCAATCAGATCTTTTTTGGGGATTTGCACGATATCACGATGCCCGAATTTTTTAGCTGCCTCAACAATCATATCAGCAGATATTCCTTCAATCGGTTCTTCCCGGCTGCCGTAAATATCGGTTACAATAACTTTGTCTGCTTCCAGAAAAATCCGTCCGAAATCTTCATAAAAATCACGGGTTCTGGTAAAAAGATGCGGCTGAAAAACAGCAATCAGTCTGCGTTTTTTGAATCCGGAACGGGCTGCCCGTAAAGTTGCTGCAATTTCACTTGGGTGATGCGCATAATCATCAACAACCAGAAAATCTTTATCGTAACGAACCTGAAACCGACGGCCAATTCCGCCTAATTTTTCAAGTCCAGCAGTGATTTGTTTGAACGGAACTTCAAGTTCAAGACCGACGCCGATTGCAGCAAGTGCATTTTTAACGTTGTGAATTCCGGGAAGCTGAAGCGTAACGGAACCCAGTTCTTTCTTTTTATATTCCACTTTAAATGTGGTTTTCGTTCCGTCAATTTCAACGTCGTACGCCATCAGATCGGCCTGACGTGAAAATCCGTAAGTCATTACCCGGCGTTCAATTCTTGGCAGAATCGATTGAACATGGGGTTCATCGAGACAGCAAACGACAAGTCCGTAAAAGGGAACCGTATTGGCAAATTGAACAAAAGCATCCTGGATTTCGCCTAATCCGGTTTTGTAGATATCGAGATGTTCTGCTTCAATATTGGTAATCACGGCAATTGTTGCAGTCAGTTTCAGAAAACTACGGTCATATTCATCAGCTTCAACCACGATATAATCACCCTGGCCGACTTTTGCATTTGAACCAAAATTATTAACGACTCCGCCCACCACAATGGTTGGGTCAAGTCCGCCCTCAGTCAAAACCATTCCTGTCATTGAGGTTGTGGTGGTTTTTCCGTGAGTTCCGGCAATGCCAATCCCAAAGCGTAATCTCATCAGCTCTGCGAGCATTTCTGCACGGCGGATGATTGGGATTTTTTGCTCCCGTGCAGCTACCAGTTCAGGATTATCAGCCTGAAGTGCAGCCGTAAAAACAACCGCATCTGCACCTTTCACATTTTCTGTTTTGTGCCCTTTATATATGGTAGCCCCAAGTTCCTGAAGTTTTTCAGTAATGGGTGATAAGCTGGCATCTGAACCTGAAACCGTAAACCCTTTGTTCAGCAGGATTTCGGCAATGCCACTCATTCCTATCCCACCGATTCCGATAAAATGAATACGGCGGAACTGACCGAAAATAGTTCTTTTCTGCTTGTTCACATTAACCTTTGTTTTTTGGATGAATTCGTTGCTGGATAGCAATGATTTCGTTCTTGAGTTCTTCGCCACGTTCGTAATTCATGACCCTGATGATCAGAACACGGCGCCGGCTTTTCGTTTTGATGCGAATGATTTTACCTTCTTCAGGTGTTCTGATGTGTTTTGGCCGGCCGATTTTGATGTACAGAATATCATTGAACGGAAAAACATATTCTTTCAGCCGGGTTTTGAAGGCAACGGTAGTATCGGTAATCACAATCTGCCGTTGCTCATAAAGTGAAAACAACAGATAGACAACAACAAAAGCCAACACAACCCCAAACAGAAACACGATCGGATCTTTATAAAAAAAGGTAAACGCACCCTCCTGTATCTGTCCCCTGAAAATGATATACAGTCCGAAACCAATGATGTAGATAAAAAGACTCTGGTAAACGAATTCCAGTTTTCTTTTAAAGATTTTAGGTTCTGCCATGGTTCACCTCTAGCGGGTAATCTGTTTAATAATATCTTCTGCGATCGAATGGGCTGCCTTGGGTCTTGCCAGACGTTTGGCTTCTTCGGTCATTTCTGTAAGTTTGACCTGATTCTTTATCAGGGCACTCACAGTTTCTTTCAAGCGGGATTTCAACTCTGAATCCCTGATCAGAATGGCGGCGCCGGCTTGCTCCATCACACGGGCATTCCGGGTTTGATGGTCGTCGGCTGCAAACGGAAACGGAACAAGCACTGAGGGTTTTCCAACCAGAGTAATTTCTGCCAGCGAAGTTGCCCCGGCACGGGAAATAACCAGATCGGCTGCCTGATAGGCAAGATTCATCTCATTGATAAAAACAGACCGGTAAACCATTCCGAGATCTGTCATTGCCAGTTCAGGAAGGTCTTCACCTGTTTTTCCGGTCTGCCAGATCAGATTTATTCCTTCGTTTAACCAGTCAGGATAAATGTCCTGAACAGCCTGGTTGACTGACCGTGCCCCTGTTGATCCGCCAATGATTAGAACGGTCTTATTTTTTGGCGATAAACCAAACTGCTTCAGGGCAGCTATTTTATCAACCGGATTAAACGTCAGTCTTACCGGGTTTCCCAAACACGAAATTTTATCCGGATTCACCCCTGTGAAATAGGATCTTGATTCTTCATACGTGATGTACAATCGGGTCGCTTTTTTCCCAAGTTTTTTTGATGTAAAGCCCGGAACAGCGTTCTGCTCCTGAACAAAAGTTGGAATTCCGGCCCATTGCGCCAACTGCGTAACCGGACCACAAACATATCCGCCGGTTGCAACCACGGCATCCGGATCTTCACTTTTTAGAATCTGATACGAGTCCCAGAATCCTTTTCCCAGTTTCCATGGAAACGTGATATTTTTCTTCCAGTTACTGCGGCTGAATCCTGCAATTTCAATCGGAAACAGTCTGTAACCGTGATTGGGCACAATTTTTCCTTCTGCACCGGTCTTTGTCCCGACAAATCCGATTTCTATTTCCGGATTGATGGATTGAAGGGCTTGCGCAATGGCAATTCCCGGAAATACATGTCCGCCGGTTCCGCCTCCCGAGATCAGGATTTTCATTCTGCCTCCTCTTCTTCATGAACAGGATTCAAATCAATACCTTGTTTTGAAATATTCAGCAAAATACCAACCGCTGCACAGGTAAATAAAATACTGGTTCCCCCATAGCTGATAAACGGCATTGGGAGTCCGGTTGTAGGGAACAAGCCACAGGTTACAGCAGCATTTACAAATGCATAAAAAATAATGGTGATCACAATCCCTGAAGCCAGATACATGCCCATGAGATCAGGTGCACGCTTGATAATTTTAATACCTCTGTACATGATAAAAACAAAAACTGCGAGCAGAAAAGTAACCCCAATAAATCCATATTCTTCACCGATAATCGGCAGAATAAAATCGTTAAACGGTTCCGGCAAAAAGAAATCACGTTGTTTGGACTGACCGATTCCGGCACCGAAAAATCCGCCGTTACCTAATGCAATAATGGATTGTGCAAGCTGGTAATTTACCGTTTCGTGGCCAGAAAGAAACATGGTAATCCGCTTTAGCCGGTAAGGCGAAATCAAAACATAAAGCCCGGCAAGCGGAATTATGGCAAGTGCGATTGGAATCAGAAATTTCAGATTTGCCCTGGCAATAAAAAGCATAAAAAGACTGATGGCCGAAATCACCGCCGCAGTAGAAAAGTTCGGCTGAAGGGCAATCAGAAATACGGTTGCACCAATCCAAACCAGCGACGGAAGCAATCCTTTTTTAAAATCATCCATCCACTCAGCCTTCCGGCTCATGAGCACTGACAAATGAAGAATTAAAGTCCATTTTGCAAGTTCTGATGGCTGAAAACTAACCGGACCAATCTCAAACCATCTGGCAGCACCTTTTTTCTCTCCTGATCCGCCGGTAATCAGAAGAAGAAAAAGGGCCAGAATGGCAACAACCATAAGTGGTTTTGAATACTTTGCATAAAGGTGATAATCAACCTTGCTTAAAACCCAGATCGTAACCACACCGGCAATGACTTTGAAAATATGCCTGAACACATAAAATTCAGTACTGTGTTCTTTTGCTGCTGCCATCGATGCCGACGCTGAATAAACGGCCAGAATCCCGAAACCGAGAAGACCCAAAACAGCCCAGAACAGCATTTTATCTGCCTGCTGCCGGGGCTGAATGATTTCGTTATCTCTGATCTCGGTGGTTTCCATCAGTTCAGTCCGTTTACCAGATTTTTAAATTTGCGGCCACGGTCTTCAAAGTCAGTAAACATGTCAAAACTTTTACAGGCAGGACTCAGAAGTACAACTTCCCCTTCTTTTGCTTCTTTTCTGGCAAGATTTACAGCGTATGAAAAATCCATACTTCCAGGAATTACCGTTGTAAAGGCGTGCATATCCCGTTGTACTTTTTCAGCTGTTTCCCCGATGGCAATGACCAGCCTGACGTGTTTCTTTAACAAATCACCAATGTCTTTGTACATATTTCCGTGTTCACGGCCACCGGCAATTAAAATAATGGGCTGTTTGAATGATTGAAGGGCTACTTTAACCGAATCAACATTGGTTGCTTTTGAATCGTTATAATATTTAACGCCGTCCAGTTCCCTTACGAATTCGATCCGGTGCTCAACCCCTTTAAACGACCTCAAACCTTCTGCTATTTTTTCATTTGAAATTCCCTGCGATCTGGCAATCAAAATACCAGCTAAAGCATTGGAAATATTATGGATACCAGGAATGATGAGTTCATCAGCACGAAGAATGACTTCCTTCTCTCCGTTCAATTGGGCAACCAGATTTCCATTTTCAAGCCAGGCACCAAAATGCAAGGGTTTTTTCACCGAAAATGGCCACTTTTGTGCTTTGACTTCATTCAGGTAAGGAGCAATAATATCATCATCAGCATTGTAGATGAAAACATCTTTTTCGGTCTGTGTTTCAGTCACACGGAACTTGGACCGTGCATAATGATTGAAAGTTTTATACCTGTCAAGATGATCAGGCGTAATGTTCAGAATCACTGAGACTACCGGATGGAACCGGTCAATATGGTCAAGCTGAAAACTTGATGCTTCGAGTATGCCATGGGTTGCAGAACCCCAGCTTTCTGAAGTTCCGGTAAAAGCAATGCCGATATTCCCGGCCACAACTGGTTTTTCTCCTGCGGTTTCGAATAAATGTCCCGCCAGGGCTGTCGTTGTGGTTTTTCCGTTTGTTCCGGTAATCGCCACAATCGGTTTCGGGAAGAAAACTGAACCGACTTCAATTTCTGATAAAACGGGTAATTTCAATCCCTGGGCTTTAACAAGAACAGGAACGTTGCTTGGAACTCCCGGCGAAACAACCAGTAAATCACAATCAAAAACCTTGTCAGTATGCCCGTTCCATTCCCATGAAATCCCGGCTGCAGCGAGTTTCTTTTCGAGTTCTTCATGATGTTCGGGGGTTTTCATATCGCTTAACAGGACGGTATTTCCTTTTTGCGACAAAAACAGGGAAACGGCTATTCCGCTTCTTGCAGCACCGATGACGGCAATTTTTTTATTAATGAGTTGATCTGACATAATTTATCTCAGTTTGAGCAGAGCCAGGGTTGTGAGTGACAAAATGATCGCCACGATCCAGAACCGGGTTACAATTTTCGTTTCAGGCCAGCCAAGCAATTCAAAGTGGTGGTGAATGGGTGCCATCCTGAAAATCCGGCGGCCTTCACCATATTTTTTCTTGGTGTATTTGAAATAGAGCCGCTGCATAATCACTGAAATGGTTTCCATGAAAAACACGCCGGCCAGCAACGGCAGAAACAATTCTTTTTTAATTACGATGGCAATAACGCCAATGAGTCCGCCAAGAGCCAGACTTCCGGTATCACCCATAAACACCTGAGCCGGGTTTGAGTTATACCAGAGAAAGCCCATTGCAGCCCCAATGATTGCAAGACTTGCAATGGTCAGTTCACCTGATCCGGCCAGATAAATAACATCCAGATAATCCGCAATTTTCACATTTCCTGAAACATAGCACATGATGGCAATCGGAATCATGACGATTGCTGTTACCCCAATGGCAAGTCCGTCGAGACCATCTGTCAGGTTCACTGCATTTGATAGTGCAGTAATAATGAAAATGACAACCGGAATGTAAAACCAGCCATAATCGAGGGTTGCATCCTTCAAAAACGGTATTGTAGTTAGCGTCAGGGTTTTCGAAAAGGTCGGATCATAGGTGAGAACAAGTCCAACAATCACACCAAGCCCAACCTGACCCATAATTTTATACCGTGCAACCAACCCTTTCGGATATTTTTTGATACATTTCAGATAATCATCAATAAAACCAACCGTTCCCATCCAAACTAAGGTCAGAATGATGAGCCAGACATAGGTGTTGGTCAGATCAGACCACAAAACCGTTCCGGCAAGAATGGAAGTCAGAACAATCAATCCGCCCATGGTTGGGGTTCCGGCCTTGGAAAAATGGCTTTGCGGACCGTCTTTGGTAATTTCTTCACCAATCTGCAGTTTTTTCAGATAAGCGATGAAACGCGGACCCAGCCACAACCCGATAATCATCGCCGTTAGTGCAGCCAGACCAGCACGGAAAGTGATAAACCGGAAGACATCAAAACCCGGCGGATTAAAGTGATCATTGATCCAAAGTGCCAGCCAGTATAGCATGAATCCCTCTTATGGGTTGAATGTTTCAATTAAAAAATCACTGATAGTTTCCAGTTTCATTCCTCTGGAAGCTTTCAGATAAACCAGATCCCCGGGCTTTATAGTTGATTCCAGCCAGCCCATTACATTTTCTCTGGTTTCAAAATGGTGAACGCCAAGTTTTGACTGATACGATTTCAGTTCGTCTGAAATGTGTTTGCTGTGAGTCCCGACAGTTATAATTCCATCTATTTTCTGTGCTAAGATGAACTTTCCGATACTCCTGTGCATGGCATCGGTATGAGCTCCCAATTCAAACATATCGCCCAGAACGGCAATTTTTCTTCCCGAATTTTGAATTTCATTCAAAGTCGTGAGACCGGCACGCATCGAATCCGGATTGGCATTGTAGCAGTCAATAAGCAAATCAATTTCACCGGCTTTTTTAAACTGCATTCTCTTATCATCCGGGTGGTAACCAGCAAGCGCCTGATTGATTGTGTCAGGATCAATTTCATATTTTAATCCGACGGCAATTGCACCCAATGCGTTTAACACATTGTGAGATCCTGAAACGGCAAGCTGAACGGAACCCTTTTTCCCTGATCTTACATCTTTCCAGTTAAACCGGTAAGCATTGTTTTCACCCAGCCCGACATCAGAAGCTTTTACACTGGCTTCCCGGTTTTTAATTCCGTAAAAAACTGACATGGTGTTATTGTTACCCGTCAGCCTCTTGAGTAAAAACGGATCATCGGCATTCACAAAAAGAAATCCGTTATGCTTTCTCAAATAATCGAACAGTTCTGTTTTTGCTTTTGCAATATTTTCCTGGGTATTGAAAAACTCAATATGGGCAGTTCCGATATTGGTTATAAGTCCGGCGGTAGGCGTTCCAATTTCGCAAAGACGGGCAATTTCCCCTGCATGGTTCATTCCCATTTCCAGTACCATAAATTCATGATCTTTACTCAGATCAAATATGGTCAGGGGGACTCCCAAATGGTTGTTCAGATTCCGGCTTGTTTTATGAACCTTGAATTTTGAGCTTAAAATGGCAGAAACCATTTCTTTCGAAGTTGTTTTACCATTGCTTCCGGTAATGGCCAGAATCGGAATCCTGATCTTTTTAACAACCCTGTTCGCAAGGTCCTGCATAAAATCTATGACATTTTCCGTCCGGATGCCAAGTGTTTCTGTTCCGATAAATTCACGGTCATAAGCCTGATCTGAATAAACGATGACCGAGGCACCAGCCACAATTGCTTTTGAAATAAATAAATGTCCGTCTGTTTTTTCTCCCGGAAGAGCAAAAAATACCGCATCAGGTTTAATTTCTCTTGAATCAAGGGTGACGCCAGAAAATGGCCTTCCGTTAAAAAGTCCCATCCATTCACCACCAGACCGGTGAAATTCATCGATGGTCAGCAGTCTATTTTCCATAGAGCTTCAATGCCTCCCTTAATTCTTCCCGGTCGTCAAAATGATGACGAACTCCTGCGATTTCCTGATAGGTTTCGTGTCCTTTTCCGGCAACCAGAATAATGGTGCCAGGTTCTGCAAGTTCAATGGCCTGTCGGATGGCTTTCCGGCGATCGGCCTGAACAAGTGGCGTTTGCCCCTTCATTCCGGCCAATATTTCAGTGATAATGTCATCCGGATTTTCCGTTCTGGGATTGTCGCTGGTTACAATTGCAACATCTGAAAGGCGGCCGGCTATTTCTCCCATGATAGGACGTTTTGTCCGGTCACGATCGCCACCGCATCCAAAAACTGTAATTAATTTTTGTCCCGGTTTCTTTATATGCCTGATTGATTCAATAATTTTCTGCAATGAATCTGGTGTGTGGCTGTAATCAACGACGCCGGTAACACTTCCCGTTTTGGATGATACTTTTTCAAACCTGCCCGGAACCTGAACACCATGACTCAGTGCTTCGATTATGACTTCCGGATCCAAACCCAGTTTCCGTCCGGCAGCATAGGCAGCCATACTATTGTAAACATTGAACTTACCGGCAAGTGGCAAATCCATTTCACGTAATCCTGATCCAAAATCTGAGATTCTTATTTTTTGTGAATTAATATCTGATGTCACTATTTCTGCCCGTACGGTTGCTGCAGAATCGATACCATAAGAACTGATTTCTGCCAGGCAATCTTTGATGATGAATTTTGATGCCGGATCATCACTGTTGATGATGGCAAAATCATCTTTCATCTGATTGTCAAAAAGCATCTTTTTAGCTTCCAGATAGGCTTCTGGTGTATGATGGAAATCAAGATGATCATGGGTCAGGTTGGTAAACACGGTTACCGGAAACCTGAAGCCGTGCACACGGCCCAAAACGAGAGCATGTGATGACACTTCCATTACCACATGAGTGACACCGGAAAGATGCATTTTATTGAAAATCTCGCACAAATCGACTGATTCAGGTGTCGTGTGGGCCAATTCAATTGAATTTCTGCCGTAAAAGGCACCTGTTGTTCCAATTAATCCGGCTTTCAATCCGGCCGTTTCAAGAATCTGTCTGATCAGAAATGTGGTGGTTGTTTTTCCATTGGTGCCGGTTACGCCAATCAAAGTTAAATCCCGATCCGGAAAGTCATAAAAAGCTCTTGAAACAACGGCCATGGCAATCCGGATGTTTTCAACTCTGATCCAACCTGAGAAATCCAATTCTTCTGGTTTCTCCTGCTCACTCAGTACAAAAACTGCCCCGGACTGAATTGCTTTGTTTGCATAATCATTGCCGTCTGCCTTAAATCCGCCAACAGCAAAAAACAAAGATCCTTCAATGGCCTTTCTTGAATCATAGACCAGGCCTGATATTTTGATGTCTTCAAGATTGAAGGGACACGTTCTTCCCAATAAAGAAAAAAGCCACCGTCCTGTTTTCAGTTCCATCCGGAACCTCCCGGCTGACGGCCATAAATTGTGTACAGCTTTTTCTCTGAATTGGTCAGTTCGGCTTTAATAACTGTTCCCGTTCCAATAATCTTGGCCTTATAGCCATAGCTCTGAACCATATTCACAGCCTGTCTGAGTGACATTCCCTTTAAATCTTCAGGCTTTAGGGGTTCTTTCTTACCGGCAATTTTTGCTGTTGATAATATCACTTCTGTTTCTTTCGTAACCGGTGTTCCCGCTGCCGGACTCATATCAATCACATAACCGGTTTCGTCGTTTACGAAATCATAGTCAATTTCTTCATCTTCAAGCCAGGCTTTGGTTGCTTCAGCACTCAGATTCTTAAAATCAGGCAGCAGTTTTTGACCATAAAGAGAATCAGTTGATGACCGTTCTTCGGCCGGGCGTTCCAGAATTGCGTTTGACATCAGCCGTTGGGCAATCCGGCCAAAAACCGGCGCACTTACCGCACCACCGTAAAACCCTTTTGCGGGTGAGTCGATGATGACCACCCCGGCAAGCTGCGGGGAGTTGGCAGGAAAAAAGCCAACAAATGAAGCCATATAGTTTTTTTCGTACTTTCCTGAAATCGCCTTCTGCGCCGTTCCGGTTTTTCCGGCAATTTGCAGATTGGGTATTTTGGCTGCTTTTGCTGTCCCGAAATTGACCACTTTGGTTAAAATAGGGATAAGGGTATCAACCGTTGCGGTAGTGATCACCTGTCTGATAACCGTGGGCTTATTTTCAAAAACAATTTTACCTGCATCATCATAAATCGTTTTAACAATAAAAGGGCGCATGAGCTGACCCCGGTTTGCAATTGCGGCATAAGAATTTAAAACCTGTAGCGGTGTAACCAGAACTTCATATCCGAACGACAGCCATGCCAGCGATATCCCAGACCAGGTCATCGGCTGGTGAAGTGTTCCTGGTATTTCTCCTGCCAGATCAATGCCTGTTTCCATTCCATAGCCAAAATTCCGGGCTGTTTTGTAAAAATTTTCTTCTCCGATTAAAAGTCCGGTTTTCGCCATGACCACATTGCTTGACTGAACAATTCCCTGTTCAAAAGTGACCGTTCCAAGCGGTTCATGATCAATAACTTTTTCACCTTTATAGAGCCATTTTCCCCGTTCACCGTTTACTTTGTCTGAGCTTTTTCTCACCCCATATTCATAAGCCCCGGCCGCCGTAACCAGTTTAAAAGTTGATCCGGGTTCAAATACATCGGTGATGGCTCTGATTCTCGTGTTTTCAACTTTTACATCACCCGGATTATTGGGGTCAAATCCGGGATAATTGGACATCGCAACAATTTCACCTGTTTGCGGTATCATGAAAACGGCAATTCCTGCTGATCCGCCTGCATCTTTCACACCTTTGGCCAGCTCTTCATCCACAATACTTTGAATGACGATGTCGAGCGTAGTCGAAACATTTTTACCATTCATCGGATCCTGGCGGGCATAGTCAGCGGCTGGAATCAATTGCCCCCGGCCATCACGCTGCATAATGGTGTAGCCGTCTTTTCCCCGGATCCAGGAATCGTAGGCCATTTCAATTCCTGATATTCCTTTGTTATCAATATTGGTAAAACCCAGTACCTGGCCCGCTTTTTCGTTGTAACGATAGAGTCGTGTGGGTTCTTTCAGTTCAACAATACTGTTAAAATTATCAAGCGCCAGTTGCTTTTTCTGTTCCAGAGAAACACCACGTTCCAGCCAGAGAAAATTCTTTTTTGTTCTGATTTTACTCAGATAACCTGAATATGATTTACCGAAAACTTTTGAAAACCGTCGTGCAAGAACAGGTGCATCCTCAGGTTTCGTCATATTCGGATCAACACCATAGGAATACTGTACCTGATTGGTTACCAGCGGAATTCCGCGCCGGTCGTACACAATTCCACGGTTTGCTTTCAGAATCAGCCGCTCTTCATACTGCTGGCGGGCAACGGCCTGGTATTTTCCACCCTGAATAACCTGGATGTAAAACATCCGCCCGATAATCACCAGAAAAAACAAAAAGAATCCGATGGCAACCACATAAATACGGTTTACCCCAGACTGGCGTTTTTCAAATGAACCGGGTTCCAGACCTTCCATCTCAGGGTTTTTCCGTTAATTTATTCAATTCACTTTGTCTGACCTGAATAACAAGAGGTGGTTTCTGCGGTAAAGCCAATCCCAATTCTTTCACAGCGATGTCCTGAATTCTTTGTACCGATTCAAGCTGGTTTACCTGTGATTGAATTTTATCAGTAACAGTTCTTTCCCTGGCCAGATCATCTTTCATTTTTCCGTTGGATGACAGCAAATCCCTAACAGTCAGCGTGTTTGAGATATAGAAAAACAAGGCAACTACAACAACGACAACATACCCGACTACCGTAATTGACTTGGTATTTTCGACCTTTTCTTCAACCCGGCTTTTCTTTTTGCGGGGCTTTACTGCTTTGGGTTCGTTTGATTCCATCTTCTATTTTCGTTCGGCAATTCTTAACTTGGCACTTCGTGACCGTGGGTTCCGTTCACATTCTTCTTCGGACGGAACCAGTGGTTTCCTGCTGATCAGGTTAACGGTTGCCACTTTCCCACATTGACAAATGGGCTGTTGAGGCGGACAAATACAGCTCAGCGATTCATATTTTAAAAAGTCTTTTACAATCCGGTCTTCAAGTGAATGGTAACTGATCACAACCAGCCTTCCGCCGGGAGCCAGACATGAAACTGATTTTGCCAGTGCCGTTTTCAGAACTTCAAGTTCCCGGTTGACCTCAATTCGTAAGGACTGAAACACACGTGCGTAACTTTTTTTCCTTTTATCCGGAAAAATAACCGCATCAATGGCTGCCGTGAGTTCAGTAGTCGTGACAAAGGGCTTTTGTGCCCGTCGTTTCACCAGTTCCTTTGTAATTTGCCAGGCAAACTGTTCTTCGCCATAATCCCGGATGACTTTGCAGAGCTGATCATCTGAGTAGGTGTTGATGACATCCGCTGCCGATAATTTCAGAGACGGATCCAGCCGTAAATCCAGATTGGCTTCTGCCCGGAAACTGAACCCCTTTTCCGGATTATCGAGTTGCCGTGAAGAAACCCCCAGATCCAGCAAAATCCCGTCCGCAGCTTTATATCCCGAGCGGTACAATCCTTCCGACAAAAATGAAAAATTTGAGTTGATGATTTTGAATTTATCACCAAACCGTTCAAGCCGTTTTGTTGCAAAGGCGATGGCATCCGGATCTACGTCAAAGCCCAGACAACGACCCTTTTCACCTAATTTTTCAAGAATTAATTCTGAATGTCCGCCACCACCCAGGGTTCCGTCGACATAAACTCCATTTGGCCTGATGGCGAGTCCGTTAAGAACTTCCTCTGCCAGAACCGGGATGTGGTACTCCATTAAAGTCCCATGATCTTGGTCGCAATCGTCTCATAGTCGGCACCGGTCTTTGACTGATAATCCTGATATCGTTGCGGATTCCAGAGTTCAATTTTATCCATCAATCCGAGAATAACGGTTTCTGATGAAATTTGGGCAAAGTCGAGATGGCGTTGCGGAATATTTAACCGGAACTGACTATCCAGTTCGATTTCATTTGCCCAGGATAAAAAGGTTCTGATGAAGGCCCGGTTGTCGGGTGAAGCCAGATAACTGAACTCAGCCAGCTTTTCAGAAATTTGCTGCCAGGTCTGTTGAGGATATAAAAGAAGACATTGTTCAAAACCACGGGTGATCACAAACACATTATCCCGGTCAACCGCCAGGTTTTTCCGGAGACGAAGAGGCAAACTCACACGACCCTTTTTATCAAGGGCGTAGAGAAATTCTCCCATAAATCCGAAATTTGTGACCGTGTTTACCATTTTTTACCACTTTGACCCACTTAGCAACTAAAATCACCATTTGACCACCTAAAGTCAACTGAAAACATCAGTCAGATTGGGAAGTTTGCGGGCGGGTTATTTTTGAGGGGACATGGAAACGGGGAGACCGCAAAGACACAAAGGCACAGAGCGGTAGGATAATTTTTGGCGAATTCGAATTGGGGTAGAGACGTTATTTATCACGTCTCCGTATTTTTTGAATTTTTGTAGAGGCGATCGGCTGGTCGCCCTTGTAATAAAAAGGAATTTGTTTTTTTTGTATAGTCGGGTTTCAGACCCGTCTCCGTATTTAAGAAATGTTCAGAAAAATATTCTGTTCCCAAAATTCGACAACACCTGCGCATTATATCAGTACAATAATATACAGTATTCATAAATAACCCACCACAAATAGCGGGGTTTCTAATTCAAACGGAGATAATGTTGTCATCCCTGCGAAGGCGGGTTCGCATTTAGGAAATGATAATAACTAAATATATTATCAGTACAATAATATACAGTAATGACTAAACAGAATTTTTCCGGATTGACTCCGGTTTTCCAGAATTTCACTTTTCAACTTTTGACAATTCACTTTTATCTTTTCAAAAATCAACCACAAAAAATCGAACCGTTTTCGTAGCAAACGAGAACCGATTATATGCCATCGACAGGTGGGGAGAGTGATTTTATGAGGATTTTAAACGGGTAGAAAATGGTTATATGTTATATATTATCAAACACTTACAACAAAATATCAAATTCGGTTTGAAAATGATTCTAATCGGAGTTCAGACCAAAACCAGGTGTTCAAGGATGTCTTCGAGTTTGAGGTACCATTTTTCAGATTCAAGTCCTGCAAAATCAGAAATCGTGATCGAAAGTGTCAGAATTCCCTTCACTTCTTTGAACTGATATTTTTGTTTCAGACTTCCGAGCTGTTTCAGTAATTGTTCAAAATAGGACTCCCGGTAAAACACATGATCTTTTCCGGGAAAGACGAGCTCCATTGTATTTGCACTGATTTGAATTTTGGTGCATCCGATTTTTTCCCCCAGTAACTTTAGCCGGGTTTCAGAAATCAGACTGATGGTTTCATCATTGACCGGACCGTACCTGTCAACGAGTTCGATCTGCAAATCAGAAACTGTTTCCAGTTTTCTAGCTTGTGAAAGTCTCTTGTACCAGTCAAACCGTTCCTGTATACTTTCAACATAATCGTCCGGAATCTGAGCGTTGAATGGAGTTTCAACAACCACATCTTTAGTCAGAAATAATCGTTTTTCCTTCTTGAACAGATTCGAAAATTCAACTTCTTTCAACTCAAGAACAGTTTCTTCCAGAATCGAATGGTATAATTCCACCCCAATATTATTGATAAAACCAGATTGTTCGGCGCCGAGAATGTTACCGGCACCACGAAGATCAAGATCACGCATGGCCACATTGAACCCTGAACCCAACTCTGTAAACTCTTCAATAGTTAATAATCTGCGAACAGCATCCCGTTTAATCATATCAATAGGAGGAATAAGCAGGTGACAATGTCCTTTTCGGTTAGAACGGCCAACTCTTCCTTTTAATTGATACAATTCTGACAGTCCAAACCGGTCTGCCCGATTGATGATGATCGTATTCGCATTGGGAATATCAACGCCTGATTCTACAATATTGGTAGAACAAAGCAAATCGATCTCGTGATTGATAAATCCGACAATGATTTCTTCGAGTTCTTTCGGGTTCATTTGTCCGTGGGCAACCTGGATTCTCATTCTTGGCATCAGCCGGCTAAGATAATTGGCGATACTGTAGATGCTTTTTACCCGGTTGTGGATGAAGAAAATCTGTCCGTTCCGCTTCATTTCTTCATTGATAATGTCTTTGATCTTCTGTTCATTGAAGGGTTGCAGGGTCACTTCAACAGGCATCCGGTTGACTGGCGGCGTTGCAATAATTGAAATATCACGTGCACCCATCATACTAAGCTGCATCGATCTTGGGATTGGGGTAGCACTCATAGCCAAAACATCAACGTTGACCTTTAAAGCTTTGATGCGCTCTTTATCCTTCACGCCAAAACGATGCTCTTCATCAATGATCAGCAAACCCAAGTCTTTAAATTTTATATCAGACGCCATCAGACTTGTGGTTCCGATTACAAGATCAAGTGTTCCGTCAGCCAGAGAGGATTTGATTTCTTTTGCTTCTTTTGCTGTTTTAAACCGGCTCAGCACATTGATCCGAACCGGAAACTGAGCCATCCGGGATGAAAACGTGGTGTAATGCTGCTGAGCGAGAATCGTTGTTGGAACCAGAATGGCAACCTGCTTTCCGTCCTGAATGGCTTTGAATGCCGCACGAACCGCAATTTCTGTTTTCCCAAAACCCACGTCACCACAAACCAACCGGTCCATCGGGTGCGGATCTTCCATATCTTCTTTTACACTGATCATGGTTTTGGCCTGATCAGGTGTGTCTTCATACATAAAAGAGGCTTCAAGTTCCGATTGCCAGGGAGTATCCGGGCTGAATTTAAATCCAGGTTCCTTTTTTCTTTTGCTGTAAAGCAGAATCAGATCACGCGCAATTTCCCTGATTTTGGCTTTTGTGCTCTCTTTTTTCTTCTGCCAGTCAGGCGAACCGATTTTTGCCAGAACCGGACTTGCTCCATCCCGGGAGGCATATTTCTGGATCTTATCAATTTTCTTGACGTTTACAAACAAAGAATCTCCATTCGTATATTCAATTTTGATAACTTCGGTCAGCTTGTTCCCTACTTTTATTTTCGTCAGGCCAACAAACTTTCCGATTCCGTGATCTTCATGAACCACATAATCACCCCGCCTGAGATCAAGCGGATTTTCAATCCGGTTTCCGGTATTGATCTTGATTTGATGCCGGCGTTGAACTCTTCTGAACCGGGAAAAAATCAAATGCTCAGAAAGAATCAGTTGTTTGTTTTCTGTATCCAGCCATCCTTCATGAAACGAAGGCTTTAACAGTTCAATCTGAACCGGATTTTCATCCTTTTTAAGATAGTTCTGAATTCTGTCCCACTGAGCATCCTGATCAACACCAACCCAAATCCGGTAACCCTGATTCTGGTAATCCCGGATTCTTACTGGAAAACTGCCTTCATCAATGCCAAGTCTTGATTGAGGAACCACTCCTTCATTCAGGTGCTCTTTGATTTCAATGGAAGCAACAGAAACCAACTCTTCATACACAAGCAACTCTTCAGGGAGTGAAAACGATTGATTATTTCCCGTTTTTCGTCTGACCTGCTCCGGATCAAATCCTTCAATTCTGTTCCAGCAACCCGCTCTGTCAAGATACAAAACCCAATCATCGGGCTGCAGATACTCGAGTAAACAAACCTGAGCCAGAAGTGATTTCGGCCGGTTAAAGTTGGGATAAATAGTGGTTTTCTCAATAACCTCAACCGATCGTTGAGTTTTCACATCAAAATATCTCAGGGAATCAATGTCATCTCCCCAGAACTCAATTCTTACCGGATTCTCGGAACCGAAACTAAAGATATCGACAATCCCACCCCGGATTGTAAAATCACCCGGACGTGAAACCACATCTTCCCGGGTAAAACCAAAGTGTTCCAGATTGTGCTGCAAACTTTCAAAACTGATTGATTTACCGGTTCTTAGATGTAACTTTTCCCGGTTAAAATTGGCAGGCGGAGGTACCTTGGTCAGGATACTTTTGGCGGATAAAAACACTACTGCTTTATCCCTATCCTGTAAAATCCGGAGAGTTTCAATTCTCTCGCTGATCAGTCGAAGTTCTGTCTCTTCAGAATATAGCCGTTCCCAATCCTGTTCTTCATAATGAAGCACAAACAAATCAGGATTAACAGTTTCGAGATCTTCAACAAGCGCAGGAATCCTGAAATCTTCAGGAACGACAACAAGACACCTGCCGGGAATCTTTGAATAGAAATCAGCAATCAAGAAAGAAAGATAGGACGACCAATCAATTGTGATCGGTTGTTTTGAAAGAAGAACGGAAGCTTGCTTGGATGTTCCACGTGAAACATCCGGGAAGATCGGATTCATAGCAGGTTCTTTAGCTGACCATCAGCTTCTGAAATATACATTGCAGCTTGATCTTTTCCGCAAGATTTATAGAACATAACAAGGGCGGTTTTTAATTGGAAGTCTGATTTCTGAAGGAAGGATTCGGCTGTTTCAAAAGATTCGCCGGTAATTTCGATAAAGGTTTTAACAGCCCGGGCTTTGAGTTTTTCGTTGGTCGCTTTGAGATCAACCATATAATTTCCCCAAATTTTACCAACCTGAGCCATGGATAAAGTCGAAATCAGATTCAGAATAATCTTGGTTAAGGTACCGGATTTAAGACGGGTTGATCCGGTCAGAATTTCTTTTCCGACATTCAGATCAATGAGATAATCAACAAATGGATAGGAACCTTCAGGTTTTTCATTGCAGATAATGAGAACGGTTTTTCCACCCAAAGCATGATGGTGTTTAAGCTGCGACATCACATAGGGAGTACGTCCGGAAGCGGTAATTCCAATCAGCAAATCAGAAACAGAAATACCAGAAGCAGAATAATCTTCAATCCCCATCTCTTCATTATCTTCTGCTCCCTCAACTGCATTCCGGATAGCCGTTTCACCACCCGCAATAATACCCACAAAAACAGTCGAATCTACACCAAAGGTTGGCGGACATTCTGAAGCATCCAGAATTCCCAGTCTGCCTGAGGTTCCGGCACCCGTATATACAATTTTACTTTGACTTTTTATCCGGTTCTTGGCTTCAAGAATAACAGTGGAAAGGATACTTTTTCGGGTGAGAATAACAGGGAGATAATCGAGGTAGTCCTGAACAAACAACTCAATTCCCTGCTCCGTAGTCAGGGAATCAAGACCTGGATACTGATCCGATTTTGATTCGGTTTGCAGTCCCTTCAACTCTGAAATGAGATCCTTTCTGGACTTCATTTTGTCTCCAGAATAATAAGTGACTTATCCTCACCAATCATATCAGAACCAAAAAATTGCAGTGGGAGAATTTTCACATTCGTGACTTCAGTTTTCATAAACTTGGCTGCTTGTCCGAACTCTTCTTCAAGGTCGCCACCTTTCAGAAAAAGGTAAACCAACCCTTTGTTTTCTGCACGGATTGACTTTGTCCATTGAACAGTGTCCCTGATAGTCCCAACCCCTCGGGACATGATTGCGTTTATCCTTCCGGTTGGTTTCCATTCTTCAATTCTTGACCGAACTGTTTTTACATTCGGGAGTTTATTATGGAGAATAAAACCGTCAAGCTCAGTAATCTTTTTTTGGATGGAGTCAGTTAAAATAACAGTCGTGTCGGGGTGAGAAATAGCATAAGGAATTCCTGGAATTCCGCCACCGGTTCCGAAGTCAACTACTGATTTGAACTTATAATCCTTAGCCAAAATGTTGAGAGCAAGTCCATGGCAAATGTGTTTTCTCAGGATATTGATTTCATCTTTTCTTGAAACCAGATTAATGATCTGATTGGTTTCCCAAATGAACCGGGCATATTCGATGAGTAGATCAAGCTGCTCCTGGGTCAGTTGTAAACGGTTTCTTTCGTTGAATTCTTCAAGGTAAGTGGCCTCAACAAATAACCATTTTTCGAGTGTTTCACGTGAAACAAATTCCATTAATGCCTCAGATAAATCATGAGTACGCTGACATCAGAAGAGGTTACTCCGGCAATCCGGCTGGCCTGGCCCAGAGTTTCTGGCTTGACCTTTTTCATCTTTTCCCGTCCTTCGGTCGAAAGAGATTGGATGGAATCGTAGTTTATTTTTTCAGGAATATGCAGTTCTTCATACCGGTTCATCTTCTCAATCTGCTCAAGTTCTCTGAGCAGATAGCCTTCATATTTGATTTCAATCTCCGTATCAATCAAATACGATTCAAATTCTGGTTTTGATGAGATAAACTCTTTAATTTCAAGCACTTGGGATGATATTTTACTCAATTCCGCTTCCGGGCGCTTCAGTAAGTCAGCAAGCTTTATTTTTTGTTCAAGCGGACTGCTGCCGACAGATTCCAGGTACGGATTGACCCATTCAGGAAGAACCGAAATCGTTTTGGAACGACGGGTAAATTCCTCAATAAAGGCTTTCTTTTCCCGCATGATTTCAATCACCGAAGAATCCAAGGTTCCGATTTTGAAACCAGCTTCCATAAGCCGGCGATCAGCATTATCCTGACGAAGCGCAATCCGGTGTTCGGCCCGGCTGGTAAACATGCGGTAAGGCTCATCCGTCCCTTTGTTTACAAGATCATCAATCATGACACCAATGTAGGCTTCAGATCTTTTCAATATCAAAGGCTCTTCGTTTCGTGCTGAAAGTCCGGCATTGATTCCGGCCATTAATCCCTGGGCAGCAGCTTCTTCATAACCCGATGTTCCGTTAATTTGTCCGGCAAAAAACAGACCTTTTACCAGCTTGGTTTCCATAGAAAGTTTGATCTGGTAAGGCGGAAAATAATCATATTCAATGGCATAACCCGGGCGGATCATCTTCACATTTTCCAAACCCGGAACCGTTTTCAAGGCTTTAAGCTGAACAGCTTCAGGCAATGAAGTTGAAAAACCATTGATGTACATTTCGTTGGTGTACAATCCTTCGGGCTCAAGAAAAAGATGGTGTGATGTCTTCTCTGCAAAACGATTTATTTTATCTTCGATCGACGGACAGTAACGGGGTCCGATTCCCTGAATCCTGCCACCAAACATGGGGCTTTCATCAAAACCGGTTCTAAGAATGGCATGCGTTTCTTCGTTTGTCGAAGTCATGTACATGGGAATCTGCGGATTTGTGATTCCCTTTGAATAAAACGAAAAAGGTTCCGCCGGTGTATCACCGTGCTGAACTTCAACTTTTGAATAATCTATTGAACGTTTATCAACCCTTGGCGGAGTTCCGGTTTTTAATCGGCCTGAGACAAATCCGTGCCGGAGAAGCGTATCGGTAATTCCAAAACTTGCTGCTTCACCGCTTCTTCCGCCCTTCAGGTTTGTCATCCCAACGTGGATGGTTCCGTTCATAAACGTGCCGGTTGTCAGCACAACCGTTTTGGCGTAGATCGTTAAACCCAGTGAAGTGCGAATTCCCTTGACCACATTATTTTCAATCAGAATATCAAAAACGGAATCCTGACGAAATTCCAGATTGGGAACGGTTTCGAGAAGTTCTCTCATGGCAACACCGTATTGCGTCCGGTCAGCTTGCGCACGGGGTGACCAAACGGCTGGACCTTTACTCCGGTTCAGCATCCTGAACTGAATTCCGGTTTTGTCGATGATTCGGGCCATGACTCCACCAAGTGCATCAATTTCTCTGACGAGGTGCCCCTTTGCGGTTCCGCCAATTGCCGGGTTGCACGACATCTGGGCAATCGTATTCAGGTTCATCGTCACGAGTAAAGTGCGAAGTCCCATTTTTGCCGGAGCCCATGCAGCTTCACAGCCTGCATGACCACCACCCACCACAATCACATCATAAACTTCATCCCAGGCAAACACGGCTTACTTCCCTATACAAAAATTAGCAAATATGGTATTGAGGATTTCATCAGTTGTAACTTCCCCTGTGATCTCCCCGATCTGATTAATGGCGTGACGGATGTCAGCGGAAATAAAATCCTGACTGATTCCATCGACAACTCCGGTTCGCCCAGATTTAACGCCTTCAAGCGCAAGTGTTAACGCCTGATAGTGACGTCCGTTGGTGACTGATTCTGAGGCTTCGTTCAACGATTTATTTCCGAGAACTTTAGAAACAATTGCATGTTTTAACTCAGAAATTCCATCATCTTTTAAAGCACTGATGGGAATAACATCGTTCCCCTCATTTTTCATTCCGGCAAGATCAGATTTATTCCCGGCTTTGAGTATTACAATTTCCTGGTTGGCTGATTTAACTTTATCAAGAAAATCAAGTTCATCATGATCAAGACCCAATCCAATATCAAAAATATAAATTAGAATATTGGCTCTGCGGATAGAATCAAGAGTCCGTTCGACACCGATTTTTTCAACTGAATCTTCGGTTTCACGAATGCCGGCAGTGTCGATAACCCTGAACGGAATTCCTTCAATGTTCAGGGTTTCTTCTATCGTATCCCGTGTTGTTCCCGGAATGGGAGAAACAATTGCACGGTCATGGCCCAGCAAAAGATTCAGCAATGTCGACTTGCCTGCGTTGGGTTTCCCGGCAATCACAATCCGGGCACCTTCTCTGATAAACCGGCCTGTTAAATAAGTCGACGTAATCCGGCCAATAAATTCAATAATAGAATCAAGCTGAACAATCAGTTTCTGTCTGGATGCAAATTCTACATCTTCATCAGAAAAGTCCAGTTCCAGTTCCAGAAGTGCAATATAGTCAATCAGATCTTTGCGAATCGTTTTCAGCCGGTCAGAATAAATTCCCGAGAGTTGAAAAAGAGAAGACTGCTGGGAAAGTGTACTTGAGGAATGGATCAGATCTGCTACGGATTCTGCCTGAGCCAAATCAATCCGGCCAAAAAGAAAAGCACGTTTGGTAAATTCTCCGGGTTCAGCATGCCGGATTCCCGAGGAAGTAAGTTCAGCAATAATAGACTGAACAACAACCGGACCTCCGTGACAGGAGATTTCTACCGTATCCTGAGTGGTGAAGCTTTTCGGGGCAAGAAAACAGGTGACGAGAACTTCGTCAAGAAGACGGCCATCGCTGGTTTTGAAATGTCCGTACTGAACGTGATGGGAAGGAAGACCGGTGACCGGTTTTGCAGATTGGATAAAAGGGGCAACACGCTGAACAGATCCGACACCAGAAACCCTGATGACAGCCAGGCCACCGACACCCGGCGGCGTGGCAAGGGCTACAATCGGATCATCCAGTGAATTCATTTTTTCCCGGTTGTTACCGTAACTGAATTGGAAAGCAGACTGGATTCTTTTTGGTTATAGAACCACTGTTGCGCAAGGGTAAGCACGTTGAACAGGAAGTAATACATGTTCAATCCGGCAGAAAGATTATTGAAAATCATGAGCATCATAACAGGGAAAACCCACATCATAATAGCTGCCTGGGTTTTGTCTGTTTGAGGCTGCATTTTCATCTGGATAATCTGAGATCCGGCTACGAGAAATGCGAATAATGAAAAGTGACTTCCATAAAACGGAATGGTAAACGGAAGATGGAAAAGCATGTCAGGCAAACTAAGATCATCGATCCATAAGAATGCAGACTGACGAAACTCAATTGCATTTGCAAAAACCGTATAAAGTGCAAAAAGAATTGGCATCTGAAGCAACATGGGCAAACATCCGGCAAGCGGATTGTAACCATGTTCACGATACAGCTTTAACATTTCCTGCTGAAGCTTTTCTTTATCGTCTTTATATTTTTCCTGCATCTCTTTCATGAGAGGAGCAACGGTTGCCATTTTCTTCATTCCCTGAGTCTGTGACTGAGTCAGCGGATAAAGAAGAAGCTTGATAATCAGCGTAAAGATGATAATGACCAGTCCCCATGAAGGAAGGTAATTTTTCAGGAAAATAAACAGAGGAAGAACAAAATATTCAGAAATAGGTTTTACGACCCAAGGTATTCCCAATGACATCATCGATTGAAGTTCATTATCGAGACCTTTGAGATAATAATAATCTAAAGGAGTAAGCGTGATACGTGTTGATTTTTCCCAATACGATTCAGCGTTATAGGGAATGTACTGAATCATGTTATAAATTTCAGTAGGTTTTTCATCAGCATCATTATAGGTGCGCCCATAAATTTTCGCTGAGTTGGCTTTCTTGTCAACATTCTCAAGGGCCACTGCAAAATATTTGGTACGGATGGAAGTCCAGTTAAACGATTTGGCGTAAATCAATTCTTCATCAACATCGGTCGCTGTTGCGTTCAGATAATCATGATTATCTTCAGCATGATAAAAAGCTTCGGCACCGGTTGCTTCTGCAACTTTATCGGGTTCAGAATAGGCGATTCCATTTTTCCATTCTAGCAGAATTTGCTGGGATGTAAGAACCGTTTGAAAATCTTTCAGAACGAGTTTGTGATCAATCACATAACCCGAACTATGAAAAGTGTAAGTGGCAAGTATGACCTGATTGTTTACTGTGTTCGATGAAAATGCGATCTGTATAGAATCTTTATCGCCTTTCAGAACATAGTCAGATATATCATTCATTAATTTGAAGGTTAAATCACGGGTATTTACAACTGAACCGTTTGCGAGTTTGAGCTGGTAATTCAGATTACCGGTTTTAGGTTCAGAAATCAGTTCAACCGGTTTGCCATGATTCAGATATTTATCAATTTGAAAGGAAGTTAAAACAGCTCCCTTTCCAGATAAGATAGCCGTATAATCGGGGGTTGTAATGGTAACTGTACTTGCAGCCGTATCACCAACTGCAAAAAGAGTATCACTTGCTGAAACTGGCGCAATAACAGGACTGGCAGTAACCGGTGCGGTTGCTGTATCTTTTTTAACTGAAGAAGAATCAGAAACAATAGTTTCTTTTTTCGATTTGACAATAGCTTCCTGCTGGGAATATGACCAGTAAAACCAACCAACAAAAATGACAGAAATCAGAACTAAACCAATGGTATTATTGCGATCCATACAAACTCCTGTTTATGGAACCGGATCATGTCCGCCGTGTGAAAACGGATGACACCGGAAAATTCTTTTTACGGAGAGGACTGAGCCTTTAAAAGCTCCGTATTTCGTTAAAGCATCAATGGAATACTGGGAACAAGTGGGGGTGAACCGGCAGGTAGGCGGGAAGTATGGCGAAATGGCCATCTTGTAAAACTTAATCAAGACGATCAGGATTGTTCTCATGAACCTTGTTAAGTTGCCTGATGAGATCCACCATCGCTTGTTCCAAGATCTGGTAGCGTAGGCCGGAAGACTTACGCTTCCGGAAATAGAAAGCCAGGGTTAACTGCTGATCATCTTTAATTGAAAAGGTAATCAGCCCCTGGTTCAAACGGAATATTTCCCTCATCCGGCGCTTGACCGAGTTTCTGAAAACAGCATTACCAGATCGTTTACTGACCGAGAACGCCACTTTGAAAAATTCTGACTCATTTGCTGGACGCGGAACAACCATAAAGCGTAAAACAAAAACGGGATTGCTGAACACAGTCCCGTTTTCATAAATATGCTGGAAGGCGATTTTTCCCCTGAGTATTTTGGTTCGGGGGAGACCAAATTGCTTAATGGCTCAACCCTTACCGCGATTAGTTTGAATCGCTTACGCTCAGGCGTTTTCTTCCTTTAGCTCTTCTTCTTTTCAGTACAAGGCGACCATTCTTGGTTGCCATCCGTGACCGGAAACCGTGTTTATTTCTTCTTTTCCGGTTGCTGGGTTGAAATGTTCTTTTCATTTTATTTAAAACTCCACTACTTCACTTTTTTCAGAGAACCGCAAATTTAGCATTTTTTCAAGCAAACCGCAAGAGTTCTCTATTTTATAAGTCTCATTTATTCATTATTTGATCAGAATTACATCGGAAACATACCAAAAAGACGGCCATCTACCATTTTTAAGACTTTCCCGAAGTCTTCTTCCAGGTTTACAAAATCCAAATCATCAGTTTCGATGATCAATTTCGGGCCTTTGTCATAATTCGAAATCCAGGTTTCATACAACTCATTTAACCGGTTCAAATATTCAATGGAAATGGAAGATTCGTATTCTCTTCCCCGAAGCTGAATTTGTCTCACCAATGTTGGTACCGATGCTCTGAGATAAATCAGCAAGTCGGGAACCTTCAGAAAGGACGTCATCTCTTCATAAAGTGCCAGATAATTTTTATAATCCCGGTCATCGAGCATATTGATGACATTCAGGTTTTTTGCAAATATTTCGGCGTCTTCATAAATCGTACGATCCATGATGATCGATTTATTAAGTTTATCCAGCTTGTTTTGCTGATGAAACCGTGAAGAAAGAAAGTAAACCTGAAGATGAAAAGACCACCGGTTCATATCCTTATAGAAATCAGACAGGTAAGGATTGTCTTCAACCGATTCAAAAAAGGGCATAAAATTGTATTGTTTGGCAAGCTTCGTCGTGAGCGACGATTTCCCTGAACCAATATTGCCGGCAATACCTAAAAAGAATTGTGATTTCATTTACTATAAACGTTTTTGAAGTGATGGAAGCGGGTTACATGCTCATTTCAATTTTTCTGCGGATGTCATCCAATGTTTTCTTGTACTTATCATTGGTTTCGGCCTGGTTTTTTACCGATTCACAAGAATGGATGACGGTTGTATGATCACGACGCCCAAAATGATTACCGATGGTTTTCAGACTGGATTGGGTAAATTCTTTTGCCAGATACATTGCAATCTGCCTTGCGCGAACAATCTCCTGCTTCCGGGTGCCATCAATCAGCAAATCATGCGAAATTCCAAAATATTCACTTACAATTCTTTGGATTGATTCAATTGACAAATTGATTTTTGACGGTTTGATAATATCACGCAAAGCATCCCGGGCCATACCAAGATTGATACTCGCACCGGTCAGACTGGCCTGAGCCATCAGTTTAACCAGACAACCTTCGAGCTGCCGAACATTATTGGTTACGTTCACTGCAATAAATTCAATCACTTCAGAATCGAGAACAAATTCCTGCTGGGCTGCTTTGTGATTCAGAATTGCAATCCGCGTTTCAAGATCGGGTGCCTGGATGTCGGCAGCAAGTCCCCATTGAAAACGACTGAGTAACCGCTCTTCAAAAAACTTCATATCTTTTGGTGGACGGTCAGACGTCAGTACAATCTGTTTCCCCGACTGGTGAAGCGTATTAAAAATATGGAAAAATTCTTCCTGGGTTTTTTCTTTTCCAGAAAAGAACTGAACATCGTCAACAATCAGCAGATCAACATTTCGGTAAAAAGTTGAAAATTCAGAAACCCGGTTATGCTGAATGGAATTTACAAAATCAACGGTGAACCGTTCAGAGGAAACGTAAAGAATATTTTTGACTTTACCAGATTTTGAAACCCTGTTCCCGATTGCCTGAATCAGGTGGGTTTTCCCCAACCCTACACCGCCATATATAAAGAGGGGATTAAATGAGTTTGAACCCGGATTTTCAGAAACGGCAAAAGCTGCAGCACGGGCGAGCTGATTGCTATCCCCTTTGATAAAAGTATCAAAGGTATACTTTTCATTCAGATTATTTGGAACCAGATCATCGTTTAATGGTTTCGGATTTGTTCCGTAAGAAATACGATTTCCGTTTGAGGCTGGTGAGCGAAGATCAGGAACTGAAACCGGGTCTGGTATTCTTCCTTCCGGAACCAGAACTTCGGGTTCATCTTCATCTCTGGCAATCTGATATTTAAGAATGGAAGAGGCGCCCAGAGTTTGAGTGATTGACTTCCTTAAAATATTGACGAAATGACTTTCGATCCATTCATAATGAAACTTGCTTGGAACCAGAACCATCAGTTCATTTCCGGTTAGACTAACAGGAGCAATGGGTTCGAACCACGTCTTATAAGTTTGAACTGTAATCTCTTTTTTAATGATGCTGAGACATTTTTGCCATACATCACGAGCATCGGTAGCATTGACCATAAAAACGGTTTTTTCAGATAAATTTGATTTCATGCAGATGATTTGCAACTGTGAACAAAATTACGCCAGAGAAACCAGATTTCAAGAATTGTGCACATTTTCGTAGAACCCCCGGGAAAAGTTATCAACATATCTTGTATTCAACCTAAGTCTAATATTTATAATTTTTTATGAGTGCATTGTTACATTTTAAATGTGTATTGCAAACTACTGAATTGCCAATCCTTTTCATTTACCAACAAGTTATCCACATGAATAAAATCTTTTTTCAACTGTTGTTTTCAGAAGAGTGTTTCCTCTGTTTTTAATTGGATTCTAATCAAAGGTGAGCTTATTATTTTAGCTGTTTGTTATTTACTATTTAAATAATTTTCGTAAATTGCCAATTAAGTTTATGAAATTGTTAATAGAATCGCAATAAAACAGGGCATTTGGCTTGTTTTATCCTTTCAATTATAAAGCGTAATTGAATTACACTTAACTTTTTAAGACCATATCTTGTTTTTTACTTTTTAACTTAATAAATTTGCAGGAATCAGTTATATGATGATAGAAAAACTTGACAGCATAGATTTAAAAATACTTCAAATCCTGATGGAAAACGGTCGGAGGAGAAGAAATGAGATTGCTGCCGAAGTCGGCCTTTCCCTTCCTGCCGTCAGTGAGCGAATGAAAAAAATGACGGATAAGGGAATCATCAGGGGTTACTCAGTCATTCTTGATGCCAAGCGACTAGGATTTGATATCAGTGCTTTCATTACCGTTAATGTTGACGGAAGCAAGTACTACGAATCATTTACCAAAGCAATTAATGAGACTCAGCATATAACAGAGTGCCACTCGATTACCGGCGAAGGCAGTCACCTGCTGAAAATTAAAGTCCGGAATACATCAGAAATCGAATGGCTCTTAAGTAAGATTCAATCCTGGGACGGTGTTCACGGAACAAAAACCAGTATCGTTTTATCAACGATTAAGGAAAGTTCTGTTATTCCCCTCCCAGACTGATTTTTTAATCACCAAAGGAGAGCACTTATGAGCAAAAACGACGCCATTGCCAAAGCCATGGGAATGATAAAGGCTAATAACGTAAAGTTTGTTGACTTTAAGTTTATGGATTTTATCGGCAGTCTTCAGCATACCACCTATCCGATCTCACAGTTTTCTGAAGCAACTTTTACTGAAGGAAAACCTTTTGACGGATCCTCCATCCGCGGATGGAAATCGATTCATGAATCTGACATGCTCATGATTCCTGATCCGGTAACGGCTTTTATTGATCCTTTCTATGATCAACCCACCATTTCATTAATGTGTGATATTTACGATCCTATCACCCGTGAACGCTATGAGCGTTGCACCCGTGGTATTGCTGAAAAAGCTGAAGCTTACATCCGTTCAACCGGAATTGCTGATACTGTCTTTTTTGGTCCTGAAGCTGAGTTCTTTGTATTTGACAATGTTCAGTATGACACGTCTTCCAACTTTTCTTACTATGAAGTAGATTCTGAAGAAGCTGAATGGAATACCGGCCGGGATGAAGGTCCTAACCTGGGTTACAAACACCGTCTGAAAGAAGGATATTTCCCTGTTGCACCGAAAGATAAACTGGCAAATCTTCGTATGAAGATGGCAAACGTTCTTAGCGATGTTGGTTTGACTGTTGAAGTTCTTCACCACGAAGTGGCTTCTGCCGGTCAGTGCGAAATTGGAATTCAATTTGACACGCTTACCCGTTGTGCAGACAACATCAGCCTGTTTAAATATGTGATCAAGAATGTGGCCTATAATGAAGGTAAAACTGTTACTTTCATGCCTAAGCCGATTCAAGGCGATAATGGTTCAGGAATGCACTGCCACCAATCTCTCTGGAAAGATGGAAAACCTCTGTTCTATGGAAATGGTTATGCAAACCTCAGCGAAACTGCCATGTACTACATCGGTGGAATCCTGAAACATGCACCAGCTCTTCTCGCCCTTACCAACCCGACCTTAAATTCTTATCGTCGTTTGATTCCGGGTTTTGAAGCTCCGGTAAATCTTGCTTATTCACAACGTAACCGGTCTGCTTCCGTTCGGATTCCTGTTACCGGTGACTCTGCAAAAGCAAAACGTATCGAATTCCGTTGTCCTGATCCTAGCTGTAACCCTTATCTTGCTTTTGCTGCAATGGCAATGGCCGGTATTGATGGTGTGATCAACAAGATCCATCCGGGTGAACCTCTTGATAAAGACATCTACGATATGAAACCTGAAGAATTGGCTAACGTTCCTTCAACTCCTGCTTCTCTTTATGAAGCATTGAAGAACCTGGAAGCTGACCATGACTGGTTGACCCGTGGCGGAGTTTTCCCTGAAGAAGTTATTGAACAATGGGTTAGTTACAAAATGGAAAAAGAAGTTAAACCTGCTTCCATGTATCCACACCCAATTGAATACGCTTTCTATTACGATTGCTGATCTGAAAAGATCTTTAATTAAAAAAGCCAGTCCGCAAGACTGGCTTTTTTTTTAATCATCAGTGAAGGCAAGCGGTAATTCTACCCTTTGTACTTCAGTTGAAAAAACAGGTTCAAACTTCCAGGTCAGAACTTCTTTTTTAATTCTTTCGCCGATCAGTGGAAAAAATGTGTTTTTCATGATCTGAAAATGATCTACTGATCCATCCGGCTTGATATCAAACTGAAAAACGATAACCCCTTCTTTAAATCCGAGTTGCCGGCTTCTGAGTAATTCTCTGTGAATTTTTCTAAGTTCAGGAACATGCTGATCAATGACAAGTTGAATTTCAAGAACTGATCTTTCCTTTTTCCGAAAAGATTCGTACTCAATTTTTGTTTGGAGGGGAGTGCAGGCAGGAAACCCGAAAAACAGAACAAAACAAATCAGAATAGTAAATCTATGTTTCATTCTTGTTTGAAGAGGGGGTGGATATCAGGTTTTATAAAAACAAAAATACAAATAAAATATGAATTTGTACTTTTTTGAGCAGGTTGACGAAAAATGCCAAAAAAAATGCCGGATAAACCGGCATTTTAAATTAACTGACTATTTCTCCTGGATTCGGATCATCGGGTAAACCCGGATTCTCGATTTCCTCAACAATAGTATCGTCTTTCACCACCACAGCAACTGAGGCGATTGAATCACCTTCCTGCAATCTGATGAGTCTGACACCCTGAGTGTTTCTTCCAATATCACGAAGCTGATCACACGACTGACGAATGATGGTACCACCAGTGGTGATGATCATCAGATCTTTTGTATCATCAACTTCTTTAATTGAAACCAGATTTCCGGTTTTTTCAGTAACTTTTACAGTTGCAATACCCTTACCGCCACGGGTTTGAACACGGTATTCATCCAACGGTGAACGTTTACCCATTCCCTTTGCAGTTACAACCAACAATGAAGAATCCAAACGATCTGTTGTTACCATTCCAACAACTTCATTTCCGGCACCCAGGTTCACACCTTTCACACCAGTTGCTGTACGTCCCATATCCCTGACGTCAGATTCATGGAAGCGAATACTTTTTCCGTTTTTCGTTCCGATAATCACATTGTGCTCGCCATTGGTTAGACGTGCTTCAATGAGTTCATCTTCTTCACGGATGTTGATGGCAATAATTCCGCCCTTTCTCACATTGCTGTAAGAATCGAGCTCCGTTTTCTTGATGATTCCCTTGCGGGTTGCCATGATGATAAAGCCGGGTTCATCAAAGTTTTTAACTGTGATGAATGCAGCCACTTTTTCATTTTCACGCATTTCAAGAAGATTGGCGATTGAACGTCCGCGGGATTGACGCCCGGCTTCAGGAACAGCCCAAACCTTCAGCCAGTAACACCGGCCATGACTCGTGAAAAAGAGAATATAATTGTGGTTCGTGGTCACGATCATGTGCTCAATGAAATCGGTATCACCAACGGCAGCAGCAGTGATTCCACGTCCGCCACGGTTTTGTGACCGGTATTCAGTAATCGGAACCCGTTTCATGAACCCATTGTGAGAAATGGTAATCACCACTTCATCATCCGAGATCAGATCTTCCATATCAAATTCATCGTCAGCCTGAACCATTTCGGTCCGGCGGCCATCTGAATATTTGGTCCGGATTTCAGTTAATTCCTGAGCAATAATATCCCATCTGAGTGTAACTGAACCCAGAATTTCCTGAAGTTTCCCGATAAGTATCATCAGTTCACGGTATTCATCTTCAATCTTCTGGCGCTCAAGTCCGGTCAGACGCTGAAGTCTCATTTCCAGAATGGCTTTTGACTGAATTTCAGATAAACCAAAACTGGTCATCAAACCGGCGTGAGCTGTTTCTGTATCCGGAGAATTACGGATCAGTTTAATCACTTCATCGAGATGATCAAGGGCAATTTTCAACCCTTCTAAAATGTGGGCTTTATGCTGAGCCTGTTTTAAATCATATTTTGTCCGGCGAACGACCACATCCATCCGGTGTTCCAGATAGTAGTGAATCATTTCCTTCAGGGCAAGAACCCTTGGCGCACCGTTAACCAGAGCCAGCATGATAATACCAAATGTATTTTGCAGCTGGGTGTATTTATAAAGCTGATTCAGGACGACGGTACCCATTGCATCTTTTTTCAGTTCGATGACAATGCGCATACCATCACGGTCAGATTCATCACGAATGTCTGAAATACCTTCAACTTTTTTCTCTTTAACGAGATCAGCAATTTTTTCAATGATGCTGGCTTTGTTGGTTTGGTAAGGAATTTCGGTGATGATCAGAGATTCACGACCGTTGGCACGGGTTTCAAAATTGGCTTTTGCCCGGATGACACAACGGCCACGGCCGCTCCGGTAAGCTTCACGAACACCTGACATTCCGTAAATCGTACCACCGGTCGGGAAATCAGGAGCTTTCACGAACTCCATCAGATCCACATTTTCAATATCCGGATTTTTGATCATGGCCAGACAGGCATCAATAACTTCACCCAGGTTATGCGGCGGAATATTGGTCGCCATACCAACGGCAATACCGGAAGCTCCGTTGATCAGCAGATTAGGAATTGCACTTGGGAGAACACGGGGTTCCTGAAGCGTATCATCAAAGTTTGGCTGAAAATCGACAGTTTCTTTATCGAGATCTTTCAGCATTTCTTCGGCAAGCCGTTTCATCCGGACTTCAGTGTAGCGCATTGCAGCTGCACTGTCACCATCCACAGAACCAAAGTTTCCCTGTCCGTCTACAAGCGGATACCGGAGAGAAAAATCCTGTGCCATCCGAACCATTGATTCATAAACAGCACTGTCACCGTGCGGGTGATACTTACCAAGTACTTCCCCGACAATACGGGCAGATTTCTTGAAAGCACGTCCGGCACCCATTCCAAGATCACTCATACCATATAAAACACGGCGGTGAACAGGTTTAAGTCCGTCTCTGACGTCAGGCAATGCCCGTGATACAATCACTGACATGGAATAGTCGAGATAAGAGAGTTTCATCTCATCGACTATCGGGTTAATTTTAATGCGATCGTTGGCCATAATAAAAAGTTAGTTCAGTAAAAAAATGAAATCATTCCGGAATGAGCATTTCATGCCGGCAGAAAGTTAAAAAATCAGGCGTCCAGATTTCTGACGTATTTTGCATTTTTCTCAATGAAGGCACGGCGGGGTTCAACCACATCACCCATCAGAATCGAGAAAATATGATCAGCTTCGGTGGCATTATCCATCGTCACCAGCTGAAGCGTACGGGTTTCAGGATTCATGGTCGTATCCCAAAGCTGCTCCGGATTCATTTCACCGAGACCCTTAAACCGGTTGATCAGAATATTCGTATCACGACCGGTTTCACCGCTGATTTCTTTCACATATCCATCACGTTCAGCTTCCGTCCAGGCATATTTCTCATACTTGCCTTTTTTCACTTTGTACAAAGGCGGATCAGCAATGTAAATATGTCCGAGCAGAATCAAATCCCTGAAATAACGGAAAAAGAAGGTCAGAAGAAGCGTGCGGATGTGGGCACCGTCAACGTCAGCATCCGTCATGATGATGATTTTGTGGTAGCGAAGTTTTGCAATATCAAACTCATCATTTCCGATGGAAGTACCCATAGCCGTTACAATATTCCGGATTTCCTCATTTTCAAGAATCCGGTCAAGACGGGCTTTTTCAACGTTCAGGATTTTACCTTTCAGCGGAAGAATAGCCTGAAAACGACGGTCACGGCCCATTTTTGCAGATCCGCCTGCAGAATCCCCTTCCACAATGTAGATTTCGGTTTCAGCAGGATTTGCATTTGAACAGTCGGCCAGTTTTCCCGGAAGGGTCATGCTGTCGAGAGCAGATTTACGGCGGGTAAGATCACGGGCTTTGCGTGCAGCTTCACGGGCCTGAGCAGCCAGAATTACTTTTTCAAGAATGGATTTTCCGATTGCCGGATTCATTTCAAGAAATTCAGCCAGTTTATCGTTCACCATCGTTTCAACGATTGACTGAACTTCTGAGTTACCTAATTTCGTCTTGGTCTGACCTTCAAACTGCGGTTCAGGCACTTTCACCGAAACAACAGCCGTCAAACCTTCTCTGAAGTCATCGCCGGTGAGCTGAACTTTGGCGTTTTTCATTAGATCGTTTTTACCGGCGTAAGCATTGAGCGTACGGGTTAACGCTTTTCTGAAACCGGTTACGTGAGTTCCGCCTTCATGCGTGTTGATGTTATTCACATACGAAAACACATTTTCATTGTAGGAATCGTTGTACTGAAAGGCGACAGCAACCACGACATTGTCACGTTCACCCAGAATATTTACCGGTTCCTTCATTTTGCTGGTTCTGGTTTCGTCGAGATATCTCACGAATTCAATCAGACCACCTTCATAACAATAAGAAAGAGTTTCAACCGGGGTATCACGCTCGTCAATAAAATTAATTTTCAAACCGGGATTCAGAAAAGCCAGTTCTCTGAGACGGTCGATGAGAATGTCTGCGTGATAAACACTTTCCTGAAAAATTTCAGAATCAGGAAGGAAGGTAACGGTGGTTCCCCGTTTTTCAGTTTCACCCAGATATTTCAGTTTGCCCTGAGTAATTCCACGGTGAAATTCAATCTGATGGATTTTACCGTCCCGGTGAACGGTTGCAACCAACTTTGAGGAAAGTGCATTGACGCAGGAAACACCCACGCCGTGAAGTCCGCCGGAAACTTTGTAGGTGTCTTTGTCAAACTTACCACCGGCATGAAGTACGGTCATAACCAGCTCAATAGCCGGAATGCCTTCTTCCTTATGAATTTCTACCGGGATACCACGGCCGTCATCTACAACAGTTATCGAATTATCGGTATGGACGTAAACGCTGATTTCAGTACAATAACCGGCAAGTGCTTCGTCGATTGAGTTATCTACGACTTCATAAACCAGGTGGTGAAGACCTCTGACGCCAACATCACCGATGTACATGGCTGGTCTTTTTCTTACCGCTTCAAGTCCTTTGAGAACGGTAATATTTTCGGCTCCGTAATCACCGGCCCGACCTTCTAAATCATCAATTTCTGACATATTTACTTCATTAAATTTTTACTGGAAAATAACCTGATAATTTACCGAAAAAGTATGTCTTTTACAATTTCTTCGCCGAAATGTGTATTGATTTTTGTAAGTATTTCGGTTTTACGGAAGGTGAGCTCCTGACGCCACGATGAATTCTTCACAGAAATCTTAAGTATTTTATTTTCAATCTTTTCTGCAGTGGTTTCCTGAGCAATTCTTTCGCCGACAATCGAGGGCCATTCGGCTAAGACATCAAACTTTTTAACGATTTTTCCGGCGGTTGTATGATTCTTGTAAAAATGAATCAGATCCTGAATGGAGGCCAATTTTCCTACCCGTGATTTACCCGCCATAAACCCTCCCGGCATCCACTCTGAAAAAGTCAAAATCACCCTGCAGTGCAAGGGTTTCCCGGTCGGTCATGGTGATGAAAACCTGTCCGAGTTTGGGAAGAAAATTACTGATAATTGAAAGCCGGTCTGAATCAAGTTCTGAAAAAATATCATCAACCAGAACAATCGGGGTTTCACCTGTTTTTTCTTTGAGATAGGTCCACATGGCAATTTTCAATGCAAGCAGAAAAAGTTTGTGCTGACCCTGTGAAGCAAAAAAACGGGTTTCTTTTCCGTCCAGCGTTATGAACAAATCGTCCCGCTGCGGACCAATTAAAGTGGTTCTGCGATCTAATTCCTGATTCCTCAAATTTTTTGATTGCTGCCTTAGCCAGGGCTCAATATCAGCTTCATTTTCAATAAACTGATCACCCGATTTGTATCGAACATCAGGATGTTCAAATCCGGCCAATTCATTTTTGTAAAGCTGTTCAATTTCTTTCCGGAATTCTGAAAGAAAGGAAATTCTTCTTTTAATAATCGGGATGGAAATCCGGATCAGTTCTTCCGTCCAGACTTCAAACAATTCAATAACTGAAGCAGTCAATTTCCCGGAAGATTGTAAAAGATCATTTCTTTGCTTGATGGCTTTTTTCAGTTTTCTGGAATCTTCCATGTACACTTTGCTGACCTGAAATAAAACCGAATCAAGAAAACGGCGCCGGTCGGCCGGAGTTCCCATGGTAATCAGCCGGTCTTCAAGTGTGAACAAAACAATCGGAAACTGGCCGATAATTTCAGATGATGACCTTATTTTTTGTCCGTTAATTGAAATGAATTTACTGTCGGGTCGTGTCAGGCGGGAATCGATAACCGATTCCAGGCCGGAATCTGATTTCATGAATCCCTGAAGAAAAAAAGAATTGGTTTCGTCACGGATGCAAAGCAGTTCAGAGGAAACCTGGAAGGATTTTGTCAGGCAAAGATAGTAAATGGCATCGAGCAGGTTGGTTTTTCCCTGCCCGTTTTTACCGTAGAAGATCGAGACATTGCGCTGAAAGGTAAGGCGGGTTTCGGGGTGATTCCGGAAATCGGAAACCCCGAGTTCTTGAAGGAACATTCGTTAACTGTTGATCCGAACCGGCATAACCAGCATAAGAATATTTTCGTTTTCTTCCTGAGCTGCAGGAAGCACAACGGAAGCCCGTGTCGGACCCGAAAATTCAAAGCGGACTTCATCCGTTTCAATATGATCGAGAATATCCTGGATATAATTGGCGTTAAATCCAATTTCGAGAGATTCGCCGGTAAACAGTGAAGGAATATTTTCTGTTGCTGAACGGCCCTGATCAAAATCTTCAGCAAAAATTTTCAACGGTTCTTCACCCATTGCAAACCGGATTTGATGTGTGCTTGAATTTGCAAACAGAGAAACCCGTTTAACGCCTGCTTTTAAATCATGATTATTGATGACCATGTTCCGGTTATTTTCATTCGGAATCACAGCTTCATAGTTCGGATAGTTTTCTTTGATTAACCGTGATGTCAAAGTTCCTTCTTCAAATTTGAAAGAAACAAACTTTTCGTCAATGGTAATCGGGGTTTCAGGTCCGTCAATATTTTTAAGCAGAATATTTAAGGCTTTTGAAGGAATGATGAAGTTTTTGTTTTCTTCAGAGCTGAAAGCTTTGTAACTGAAGGCAACGAGACGGTGACCATCGGTGGCAACTGTTTTAAATTCATCAAAATTGATCTGGAATAAAACACCCATCATGGCCTGACGAAGTTCATCGGTTGAAACAGCAAACAAAGTATGATTGATCATCCGGGCAAGTTGCTTGCTGCTGATCGAAATGGCATAACCGGTTTCAAGATCTGGTGTACTCGGAAATTCTTCGCCATTTTCACCGGAAAGTTTATACGTTCCGCGATCGGTTGAAAAGGTAATCTGATTTAAATCATTGATGTCAAAAGCCAGACTGGTTTCTGGTAAAGCTTTTAAAGTATCAATCAGGCGTTTTGCAGGAACTGCAACTTTACCGTCCTGAGATCCCGTTACCGTAACTGTAGTTGTCATTGAAACTTCAAGATCGGTAGCAGAAAGGGTAAGCACATCTGCTTTAAGGTCAAAAAGAATATTTTCAAGGATTGGAAGAGGTGTTTTAGCCGGTACGACACTGTTCACTTTATTCAGGCTTTTCAGAAGGATACTTGAATTGACCTTGAATTTCATGCGCTTGCTCCCTGAAAGGAAAAATAATAATACTTAAGATTTAAAATGTTGATGTAGAAAACTTGTAGAGACTGTGGGTATGTTGATAACTGGTTAACTTTCGGGTCTGAGGCCATTTCTGACCTGAAATCGAACCCTGACTTATCCACTTTCTCTGGCTGATAAAAAGGGTTATTTGCCCACAGATTATCCCCACTCATCCACAGTACTTTTGGCAGAACCCGAAAAACACTTAGTTATTCACAGAGATTCAACCTGTTTTCCAATGCTTGTCCACACCATGATGTGAACAAGTAAAAGTAAATTTTTTCTTCCATAAATGAAAGTATTGAACGGGATGATTCACATCTTTTTAAGTGCTGGAAAGTTTTGGAAAGAATTGGTACCACTTTCAGCTTTTTCAGGGGTTTGTTTTTACTTCAGAAACCGATGAATAAACTTCATACAAACCCACAAGACCGAAAATAACAGCCAGTGTAAATTTTGTATCTCTTGAACTTTCAAACCTTTCTGTATTGATATCAACTTTTGAGTCTTTAATTTTTTTCAGAGCTGAGTTCATATCAGAAGTTGTGAATGCATAGTCGAAGGCTAATCCCAGTGCCAAAACACCAATGATGAAATCGGTTTTTTTAAGTTCAACCTGAAAAGGAATATCACTTGTATCCTTAACTAAAACCAGATTTTTTGAATCATCAGCACCTGAACGTAAGACGGATAATTTTGGGACAAAGCCAGAAAAATCGCCATTTTCTGAAGTTATCTTATAAAAGGATCCCATTGAATCCACGACTGAAACCCGATCGTTTAATGAAAGCACCTTTACTGTCTCTGAATAAAAAGGGTCGGGTGTTTTTAATACCTTTAGATCTGCTGATTTGGGTCTGACAGTAAAAAGAGATGGATTATTTTGACTGAGAGAATCAGAAACCTGACCGAAAACAGAACCTGCACTGAAAAAAATGCAAAACAATAAACCAGATTTTAATTTCATTGAAAATTTCCCGGGCTTGATAAAATGAAGATTGGCAGAGCAAGCAAAATTAGTAAATATTAGTATTTGAAGCCAGAACGGGTAAAAATTAAAACCAAAATAAAGAGTCAATTTAGATGACTCTTCTTTTTTCCTTCCAACTGCAAAATCGTATCTTTAAAGTTTAACGAAAAGTAAGCATGAATTCTTCATCTATCATCGTTCTGGGGCATTTTTGCTGGGACGGATTTCAAAATCAGGATGGCTCAGTCAATTTTGAGCCGGGCGGAATTGCCTGGTCTCTTTATGCTTTGTCATCCGTGATGGAAAAGCAGGACCGGATTTTCCCGGTTTTCCCGGTTGAGGCAGATTCAATTGAGACGGTTAAAGCTGAACTTAAACAGCTTCCATTCCTTGTGACGGATGGAATTTATCAGTCAGATGAGAAAAATGACCGGGTTCAGGTTATTCAAAAAGCCGGCGGTGAATTAAGCTATCTTTTAGTTCAGAGTTCAGAACAGTCAATTTCAATGAATCATTTACCTGACCTTGAACCAGCTGCCGTTTATGTCAATTTTCATACGGGTTATGACCTTCAGTTTTCAGACCTGAAGCTGATCCGACAAAAATATCCTTCAGCATTTATTCATGTGAATCTGCATGTAAAAGCTGAACGCCTTTTTACTGATTTCAGGAATAATCCGGACGGAATGAAAGCAGAATTAAGTGAGTTATTCAGTCAGATCAATTCTGTCCAGGTCACCCAGCGTGAAATGCAGATGCTGTTTTTAGCAGCCGGACTTACCGAAAAGGGAATTCTGAAACTGGCTATGATTGATGGAAAAGTTGATTTTGTTCTGATCAATAAGGGTGACCGTGGTGTTGTCGCCTGGGAAAAAGTTTTGAATTCGATCAACAGTCACATTTTGCGTCCGTTCAGTCAGACAGAAAACCCGTCATCAGTAGGTTGCGGAGATATTTTGGGTTCAGTTTATACCTATCAGATGATTAAAACAAAAAGTTTAAAACTCTCGCTTCAGAAAGCCATGAAACTGGCAGAACTTGCTGCAGGAAAAACCGGATTTGCACGGAAGGTTGAGCACATGAGAATCAACGGAGCTTTGTTATGAGCGGAACAAGTCAGTTTCAGCGGATTTTGGTTACCGGAGCAAACGGACTTCTTGGCCAGAAAGTGATTCAGCTTTTCAGCCGGGATTCCCGGTTTGATGTTCTGGCAACGGCAAAAGGCGAAACCTTGCTGCTTGATGATGTGTCGTGCGGATATGCTTCACTCGACATCACCGACAGAAAAGCCGTTCGTGAACTGGTGAAAAATTTTGAGCCGGATGCCATCATCAACTGTGCCGCCATGACGCATGTAGATAAATGTGAGACTGAAAAAGAAGCTTGCTGGAAAATTAACGTGGATGGGGTTAGACATCTCGCTGAAATTTCAAAAGCACTCGACATCAAACTGGTTCACGTTTCAACGGATTACGTTTTTGACGGAAAAAACGGTCCGTACCGGGAAGATGCACGGGTGAATCCGATTTCCTATTACGGAAAATCGAAACTGGCCAGTGAAAATGAAACAATCGCTTCAGGACCCGATTTTCTGATTTTCAGAACGATGGTCGTTTACGGACTCGGGACCGGAACGAAATCCAATTTTGCTATCTGGCTGGTTCAGCAACTAAAAGAGAATAAACCGGTCAATATTGTGACCGATCAGATCGGAAATTCAACTCTGGTTGAAGATCTTGCAGAAGCCATTTATCATGGCGTTATCAAAAACGTTCACGGCATTTACAACGCCGCCGGATCGGATATCGGATCACGTTTCGATTTTGCCATCAAGCTCGCCGAAGTCTTCGGCTACAATAAAAAATTGATTTCGCCGGTTCTGACAGCCAGTCTGAATCAGCCCGCACCAAGACCGCTCAATTCAGGGCTTATCATCCTGAAAGCAGAAGCTGAACTTGGAATGAAATTTTCAACCACGGAAGAAGGACTCATCCGCTTCCGCCAACAGTTAAAACAAGCAGGACTCATTTAACATGCTCGATCTGAAACTCATCCGTGAAAATCCGGATACCTACAAAGCCAAAATCGAATCGAAACTTGACGATCCGAAAAAAATCGATCAGATTTTAGAACTCGACGTTCGCCGCCGCACACTTATCGGTGAAGTTGAAACGCTGAAAGCCACCCGCAATACCGTCACCAATGACATTGCGCAGAAAAAGAAAAACAAAGAAAATGCAGATTCCCTGATTGCTGAGATGAAAACCGTTTCTGACCGCATCAAGGAACTCGACACCGAACTCAGCGAGGCAGAAAATAAAATCAACGAGATTTTATTGTACACACCCAACATTCCTCATGACTCGGTCCCTGTTGGAAAATCAGCTGCAGATAATGTGGAAGTCCGCCGTTGGGAAACCGGTACTTTTACAAAAGAATTCAAACCGCTTGATCATATAGAACTCGGTAAAAAATGCGGTATTCTGGATTTTGAACGTGGCGCCAAAATTTCGGGTTCAGGATTCCCGGTTTATGTCGGGAAAGGTGCTGCACTTGAGCGGGCTTTGATCAATTTCTTTCTGGATACCCACACAGCCAATCACGGATACAAGGAAATTTTTCCGCCATTCGTGGTGAATGAAGAGTCGATGAAGGGAACCGGTCAGCTTCCTAAATTTGCCGAAGACATGTACACCATTCAGGCAGACGGACTTTACCTCATTCCGACCGCAGAAGTACCCATCACCAACCTTCACCGGAATGAAACCTTCAAAGCTGAAGAATTAACTGTAAAGTACTGCGGATATTCAGCCTGTTTCCGCCGGGAAGCCGGTTCTTACGGAAAAGATACCAAAGGATTTTTACGTGTTCACCAATTTAATAAAGTTGAACTGGTGAAGTTTGCAAATCCGGTCGGGTCGTATAACGAACTGGAAAATATGGTGAATGATGTTGAAAATATTCTGAAGGCGCTGAAAGTTCCTTACCGGATTCTTCTGCTTTGCACGGGTGATCTGAGTTTCAACGCTGCCAAATGTTATGACATTGAAGTGTGGTCGCCTGCAGAAAATAAATATCTCGAAGCGTCTTCCTGTTCCAATTTTCAGGATTTTCAGGCAAGACGGGCCAACATCCGCTTTAAACCGGATGCCAATTCCAAACCTGAATATGTTCACACGCTCAACGGTTCCGGACTTGCAACTTCCCGGTTAATGGTGAGTTTACTTGAAAACAATCAGAACGCCGACGGATCTATTACCATCCCGGAAGTGCTGAGACATTATACAAGATTTGACGTGATCGAACCGGCGTAACAGCCGGGGACAGGTGACAAGGGACGGGGGACCGGGGAATCACGGGTCACGGATTACAGGTCACGGGATGCGGAGCAGAGGGTAAGAAATTTTTTTGTTGTCATTCCCGCCTTCGCGGGAATGACAACGTTCTGTTTCTGTGTGTTTTTCGGAAAAATTTTTTCACGAAAGAAAAAAATGAAATATAATCAAAAGCTGAATCAGGCCATTCTGACAAGCAACAGCCTGCTCTGCATTGGGGTGGATCCTGATTTTAATAAACTTCCGATGCACCTGATGGAATCACCCGATCCCATTCTGACTTTTTGCAAGGATATTATTGAGTCAACTAAGGATGTTGCCGCTGCCTATAAATTCAACATTGCCTTTTTTGAATCGCTTGGTGAAATGGGCTGGCAAACCCTTCGTGAACTGTTAACTTTAATTCCGCCACACGTTCTTTCCATTGCAGATGCAAAAGTTGGCGACATTGGCAACAGTTCAGAAAAATATGCCGAAACCTTCTTTGATGAATATCAGTTCGATTGTGTGACCGTTGCTCCGTACATGGGTTTTGATTCCATTGAACCGTTTATCCGCCGTGAAGACAAGGGAATTTTTCTTCTGGCCTTAACCAGCAATCCAGGTTCGGCTGATTTCCAAAGACTTAAACTCGAAAACGGAAAATATTTATATCAGGAAGTGATTGATAAAGCTGTTTCCTGGAATAAAAATGACAATATCGGATTGGTAACCGGTGCAACCCAGGCGCCCGATTTAAAAGCAATCAGACAACAAGCCGGAGAAATGCCGTTCTTGGTGCCCGGAATCGGTGCTCAGGGTGGTGATCTGGAAGCGACAATCCGGAATTCGGTAAACCGTCAAAGCCGTGGTGCACTGATTAATGTTGGCCGTGACATCATTTATTCCTCCTCCGAGGAAAATTATAAACGGATTGTGAACCAAAAGGCAACTGAGTATTTCGAAAAGATCAATAAGTTCAGGTTTACTCTTTCGGTTTGATTTCCTATTTTTGAAGCAGATTCCGAACCAATCCATGGTGTTTTATGTCTGCTTCTGCTTTTCCCGAGCTGTATCTGGCCCGTTTATGGTCTTCAGGTTATCTTTTTGGTAAAACCTTAACCACTGACGACGGCCGTTCTGTAGAAATCCACAATCCCGGAAGGGAAAACGAGTCGAACGGACCTGATTTTCAGGACGCCGTTTTACTTCTGGACCGAAAACCGGTTCGCGGCTCCGTTGAACTTCACGTTCAGTCAGAAGACTGGTTTACCCACCGGCATTCAACCGATCCCGCCTACAACCACTGCATCCTCCACGTTTCCTTTTACAATCTTCCCGGATACGAGTCAGTTCCGGCAAAAAACGGAACCGGAATACCTCATCTCACTTTGTCGAAAATGCTGAGTTTTCAGGATTTGATCGGGGTTTTGTCTCTGCAGGAAAAACTCAATTTCAAAACAGATATTCCGTGCGGCGGTCAGCTTCAGGGTGTGAGTCAGACCCTCACCAAAGCCTGGCTGACAGAACTTGGTCACCTTGCTTTTCTGGAAAAAGTGAACCGGTTTGCCATCCGCCTCAAAGAACTGACTGCAAATCCGGTTTATCTGAAAGGGAAAAGGTATGTTTGGGATCAGCTTTTATTTGAAGGATTTTTCAGGGCGCTTGGCTATCCATCCAACAAAGAACGGTTTGAACGCCTGGCGAGAGAACTTCCGGTTTTAGATTGGCCGGATATTACCGGAGAAACGGGTCAGCCCCTGCTTTCTGAATGGTTTTTTCTAGCCGGATTGGAGGAAGAACCTGAGTTTGGAGTGAATCCCATCGAAAAAATAAGGAAAGATATTTTGCAGCGCGGAAATCTTTTTCATCCTTCCGAGTGGAAAACAAAATCAGTCAGAGCCGTGAATCAACCAGAAGAAAGACTTAAATCGGCTGCCGAACTGGTTGGAAGATATTATCAAACCGGATTCCTGAAACCACTGATTCTGACCCTGGAAGCCCATTTGAATATGGGATCTCGGCCAGAGAAAATTTTCCCGGATCTGATGAATCTGTTATCTGTCAAATCATCACCGGCGTATAAAATCGGGAAAGAACGAAAAGCCTCGATTTTGTTCAACACCTGGTTCCCGGTCCTTTATTTATATGCGAGAGAATTTAAACGACCCGATTTACAGGATCTGGTTCTGAGTTTGTGTGATTCCTTTCCGCAACGGCAGGATATTGCCATAGATAAAACCATGAGACAAAAATTCGGAATCACCGACCACACCACCACCTTCCACTGGGGATTGCTGAACCTGTACAACAACTGGTGTTCAAAGAAAAAATGTCTGGACTGCCGGATCGGGAAAGAAATCAGAAAAAACGGGTAAAATGCGGGGGATTTCACCGCAGAGGCGCTGAGGGCGCAGAGAAAGGCAAATTCGTTTTTTTGGTTTAATACAGAAGGCAAATACATTTAACCACAGAGGAGCTCTGAGTTAATCACAGAGGGGAGCAGAGCGGAGGGAGATTTTTTAATTTTTAATTCGCAGGGGCTGTCTATAAGGAAGGGATTTTAGGAAAAAAGGCATGGATGAGCTCCGCAGAACTTCGTTAGCCCGCCTTCGCGGGGATGACAATAGCATTGTTTTTGCTAATCAAAGAGGGTTGTCATTCCCGTCCCGCAAGCGGGAGGAATCCAGTATTTCAGCAACTGTGTTCAACGCTTTTCCCTCCAAAAAAAGGTGAAATCCCAAATTACGGAGACGCCCCAGTGGGTCGTCTCTACCACATTCAAATCATAAATAATCTCCCCCCGCCCTGCGTTCTCAGCGCCTCTGCGGTGAACGTATTTTCCCGACGGAAGTTATTAAACCCAAAATGGTCTTTTTTGATTTTTCATTCGGCATTATTCTTGCAATACAATCAAATACTTAAAAAAACGCATGCAAAATCTTAATAATTAAGGTGGAGTGTTGCTTGTTTTGTGAATTTGTATATTTTTGTGTACATAAGCGTACTAGCCACTGTTGGAGCAAGTTATGGGAAATTCAACTTATCAGATCAACCGGTTCGATCTTGAACATGATGCATGTGCAATCATTGCGCTCGTCCGGAAAAACGGAATGGCAACGCACGGGAATGTCCGCCGGGTGCTGAAAGCTCTCGATAACATGGGACACCGCACCGGGGAAATCAATCAGGAAGGTGACGGAACGGGCATCCAGACGGATATTCCAAAACTCATCTGGGCCAAAAAACTTGAACTGGCCGGACTCGATTCCCGCCAGGTTTTCAATCCGCAATTTACCATCCTTCACCTGATGATCCGCCGAAATACATCCGAACGGCAGCTGGCGATTATCAAGTCGATCGAACAACTTCTGAACGGTGCCGGTTACGACGTTCTCATTTCCTCAAAAATGTCGGTTTCGCATGAAGCCCTTGGCGTGAGAGGAAAGGCTTTGGAGCCGCTGTACTGGCATATCGCCATGGTTCCGCAGGGACGTAAATCCATCGCCGAAAACAAAAGCCACGAACTTCATCTTAAAATTGAAAAATTGTACTCAGACGTTCACGTCGTTTCCTTCAGTCAGAACTCGGTGATTTATAAACTGAGAGGTGACGTAAGAACACTCGAAAATTACTTTCCGGAACTGAAACATCCCGATTTCAGGAGTGCAATTACGCTCGGACACGGTCGTTATTCCACCAACACTGAATCGACCCACGAACGGGCACAGATGTTTTCTACGCTGGGACACAACGGTGAAATCAACACCATTATGCGCCTTCGGAAGGAAGCAACCCGGCTTGGAATTCAGCTTGTAGAAAACGGCTCGGATTCCCAGGATCTTGACCGGATGGTTGAAAATCTGATGTTCCGTGAAGATTTCACCCTGATGGAAGCCATGGAAATGATATTTCCGCCGGTCTGGTCAGAAATTGAAAAAATGGATGAGCAGGCAAAAAAACTGTACACCCACTTCCGCCGCGTCATCGGGATGCCGGCTCAGGGTCCGGCCGCCATTATTGCAAGACAGGGAGATGAAATTGTCTTTTCTGTGGATGCACTTGGTCTGCGTCCATTGTGGTACGGCGAAACCGACAAGGAATATTTTGCATCGTCAGAAAAAGGCGTGATTGATTTTGAATCGCTTGAAAATGATCCGGTTCCGATTGCGCCCGGTGAGAAAAAAGGAATCTGGCTCAAACGACCGATTATGATGCAGGATGGCGCCGGCAATCAGATTATTTCCGGCGGAGTTGAAGTTTTCAGTCACAATAAGCTCAGAGAATTTGTTGTCAACCGGATCGGAAACTCAGTCACGGCAAAAGATCACCTGATCACGCCAAAACGTGAAAAATCCGCCAAAGAAATCGAAATCAAACCCGTTCCGGTAAATCATTATATGGCGATGGGATGGAAGACCGACGAGTGGGACGATGTGTCTTATTTCATGTCGAACGGAAAAGAGCCGATTGCAGCTACCGGTTATGATGGTCCGCTGGCGTTTCTCGTTGAGGATATCATCAACATCCCCGAATTCATCAAAGAAAAAGTAGCCGTGGTGACCAACCCGAGCATTGACCGGGAACGGGAAGGCGATCACTTTTCGCTGAACACCTTTTTGGGTCCGCACCCCGGCTGGAGAGAAAGTCACGGACATCAGGTTTTTCTGAAACATCCTGTTCTGGTTGCCGGTTCGCTGAATGATGAGTGGATTCACGCCCATTCACCGGCGCTGACTTTGACCGATATTCTGCATCAGGCAGAACCGCACATGGATATTCTCCCGGTCTCTTTACTGGCGGAAAATGAATTCCCCGGTGATGAAGACTACCACAAAAAAGTTGAGCTGATCACCAATTCCATTTCAACTTCATCGGGATCACTGATTGTTCTGGACGACCGTGGTTTTACTGATTCACCTACCTACGCCATGGATCCGTTTGTGTTTCTTGCCAGACTGAATCGGGCGTTGGATGAAAAATATGGCGTTCGCGGACGTTGTCTCCGGCTTGAAACCTCGATTATTCTTGTGTCCGGACAGCTCAGAAATACTCACGACTGCATTATTGCACTTGGTCTGGGTGCCGATGCCCTGGTTCCTTACCTCGTTTTTGAACGTGCACTTGAAAACAAAGAAAATTCAGAAAAGAAAATTGCTTCCCTCGTTGCAGCCCTGAATTCCGGAATTGAAAAAGTGATTTCAACTTTGGGAATTCATGATCTCAGCGGATATGCACCTCTCTTTGCTGCCATCGGACTGAAAGCTGATCTGGCGAACGCCATTGGCATTACCAATGCTTTGGGTGACGAAAAAATCGGGTTTGGATTTGCAGAACTGGTCGGTCTTTTATCAAAGAGAAAAGAAGCATTATCCAAAGATCTGCTACGTCTGAAACCAGATGCCCATCTGTACCCGAAGGTGTGGAAATCCATCGCAGAAGTGGCTCAGGGCCGGATGACGTATTCTGATTATCTGGATAAACTTCGGAAAGTGACGGAGAAAACTCCCGTTTCCATCCGTCACCTGTTTGATATCGAAACCGGAAAAGCTCCTGTTGAGAGTTGTGATATTTCCATTGATGGATATGACGGTCCGTTTTATGTGTCGGCGATGTCATTCGGATCTCAGGGTGAAATTTCGTACAAAACCTACGCTGAAGGTGCTGCCCGGGAAAATCTGATTTGTATGAATGGTGAAGGTGGCGAACTTCCTGAAATCATGGGAAAATATTTCAGAAACCGTGGACAGCAAGTCGCTTCCGGACGGTTTGGCGTGAATGCAACCCTGCTGAATTCTGCCCGTTTTATCGAAATTAAAGTTGGTCAGGGTGCAAAACCCGGTGAGGGCGGACATCTTCCCGGCTTTAAAGTTACCGCAAAAATTGCCGAAGCCCGGCACACCAAAACCGGCGTTGATCTGATTTCACCAAGTAACAACCACGATATTTACTCCATTGAGGATCTGGCTCAGCTGATCGAAGAACTGAAAACGGTGAATCCGTTTGCACTCATTTCGGTGAAAATTCCGGCAATCCCGAATATTGGTCCGATTGCGACCGGAGTTGCCAAAGCTTCAGCCGATATTATTGCGATATCTGGATTTGATGGCGGAACCGGTGCGGCACGGCGTCATTCTCTGAAATATGTGGGCTTCCCGACGGAGCTTGCCGTTTTTGAAAGTCATCAGGCGTTGGTTTCTGCAGGACTCCGGTCAAAAGTGGAAGTCTGGGCGGATGGCGGGGTTAAATCTACTGACGATATTCTGAAACTCATGGCTCTCGGCGCCAACCGGGTCGGCATGGGAACGATGGCCATGGTTGCCATCGGCTGTACCATTTGCCGGGATTGTAATCTGGGAACCTGTCACACCGGAATTACGGCTCACTTCCCAACGAAAGAAGCTGCCTTTGCAGCCGGACTCGAGACCTACGAACCCCGGAATTACGAACATGCCGTTGAACACCTTTCGCATCTGCTCAGAACCATGAAAGAATCACTGGCGAAACAGGCTGCTGCACTCGGATTTTCAACGCTGCAGGATCTGGTCGGACAAAATCATGTTCTGAAACAAAGCCGTGCTTTTGACAAAATTGATCTGAAACCGATGACATTACCTTCATTGGGTCCGGTTTCGGGTGCATCAGCGGATGAAGACTGGTTTATGGTTCAGAAACCCAAAACCGGTTTGTCGAAAATGATTGGGGAAACGCTGCTTCTTTCCATCGAAAAAGGTCACGACAAAATTCTATACCGTGATGACCGGATTGCCAACACTGACCGTGCCTTTGGTGCGGCAACAGCCGGCGAACTGGCAAGACTGGCGCTCAAGGGAACTCCGTTCAACGGAGAAATCTTCCTGGATCTGACCGGTGGATCTATTCCGGGTAACGGACTGGGATCATTCATTACGCCCCAGCTTCACATCCGGATTCAGGGTGGTGTTCAGGATGGTTCTGCAAAAGGAGCTTCCGGCGGAAAAATGTCGGTTCTGAAGGGCATGAATCACAACGGAAAATCACTTGACGGTTCAGTCGGGAAATGTTTTGCGTACGGTGCACAGGGCGGACGGTTTTTTGTTCAGGGTTATGCCGATTCCCGTACGTGCATCCGGCTTTCGGGTGCGGATGTGGTTTTTGGTAAACGAATTACCGAAAAATATGACATGGCTGATCCGCTCATGATTCTCGAAAAAGCAGCTCTGAAAGGATTTGCTTTCGAATACATGACCAGCGGAAAAATTGTCGTTTTGGGTGATCCGGGTCCGTGGATGTGTTCAGGCATGACCGGCGGTACGATTTACTTCAGGTTGTACCCGGAACTCGGATTAACGGTCGATACGCTCAAACTTCGTTTGGCTTCAAATGCGAAAATTGCCTTCCGTGAACTGGATGAAACCGATGAATCTGCAGTTACCGATCTACTGACCGATTATCAGGCAGAACTCAGAGGAACCGGCATGGCGGAACAACTTATCGAAGCCGATAAAATCGGCGAAGATCTGAAACAACTGAAAAGTCTGTTTGTTGCTGCCCTGCCGATGACGCAGGTTGTCACAAAACCGGAAACTGCTGCAGAACCGCATAAACACTGAGGAGCGGGGAGCAAATCAGTTACAAGTTACAAGTGGTAAGTTACACGTCGAGTAAACCCCCGATCCTGCTGGCGGGATCGGGGGTTTAAGATATAAAGAAAAAGAGAAGTTGGGGCAGGTTTTGAGTCACAACTTCTTTAAACAGATTCAATTTCGCTTTTAAATGGATATGGATAAAAGAATAATCCCATAAGGTAAAAAAACCGTACCTTCTCTTTTTGGTTAAAAATAATTGATCATTTAGATTAAACTATCTAAATTATTTTAATTACCAAACATGAGACCCGTATGTTTTTTCCAATCGTTACTTTGCTTGTACTTCAAGTCAACATCTTTTCGAATCCCAAGCCTGTAATTTCCCCTGATAATAACCCTGAAACAAGTAAAAAACCTGAGAAAACTCTTGTTTCTGCAAGAAACCGCACGGAAATAAAAGTAGAAAATCAGGACTTGCTGCAGTTCCCTGATAATCAGCCGGATCAGACTTTTCAAAAAAAACAGTCTGATGAATGGGAGCAGGTACCTATACCCCCAACCAAAAGAACATCATTAAAAATTGGTATGACCTGTTTTCTGGATGATCCTAATCACCCCTATTTAACAGATCCGGTTACGGGAAAAACATTGTACACGAATATGGTTCAGGGTTTAGCGGGGCCATTGCATTATGACCATGTTAATTGGGTTCTTGAATATGAGCGGGAACAACTCAGATATCTTAACGGAACAATTGGGAATCGAAAGGGACTCTATGAAGACCTTGATCTGACCCTTTTTCCGGTTTATACACACGGATATCTTAATTTGAGAACAAGTACATTAAAAAACCTTCTGAATGCTGCATTGGATCCAGATTCTGATGGTTCAACCGACGACCATCTTGATGTACTATTTATTCAGAATTATGAAATTATTGATCACAATGAAGAATCAGAGGCACTCTTACAAGCCGCTGCGGAAAAAGGTCTTGTCATTTATGACCTGATTAATTCTTACCGGGAAATGGCCTGGGTGATGCCAGAGTTAAATAAAATGCCAAAGCCGGGAGCTGTCGGAGGATTTACAGACCGTGCCTTGTATTGGGGCATTTCATCTGACTTTACTTCAACTAATTTCCAGTTTGGTGTCTGGGTTGTATCCAATTCACATATTGATAGTCTGATAATTTCTTATCCTGGTATTTCAACTTATATTTTGCCTGTTCACTTTCTCAGGATAATTGCTGATATACTTGAAACCGATGGAATTATTCAGTTAAACAAAAAATTGAATCATTTTTCATCTTGTATTACCGGCTTAGGCTCTTATGATTATCTGAACTATCGTTATCCGGAATTGATCTGGAGTTATCAAGTTTATAGCCAAACACCATTGGAAATCAGTTATCCCGATGATCGGCTGGTCATTATTAATCCCGAACAACCAACGGCAATCCGCCACGTCATCCTGAAAAATAAATCAGATAAAAATTATACCGTCAATACGAACCGGAATGAGATTGAAGCTGGGTTTATTGTTGAACCGTCCACATTTAGACTGAATGCCGGAGACAGTATTCAGGTCACGCTAACATTTACTTTTAAACCGGGTGATTCTCCGTTTAGTTATGAAAGCCTTGCGGGCGTTGTTACTTTTTATATCAATCAGAAAGAAACTGCCGGATCTGTATTTTTTCCGATATATCCTGGATATCCTCTTTTTATTAGCAATGACTTGAACCGGATTGTTAAATTTTACACTGATTACCAGGATTTTGAGAATTATGCCATCCATGGATCCTATTTTGAATTTTATGGCAAGGAAACGATACCCTGGATTTTGCAACCTTATCCAACAAACGTAAAATTTACCTATGAAAGAGGATATCCACGTTATATTACTGATGCAGATTCAATCTGGATGTATTATGGTTCAGGCTACGGGAATAAATTTGAGTCATCAAGTTCCTCTTTTGAAATTCCCCATTACCGGGTATCAGAATTAATGACCGGAAGAAAAGTTGAAACCGAAATTGAGCTGGGACAAAATTCACCTGACTTTCATGAGGCTGATTCCTTTTATGGGTTACAAATACAAATGAAACAGAAAACAAGGTGGATATGGGGACACTATAAAACAGATTTTAACAGAAATCCGGGAAAAACGGTAACCTTATACACAAAAAACATGGGGCAGGTAAGCCTTAGATATCAGGGAATAATTGCATATGAAACAGATTCCCTGGTAAAAATTGGTCTTGTTGCTCAAACAACCCAAAACCTTAGTGATGGAAAAAATCTTTTTAAACCAACGGATTTAAAAATTGACAGAACCCTTAATGTTCCTGAAAAGGACGGTAATCTCAAGACTGGCAATATGGTTCTGGGGCTGGGTATTTCAGGTTTTGGTTATATTCTTGCGGCCGGCAGTAAATTAACAGCAAACAAACAACACAGGGTCATTTTCTACCAACATGATTTATCAAATCCGGAGGACTATTTATTTGCGTTTTCAAGACAGCTTTACCCAATTAAATCCAATATTCTGGGACCTCAGTCAATAACAACCATCAGTAAGGCGTTTTTATTTGACACCTGGGAAAACCACTTTCCAAATTCAAATTTGCCTGGATTAAATGAGCCGGTTATTCCATCCTTTTACCCCGAGGTTATGGAAATATGGAGCGGATCCGGATATGTTAAACGACTTGCAATCAAAACACCAACGTTTGATCCTGTGGGTTTTTCAGGTTCGGCAATTGAAACCTTTATAAATCCAAACCCGGTTTCAATATTCGCTACGGATACTGAAGGGAAACATCATGTTATTCAGCCAGGTGAAGAAGTGAAAAATAATATCATGAAACTTTGGGTTGAAACACAGCATCCCTTCATTACCGAATCCAAAATCCGGTTGGAGTATTTACGTGATAAACCATCAACCATCACCACTCCAGCCTTTCCGCTTAATCTTTGGTTTCAAAACAACCCGGAACTACTTACTCAAAAACGGGATACCTTACTTCTTAGGCTATCAAAAAGTCTTTCACTTGTAAAATATAAACCTGCCTTTTTTTCATCTTCCGACAGAACTCCGTTACCCTTGATCAGCAACTATACCAACTTTAAGGAAAACGAAAAAATTGATATTATCTGGGAAAACGCGAACTTTTCACCTGCAGATTTTAACCTGACAATCAAAGCTTCTGACTGGACGACAACTTATGATTTGATTGGAGTTCTTCACAGCCAAAATTTCAGGGAAATCCTTTCAGATACTTCCGGAAATGAGGTACAATTCTTTTATCCGTGGCCGAATCCAACCAATTCAAGGGTATTCATCAGGGTGAAAAACCCACCGGAGGGATCGGCATCCATTTTGATTTATAATATCCTTGGGCAGCAGGTTGCCAGTATTAAACATGAAATTAAAACCCAGGCAGTGATACTTCCGGTTGATTTTGATCCGACGTGGGCATCAGGACTTTATTTTTTCAAAATCAGTTTACCAGATCATTCTTCCAAAACATATAAAGTAACCTATCTGAAGTGACTAAAAATAAATCCGAAATCGAAATGGAACGGTGGTAACTCTATTATTTACAACAATTAGGGTGAATTTCCCCCTTTCCATCCGTGAAAATCTGCGATATCCGCGGGAGAACTGTTTTTGCCTCAACAAAAAGGGCGACCTTTCGGGTCGCCCTTTTACATTTACATCAGGCAAGTGATTTTTTTATTTTGAACCAGGCCCAGACAAAACAACACCCGAGAAAAAGATCAATCAGGCTTCCGGCAAAAATCGGATCCGGCATCCTTCCCTGTGAAAACAGAACGAGACCGGCAATCCCGAATGAGAACTTTTCCACCCAGGCAGCCAGAATTATCAGCCAGTATTTTACCGGATCGGTTGCAATCAAAAGAAAGACAAACTGCCAGGCAACGGCTGTACCAATAAATCCGTAATAATATTCCGGATGGTTGATTGCAGGCGGTGAATCAATTCCGGTCTGGGTTTCCATGAAATACATGGGAATGAGAACCAGAAGTCCGTAAATTCCGGCAATCCGGAATATCCACTTTACAGAAATTAACGAGTTCATTTTGGGTCAGTTTATTCTTTAATCTTGTTTCCGATTTTCATGATCCGCCTGAACGATCCAATCATCACAATCAGACACAATCCCCAGCAAACCGAAAGGAAAATAAGTCCGCCGGTGCTGAGTCCTTCAGCACCTTGTTGAAGCAATAAGGTTAATAAAGCCATCATGATTTCACCTCTTTCTTGCCATATCGTTTCCAGGCCACATAGACCAGAGAACAGAAGAGAACAATAAACCCGAAGATAAACACCCGGGCAGCAGTGATGTACGGAATATTTTCGCCGACCACGTTTCCGCCACCTGCACTCTTGTTGTAAATGAGAATATCCCAGGCTGAATTAAAGAACCAGGCACCAAGGAGCAGAATCAGAAACGTTGGGGTTACATATTTCATAATAAAATAGAAAATCCTGGGGATTTTAATATCGGAACCTTCATTGATTTCAGCCCAGGCTTTGTCCATTCCGAAAACCCAGACGAACAGAATCGTTTCAACGGCACCGAACAGAACCAGCATAAAGGTTCCGGCCCAGAAATCAAGTTCATCAAGGTACCCGAACTTGTTAAACAGAACCACAGGAATCACACAGGCAACCGTCAACCCGATCAGGACGGAAACAGCTTTTTTGTGATTAAACTGAAACTCATCTTTCAGGAAAGTCACAATAGGCAGACCCATCGCAACGGATGAGGTAATTCCTGCAAAGAAAAGAAGGAAAAACCAAATGAAACCGAAAAACTGTCCGTAAGCGATGTGATTGAAAATCACCGACATGGAAACAAATCCCAGATTAAATGATCCGCCCTGAGCAATGGTGATGGTTTCACTTAAACCAAAGAACAACACAGCAACGGGGATGGCAATACAGCTTCCAAGGACAATTTCAGCGAATTCGTTTGTGATTCCGGTTGCAAGGCCAGATAAAGCAATGTCATCTTTAGGCTTCAGGTAGGAAGCATAAGCATGGATGGAACCCATTCCGAGTGACAAAGTAAAGAAAATTTGTCCTGCAGCGGCAAGCCAGACATCCACATCCCACAAACGAGTGAGATCCGGATTCCAGATGTAACCCAATCCCTGCCAAACGGTACCATTACTTCCGGGAATTGCATCAAGAGTAAAAATTCTGATAACCAGAATGATGGCAAAGAAGAAAAGCAAAGGAAGCGCCCACTTGGCGAACCATTCAATTCCGCCGGAGAGACCCTTGTATAAAATCCAGGCATTGGCAATTAGGGTAATACCAAGGAAAGTCCAGGCCATTGTCAGGCCGGAGAAAAAAGATTGACTTTCAACACCGGTATAACCGAGAAGAAAGTTTTTCATGAGCAGAAGCTCAGAAGAACCTTCACCCTTATGTACATTCATGTAATCCTGAAAGGTGCCGGTAAGACTGAAAATTGAATAGGCAAACGTCCAGGATTCAATGAAAACGTAATAGACAAGTACAATAAACGGGATAATCAAACCCAGAACGCCGAGGTATTTTGAAATCGGGTGATTCCATAATTTGGAGAAAATGCCGGGAGTTGAACCGTGGCCATGCTTACCGCCAAAACGGCCGATGGCCCATTCCATCCACATGAGCGGAATACCGATGAGAATAAAGGCGATAATGTAGGGGATCATGAAAGATCCGCCGCCGTTTTCAGCAGCCTGAACCGGGAAACGAAGAAAATTTCCGAGTCCGATGGCATTACCGGCAACAGCAAAAATCAGTCCCAGCCGGGTTCCCCAGGATTCCCGGGTTGTGAGATTTGGCATTCAAAACTCCTTGATGGATTTAATCCGGAAAAAGGTGGATTTGTCCGAATCGGACATCTTTTTAACCGGAAACAGATTAATTAATAAACTTCTAACCGAATAATAATTAAATCAGTAAACTTTTGCAATTTTGGGGAGAATTTTACCGCAGAGGCGCGGAGAACGCAGAGGAAAATTCGTTTAACCACAGAGTGACACAGAGGTTTTCGCAGAGGAACACAGAGAAATACAAATTCTTTTTTTGGGGGTTAGGACAAAAGGCAAATACCGGTGGGAGTTAATCGCAAAGTCGCCGGAGAATTACAAAGAGCGCAAAGGAAAATTCGTTTAACCACAGAGTGACGCAGAGGTTTTCGCAGAGGAACACAGAGAAATACAAATTCTTTTTTTTGGGGGTTAAGACAAAAGGCAAATACCGGAGGGAGTTAAACGCAAAGACGCCGGAGAATTTCAAAGAACGCTGAGGAAAATTCATTTTTAAAAACAAAAAAACCTTTGCGTTTCCTTAGAATTTCATTTAGCGTCTTTGCGATGAAAAAATTATCCCCCCGCTCTTCTAATGAACCCGCGCCACAAAGTGGCTTGGGTGCGTTCCCTGCGTCTCTGCGGTGAATCTTATTTCCCCAGGACGGATTTCAGGAAGGATTCATACTCAGCCGGATTCCGGGTCATGCCTTCAAATTTGCCCAGAATTTTTTCGTCTGAAGTCAAAACAGCATAAAGCGGCAAAGCCACCGTTCCGAATTTGGTTTCCTGGAACAATTGATTGGCTTCATATTCGGCACCATCACCATCTGTGTAAAGTTTCACCAGAACAAATTCGTTCAGAAGGGATGAGATTTCAGGACGGGTGAAGATATTTTGTTCCATCCACCGGCAATTGGTGCAGGTGTAACCGGTGAAATCGACGAAAATGGGTTTTCCGGTTTGTGCTGATATTTTCTTAGCTTCTTCAAGAGATGAAAGCCAGGCAGATTCAGATTTTCCGGATTCATTTCCGCCGGCAACCAGTCCGCTGGTCATAAAACTCGTTCTGCCATAACCTTGTGGCGGCATAAACGCATCAAGCTCACCCAATCTTTTTCCGAAAATTCCTGCCGTGAAATCAAACGTCAGGTACAGAAAAAATATCCCGATGAGAATTCTGACCGGACTTTTCCCGCCGGTATCTTCAGACTCATGAGCCATTCTGAAAACCCCGAACATGTAAAGAGCAGATGCCAGAGAAATGGCAGCCCAAACGGCCAGAAAACGATCCCGGGTGAGAATTTCCCACTGATAAACCAGATCGGCATTGCTGAAAAATTTAAAGGCAGCAGCAATTTCAAGAAATCCCATCAGAACCTTGACTGACAGCATCCAGTTACCAGATTTCGGCAGTTTGCTAATCCAGGAAGGGAACATCGACAGAAAGAAAAACGGAATGGAGAAAACGAAACTGAATGCCAGCATGCCCACCACCGGGTAAAACCATTCACCCTGTGACGCTGAAACGAGAATCGTTCCGACAAAAGGCATCGTACAGGTAAAACTGGTCACCGTAAATGTTAACGCCATCAGAATGATGCCCACAAAACCATTCCCCGACGACATCATGGTGAGTTTTGTCTGAAGTTTGTACGGAACCGTAATTTCAAACATGCCAAAGAGATTCAGGGCAAAAAAGACGAAAAGGAGTCCAACCGCCAGATTGATGAACGGATTTGTTGAAAAATTGGTGATCCCGGCTGCACCAAAAATAACGGCGAGAAAGAATCCCAGTAAAGTAAACGTGAGAACAATTCCGGTCATAAAAATCACTGCATCACGAACTGCGTGACCCGAAATTTTTTCCTGCCGTTTGGTGAAGTAGGAAACCGTAATCGGAATCATGGGGAAAACACATGGGGTCAGCAACGTTAAGGCTCCAACAGACATAGCCAGCCAGATAAACGCCCAGAGAGAAAGTCCTTCGGTTGACGTTCCGGCAATGATGGGTTCTCTGGTTTCAGCAGGAACAATCACCGTTTTTGCGGATGAATCCGGAACAAGTTTGACGGTTGACTCTGGGTTGGGTTCTGGTTTCGGGGTTTTTGCAATGCTAACTGCGGCCGGGATTTTGTAGGAAACCGGAATTTTCACCTTTGTCGGCGGCAGGCAAACGGCATCATTGCACACCATGAATCTTGCCTGAATGTCGAGATTTCCAGAAAGTTTTTCCAGCTGGATGGTGACTACAAATTCAGCCTGATTTTTAAACCAGGCTGTTTCCATTCCGAAGTTCGGATCAAATTCAGAAAGAGGCTTCGATTCAGTAACCGATAAAACCGATCCGCCATCCAAAATAGAAAAAGAAGTGGCGATCGGTCCGCCCGCAGGAATGGTTGAGGAGTACAAATGCCAATCATCCCGGATGGTGGCTTTCAGTTTAACCTGAACCTGATTTTGTGGCGTTACGGTTGCCGATTCAACAGAAAACGTAACCACATCTGAGGCTTTCTGGGCAAATGCCAGATTTGAAATGGCAAGAAGAAAAAAGAGAACGGATTTACGCATGATTCACTTCAAAATTAAAGTGTGAAGATAATTAAAATCAGAATGAAAAGAGAGTTGCTGGTTGGGTTGGTGATCAGGGCGGAAACTTAAAATCCTGTCAACCGGCTAACCAAAAAATTTCAGGGAACCGATAAACCAGATAATTACGGATTGATTAATTTTGTTGGGCCGACAACATAAATATTTGTTAATATGTTGTTTCCTCATTATCTTTCTGTTTATTCCGGGTCAGAACCTTATTTCCGGTTTGTTAAAAGAATTAAGAAAAGGAAAACACATGATCAAATTGCTGATTGTCTTCATGATGGTAGCACCATTATGGGTTTTTGCACAACCGGATTATATTTTCAGACAAAACAGTGAATACAAAATCCTTCAGTTAAAAGAGGGTGGCTGGTCAATTTCCGAAGAGATAAACTATGAATCTGTCGTAAAAGAAGAAAAGACGGCAGGTTTTTTCAATACGGCCGTTTCAGAGCCCTTTTATGTTTCGAATATGAGGGTAAAAGCAAAAGTAAACGGTTCCTCTGTTGATGATGATCAGATCTATTCCCGGTCAGCCAATCAATCTGATGTCTTTTTGTCTGATGACAAAGTTCATCAGATTTATTTTACAGAAAAGCAGACAAAAAAGGGATCAGTTTTATCGTGGAAAGTAAGCAGAAACTATAGTCATCCCGTTTATTTTCCATCGATCAGGGTTCCCGAAAAAGATTCAGTCAATGATTTTAGTGTTACTTTTCAGCATCCTGAATCACTTCGTGTTGAATTTAACGTCACGTTGACCGGTGATTCAATCAAATGGCAGGTTTTCAGAGAGCAGGGGAAAACAACTTTAAAGATTAAACCTTATGCTGGTCTGAAAACCGAACGGGTCCACTATCCGTTCAATGATCTGCGTGCAAGAATCTGGACACGGCTGATCTGGAAGGAAAAACCGTTAAACGGATATACCCCTGAAGCGTTTACCAACTGGTATTTATCGTCGTTAAAGGGAGACATGGGTCTCGATTCTCTGTCGAAAAAAATCACAGACAGTCTTGTTGCCGGGGCAAAAACCAATTCAGAAAAAGCAGAACGTCTTTTTAAATATGTTAAGTTTGGCATCCGGTACATTGCAGATGCCTCTGGCGGACATTCACTTGTTCCCCATCAGCCCAAATTGGTTGTTAAAAAAAAATATGGCGATTGTAAGGACCGGGCTTTCCTTATTTCGGCGATGAGTTCCTACCTTGGTCTGCCTGTCTATCCGGTTTTGGTTAGCACCGACCCCGTGCCTGAAACCGATGTCGTACACATTTCATGTTTTAATCACGTTATCAACGTTTTGAAAACAGATAGCGGACTTGTTTATTTTGATCCGACAAGTAAATATTCTGATTTCGGACATGTTTCACCAAATTTGGTAAACGGAAGAGCTCTGATCTTAGATCCCAATAAACCTGAAATTGCCAGAATTCCCTTTTCTGCCGGACGGAGAAAACTAAAAATTACCATTTCTGCCAATGAAAATTCTCTGGCAAAGGCAGCAGGGGAAGTCCGGTTTGAAGAAGGATATTTACCCATGATCAGAAATGTAAAAACCGATAAAACGTCTCTGGATCTGAAAAATCTGATAAACGAACTGATTACCAGTCAGATTCAAAATATTTCTGTGAGTGACGTTCATCAGGATTCAACCGGATCAGGAGACTCAGTTTTTAAATTTTCAGCCGATTTAACCCGGTTTATCATTAAATCACCAACGAAAATGTACATTCCCAAAATCCCTTTTCTTCTTTTCAAAGGGTCAATTATGGATCGGGTTTCAGATTCACAGTCTTTGTTTGTTAATATTCCGCAGGAGTTAACACTCAATCTCGATCTGAAGCTATCCAAAATGACGCAGGCAAATCCGGAGTTTCTGCTTGAATCAGAAAACACCCGGTATTGGTCACAGGTTTCTCAGAACGGTGATCAGTTTTCTTTTACAAGCCAATGGAAAACAGGAAGTTATTTGTTTGAAGGAAATGAAAAAAGCAACTATCTGATGTTTATCAGAGATTGGCTTAAAAATAAAAATCAGCTTTTTACACTTACAGGGGTTCAATAATATGAAACGTATTTTACTGGCTTTACTTGCAGGTTTTCTGGTTTTTGCACTGATACCAGGGTGTTCGGTTACCAAAGTGTCGAAACTGAAAACGTTCCCCAAAAAGACAAAGGCGCCATACAATGTGAATCTGGATAGTTTGGAAAAAAAATACCCCGGTGAAAAAATGGTCTATACAAAAAATAAAACGACCTACGAATATGCTGACGGGAAATATATACTCAAAGAGGGATCATACGTCCTTCTTGATGCAGACGATCAAACCAGCTCTACCTTCGGACTTACCCTTTCTTCCGATCGGGTTTTAAAGGACGTTTCTCTGAGAACCATAAACCCGGATGGAACCACTCAGGTTTACGGAAGGGAAAACCTTTCTCTGGAAAAAGATTCAGAAAAGGGAATGGTTTATAAGTTTGCCTACCCGGGTGTAGTAAAAGGCACAATAATCGAAGAGAATTATGAAATTCAAAACAGAACAGAAGGCTACTCTGCCAGCACCGATATTTTTATTCCATTTCAAACTGCAACTTATGCTGAAAGCCTGATAACGGTGGTGGTATTCCCGACTCCACAGGAATTAAAATTCAAACGTGCAGGTACAGACCCATCTAAGTACACGGTTACAAAAAACAAAGAAAAAAAGAAGACGATTATCAATTTTGAGAAAAAAGATATGCCACCCAACAGGGAAGAATCCTATTCTCCCTATTTTAAAGAAACCGGTGAATTTGTCCAGTTTCAGATTAAGGATTACGCTCATCAGGGAATAAAAAATTGGGAAGATATCAGCTTTGAGTTTGATCGTTTTGCTGCAAGCGCAACCTCGCTTTTTGGACTCAGGGTTTCATCAACTACCAAAAAGTTGATTGAATCAAAAACAACTGAATATGAAAAAGCAAAGGCAATCAGTGACTGGATCAGAGACACTATTGTACCAGAGAATAACTATTATATGAAAGATTTTGATGATGTCATTTCCACCAAAAAAGGAAATGTTTTTGTCATAACCGGTCTTTTGCTTGAAATGCTGAGAAAAGCAGACATCAAAGCGGAATTTATTTTAATTCATGATCAGGATGAAGGTCCCGTTGATATGAATTATTACAGTTACAGAGAATTTTCGACACCAGCCGTGGTTATACACCTCGCCGGTGGAGATCTTGTTTCAATTCCTTATGTGAAAGCATTGCCCTTCGGTTTTCTACCCGATCATTTCCAGGGACAAAAGGCAATGGTCGTTAAAAAAGTGAATGATGAAACCAAGCTAAAGGCACAGGGGCAAGGTTACGTTAAAAAGGACGTTAAATTCATTGACACACCGGTTTCAGCAAATCTTCAGAATACAGCTACTGAGACCTATAACATAGAAATTGATACTGATGGTAAAATGAAGGTAAAAGAAATTAAGGAGCTGACCGGCACAATGGCTTTTGGGGTCAGAACCCTGCTTACCAAAGTCAGTGAAGGTGACCTTAAGGATAAAATCAAGGAGTTTCTGACCTACACGCAGGGAGAGGTTAAACTAACAAACCAGAAAATTGATTTTATTGATCAGCCAGACAGTATTCTCAGAATTACGTTGGAATACACAATTGACAACCTGATAACGGTAACCCCTGAAGAAGTAATTTTTCAAACCGGCGGACTTTTATCACCGGCCTCAATCAAAAAGTATCTGGTTGATGAGGAGAGACGGGTCAATCAGATCCGGATTAAATTTGATGAAAACTATATCAAACACATCACCATCAAGACCCCTGAAAACTGGGTGTTGGTTTCAGATCTGAAGAAGTCCCCTTATAAAAATCAATTCGGTTCATTTACCACCGAAAACAAAATCAATAAAGGCGAACTGGTCATTCATCAGGAACGGAAACTGGTTCGGTCTTCAGGTATAAAAGCCGAATATCCTGAACTTGTGAACCTGACCGGATCAAAATCATCGTTTTCTGTTCCGAATATTATTTTTAAAGTCGAATAAATGATTTTCTGTTTTTAAAGGCAGAAAATATCCGGGATTTAATTCCCTGATATTTTTTGCCAATTTGATCGTGATGTGAATGCAAAAAGCGAAAGTGATAAAGGGGTTACAAATGAGGATAATGCACATTGTTATTTTTTTGTTCCTTCTTTTTTTAGGAGGTAAAAACACATTCGCACAATCAGATGATAATAAAAACACTGCAACTATTATCACTCACCTCAATCAAATTGAGTCTCTTTACTTCAAGTTTTTGAGTTCGAAAGAACAGCAGAAGGCCATTCAGTTAATGAATGAGACACGTGAACTCATTGTTGGTTTGGAAGACCGGGATTCAGATTCGAGACGGAATACCTACTTGAATTCTTTTTCAGATGAGGCCTTTGATGCACTTTATAAAAATGTAAAAAATATAATTTCAGACAGTGAAAAGACAAAATTGATACTTTCCTCTCTTGGAAAAAAGGGGAAGGTAACCATGAAACAAATCGGGCAATTAGTCAAACTATATACGTTTGATGATGATAAAAAAAACCTTTTAATAGGATCTTACACTAATATAATAGACCCAATTAACATTGTCCTGGTTATTCAATTCATTGGTTCACCATTTATTCGGGATGAAGTATTGCAATTCTATCAACAGCAATAGAATTGGGTTGAAGTTGCCTGAATCGTTCCTTGCAAATAACCAAACAAATAAATGTTGTCGCCTGTTTCCTGGAAATATAGAGAATTACGCTGCCAGATTTATTAATGGATTAATACCTTGGGACCAAGATTTAAAAATATGAGTTTTTGAATTTTATGATAATAAACTCCATTAATTGCAAAAACCATATTCGTAAAAGAGGGTACAAAAAATGCAGAACTTGTAACGAAAACTTATGTTTGGACTGTTTTCAAAAAAAAATAGTCTACGAAAGAAAAAAATCATACAGTTTTTGTAGTGATCGCTGCCAGGATATTTTTAAGGTCAAGGTTAAAGCACGTAAATCAATAAATAGAAAAAAAGCGCTTAAATATTATATAATTGGTATCTCATCTATCCTTTCTGGCCTAACAGTAATTTATTTTCTTGAAATGCCGGGAATCAATGAAAAAATCAATTCGCACATTATTAGTGAGTTAGGAAAAATAACAATTGGTGGTGGCATAATTTCAATTTGCTATGGATTATATGCAACAATCTATGGAGACAATCCGGATGATCTTGAATCTCCATTTTTTTGAAAGTATTAAAAATATAACTATACTTTTCCTGCTGGTTTTTGTGCGGTTTGTTTTCTGATTGTTCAGTACATTTTGAATTGTTTTCAGCTCAGACGGATTTGTTCAAATATACGGGACGTCAGACTTTAGCCCCAACCGATGTTTTTTACCCACTCGACCTTGTTTTGTGTAACAGAAATAACCCCCGGCCACTTCACATCCACACCAAAACCCTGTCAGTTTATTTCCATCTTCCTGCCATTTTGTCTATCTTTAAGGTCTTATTGAAGAATTGGTGAGTATGGAAGACGTCAAGGGAAAAGTATATTTTGAGACTTATGGTTGCCAGATGAATTTCAGTGATACTGAACTGGTAGCCGGTATTCTGGCAAAAGACCATTATGAAGTGGTGACAGATATTAATGATGCCGATCTGATTTTTATCAACACGTGCTCCATCCGGGAAAATGCCGAACAACGGGTTTTTTCCAGGCTGAAGCATTTGCGTGGAATGAAACGGCGTAAAGGAAAAGAACTGGTTGTGGGCGTGATGGGCTGCATGGCCGAACGCCTGAAAACCAATCTGATAGAAAAAGAAAAATTGGTTGATGTGGTTGTGGGTCCTGATGCGTACCGTGATGTTCCCCGACTGATTCAGATGGCCAAACTGGGTGAAAAAGGAATCAACACCCTGCTTTCTCTGGACGAAACTTACGAAAATATTACCCCGCTTCGTACTGAAGGTATTTCTGCCTGGCTGACGGTCATGCGCGGATGCGATAATTTCTGTACCTTCTGTGTGGTTCCGTTTACCCGTGGCCGTGAAAGAAGCCGACCGGTTGAATCGATTGTGAAGGAAGTTGAACTGCTTTCTGCAGAGGGACGAACAAAGGAAATTACCCTTCTCGGTCAGAATGTGAATTCGTACAGCGACAGCGGAAAACAATTTGGTGCCTTGCTCGAAGCGGTTGCTGCCGTTGACCGGTCAATCAGAATCCGTTTTGCTACGTCACACCCGAAAGATTTTTCTGATGATGTGCTTTTAGCCATCCGGAATAATGAAAATCTCTGCAAGTACATCCATATTCCCTTTCAGGCCGGATCAACCAAAGTTCTGGCAGATATGAACCGGACTTATACCCGTGAAGAATATCTCTCCCTTATTGATCACATGAAAACCATGATTCCCGGCGTTTCCCTTTCTACCGATGTGATGGTGGGTTTCCCGGGAGAAACTGAAGCCGATTTTGAGGATACGCTTGATATCATGCGACGGGTGAAGTTTGACACGGCGTTTATGTTTAAATATTCACCCAGAGAAGGCACGAAAGCCTTCAAAATGGGCGACAACGTTCCCGACGAAGTGAAAACTGACCGGCTGAACCGGCTGATTGAAGTTCAGGAACGAATCTCTTTCGAAAATAATCAGAAACGGATCGGCAACATTGAAACGATTCTGATTGAAGGTCCGGCGCCACGAGGTGTGAATTTTCTTCGTGGAAAAACGGATTCAAACGTAGCCTGTGTTTTTCAGGCTGAACCCGGAATGAAACCCGGTGATCTGGTGAAAGTCAGAATCACCTCAGGAACAGGGCACACCCTGAAGGCTGAAGTGCTGAAAGACGAAACCGTCAGTATTTAAAACAGGATTTCCCCATGATCCGATTGCTTGTTTTTTTCTTTTTGATAGTTGCACCCCTGAATGTCCTGCTTGCACAGGACGACGTGTACATTAAACCCCTGGTTGATATGCTGAACCAGGGACGTGCACAGGATGTCCACAGCTTATTGCCTGCCATTACTGCAGAAAATCCAACTGACCCGGGAATAATTTTTCTGAATGCCGTTTTCAATCCGGATGCAGAAATGGCAGCAGCCATTTACGATTCACTTGTGAATGCAAATCCGGCTTCTTTTGCTGCACAAAAAGCTGCTGAACGGCTGATCCTTTATCACAACGCCAGAAATGAACCGGTCAAAGCTAAGTTCTATCAGGATTTTCTGACTGGTCAGGGTGTTGCCCTCACCGAACAAACCCAGGTTACCGTTGCTGCCCCCCCGTTAAAAATAGCAGAACCGGTTATGGCCGAAAAACCAATGGTTAAAGAAAAGCCTGTTAAAGAAGCAAAACCAGTAAAAGAACCAGAAGCCGGAACCGGTAAGTTTTTTATTCAGATTGGTGCTTTTGCTGTAAAGAGTCAGGCTGATAAAGCACTTAAAACTGCCAAAACTAAAGGATTTTCTGGAAAAGTGGTTCGGGAACCAACAAATAATAAGATTTTTTACAAAGTCAGAATCGGGCCGTACCTCAATGAAGAAGAGGCTCAGGTTGGTGTCGGAAAACTCAAATCTAAACTTTCTGCAAACGGATTTGTGGTGGAAGAGTAATGATACCCGTTTCTGTTTCCTTTGCCGGTACATCTTGCGGACTTCCTGAGCCCGACCGGTTTTTTTCATCCTACCTTATTCAATGGTCTGAGCAACTTTTAGTCCTGGATGTTAGTGAAGGTACCATCAGAGCTCTGATTCCACTCCTTCAGGAAAAAAAAGACAGGCCGGTAACGGTGGTCATTTCTCATTCGCATCCCGATCACTGGTCAGGTCTCTTCCTTCTGGTACAATATTTCCATCAGATTAAACGAAAAGAGCCCTGGCAGTTATTCCTTCCTGAACAAATTGCTGAACACTTTCAGGAACTTGCCCGTTTGCACTACCTTTTCAAAGAAAGAATGTCAGTTTTTCCAGACGTGAAACCCATTCAGTCTGTCAGAATTTCGTTGGGTGACGGACTTGTTCTCATCACTTCACAGAATTCTCATGTTAAAAAGTACGAACAGTTTGCTCCGGCAGGATCTTTGCAGAGCTGGTCGTTCCGGATTGAGAATCCGGAAACCGAACGTTGGATCGGGTTTACAATGGATGTCGGATCAACGGACGACGTGCACTTACTTTCAGCAAATTCACCAACCGAACTTCTCATTTTTGATGGCAGTCATTTATCAGCGTCAGAAATCAGAACTGTGGTTGACGGACTCATGCCCGTTTCCTGGATAATTAGTCATTTTCCGGAAAAACTAAAATCAGAATTTCCGTTTCATTGCCTGGCAAAAGACGGACAACAGTTAGAGGTAATACTATGATTTCTGTTGATGAAATCAAAAACCGATTTGATATTCTCGGCAACAGCCGGCAGTTAAATGATATTTTAAAACTCATTCCGCAAATCGCCAGAACCGATATAACCGTTCTGATAACCGGCGAGTCGGGAACGGGGAAGGAAGTCATTTCACAAGCCCTTCACGGACTTTCACCACGGGCCAATGAAAAACTCATGATTGTGAATTGTGGCGCCATTCCTGAAGGTATTCTCGAATCAGAACTTTTCGGACATGAAAAAGGTGCTTTTACCGGCGCAGTTGAGGCCCGCAAGGGATACTTTGAACTGGCAAACAACGGAACTCTTTTTCTGGATGAAATCGGAGATATGCCGCTAAGTGTTCAGGTAAAACTGCTTCGTGTGCTCGAAAGTGGCGAGTATATGCGGGTTGGAAGTTCGCAGGTCAGAAAAACGGATGTGAGAGTCGTTGCGGCCACCAATAAAGATTTGCTCTACGAAGTTCAGGCGAAAAAATTCCGTGAAGATTTGTACTACCGTCTTCGTGCCGTTCAGCTTCACCTTCCGCCGCTTCACGAACGCCGTGACGATATTCCTGTTTTATTCCAGGCGTTCTGGCTCGAGTTTTCGAGAAAATACAACATCCACCCGGTTGGTCTGACTAAAGATGCCATCGATATGCTGGTCAATTATCATTGGCCGGGCAATGTGCGTGAACTCAGAAACCTGACCGAAAGTGTGCTGGTTTTAGACGGAGCTCATCTTGTTGATGAACAAATCATCCGGAAGTATCTCATTCAGCAATCCCAAAATGTGTCAACCCGGCTTCCGGCTATTCCTGAAAAACCATCAGGAACTCACGATAAAATGGAAATGGAATATCTTTACCGGATGATGGTGGATCTAAAAACGGAGCTGATGGATATTAAAAATGTACTTCGCCATCTTTCATCTCACCAGCAACCTGTTGCGCCGGTCCCCGTTGTTGCGCAACCGGTGAATTTTGATCAGTATTCCGGAAAATTGCTCCCGGCATCAGCCAGTCATTTTACCGAGTTTCACGTTGAAAAAGAACCTGAAAATCAGCCTGTGAAAGAAGAACAATCTTTTTCTCTGACTGATATGGAAAAGAAAGCAGTTGAAGAAGCGTTGAACCGTCACACCGGAAACCGCAGAAAAGCTGCCGAAGAATTGAAGATTTCAGAAAGAACCCTGTACCGTAAAATCAAAGAATACGGACTTGAGCCCTGAAAGAGTGACAATTACTTTTACCCGGAATGATCACGCCGGTAAAAGAAGGGACGCAAAGAATCGCACCGAAATCAAAATCACAAAAGGTTTTTTAATACCCTCTTCTTTCATTTTGGCTTTATCCGGGAGTTTTTATGTTTCGTTTTGTTTCAATCGGTTTGCTCAGCTTTTTCCTGCTCGGAATAATTTATCTCGCAGATAATCAACCCGTTAAATCCCGTTACGAACAGTTCAAAGCCAAAAAATCACGGGGTCCGGCGCCACAACCTGATGACCGGGAATGGACGAGACGAACCTGGCCGTATGGCACTTACGATGCCGATCATCTGAAAAATGAAATTTCAAAAAATCTTTCTTCTCATCGGATGGAAAAATCTGCCGGGATGCCGGCCTGGGAACCCATCGGACCTACCAACATCGGCGGACGGATCAACGCCATCCGGTACAATCCGAAAAACCCGGAAATTGTTTATGCCGGATCTGCAACCGGCGGCGTTTTGAAATCTGTTGACGGTGGTGAATCCTGGTTTCCAATTTTCGATGACATTGGTGTTTTAAATATCGGCGATATTGCCGTTGATCCGCTTCACCCCGATACGATTTATGTCGGAACCGGTGAACCTCACGGATCTCACAATAACTTCGCCGGTGGCGGACTTTACAAATCGGTTGACGCCGGTAAAACCTGGACCTATTCCGGACTTGAAAAATCCTTCTCCGTCGGACGGATTGCCATCGACCCGGTAAATCCAAACCGGATTTTTGTGGCTGCCATGGGCACAACTTTCGAAAAAGACCAGAACCGCGGACTTTTCCTTTCTGAGGATGGCGGTGCAACCTGGTCACTTTCGATTGAAACCCCAGACAGTGTAGGTGCCGTTGATGTCATCATCCGTCCCGACAATCCACAAATCGTTTTCGCCTGTTTGTGGGACCGGGTGAGAAAAACGACTTCCATCAAACGATACGGTCCTTCCAGCGGAATTTATAAATCGGTTGACGGCGGAAAAAACTGGTCACGGCTTAGTGCAGGAAACGGACTTCCAAACTCACTCGTCGATCGTGTGGGACGAATCGGACTGGATATTTACCCGGGAAACAATGACATCATGGCGGCTGTTTTTACCGACGGACTTTCTCCTTCCGGTGTTTACAAATCGGAAGATGGCGGTGAAACCTGGTCGAATGCGGATCCTTCAGGTCATGTTGCCTCCGGATCATCAACTTTTAGCTGGTACTTTGGCCAGATTAGCTTCCATCCGCAAAATCCAAATCATCTTTATGTTTTGGATGTAGCTCTGAATGAAACGCTGGATAGTGGACAAAACTGGTCGCCTGATTACTGGAAAACTTCCCATGTTGATCACCATGCCATCACCTTCAATCCGAAAAATAACAATGAAGTTCTGGTCGGAAATGATGGCGGAATTTCAAAAAGTACCGATGGCGGAAACACCTTCACCAAAATCCTGAATTTACCGATTACCCAGTTTTATGAAATCGGGCTGGATGCACAAAACCCGGAGCGGGTTTATGGCGGAACTCAGGATAACGGAACACTAAGAACTCCTGAGGGTTCAACAGATACCTGGGAAGAAATTTATGGCGGAGATGGATTTTATGTGATTGTTGATCCTGAAAATCCGGATGTCATTTATGCAGAATCGCAATACGGGTATCTGGGTAAAACAGAGGATGGCGGATTAAACTGGATTGACGGAACCAACGGAATTGATTTCAGTGAACCGACAAACTGGTCAACACCGGTTGTGATGGATCCTTCAAATTCTCAGGTTTTGTACTACGGAACCAAAAAAGTCTACCGATCCAACGATGGTGCACTGAACTGGATGTCAATCAGTCCGGATTTGTGTGAAAACCCCGAAAGTAAACCGTTTGGAACGGTCACCACGATTTCAGTTTCACCGCTCAATCCGGATCTCATTTATGCAGGAACGGATAACGGGTTGGTTTGGGTGACTGAAAATGCCGGAGGAACCTGGATAAATGCCACCAACGGACTTCCCAAACGCTGGGTGATGAGATTGGTGGCCGATCCGTTTTCTGATTCGGTAGCTTATGTGGCTTTTTCCGGTTTGAAGTGGAAGGATCCGGAATCGCATGTTTACAAAACCTCAAACCGGGGCAAGTCGTGGGAATCCATTTCCTCGAATCTGCCTGATTTTCCGGTGAATGCACTAGCTGTTGATCCGTTCACACCTGGCTATTTATATGTTGGAACTGATTACGGCCCGTATTATTCTGCAGATGACGGAAAAAGCTGGTCAAAACTGGGTTCCGGTATTCCTGCCGTTGCTGTTTATGATCTGAAAATTCATCCGGTAACGCATGATCTTGTTGCCGGCACTCATGGCCGGTCAATGTACAAACTCAGTCTTGATGAATTAAAAACCGGGTTACCTGTAGCTGACAAAAGTGAAAAACCCGGGTCATTTACCGTTGAACCGGCTTACCCGAATCCGTTTAACGGCGCCGTTTCCGTTCGGGTTCATCTTGTAAAACCTGAAACAGTTTCTGCTGCAATCTATTCAGTGACCGGACAAAAAATGGCAACGATTTTCTCCGGACGTATGGAAAAAGGTGAACGGATTTTATCCTGGAATGCGAAAGATGCTTCGGGAAAAACAGTGAGCTCGGGTGTTTATCTGATGGTTATTGAAGGTGCCGGAAAAAGGATTTCTCAAAAAGTCACGTTGCTGAAGTAGGGATGGGGAGGTTCGGTCCCTGAGCGACGTAGAAGGGTTAGCTGTTGGGTTATTTTGTAGCACCGACCTCCCGGTCGGTTGTTGGTGGTTTATAAATTATCTGTTTCTGTCATTCCCGCGAAGGCGGGAATCCAGTATAAAAAACCTTAAAGAAAAAGTAGTTCCTAAATCGGGAGTAATGCGAATTATGGATTCCCGCCTTCGCGGGAATGACAGCCTCTTGTAAAAATAAAAGAATCGGCTTTTCTCCCTCACGTACCACTTATAACTTGTAACTTGTCACTTATAACTTATCCCCCCACTTTTACCACTACCAGCGTGGTATCATCGTGAGGTTTATTCTCTCCCAGGAAATCACCGAGGGTTTTGAAAATCTGATCTGAAAGTCCGCTCGCAGATAAGGTGTGGAAATTCAGGATTTCACTTTCAATCCGGTCTTCACCAAACTCTTCTTTAAGCTCATTCATGGCTTCAGAAATTCCATCCGAAAAGAAAATCCAGATATCACCGGAATTGAGTTTGTACGTCACTTCATCCAGGTTTCCTGAAAATTTCCCGTTCCGGCTCATGCCAAGTGCAATTCCCTTCGGTGTCAGCTTTCTGACTGTTTTCTTCGTTGCATCATAATGAAGTATCGGTAGATGTCCTGCCCGGCAGAAGGAAACCGTTTTTTCAACCGGATTAAACCGGCCGGCAACCAGAGTAATGAAGTTTTTACGATCCTCAAAAGTGGTCAGCATGTTGGCATGTACGAGCAGATTTTTCAGGGAAAGATTGGCCTGCCTGAAAGCTGAGTTCATAATTCCCTGAACCCGGGCAACCATGAGTGCTGCCGAGACGCCTTTCCCCGCAACATCTCCCAACACAATCGTGATCGATGACTCCGGATTTTTATCATCTTCCGTCAGAAAATCATAGTAATCACCGCCGACCTGACTGGCCGGAACGTAGGTTCCGCAGATGTCCAGATTTTGAATAGTAGGAATGCAAACCGGAAGCAGGTTTCGCTGGATTTTACTGGCCAGATCGAGATCCCGTTTCAGCATTTCATTTTCAAGTGTTTCCTGAGAAAGACGGGTGTTTTCAACGGCAACTGCAATCTGACGGGAGAGTGATTCGATGAACTGAACGTCGGCAAGATTAAACATATCGTCTGATCGTTTCCCGCCAAGAAAAACCATGCCGATCATCTTGTTTTTTAAAAGCAAGGGCGCCACAAACTGAATATCGACGGATTTCAGATCCGGACCAATCATCAGTTTTTCGGATGGAAGTGGTGCAGACATTGCTTCAAGTTCTTTTCGAACCTGCCCGTAGTTCAGATCAAGATCAGGCAACACGAGAATGCCATCCATCCCGATCAGATGAAATCCGTGCGGGGTTCGAATGTAAAGAACGGCAGACTTAAGCTTCAGATGCTGAGCCAATTCTTCACAAATTGCACCGCCCAGATCGGTCAGGGTTAGTTTGGAAGCCATCACCTCAGAAAGTTCAACCATTGCTTGCCGGTAATTGATTTCATCCTTGAAGAAAAGACGTGCAAGCCGTCTCTGGATAAACCTGCCGAACAGGAAAACCCCAATAAAAACAACAATTCCAGCAATGATGAAGAATGGTCGTTCAGAAAACCCGGGGTCAGGCGTACCGCCAGTTTTCATTTCGAACGAAGTCGGTGAAAACCTGAAAGAAGCATCACCCAGATTCAGCGCCGTAACCTGATTCATGATCGAAAAGAACAGGATAATCAATCCAAAAATGACAATGGCAGTTAACAGATAATACTGAACATTCCGTTTTACGACACGGGTTATTCCAAATACACGGTATTTGATGATGAGATAAAAATAACCAACCGGAACTACCAGCAGGAAAAACAAAAGGAAAGCAACCGCCGGATTGACAAAAACACCCAGAAAGTTATTAAAAAAAGCGCCCAGAAAATTAGCCAGGAAAATTGAAGCGCCATAGGTGATCCAGATGGTCTTAACCAAACGGGCAATCCGTTTGTCTTCTTCCTTCGATTTAAACATAACCGAAGAGAAGACAATCAGAAAAATGAGATAGGCAACCGATAAAACAAGAAGAACAGTGCCGAACGGGAAATTTGATTTTACTTCTGAGGTTATTTTTAAAAATAAAACAAACACGATCAGAAAGGAAAAGGCAACCCCATACAACAGCCGTAGCTTTGGTCTGATCCTTTCATAATCGGGTGGCGGAGCTGGAATAAGATTGGATAGGTGAATAAAAAGCGGAATTGCAAGAATAAATAGTATTTGGCCGGTAACCTGCATACCCGAACGTTCAATACTGAATCCGCCGGAAACCAGCAGGGACATCAAAATGAAGGTGATAGAAAAAAGCCAGGCAGCGGGATGGTTCGAGGCTTTCCAGCCGACAAATAAGGCGAGCCCCAGCATGGCAAGAAAAACAACTGAAATTGCAATAATCCTAATTGAAACCCCGATGGTGGCAGCCTGAACAAACAGGGTTTTCCTTTCACCGTTCCGGTAGATTTCATAAACCATAACCGAACCGGGTTTGCTGTCCCGAAGAATTTTATCTGCTTCCAGAGCCCCTTTGAATCTGTACCCGTTGATGGAAAAAATTTTATCGCCTTCCTTCATCCCGGCACGGTCACTTGCTCCACCGGGAGCCACAGATTCGACGATTATAGTGCTGTCTGAACCAGCAAAAATATTTTCATCGGTAACGGTACTCACTACTCTGCCGACATTGGTGAAATAGTATTCACCTATTCCGATTACAGAAATAACCAGAATGAGTTTAACCAGCCAGGTTCTTGAAGTGAAAAAAGTTACCAGAGAATTCAATAAAACTCCAATTTAATTAATGGACGGGAAATGGAATTAATAACGTGGATGACCTTTGAAGTAAATCGTTAGCATGTCTTCATGGGGATGACAGCCACTAAAACCGGCAATAACGAATTATAATCCTGTATGAACCCGTAACCTGTAATACGTGATTCGTGACCAGTGATTAGTAACCCGTAATTTCAGTCACTTGTCCCCCATCCCACGTCACCGGAAGTATAACGTCAATTCCAAACTCAGGTTTCAGTTTTGGGGATTTTCCGTTTGGCGATGGCTTTTTCGTAGACTTCAATATACTTCGAAGCCGACCGTTCCCAGGAGAAATCGGCCTTCATACCGTTTTTCACGATCTGGGTCCATTCCTTTTTATTTGCGTAAACCATTACGGCCCGGTGAATGGCATCCAGCAAAGCCTCAGGTTTCGGATTGGTGAAGACGAAGCCGTTTCCGTTTTTCTTTCCGGAAAGAAGAGAAGCACCCCAGTCTAGAATGGTATCAGCAAGACCACCGGTTTTCCTTACGATGGGAACGGTGCCGTACTTCAGACTGTAAATCTGGTTGAGTCCGCACGGTTCGTAAAGGGATGGCATGAGAAACATATCAGAACCGGCTTCAATTTCGTGTGCAAGCTGGTTGTCATAGCCAATGTGGACATACACTTTTTCTGGATGTTCCTGATGAAGTGTTCTGAAAAGGGTTTCATATTTCGGCAAACCTGAACCCAGCATGACAATCTGAATATCCATGGCGAGCAGCTGGGGCAGGATGGCGGCAATCAGATCGAATCCTTTCTGATCAACCATTCTGGAAATCATACCGATCAGCGGAACGTCTGGTTTGATGGGAAGATGAACCCGTTCCTGCAGATATTCTTTAACTTTTGCTTTTCCGGCAAATTTTTTCAGGGAATACGTATTTGGCAGGTAAGTGTCTACTTCCGGATTCCAGATTTCATAATCAACACCATTCAGAATCCCGATGAGATCTTCTTTCCGGGTATTGAGAATGCCATCCAAACCGGCACCGTAATCAGGCGTCAGAATTTCCTCGGCGTAGGTTTCACTCACCGTGGTAATCATGTCAGAATAGAGCAAAGCTGTTTTCATGAAACTGAACATGCCCCAGAATTCGTAAGGTCCGCCCGGGAAAAACTTAGTCTGATCAAGTCCGGCCAGGTAAATGGTTTCGGGAAGAAATTTCCCCGGATAACCGATATTGTGAATGGTAAAAACCGTTCCGGTTTCAGCAAAAAACGGATCGTCTTTGTAAAAGGTTTTCAAGTAAAGCGGAATAAGTCCGGTTGGCCAGTCATTTACGTGGATGACATCGGGTTTCCATTTCATTTTCTTGAGGATTTTCAGGACGGCACGGTTGAAAATGATAAACCGCTGATTTTCATCGGGATCGTTGGTATAAATCCACCGGTTGTCAAAGGCGTGGGCACAGTAAACCAGGTTCACCTTGGTATTGGTGCCGGGTAAAGTGGTCTGATACAGGTGGACTTCGAAATTTTTCTCTCCGACGGGGATGCTGATGTCATCAACCCGCCAGTTGATTTTGATTTTATGCGCATCTTCAGGGATGGCTGAATATTTAGGGATGAAAAGCATCACTTCACAATCGTGTGCTTCAAGGACTTTGGGCAGGGCACCGATGACATCACCGAGTCCGCCGGCTTTGGCGTAAGGAACTGCTTCTGAGGAGACCAGAGCAACTTTCAGTTTCGATCCGTTCACAGTAATTCTCCCGGAAAGTGTGGGCTAAAGGAAAAAAAGGATCGCCGGTTTTGGCGATAACTTACAAATTACTAAACAGAGTCGGGAATTGCACCTGCAGGCGAAAAAAAACGGGGACAATGGTTAATTGTTAATGGTCAAGGGTTAATGATCGAGGCAGTTTGAACAGGGTTGTTCAGGATGGACAGGATGCAGGAAACCACCGGTCACTGAGTCCCGAGAATCGGGAAAGTACCCGGTGATTAATTGTTTGGTGGACAATGGTTAATGTTTAATGGAAAAATGGCTATTAGCGCCGGACCCCGAGTTCAGCCATCGGCTGAGCTGAAAGTCCGGCCACTGACGGATATCGAGGGGCTTGGTGGATTTGGTAAGCCCAAATTCATTATTTCGGATACTGTCAGCGATTGGTCGATTGCCGTCATTCGGCAAGCTCTGGAAACCAAATTTTAAAAAAAAGGAAAATTGAATATTAACCCTGAAGAGGTATTGTGATTATGGAAAAGCAGGAAATATGAATTCGAATTTTCAGCAAATTGTAATTATTCCCCATGAAAGTTAGTTTTGCAATGAAAAATTGATTTCATAAAAGTCCGGGATTTTTCATGTTTCTTAAACTGATGGTTTTTGTTTTTCTTCTGGTGTTTTCCATGGGATTATCCTGCTGTGATCAACCCGCAGAACCAAAAGAAAACCCCGATCCTAACCCAACGATTCGTGATTTTTCTTGGGATATTGATACCCTTGAAGCCCTCCCGAATTACACCTCAATTATTCCGGCTGATATCTGGGCATCCTCTCCAACTGATGTCTGGATTGTTGGGATTAATCCAGCATGGCACGGCGAAGTTTTTCATTACGATGGAAAGAGGTGGAACAAGGTTTCGCCAAATGATGATATTGCCCTGACAATCGGGACCTTTAACATGGATTTTACCTGCATCTGGGGTTTTGGAAAAAATGATATTTATGTAGGTGGTTATACCTATTACTTTCAGGGGGGATCGGAACGGGGGAATGATTTTGAAAATCTCATTCTCCATTGGGATGGGATTCGCTGGTCCGTTGTTCACCACCAAACTCAGGGTATCATAAATTCAATTCATGGAAATAGCCCGAATGTAATGTTGGCAAGTGGTGTTGGCGGTACTCTTCTTCAAAAGAGAAATGGGGCTTGGGAGAGATTGAATTATTTAAATCCTAAATATGATTATCAACCGATCAAGGCTTTGCCAAATGGTGATTTCTATATGTCGGCAGAAAAAAGAGACGTAAAAGAAGGTGATACTTCAAACGTTTACTACAATAAATATACTAATAACTATTGGGTTAAAATTGACTCGTCGGTTGGTACAAATAATGATGGGGTATTTAGTTATCATCCCAAAGGTTTTGCACATAAAGCCTATTGGGTTAGTCCACAGGGAAATTTGTTTGGTACAGGAAGTGGCTTTCATAAACTAGTGAATGATAAATGGATCAGAGTATCAAATAGTTATGGCGGGAATGATTTAAGCGGAACCAATGAAACTAATATCTTTGAATGCGGAAACGGAGGGGATCTTTGGCAGTTTGATGGAAATCAATGGCATCCTTCAAAATGGGTTGGGACTTACATTGATTTCAAATGTGTTTGGGTTTTTGAAAAGGAAGTTTTTTGTGCCGGGAGTTACCAGGGAAACGGTTATGTAGTTAAAGGGAAATTGCCATCTCTAAGTGCTTCAAGTGGAATTTCAGTGGCAAACTTTCCATCTGCGGCCTTTAAAACCAGATAAAAAATAACTGTTACTTCATCCTGAGTGGATATTCAGATTCAGTGCAAATCTTTTTTTTATTTCGTCCGCTATCCGTCGGTAGCAGGATTTAAAAAAAGCGAACGGCAATAAACATCCCCCCTGCTTCGCCGTTCCAAGAAAACCACCCCTAACCCCTCCTTTAAAAAAGGAGGGGAATTTGAAATTTCAACCCGTAATATGTAACCCGTGATTTGTGACCCATATTAACCCGCATTTCCCCCCGGTCACCCGTCCCCTGTCCCTTGTCCCCGGCATTCCCATTAGAACTTCATTGGGATTTTCTCAGGCTATTTATTTTGCCTTCAGATTCAGGTAAATTTGAAACCATTTTTCGATGCTAACAGCCGATTACTGAATAGAAAGGTTAAGATTGTGGAAGCTAAATCAGAGCTGTACACCCAACGGGTTCGTGCAGGAAAACGAACCTACTTCTTTGACGTGAAGTCAACCCGCCAGCAGGAACACTACATCACCATCACTGAAAGTAAACGTGTGGGTGAAACCGATTACGAAAAACACAAAATTTTCGTCTATCGTGAAGACTTCGAAAAGTTCATGGATGCCCTCTACGCAACTGTTGAATACATCAAAAATGATCCTACCCAGCAGGACCTCCCAGATCATTATTCGAACCATTATTCCGAAGAAGTTGAAAAAGTAGTCTGAAGGAGGTAACTTCGCAGATTATGGAAAATCAAATTACACAATTTGGCTATGTATTCATTTACATGGTTATCGGGGTTTGCTTTGTTGCAATCGGATTTTTAACCTCCTGGTTACTTCGTCCTGATCGCCCAAATGCTGAAAAATTAAGCTCTTACGAATGCGGTGAAGAAGTCATCGGGTCGTCATGGGTTCAATTTAACATCCGATTTTACGTCGTTGCCCTTATCTTTATTCTTTTTGATGTGGAAGTGGTCTTTCTCTTCCCGTGGGCAACTATTTTTAAAGAATTTGGAACTTACGGGTTCCTGACCGGTGTGTTTTTTATGGGAATTCTGATCATCGGGATGCTGTACGAATGGCGCCGTGGTGATCTTGAGTGGGTCCGTCCGAAACCGGTTATTCCTTCCCTTGAACCGAAACAGATCAAAGCTCAGCAGCAGCGTGAGCAGATTTCTGTGGATGAACCAGAAGTTTCTCCGGCAGATTAAGAACCGAAGCAGATTGGAAGCGTAATGGGATTACTGGATAAACAGTTTGACTCTGGCGGTGTTGTGATAACAACCGCAGAAAATGTTCTCAACTGGGCAAGACTTTCTTCAATGTGGCCGATGGGATTCGGTCTCGCCTGCTGTGCTATCGAAATGATGGCCACCATGGCTTCAAATTATGATCTCGACCGTTTCGGGATTATTCCCCGTCCGTCTCCACGGCAATCTGATGTGATGATTGTTGCCGGAACGGTGACCTTCAAAATGGCTGAACGCGTGCAGCGTCTTTATCAGCAAATGCCCGAACCCCGTTATGTGATTTCTATGGGATCCTGCTCAAACTCAGGCGGACCTTACTGGCAGCACGGTTATCACGTTGTGAAATCAGTCAGCCGTGTGATTCCGGTTGATGTTTACGTTCCAGGCTGCCCGCCCCGCCCCGAAGCCCTGATTGGCGGACTTATGCTGCTTCAGGATAAAATCCGTCACGAAAAATTCGGGAAGAAAAATGAAACCGTCTGAAGTTGTTGAACTGCTGAAACAGCAGGACTTTGCCGATAAAATTCTTTCCGCCGATGAAACCTCCCTTCAGCCCGGCATTACCATCAATCCCCAATGGATAGAAGATATCTTATATTTTCTCCGGGATGATGAAAGACTCGCTTTCGATTCACTTTCCTGTCTGTCCGGAGTTGACTACGGTGCAGGAAAAGAACTCGGCGTGGTTTATCACCTTTTCTCAATGACCCACAAGCATTGGCTAGTGGTTAAAGTGAAATTGGATCGTGAGAAACCGCACGTCCCAACCATCGAGCATATTTATAAAGCTGCCAACTGGCATGAACGTGAAGCATTTGACCTGTACGGAATTGTGTTCGACTTCCATCCGGACTTAAGAAAAATCCTGACTCCGGATGACTGGGAAGGATTCCCGCTCAGAAAAGATTACGTTGTACAGGAAACGTATCACGGAATCAAAGTACCGTTTTAAGGGAATGCGGTAGACCGCAGAGACGCTGAGAACGCAGAGTAATGCGTTTTTTGGGAAAATGCTTTAATCGCAAAGTCGGAAAAGTCAGACTAAGAACGCAAAAAGATTTTTTTAACCGCCGTCATCCGGTCGACGCAGTGGCAATGCTTCGACAAGCTCAGCAACCTAGCCAGCCACAAGTCATAGAGCGGATGGGCGGAAAAGGGTTTTGGGTATCCCGAAAGCTTTCGGGATACCTCTCCGAAGGATGGAATTCCGGTGGTATGGATGCCCGTCGTCACGGGCATGACATCCTGGGAACAAGGAAGTTCATCCTTCGATACATCCCGAAAGCGTTCGGGACACTCAGGATGACAAGAGATTTTTTTTGAAATTATAAAGTTAATCAACTAACCAGTTAAGTTATGCCGCATCTCAAAACCGAAGAAATGATCATGAACATGGGCCCTCAGCACCCGTCTACGCACGGTGTGTTACGGCTCGAACTGGTGACAGACGGGGAAATTGTTAAAAGCATCACCCCGCACATCGGTTACCTTCACAGGTGTTTCGAAAAACATGGTGAAGAACTCACTTACCCGATGATCATTCCGTTCACCGACCGGCTCGATTATCTGGCGTCGATGAATAACAACCACGCTTTTGTTCTGGCTGTTGAAAAACTGCTCAATCTTGAAGTTCCCCGTAAAGTTGAATTTATCCGAATTATTGTAGCTGAACTTCAGCGTATAGCTTCCCACCTTGTCGCCATAGGTACATTTGGTGCTGATATCGGTGCAGTAACTCCTTTTCTCTGGACCTTCCGTGACCGTGAAATTATTCTGAATCTTTTCGAAAATCTTACCGGCGCCCGGATGTTGTACAATTACATGTGGCCCGGCGGCGTTTCACGTGATTTCCCTAAAGGATTTCGTGAAGAACTGTCAGCTTTCATTTCGTACTTCCGTCCGAAAATAAAAGATTTAAACAATCTCCTCACCGGAAACCACATTTTCATCTCACGTACAGCAAACGTGGGCATCCTTCCGAAAGAAGTGGCCATTAATTACAATTGTACAGGTCCGGTTTTACGCGGATCAGGTGTGAACTGGGATTTACGCAAAGACGATCCTTACTGTATTTATCCGGAATTTGAGTTTGAAATCCCGACCGGTAAAGGCACCATGGGCACCGTCGGCGATACCTGGGACCGGTATTTTATCCGTTGTCAGGAAATGGAACAATCGCTGAATATTATTGAGCAGGCTCTCGAAAAATATCCGGTTGATGATGTGTCTGATGTGCAGGCTGCCGTTCCCCGCCGGATCAAACCTCCGGTTGGTGAAGTTTACGCCCGTGCAGAAAACCCCCGCGGCGAACTCGGATTTTACATCATTTCGGATGGCGGAACCAAGCCATTCCGGGTAAAAGCCAAATCACCTTGTTTTGTGAACCTGGCCGTTCTTCCGGCATTGGGTCAGGGCATCATGATTTCTGACATTGTGGCCATTCTCGGTTCTCTTGATATCGTTCTTGGGGAAATTGACCGGTAACCGCCGGTTGACTGTCCATCTATTAACATCAAATAAAATAAATTATGCATGATTTAGTACTGAAAACGCTGGGAATTGGTGATCTTCTTGCCTGGCTTGGCGTTCCTGACGGAAGTTTGGTTTACCCCATTGTGGCTTCTGTTTTCCCTCTGATTTTCCTGATTCTGTTTGCACTACTTGCTGTTTACGCAGAACGTAAAGTCTCTGCTTTTATTCAAAACCGTCTTGGACCGATGGAAACAGGTCCGTGGGGACTTTTCCAGACCGTTGCTGATATTCTGAAGCTGATTCAGAAAGAAGATATCACCCCGACTGCTTCCGATAAAATTCTGTTTTTCGTGGCTCCCGTTCTGGTTTTCACCGGAACTTATGCGTCTCTGGCGGTTCTTCCCTGGTCGAACGGATTTGTCGGCGCTGATCTGAACGTCGGGATTTTTTATCTTCTCGCCATTAGTTCTTTGGTCGTGGCCGGTTTGCTCATGGCAGGATGGGGATCGAACAACAAATGGTCACTTTACGGTGCGGTTCGTTCAACCGCACAAATCATTTCCTATGAAATTCCTGCCGGACTTGCCGTTCTGACTGCCATCGTGACAACCGGAACACTGAACATGACCGGAATTATCCAGCAGCAGGAAGGTCTCTTTTTCGGATATCTTTTTGCGAGTCCGTTTCTGTTTGTTGCTTTTATCATTTACCTGATTGCTTCTCTTGCAGAAGTAAACCGGACGCCATTCGATCTTCCGGAAGCTGAATCTGAACTTGTCGGTGGTTATCACACCGAATATTCGGGTATGAAGTTCGCCATGTTTTTCCTTTCAGAATACGGCAACATGTTCGTGGTTTCTGCCATTGCGGTTTCAGTATTTCTTGGCGGATGGCTCACGCCGTGGGGAACGGTTCCTTCTTATGGAATGGGATTTTTCTGGATTCTGGTGAAGTCGTTGTTTTTCGTGTTTTTCCAGATGTGGCTCAGATGGACGCTGCCCCGGTTCCGGGTTGATCAGCTCATGTATCTCTGCTGGAAAGTGCTGATACCAATTGCATTTGCGTGCCTCATCGGTCAGGCTGCCTGGGTTGTTTACTTGTAATTAGCGGGAAAGATCGCAGTGGGTTACTTTAAAGATATTTATAACGGAATTTCCTCGACGCTGTTCGGGATGGGACTGACGGCCAGAGAAATGGTTCAGCCGAATCATATCGTGACCATCCAGTATCCGAAAGAAAGTATTCCTGTTCCTGATACGGGACGTTACCGGCTTCATAACAATATTGATGAGTGTATCGGCTGCAATCAGTGCGCCAATGCCTGTCCGGTAAGCTGTATCGAGATTACGTCGTTCAAACGTCTCGATAAAGATGTTGAAACCGTGAAGGAAACCCAGAAAAAACGCCTCTGGGTTGAACAGTTTGATATCGACATGTCGAAATGTATGTTCTGCGGATTGTGCACCTGGCCTTGTCCGACCGAATGTATCACCATGACCAAGGTTTACGATTATTCAGTGTTCGACTTCCGGGATCATATTTACAAATTCAGTGACATGACACCGGTACAGATTGCCGAGAAAAAAGCAGAACTTGAAGCTTACACGGCAGAACAGGCAGCACTCAAAGCTGCCGCCGCCGCAAAAAAAGCTGCTGAAGCTGCAGCCGCACCCAAACCAGAAACCCCGGCCGCTCCCGCTGCCCCGGCTGCTGAAAAGCCCTCAGAAGGATAAGAGACTCATGGAAGTTATCATGTTCTGGATTTTAGCCGTGATTATTGTTGCTTCAGCAATTGCCACGGTATTTTCAAAAAATATCATTTATTCTGCCTTTTCCCTGCTCTTCTCGTTTTTGGGTGTTGCCGGAATTTACGCCATGCTCAGTGCTGATTTTCTCGCCGTCACCCAGATTATGGTTTACGTGGGCGGAATTCTGACTTTGCTTTTATTCGGGGTGATGCTCACCAACCGGATTACCACCATGAGCCTGAAAACAGATGTGTTCAATTTTATTCCGGGTCTGATCATTGCTGCTGTTATGCTGGGCAGTTTGCTTTATGTCATTTGGGTGACCGGAACGTGGGCAAAACATAGTCCGGCCGTTTGGGATACAACGGTTGAATCCATCGGAACCCTGACCATCACTCAGTATCTGCTTCCGTTCGAAATGGTTGCCATCATCCTGCTGGTTGCCGTTGTCGGTGCTTCCTACATCGCCCGGAAAGACAAACAAAATATTAAGTCCTGAAGAAGGTAAACTCTTGGAATCACTTACTTTAAATCATTTTCTCACCTTAAGCGCCATCCTGTTTTCGCTGGGTGTTTTCGGTGTGATGACCCGCCGGAATGCGGTTGTGGTGCTGATGGGAATTGAGCTGATGCTGAATTCTGCCAACATCAACCTGATTGCTTTTTCCCGTTTCAACGGAAATCTGGACGGACAGATGCTGGCGATTTTCGTCATCGTTCTCGCTGCCGCAGAAGCTGCAGTTGCTCTGGCCATTATCCTGAATATGTACTCCAATCTGAAAACCGTCAACCTGGACGAAGTAGACCAACTGAAAGAATAGTGCAGTCATGCAAGAAACGATCATTCAATTAGCCCTCGCCGTTCTGATTCTTCCGCTGGTAAGTTACCTCGTGCAGATCTTTGCAGGCAAACGGCTTCCCCGTCAGGGTGACTGGCTGGCAACCGGATTTCTTGGCGCCGCCTTTCTTATTGCCCTTTACATTGCCATTCACTTTTTGTCTGCGTTTGATCAGACGTTATCGTACAACCTGAATTTCCAGTGGCTGAATCTTGGAAAAGAATGGTCCATCCAGCTGGGCGTGAAGGTAGATAACCTTGCTGCCATCACTTTGGCCATGGTGACCCTGATTTCCTTCCTCGTGCATCTGTATTCCATAGCTTATATGCATGATGATAGCAGATACGCCACTTATTTTGGTTATCTGGGATTGTTTACTTTTTCGATGCTCGGCATCGTGCTTTCTGACAACCTGTTCAGCATGTACATGTTCTGGGAACTGGTCGGACTTTCTTCTTATCTGCTGATCGGATTCTGGTTCCAGAAAAAAGAAGCTGCTGCTGCTTCAACCAAAGCATTTGTGGTTAACCGGATCGGTGACATCGGCATGTGGCTCGGGATTCTGATTCTCTGGAGTCAGTTTTACACCGTCAATCTGGATGAAATTATCGCCGGGATTCAAAACGGACAGTTCACACTCAGCAACACCTGGTTGACCATTGGCGGAATTCTTCTATTCATGGGTGCTGTCGGAAAATCAGCTCAGTTTCCGCTTCACGTCTGGCTTCCTGATGCCATGGAAGGTCCGACTCCTGTTTCTGCGTTAATCCATGCTGCGACAATGGTTGCTGCCGGGGTTTATTTCGTTGCCCGGATTTTCGTCATTCTTTCTCCCGATGCACTTACTGTTATTGCGGTCATTGGTGGATTTACTGCCTTCATGGCTGCTACGATGGCACTGACTCAAAACGACATCAAACGGATTCTGGCTTACTCAACGGTTTCCCAGCTCGGTTACATGATCATGGGTCTCGGTGTCGGTGCTTATTCAGCTGCCATGTTCCATTTGCTCACCCACGCTTTCTTTAAAGCTTGTCTCTTCCTCGGATCCGGTGCCGTCATTTACGCCATGCACCACGAACAGGACATCAGGGAAATGGGCGGACTCCGGAAGAAACTTCCGATCACTTTCATTACTTATGCCGTTGCAACGGCTGCACTTGCCGGACTTCCTTTATTTTCAGGATTCCTTTCCAAAGATGCCATTATTGCCGGCGGTTGGGGATGGGCTTCATTCCATGGTGGCGGATGGTACAATGTGGTTCCGGCACTTGGCTTAACGGCTGCACTTTTAACTGCCTTTTACATGGGCCGTCAGGTATTTCTGGTGTTTTTTGGTGAACCCAGAAACAAAGAAAAATATGATCATGCCCACGAAGTCCCTGCTGTCATGTGGATTCCGCTGGTGGTGCTTTCGGTGCTGTCTCTTTTCCCATTGTTCAGTTTAAATCCGCTTTCCGGTGATGCCGGCTGGTTCATGAACCTGATTCCATCTCTTCAAACCGTCGTTCCGGGAATTGACGGCGCCGGTAAACTCACCGAACTGACGGAACTTACCCATCACGCACACTGGTCAACGGTGATTTCATCGGTTCTGATGGCTCTGGTCGGACTTGCAATCGCCTTTTTCATCTACATGAAGAATGCCGTTGATACAGATAAACTGGCTCAATCTCTTCGTCCGTTGTACCTGATGAGTTTCAACAAATGGTACTTCGATGAAATTTATGAAGTCACCGTCGTTCGGGGGAATATTGTTCTGGCTAAGGTTTCTGCCTTTTTCGATACGTTTGTCATTGATTTTCTGGTGAATACAACCGGTTTTCTTGTTGGGTTCTTCGGACTTCTCGTCCGCAAATTCCAAACCGGGAAGGTTCAGTCTTACATTGCTTTTGCCCTGATCGGGGTTTTGGTCTTTTTTGTGTTGAAGGGTGTCTTTTAGGGATTAAATGGCAAGAATGTCATTCCCGTGAAGACGGGAATCCATGATTTTGAATTTTTTACTCCTGTTGGAGTTGTCTGATCAAATGGTTACCGAAAGGAAAACGTTTAAGTGATACTCAGTGGTTTGATTTTTATTCCGATGATCATTGCCTTGCTGATGATTGTCGTACCGAAAGAAAAAACAGCCGTATTCCGGTGGGGAGCAATTCTTGCTTCTGTCATTCAGTTGGCTCTCGTTGCCATTCTGGTACAGAATTACGATCTCACCAAAGCGGGAATCAACGAAGCAGCCGGTTATCAGTTTGTAGAAAACTATTCCTGGATCAAAGTTTCTGCCGGTTCGTACGGAATTCTCGATATTTCCTACACACTCGGCATTGACGGACTTTCCCTCCCGATGCTGATTCTGACTGCTTTTGTCGGATTGATCGGCGTGATTTCAAGCTTTTCCATCGAAAAGTACATCAAAGGATATTTCATTTCCTATCTGATTCTCCTTTCTGCCATGACCGGCGTTTTTGCTGCGCTTGATTTCTTCCTGTTTTATCTCTTCTGGGAAATGATGCTGATCCCGATGTACTTCCTCATCGGAATATGGGGCGGTCCTCGCCGTGAATATGCCGCCATCAAGTTTTTCCTGTACACCTTTATCGGTTCCCTGCTGATGCTTCTGGTCATTATCGGACTTTACTTCAGCTATGTCACCAACCCGGGTGCAGCGCCTGAAGATATGATTCACTCGTTCAATATGATCACCATGATGAATCAGGGAAATCTCGTCGCCGGATCGTTGCTTTCCGTTGAACACTGGCGCCATGTGGCCTTCATTCTCATGTTTCTCGGGTTTGCTGTTAAAATCCCCATGTTTCCCTTTCACACCTGGCTTCCTGATGCCCACGTTGAAGCGCCGACTCCGATTTCGGTTATTCTGGCCGGCGTTCTTCTTAAAATGGGTACATACGGACTCGTTCGGGTTCTCTGGCCGATTTTCCCGGAATCCGTTCTCTATTTTGCCTGGCTGATTGCCCTTTTCGGCGTGATCAATATTCTGTACGGTGCGCTTACTGCAATGGGTCAGACTGATCTGAAAAAACTGATTGCCTATTCGTCGATTTCACATATGGGATTTGTTCTGCTCGGGCTCGCCAGTTTAACAACCGAAGGCACCATGGGTGCCATGGTTCAGATGTTCAGCCACGGTATTATTTCTGCCATGCTCTTCCTTGTTGTCGGTGTAATTTACGACCGGGCTCATCACCGTGATATTGATGGTTTTGGCGGATTGGCAAAACAAATGCCCGTCTATGCCGGCATCACTCTTTTTGCTTTCTTTGCTTCCCTCGGACTTCCCGGCTTAAGTGGTTTCGTAGCCGAAGCTTTGGTTTTCATGGGCGGATTTTCACAGCCGGTGACCCAAAACCTCACGATTATCGCCACACTCGGCATGCTCATCACCGCCATTTACTATCTCTGGACTTACCAGAAAGTGTTTACTGGTGAACTGAATCCGAAATATACCGGACTTACCGAAATCAACAGCCGTGAACTTACCATGATGACGGCTCTTGGCGTTTCTATACTTTTAGTTGGAATTTATCCCTCATCCCTGACCGATCTGATGACAGTTTCCGTGAATCACCTGAATGATCTGGTGAAATCGGCTGGCACAGTCATGGTCGGACTGAATTAAGGACCTGGATTTTATGAATCTGGATGCACTCTACACGTACGTTCTGAACAGCATTGCTCTTCTTCAGCCTGAAGTCATCGTGACGATCGGCCTGCTTGGTGTGCTGATTATTGATCTGTTCACTCCGAAATCCATGCACAAATGGTCAGCCGGTGTTTTTCTCGGCGTGATGGTTCTGGCTCTGATTTCCCTTTCGGGTCAGTCGGGCGTTCAGGCTTCGGTCTTTTTCGGGATGATTGCAGTGGATGGTTACGCCGTCTTCTTCAAATATTTATTCCTGGTTTCTGCCATTCTTGCTACACTGATCACGCTTTTCTCGAACGAAATGGATAGAAACGGCCGACGGTTCGGTGATTATTTCATTGTGATGGCAGGACTTGTTCTCGGGATGATGCTCATGGCCGGTGCAAATAATCTGCTCATGATGTTCATTTCAATTGAACTGGTTTCTCTGGCATCCTACATTCTGGTTTCATATCTGAAAGATGAGAAAACCTCAAACGAAGCCGGTGTGAAGTACATCATTTACGGTGCTTTTTCATCCGGACTGATGATTTACGGTATTTCTCTGATTTATGGTATCACCGGAACGCTTTCCATTTCTGAAATCAATGAAGTGCTTAAAAATCCGGCCGTGGTCATTGATCCGGTTACGCTCACGATTGCTGTTCTTTTGACTTTGGGCGGATTCGGTTACAAAATTGCTGCTGCTCCGTTCCATTTCTGGGCCCCTGATGCTTACGAAGGTGCACCAACTCCTGTTGCTGCTTTTCTTTCTGTCGGACCAAAAGCCGCCGGTTTTGCCATGATGCTCCGGTTCTTCAAAACCATTTTCTTCGGAACGTCAACGCCTGAAGGCTATCAGATTCTCGATAATATTGACTGGGTTTCTATCCTGGCTGCAGTTTCGGTTCTCACCATGACGATCGGTAACGTCACGGCCCTCTGGCAGCAAAATGTGAAACGGATGCTGGCTTACTCCTCCATTGCTCATGCCGGATATATTCTGATGGGTGTGATTTTGCTGTCTGATTCGGGTATCGCCGCCATGATGTTTTATCTGGCCTATTATCTGATCATGAATCTGGGCGTGTTTTTCACCGCCATACTCATTGCCGACAAGGTTCAGTCGTTTGAACTGGATGACTGGCGTGGAATGGGCTTCAGGGCTCCCGTTCTTGCCGTTCCGATGGTGATTTTTCTGGCTTCCCTGATCGGGATTCCGGGTACAGTCGGTTTCGCCGGTAAATTTCTCCTTTTCGTTGCCGTCCTTCAGCAGGGAAGTTTGTACTTCTGGCTGGCTCTGATCGCCGTTGCCAACTCGGTCGTCTCCGCTTTTTACTACTTCAAAGTGGTGAAAATGATGTACCTCAAGAAACCCGTTGAAAATGCTGATGGACCGATTTCCGTTTCCATTCCGGCAACCATTCTGGTTTTTGTCTTCGCCATTCCCACCATCGTTCTCGGACTCTGGTGGCAGCCTCTGTACAACTGGGCACTTGCTTCAGTGAGAATGCTGGTCGGGTGATAGCCGGTGACATTGGACATGTGACGTGTGACAGGAAAATTTAAATCAAAAAAGCAGGTTAACCCTGCTTTTTTCGTTTAAATGGTATGAACTTAGATGTCAGAGACAGGCAACAATAAATCCTGGTAAACTCAAGCTGAAACACGTTGTAATAGAATAATGACTGGTCCTTTTGGAAAAAAGAACACTAAAATTTATTTAACAAGTCGTTTGCATTGATACTGATTCCAATTTTGACCCTAAGTCCTGTTCTGTTTATTGTAATTTCTTCTCTTTGGGTGGATGAAATTAAATCATCACCATGGTGCTGAAATTTAAATGTTTTTGAAGTCGTTATCAGATAGGAAAATCCAACAGAGCAAGTTACTAGGGACAGTATATTTTTTGAATAATTGAAACCGGGTTCCATACCAAAAAGGGCAAAATTTCCATTGGATTCAAGAGGGATAAATTTGGATTTAGGGTTTGTTGATAAAAAAATGTCAAATTTTTCTTTAGTTTTAACAGTTCCCCAAAGCATACCAACTTGAAACGAAAATTTCAAATCTGGAATAAACAGAGGATTTGAGAAGCAGACACCAGAAAAATAGTTTGATATTTCTGTTGTGGTTCTGAATTCACCTGAGTAATCACGAAATCCAACTGATGATAAATTTGACATTTTTTCAAGGAAAATCCCTGGATTTAAGTATGAATCCTGAGAATACCCAAATGCAAAACCCCAGTTGGGTCTGTATTCAAAATCATTGGTTACCTTCGGATTAAATCCTTTCGATTTCCAACGACTGATAAAGTTTTGGTTGAAATCACCAAAGGAGCCATTTTGATACCCTGTTAGGGTACCATAAGCAGAGAAATAAAACGGTAACTCCGCAGAAGCTGATGAGATCCACGTAAGTGAAGCTATAATAAAAACAGAAAACGAAATTTTATTTTTCATGGAAGCTGTACCCGTTTCGTACCCACATACAAAATGTGGTTGATGATTTTAATGGGTGAATTCAGGGTTATAAATGTAAATGGTTCATCCGGTTTGGAAGGATTTGTAAGAGTAACTTTTTGGTAAGATAAACCGTTTAGAATAACCTCCTCAGTTTTGTAAGTATCACCGGTTAAAGGGTCTTTTTCAAACTCAGGGGGAACGAGCTGAGAAACCAGATTTGTTCCATGAGTCGGTGCGACTACAATTTGATTTAGACCATTTAACTGATACCATCCTTCGAGTTTAAATTGCTCCCCATCAACGGTAGCGTCGGTTACCTCGTAACGAATTCCATCATATCCGTTTTCTTCTCTTCCAGTTTTTGCTATGAATGAAATGCCTGAAAGGGTAAGATTCCATATTCCAATTTCCCAGTATGCAAAGGTCGTGGGGCTGACGACTTTATCAAGTGTTAAAAATAATTTTCCATTATCTGTCAAAATCCCTGAATTAATTTGAAAATTTGAAGGGAAGACATCTATTAGATTGAAGTTTTTGATAGGTGAAAGTGTAAGAGGATCTAATACGCTAAATTTGTTTAGTGTATTGGAAACAGAAATGATTTTTGTTCTGTCATTTGAAAAAATAAAATAATCTTTTGACTGGGAAGTAAGTGTTCCTGTTTTATCAAGAAAGAAGGTATTATGCCGGGTTGTAGAAATAATTTTCTCAGAGTGAGGAAGCCAAACTAAAGATTCAGCCTCTATACCCAGTTCTTCATATCCAAATTCAAAAATCTGGCTTGGTTGAGTTGAAATGATCGGGCCACCGTTGTATCCCGTTCGCATGTAACTGATTCTGTATTTGGCAGATTTGATGGTACTCAGGAAAACGACAGAAGTTTTTTCTTTTGGAAGTGTCATTAAAGATTTCCAGGTTAAACCATCAGTCGAGTATTCGACCTGAATTTCATCAGTATTTTTGTAATGCCGGTAACGATTCCACGATAATTCAATTGTTAAATTCGCTTTGAATTCGGCGGAGAGGAATCGAATGGAACTGGTATCCCGAATTGTAAATGGTTTATATAGAACTCGGTTACCTGCGTAGATAACATACCGGTATGCACCAGAACCGTTAAACGTGAAATCTTCAAAAGTTGTATCTGTGGGGGTACCAGTTCCGTACATAGAATTCTGGTTATCGAAGAATTCGTATCTGACAAAATTGGGCTCTTGATAGGAGTTCCACCTGATTAAGGCGTATCCCGAATCAAAAACCGGCTCATAAATCTTTTGAGTAAAAGGCAGCAGGTTAAAAACCCGGAGTGTCAGGTTTTTTGTAATTTTTTTTAGTGCAAGATTATTTTGGGCACCAATTGAATTGTCGTTCAACCGGTAGGTTACGGTTATTGAAAGTGGGTAAAATCCATCTTTCAGGTTTCCAAACTGATATGAAAACCCAGCAATGGGTGGTGAATAAGAATATTCTTTATTTAAAAAGTTGATCTCAATTTGTGTCGCCTTTAGTGTATCGCTCCGAAGGATAATGTTCAAAACCACTCCGCCATATACCACAATAGTATCTCCGGAAACAGCTTTAGGTCCAAACTGATAAGTGATACTTCCGGAATTTTCATGAGGAATGTTGCTGTCGGGTAGCTGATTCAAATCCTCTACCGGCAATTCACATCCAGATAGAAGGAGAAGGGATAGTAGAAAAAAATAAATTGGTTTCATATCAGTTTTCCATCGGAAATGAATAAGCCCAGACTTTTATTTTTCCGGAATGAGGTAATTCTGTGCTAATTTTTAACGGCTCGGTTTGAATAAATTCATGGTCCGGCTTATTAAGGATAGAATAATAAGTATAACCGTAGGTAAGGACCAACCCTGAAAGCCCGGCAATTACCTGTGTATTCTTAACTACGGATTCACTTTTGTATGACAATGATAACTGAGTTGCGGTTAATAAAACCGAACTGCTCCAGAAACCAAAGCGATTCATCATCCCAGACCAATTTCCAAATCCGTCTTGTTCAAGACCGGGAATAAGTGCGAGGGCAAGTGTAGTTGATTTCTTTGGGCGCAAAAACAAACTGACCTGGGTTATTCCATCCTGATTGACGGTAACCGATTCACTTTTAAAGTATCCGCCTGGTCTTTCAACTGAAACCTTATAGGTACCGGGCTTAACCATTAAAAGAACAGACCCGGTCGAAATTGCCTGATCGCCAAGCGTGACTTTAGCATCTGGTTCAGTTGAAATGGCAAGGTTTCCGCCGGCGATTAACTGATCCCATAAATTATAATCAAATTCTCCACTTTTCGGTTCAAGTTTAGGAAGAAAGGAGTAACTGGCCAACCTTTTGTATGGAGGTGGCAGTGTCAGTATGGTGGTTTTGCTTTTTTTTATCGCAATACTGATTCCCTCTGTTTGGTTGTCTACCAAAAAGGAGTCTTTGTTAGTTATTGTGAAAAATTGGCAGGAACCATAGGACTCAACCATAACCAGCCCTGTATCCGGAAGGGTAAACTTAACCCAGGAACCTTTTTCAATTGAAAGCTGGGGGGAATTTTTGCTTTCTGTGAGGGGCTGTCCGATTTTCTGAACTGCATTCTCATTCGTGTTTAAAAACAAGGATGAAGAACACCCGTAAAAAACGGATATAACAAGAATAAGTAAGCTATTATTTGATTTGGAACGCATTTTAATCTGACTCGGAATTAGATTAGTTTACAAATATAAGGAAAACAATATTTATTGGCAAATTCATTGAGTTGGTGTTTTATGTTTTTTCTCTTTTGGTTTTACCGGGGAAGATTTAAATCCTGGAATTTAGGCAATTCATTTCGGTTTTGGAAAAACGGAAAATATTTCCCATTCCGCCCAGGATTTGGGGTAAGAGTGCAAGATTCTGCGCCCGTAAAAATTGCCGGATGGTTAGGGGGGCGGTGTTTTTTTAAAATCATATCACCCTTTTAGGGTTTATATCAAGGAATTTAAATCCCATCAACCCCGTTAGTGGCCGGGTTTTTGACATTGATAATTGACCATCCTGAAAGCGTTCGGAATCTTTGCTTCGCTCGATTTACCCTTAACCATTAAGCATTCGCCTTTCATCCTGCCCTTTCTCGCCGTACTTTTGCAGAACTGACCAGCACATCCGGTCACACAAAATCCAATCAACCCCACATTGACCTTAATTTCCTGTCGGGGGCTATGAAATATTCCGTCGCACCAAAGAAAAGTCTCGGACAGCATTTTCTGCATAATGATCATTATGCGCGGAAAATTGTTGATTCGCTTGATTTGAAACCCGCTGATTTTCTTGTGGAAATCGGACCCGGCACCGGTGCGCTGACCCGGTTCTTTTATCCGGAACTGAAAGAGCGGTATATTGGGATTGAAATTGATGACCGGGCCGTTGCAGATCTGAAATCCAAGTTTGGTGAAGACATCAATATCCTTCACAAGGATTTTATGAAATCCGATCCGTCAGAATGGCTGTTGCCTGATGAAAAAGTGAAAGTTGTCGGTAACGTTCCGTATTACATCACCACTCCGATTTTATTCCGGGTTCATGAAGTCCGGGAAAAAGTCAGTCATCTGGTGGTGATGATTCAGAAGGAAGTCGCTCAGCGGATTGTAGCTCCACCGGGCGGCAAGGAATATGGCATTTTAAGTGTTCAGTTTCAGCAGGCAGCAAAATGTGAACTGCTGTTCAAAGTTCCGCCGGGTGCATTTTTTCCGCCGCCGACGGTAGATTCAGCCGTCATACGGATGACGTTTTACGACCAGGCACCGTTTGCTCCGACTGATCCTGAGTTTTTTCAGTCAGTCGTTCGCCAGGCTTTTCATGCCCGGAGAAAAACGCTGAAGAATAATCTGAAATCCTTCACCGGCAGCCGGGAGGATTTTTCTGTTGACCTTTCCCGCCGGGCTGAAACATTGTCGGTTGAGGAATTCGTCAGATTAACCAATGAACTGGATGCACTCCGGTTCCCGCAAAAACCCTAAACCGAAAAAGGATACGGTATGGCAGAAAAAGAGCTGCAGAATCCACCGGCAGATGCACGGGAAACCGATTCCGAAGAACAATTGATTATTGACAAAGGCCTGATTGAAGATATTCAGGATATGATTCAGGACAAGGATGACGGAAGTCTTCTCAATATCCTCCTTGACCTGCATCCGATCCAGATTGCCGAAATCATCGATCACCTTTTACCAGATGAATCAGTTTACCTGTTCAAGTTACTTAATGATGAACTTGCCGGTGAAGTTCTTCTTGATCTGAACGACAACACCCGGGAACATATTCTCGACAATCTGGGTGAAAAAGAAATTACCAGCATCATCGATGAAATGGATTCTGATGATGCTGCCGACGTGATTCAGGAACTCGATGAAGAAGTTGCCGAAGCGGTTCTTGATTCCATTGATGAAGAAGATTCGCGTGAAGTTAAAGAACTTCTCCGTTACGATGAAGAGACGGCCGGCGGACTTATGGCCCGTGAGTTCATCGTTATCCATGAATCATCGAGCATTTATGATGCCATCATGGAAGTGAAAAAACAGGCCGAAGAAGTTGAAGAAGTTTACGACCTTTATGTGGTTGATGATCATGGCGTTCTGGTTGGAACACTCGACCTGAAATCGCTCATTATCAAACCGTCATATAAAAAAGTTTCTGAAGTGATGGATACCGAATTTCTTTCCGTTCCGGTTTCGATGGATCAGGAAGAAGTTGCCCAGATCATGCAGGAACACGATTTGGTTGCCGTTGCGGTTCTGAATGATGACAACAAACTGGTGGGGCAGATTACCATCGATGATATCGTCGACGTTATCCGGGAAGAAGCTGAAGAAGATATTCAGCGGTTGACCGGGGTTGTTGAAGAAGATTTTTCTGATAAAACCCTGCGGATTGTTGCTGCACGCCTTCCCTGGCTGATGATCGGACTTTTCGGCGAAATGATTTCCGGGATGGTGATCAAGGGATTCGAAACGACTCTTTCCCAAATGGTTATTCTGTACGCTTACATCCCGCTGATTATGGCCATGGGCGGAAGCACGGGCGTTCAGACGACGTCCATCATGATTCAGGGTCTTGCAAAAGGTGAACTCTGGCTTTCTGATGTGGGCAAACGGTTGGTTAAAGAATTGGGCGTTGCCGGTCTGATTTCATTTGCCTGCGCCGTTATTCTGTTTGTAACCAGTATCATGGGTGGCGGAACGGTGAAAATGGGATTTACTATTGCCGGTGCGCTCATGTTCGTGATGGTAAATGCTTCCATCATGGGAACCATTTTCCCCATCCTTCTGAAAAGAATGAACATTGACCCGGCAGTTGCATCCGGACCTTTCATCACCACAATTAACGATATTCTGGGGCTTACTATTTATTTCACGATCGCTTATCTGGTCTTTTTTATATGACACTTACCGAAACCGGTCTCTCCGAACGGGCACTTGAACGCCGTCTGAAAAGACACATGCGTAAAGAGAACCACACGTTTTTTGTCTCCTGTCCGCCCGGATTTGAGAGTTTTCTTGAAACCGAACTTCGCCGGATCGGTGACCCGGGTGTTACCGAAAATATAAAAGGCGGCATTACCTTTTCGGGTTCACTGGACTGGATTTATAAAGTGAATCTGCAATCTGCTGTCGCCGGAAGACTGCTGCTGAGAATCGGTACGTTTACCTGCAAATCTTACCCGGAACTGTTCAGCAAATCACAGCGCCTTGATTGGGAACTGGTTCTCGGAAGAAATCCGACCTTTTCGTTTAATGTGTCTGCAACCGAATCCCGTTTGCATCATACCGATAACATCGCCAAAGCCATGGGTGACGGCATTCTGGAATATTACAGTCAGTGGCCTGAGCAAAAAATCGAAATCGCAGAAAAATCTGACCTGACCGTTTTCGTCCGGTTTCAGGATGATGTCTGTACCGTGAGTCTTGATACGACCGGTGAGCATTTGCACAAGCGGGGATATAAACCGTTTTCTGTGGAAGCGCCCCTGCGTGAAAATCTGGCTGCCGGACTTTTAATCTGGGCGGAAGCTGAAAAATTTCCGGTGATTGTTGATCCGTTCTGCGGATCAGGTACGTTTTTGTTTGAATCCGTCAGAAAAACCAGTGGTCCGTTCCCCGGTGAAAACCGGACTTATGGGTTTGAAAAAGCAGCTTTTTTCAGGGATGCTGATCTGAAACGGATTCAGAAATCCATGCCAAAACCCGAAGAAGTCACCCAGGTTGCCTACGGTTCTGATGTTGCTGCAAAAGCCATTGATGCCGCCAGAAAAAATGCAGCTCAGGCAAAAGTGGATACCCGGATTCGTTTTGAACTTGCCGATGCCGTTGAACTTAAAAATTCCTGGCCATCACCCGGACTCATTATTTCAAATCCGCCTTATGGAAAAAGAATTGGTCCGGTTTCGGATGCAGAAGCTGTTCTCGGACGGTTTTTTCACCGGCTATACACAGATTTCCCCGGTTGGACGTGGTGCATTGTTGTTCCTGAAGAAACCCGTTTTCCCTGGAAGACGTTACGTGAACTCAAGTTCAATAATGGCGGATTGTGGGTGAAAGCCGTGATGGGAAAAATTCCGGGATGAGCATCAGGGACAGGCTCCGTTCATCAAAGCAATTGATTGCCGATCAGTTGAGAATGGGACTTTCTCCCGAAAAACTCTCCTGGACGATTGTTGCCGGTGCGGGAATCGGAATTTTTCCGGTTCTGGGTTCAACGACTTTGCTCTGTTTTTTCCTTGCCGGATTTTTCCGCCTGAATCAGCCGGTTATTCAGATTGTGAATTACCTCGTTTATCCGCTTCAGCTCATTCTTCTTATTCCGTTTTTTCAGGTTGGTGCCTGGATGACGGGAAATGAAGTCCTGCCGTTTACACTTTCTGAATTGGTCAGTCAGTTTCAGTCCGATTTTTTCGGTACAATCTCGTTGTTAGGCTGGGCACAGGTTCGGGCAATTGCAGCGTGGGTGGTTTTTATCCCGGTCCCGATGGCCGGGTTAAGGTGGGTATTGCTGGTTGTGTTCAGAAAACGGGAAACGCGAATTGGGGAAAAGGGTAAATGATCGAGGTTAAAGGGTAAAAGGAATTCAATTTTGAGTTATCAATTTTAAATTTTGAATTATTTGCAGCACCGTAGGTGCGACCCGTTTGTAGAACCCAGACCCCCAATAAGTAAAAAGCTCCGCAGGAGCGGCCTGTTTTCTAAACCACCTAATTTCAACGGGTCGCTGCTACGCAGCTTTTTTTTCTCAGATTTTGTTTTCTACAAACAGGTCGGGGCTACGCCCCTGCTAGAATTCAAGGCATTTTCTCAATCAAAAATCCCTTTCGGGCTGATGAGAAATCAACGATTTTTCTTTACTTAAAAGACTTGTAATTCCAGAGTTTTAAATTATTAGCTGCCCCGTAGGAGCGACCTGTTTTCTCTTATTTTGTTACAAACAAAATGGTGCTACGCTCCTTTAAAAATTGACTAACCAGCCTGATCCAAATCTATCCATTCAAATAAATATTTTTCATTAAATTCAATTCCCGATTTTTCCAGCATTTCCAAATATTCGGCTTTAAACGATTTTACCTCATGATGTTCCTTTTGGTTGTTAATATATTGAACAACCTGGTTTAATTGGGACCTTGAATGAGAGAAGCCTCCATAACCATCCTGCCATTCAAATTTTCCAGGCATCCAATGATTTTCATTTATATATTTAGCAGAAGAAGCCTTAACATCTCTGAGTAAGTCAGGAATTGGTTGTGAACAATTATATCCAATAAAAATATGAACATGATCCGGTCGGCAATAAATTGAAAGGAGTTTGTGCCCTCTGTTTTGTACAATTCCAGTAATATATTTTTGAAGTTCCGACCGATGTTTTTCGGATATCAGATTATTCCTGCCCTTTACAGAAAAGACAAAGTGCAAATAAATTTGGGAATAGGTGTTTGCCATAAATTTGATTCGGGATTAATAAAAAAAACGGGATCGGGATGAAAATAAACAAAGAATTGCCGCGAAGGCAAACAGGTCGCTGCTACGCAGCTTATTTTTATCTTGGTTTCGACTTACTACAAACAGGTCGGGGCGACGCCCCTGCATGATTGTTGAATTTTTTGTAGTTCAACGATGATTCAGTTTTGAACAACGGCAAATAATTCAAAACCCTTGGATCATGTAATCCTAACTTTTGGATTTTCCGCAGCACCGTAGGTGCGACCCGTTTGTAGAACCCAGACCCCCACAAAGTAAAAAGCTCCGTAGGAGCGACCTGTGTTTTTGACTACCCAAATTTAATAGGTCGCGGTTACGCAGTTTATTTTTGTTTTTGATTTGGTTTTCTACAAACAGGTCGGGGCGACGTCCCTGCTAAAATCCAGGGCGACTAACCGGTCGCCCCTACGAATTCCCGAGACTGCATTCCCCATTTTAAAATTCAAATTCTGGATGAGCTTCGCAGAACTTCGTTAACCGGCTCGTCGGCCGGGATGACAATCAAAAGAAAAAAGCCAACAGCTAAGAGTTACAACCCGGCCTTTGACGGGCTAACAGCTTTCCCCCCTCACTCTCCATTCAGATCGTGAAACGAAATTCCGGTAATGACTTTCGGGTAGAAAAATGTCGATTTCTGTGGCATCACATGTCCAGAGTTGCAAACTTCAACTACCGATGAAACCGGAGTCGGATTCATCAAAACTGCCAATTGAGATTTTCCTGATTTTACTTCCCCAACCGTTTCAGCCCAATCTTTCGAATAATGCAGATTGATCTGCTGATCCTGAGCTTCCTGTGAAATATCAAGAAACTGACGGAAGATAATTCTGTGTAAGATGGAAACATCCAGTTTCTGAACTTCATCGGGAATATCCGTTCCGGCAAAAAACGAAAAGTCACCCTTGAAGGTAAGTCCGATCCACTCCAGATCAGAACCTTTCAAACGCACAATCCCAAGTTTCCCGGTTGCAGATTCAGCCATGAAGGATTTCAGATCAGCTTCAGTTGGCAGCACTTTTACATCAAAGGCTTTATTCAGGCTTGAATCCAGATTGGAAAGATGTGCTGCATCTATCCCATGAACCAGCCGGTGAGTTGGGTAAACCACCAGATCAGGATCGTCCATGTTGGTAAAATAAGCCATCACAAAATTGTAGGCTTCGTTTCCTGAATGATTTGGGTTTTGCGAAGCCCGGAGTTCTGAATAAGCCAATGCAGTTTCATACCGGTGATGCCCGTCTGCAATGTAAAGCCGTTCATCGGTGAAATAAGACTGAATTTTTTCCAGAACAGGTCCGCTTTTCAGACGCCAGACCAGATTGTGTGCACCCTGATAATCGGTTACATCCATAAACGGAACCTCGTCACGGGTTTCAGCTAGCAAGTCATCAATTGAAAGAGATGGATCCCGGTATAAGATGAAAATCGGGGAGAAATTGGCGGCCGTTTCCTTGAACAAATTCAGCCGGTCAGTTTTGGCTTTTGCCAGTGTTCTTTCGTGCGGCATAACCACTTTATCAGCAAACGGCTGAGTTTTCAGGCGGGCGAGAAATCCTTTCCGGGTTACGGTTTTTCCGGCTTTGGTCACGAAAGTCTGATCGTACACATAAATGGCCGGACGTTCATCCTGAACCAGAGTCTTATCCTTCCGCCACTCATTCCAACGTTCGGCAGCAATCTGATACCGGTTTTCTTCCATCGGAAGTTCAAGCCGGACGGCATTCTTAGGATGCCTCTCATACAGTTCCTGATGCATTTTCGGGTTGATCACATCGTAAGGCGGACAGGTAATATCCTGAAAATCAACTTTTGCCGGGTTGTAAATGAATCCTTTAAACGGTTGAACGACAGCCATAAAACTCCCTGATGACTTGAATTATTAAAGGTACAATGTTAAAAGAATCCGGAATAAATTGCCATTGGAAAGCGATTAAAAGATGACCGTATCCGATAAATTGCTTAAGTTAAAATGTTTAAATAAACAATTAATTATTATCTTATGCAATTCTACAAAAACCGGGTTTATAATGACAAAGTTATCAGTGTTAATTTTCCTGATAGTGCTTGCACATCACATTGCTTTTGCACAAGAAAAACCTGACAGCTCCCCAGTCCAAAAGCGTGATTCACTTTCCTGCACGGTCTTTTCACACGCCCCGTTTTATTCTCTTGAAGAAATTTATTCAGGTTCCCGGCTGATGGGTGTTTTTGGGGGAAATAGTCCAACCGGATATTGGGATAACCATACTGCTGTCGGGTTGGTTTTTGGTGCTGATCTGGTTTTACCGCTAACATGTCAATTGAACTGGCACGTCATGGCTGATTATCAATGGAACCTTGAGAAATTTAAAAACAAGACTGTAGACATCGCTTTATTTGACTATGGACCAGACAGTTATGGGTATAAATCATGGAGATCAATCTGGGTTCTAACAGGTCCCAGTTTTATTTTTGCCGGGGAAAATGATAATATTCGGTTTGAGCCGGGTGTCGGGATTGGGTTTTCCTATATTTCATATCCCGGGCAGGATCTCTTTGATGAAAATATTTCTGAATCAGCCAATCTGGCCTATGAAGTCAGTTTGCCATTCATTTTTGGTAAAACAAAAACCGTTGAAATTTTTGGAAGATGGTCAAAGAAAACTATTGATGAAATAAGGTTAGATGCCAATTATGATAGAACCATAGTACCCGTAATTATGAATTTCAATGAAGTGGGAATCCGGTTGAAATTTCAGTTGGAACGCAGTAAATCACCTAAGAATGCCCCATTTTAAAAACTATGAAAAAATACTTTTTTAACGTATTCCTTTTATTGATTTTATTTGTTCCAGCTGTTTCAGCACAGCAACAGTCAGAAGTATTCTTCTTCCAAAACGGAGATTCTCTTGAAGGACTTCGGTTGAAGGGAAAAAGCTCAGAAAAGTGGCTTGTTCAAAAGCGTGACGGAAGTGTTGTGGAAGTTGATTCAACTCAGGTCATTAAAGTCTCGGTTCAAAACTGGTCAAGGGGAAAAGAAACAGTTCAGCCTAACGTCAAAATCAAGGGAATTTATTCTGGTATACGCCTAATGGGAGTTTTTGGTGTAAATTACCCAACCAGTTTTTGGGGAAAATATTCCGCAATTGGTTTAGTTTTTGGTGCAGATCTGGTCATTCCGGTTTCTCCTCAAGCAAACTGGCACATCATGGCGGATTACCAGTGGAATCTGCAGAAGTTCGAAAACCAGCATTTTAAGAATGCCTGGTTTGACGATGGAACCAGCAGTTACGGGCCCAAATCCTGGAAATCAATCTGGGTTTTAACGGGTCCCAGTTTTGTTTTTGCCGGGGAGAACGATCAATTTTGGTTTGAGCCTGGAGTCGGTATTGGGTTTTCCTATATTTCTTATCCCTGGGCAGAATTATTTGACGAAAAAATTTCTGAATCTGTTAATTTAGCCTATGAAATCAGTTTACCTTTCATTTTTGGTAAAACAAAAACCGTTGAAATTTTCGGCAGGTGGACAAGTAAAAGTATAGAAGAATTAAGATACAGAGGAAATCACGAAAGATACATCGTGACCGTACCAAAGGATTTCAATGAAGTGGGAATCCGGTTGAAATTTCAGTTGGAACGCAGTAAATCACCTAAGAAAACCCCGTTTTAATAACTTTGAAAAAATACTTTTATAACTCACTCCTTCTTTTTATTTTATTTGCTTCTGTTGTTTCAGCCCAGCAACAGTCAGAAGTGTTTTTCTTCCAAAACGGAGATTCTCTTGAAGAACTTCGGTTGAAAGGAAAAAGCTCAGAAAAGTGGCTTGTTCAAAAGCGTGACGGAAGTGTTGTGGAAATAGATTCAACATCAATAGTTCGCATCAGACCCAGAAATTTATCAAAGCCGGAAACTAAAAAAGAACAAGTGTCAGTGAAAATTGATTCTTTAAAAGTGCAGAAACAACCTGAAAATAAATTCTGGACGAGATTAAAATCGGGTCAAATCGGATATTTCCTTGAACTTGGAGCAGGACATCCGTTTGAAGAAAAACAGGAATTCTATGGCTTCCAGGAAAAAGTCCCAAATTTAAAGCTGGGATTTAATGTAAGCGGAACGGTGAGATATGATTTTCTCCCCTGGCAACATCTCGAGTTTTCTACCGTTTACATGTATCATTTTTCCCAATATCAGAAATACGGTGCCAGCAATTACCAGACTGGTGATCCCTGGCATTTTTTATGGCTGCTTGCCGGTCCCAGGTTAAGACCAACAATGGGTTCCTTTGTTGGAATTGAAGTTGAAGCAAAGGCAGGTTTCCTGTATGTTTCACGTCCTGAGAGAATTGAACGGTCGGGTTATTTCATGGGTTTCAGTAACATCACCTATGAATCTGCATCGGTTTGGGTTCCAGGTTCCAAAATTGGAGTTTCCCTTTATGTTGGGGAACATTTTGCGTTAAGCGGACAGGTTTATTTTGCAAGTCCGGAGTTTAACCAAAAGGTTACTTATGATGATCCTACACTATTACCAGGCGAGAAGGATGTCAAAGAAGAAATTACCCTGCCGGTTATTTCGATCCAATACCGGTTTTGATTTCCAGATTGTTTTTTGGGATGCATGAAATTATTTAGCTAAAACAGGAAAAGAGCGCTTGTGTATTTGCATTTTCTATCGCCATTGTAAATAATATCGATTTTGCTTATGGTCAATTTTCACCGAACTTTACCTAAAAAGGAGTGAATCATGTCAAAGTTAAATGCAATCGGACTAGATGGGAAAAAGGCTAAAAAACTATCCTCAGAGCTGAATGATCTGCTTTCAAATTATCAGGTTTTTTACATGAATGTGAGAGGATTTCACTGGAACATTCAGGGTGAGAAATTTTTCGAACTCCACCTCAAATTTGAAGAACTCTACAACAATCTGCTTCTGAAAGTAGATGAAATCGCAGAACGGGTTCTCACCTTGGGGGATACACCGGTTCATGCGTACTCAGATTATATCACGAGAGCAAAAATCAAAGAAGCCAAAAATGTGCATGACGGAAAAGATGCCGTTGGCCGGATTCTGGAGTCATTCAAAGTCACCATCACCAAACAGCGTGAATTACTTGAACTTGCCGCCGAAGCCGGTGACGAGGGAACCAATGCCCTCATGAGTGATTATATCAGAGAACAGGAAAAACTCGTCTGGATGTATTCCGCAACGCTGAAGAAGTAATTACGGGTAACGGGTCACATATTACGGGTTTAAACAAAATGCTGCCCGGATTTAGCCTGCCCCAGCTTAAGAATCGGGGCCGGGGATCCAGCAAATTGAAAAAAATGCATGGATCCCGGATCAAGTCCGGGATGACATCTTTTTCTTTTAAAATCCTTTGTGGACTCCTGTTTTCACTTTGTGTTCTCCGTGGTAAAATATTTCTGCCACCGGAAATTATCTCACCTCTTTTTCGTGTTTGATCTTGTACAAACTTAATTCAGAAGTCAGCAATGAAATCAGTTATCGTTATCGGGTCCGGTTTTGCCGGACTCACCGCCGCCGCCCTTCTTGCCCGTGACGGTTATAAAGTCACCCTTCTCGAAAAAAATGATCAGCCCGGCGGTCGTGCCCGTGTCTGGCAGCAGGACGGATTTACCTTCGACATGGGTCCGAGCTGGTACTGGATGCCTGAGGTTTTTGAAGAAACCTTCGGTCTTTTCGGAAAGAAAGTGTCCGATTTTTATGAGTTGATACGTCTCGATCCGGGTTATCGTATTTACTTCGGTGAAGATGACCAGATGGACGTTCCTGCCGGGATGAAAGAGCTGGAAGCCCTATTCGAAAAACTGGAACCAGGTTCCGTTCCGAATCTCAGAAAATTCCTTGCCCAGGCTGAATTTAAATATACAGTTGGCGTTGGTGATTACGTCCACCGTCCATCCCATTCCATCACCGAATTTATCGACCTGAAAGTCATCCGGGAAAGCTTCCGGATTCAGATGTTTTCGTCCATCCGCAGTCACATCCGTTCCTTATTTACTCATCCGAAGTTGATTGAGCTGCTCGAATTTCCGGTTTTGTTTCTCGGATCAACACCCGCCAACACGCCTGCGTTATATTCCATGATGAATTATGCCGATCTGGTTCTGGGAACCTGGTATCCGAAAGGCGGAATGGTTCAGATTGTGAAAGCATTGGTAAAAGTTTGTGAGGATAACGGCGTTGATATCCGGCTGAATCATGAGGTAACAGGTCTGACTGTGAAAAACGGAAAAATCACTTCTGTAGAAACTGTTGCCGGATCTTTTTCTGCGGATGTGGTCATTGCAAACAGCGACTATCAGCACACCGAACAGGTTCTTCTGCCCGAAAAATACCGGGTTTACAAACCGGAATACTGGGAATCCAGAACCATGTCGCCCTCCAGTCTGCTGTTCTTTATCGGTCTGGATAAAAAGCTCGACAACATGGTTCACCACACCCTGTTCTTCGATGAAAGTTTTGACCGTCACGCAGAAGCCATTTACGGAACGCCACGCTGGCCGGATAAACCGCTATTTTATACATCAGTCTCATCAAAAACTGACTCAACCGTTGCCCCGGAAGGAAAGGAAACTCTCGTCATTCTTATTCCGCTTGCACCCGGTTTGAAAGATTCTGATGAGGAGCGTGAAAAGCAGTATAAAATGGTGATGGATCGTCTTGAAAAGCTCACAGGACAAAACGTGCGTGATCATGTTGTGCTGAAAAGAAGTTATGCCATGGATGATTTTACGGCTGATTATCACTCATTCAAAGGTAACGCCTACGGACTCGCCAACACCCTTCCGCAAACTGCCGTTTTCAAACCCAAACTGAAATCGAAAAAAGTGAAAAATCTCTGGTACACCGGTCAGCTCACCGTTCCGGGTCCGGGTGTGCCGCCGGCTTTGATTTCAGGTCAGATTGTCGCCAGGGAAGTAGGGAAAATCAAGGGATAAATACAGAATTTGCGCGCAAAGGCGCGAAGACGCAAAGGGAACGCTAAGCGGGGGGATTTTTTATAGGAAATAACAAAATTGGGTAATATTAAAACCTCCCCGGTTATGAGTTCATAATACCAGTACAAGAAATTTTTTCAAAATGAACTTCAAAAGGTCACTTTTTCCTGATTTTCCTACTGGCATTTAAACTAAAAATCCTCCCTCCGCTTTGCGTACCCGGCGGCTTTGCGAGAAAAACCTAAAAACTGTATTCTTAGCGCCTTGGCGTCTTTGGGGTCTCCAAATCCCCCCGGTCTTGATTCAATCCCTTATTTTTTCCATTTTCAGCGCTTTAATTTTTGAGTTGTTATGAAAAAACTACTGTTGCTTTTAATTCTGACTTCAATCACCTTTTCCGGATTTTCTTTTGCTGAAGAGGGCATGTACCCGGTTTCTGATCTTAAGAAACTGGATTTGAAAAAAACGGGAATTAAACTGACCGCAAAAGAAATTTACAATCCGGGCGGAGTTGGCTTAACGGATGCCCTTGTTGGTGTCGGCGGATGTTCGGGTGCCTTTATTTCGGGTGACGGACTGATTCTTACCAACCACCATTGTGTCTTTTCTGCTGTTCAGTCAGCCAGTTCAACCGAACAGGATTATATCACCAACGGATTTATTGCCACCGGCCGGGAACAGGAAATCGAGGCGAAAGGAATTACCGTCAGAATAACCGTCGGCAGCCGTGATGTATCAAAAGAAATCCTCAAAGCTGCTGCCGGAGCTGCATCCCCTTCAGAACGCAACAAACTTATTGCAAAAGCATCGGCTGATCTTGTAAAAGCAGAAGAAACTGCAAATCCAGGAATAAAAGCTGAAGTGTCGGAAATGTTTGCCGGGAAATCCTACCTGCTTTTCAAATATCAAACCATTCGGGATGTTCGGTTGGTTTATGTTCCGCCACGGAGCATTGGTGAGTTCGGCGGTGAATCAGACAATTGGGTTTGGCCACGGCATACCGGCGATTTTTCATTCATCAGGGCTTACGTTGGTAAAAATGGAGAACCGGCCGCCTATTCACCGGATAACGTGCCCTTCCATCCGAAAAAAGTTCTTAAAGTTAATCCGGATGGGGTAAAAGACGGAGATTTTGTTTTCATTCTGGGTTATCCGGGCAGAACCTTTCGTCATCAACCGGCAGATTTCATGGCGATGCAGGAAGAGTTTGACCTGCCGGTTATTTCTTCCCTTTACGACTGGCAGATCAGAAAAATGGAAGAAGCCGGGAAAAATAATCCGGCAGTCGCCATCAAACTTGCAGCACGAATCAAAAGTCTGGCCAATGTGACGAAAAACTTTAAAGGCAAAATCAAAGGCCTGACCCGCTTGGGATTGACTGAGCAGCGATTGAATGAAGAAAATGCACTTCAATCCTGGATTAATGAAAATCCCGGCCGCAAAGCAAAATATGGCGACGTTATTCCGCAAATCAGACAGGTTTACGGTGAAATGAAAGCCGAAGGAAACCGGAATCTCTGGTACCGTGAACTGTACAGAACCAGCGGACTTCTCAATTTTGCCAGAATTTTAAACGATCTGAAAAAATATGAATCCGTTGCAGATTCGTTAAGACCCGCCACTTACCGGAAAGCCGGACTTGCCGGAATTAAATCGTCAACTGCCCGTACAGAATCCAACATGCATCTTCCCATCGAAAAGGAATTCATGAAGAAAATACTTCTTGATGCGGCCGGTCTTCCTTCGGGTCAGCGGGTTGAGGCGGTTGATTCCAGAATCGGAAAATCAAACCCGGTGGTTATCATTGATTCTCTTATTTCTGTATTGTTTTCAAATGAAAATCGTCTTACTGCTGACATGATTTCTAACTGGATTGATCAAACCGGGGATAAAAAAGAGTTATCATCAAATCCATGGCTTCAGCTTGCCGGGGAAATCGAAAAACAGTTTGCCCCCATCGCCGAAAGAAGAAATAACTGGACCGGAACGTTGAACAAGCTCATGGCGGATTATATAGACATCAAGGAACAATGGAAAGGTGCCGGTTTCATTCCGGACGCCAATTCAACCCTTAGGTTTACCTACGGCCGGGTGAAGGGATATCAGCCGTTCGACGGAGCCTGGTATTCACCTGTGACATCACTTGCCGGTGTTCTTGAAAAAGCTACTGATGAAGGCGATTACTTCATGGAAAAACGCCTTCAAACGATCTACTCTCAAACGGTGAAGTCCGGTAAAAAATTACCGGTTGCCATTCTTTACAACACCGATACGACCGGTGGCAACTCAGGCAGCCCGGTGATGAACGCAAAAGGTGAACTCGTTGCCGTGAATTTTGACCGTTCTTTTGAAGCAACAGTCAACGATTATAACTGGAGTGAATCGTACAGCCGGTCAATGGGTGTCGACATCCGGTACATTCTATGGGTAACGAAAGAAATCGGCGGTGCCGGTTACCTGCTCAAAGAAATGGGAATAAGATAGTTATAAGTCGAGTGCAACGAAGACCCCGAATTTATTTCGGGGTGATAAGTTACAAGTCGAGCATAGCGAAGATCCCGATTCATATCGGGGTGGTAAGTTAAATGCAGAAAACAATAAGTATGAAATTTTAGTGGGCAATTAAAGAAAGAATAAATACTGGATCTTCGTTAACCCGCCTTCGCGGGGATGACAATATCGTGGGTATAAGTAATTTTTACCGGGTTGTCATTCCCGCGAAGGCGGGAATCCACGAAGTTTTATTAAAATATAACCCTTTTAGACAGTCCCTTGCCGAAGGCAGAGGGGTTAATAACCTCGCCGAAGGCATAAAATTAAACCAAAACCAACCAAATCAATGAATAAACCCAGTTCGCTTTTATTGGTCCTGCCACTTCTTTTTGCTACAGAATCCGCCTTTACCCAAACAGAAGATCCGCAGATGATAATGGCGAAAACCATTATAAAGCAGGCGATGGTGAATGGGAAATGTTACGATGATTTGGGTGAACTTTGCAGTCAAGGACCACGCTTGACCGGTTCGGAAGGTGCAGAAAAAGCAGCAAACTGGGGAAAAGCTAAAATGGAATCTTATGGGTTCGACCGGGTTTTTCTTCAGCCGGTTACCGTTCCGAAATGGGTGAGAGGCAAAAACGATCAGGTTTCAATAGTTGAAAAAGGAAAAAAGCCGGTTTCTCTCTCCATGTGTTCTCTGGGTTTAAGTCCCGGAACGCCAAAAGACGGACTTTCAGCGGAAGTAATTGAAGTTCATTCATTGAAAGAAGTCGATTCTCTTGGTTTCAGAGTCAAAGGAAAAATTGTTTTCTACAACCGGGCTTTTGATGAATCTGTGGTTAACACGATGGCTTGTTATGGTGGTGCCGCCGATCAGAGAAGTGCCGGTCCGTCTGTGGCCGGGAAATATGGCGCGGCCGGGGTTTTGGTGAGATCGATGACCAACCGGCTGGACGATATTCCGCATACAGGAATGGTTAACTATCAGGATTCTATCCCAAAAGTACCTGCAGCTGCAATTTCAACAAAAGCCGCTGAATTGCTCAGTCAAAAACTGAAAGCTAATCCCAAACTGACCATTTCAATGAAAATGGATTGCCGGAATGAAGCTCCCGTCGTTTCCCATAATGTCATTGGTGAAATCGGAGGCAGTGAATTCCCTGATGAAATCATTCTGGTTGGCGGACATCTCGATAGCTGGGATCTGGCGCAAGGCGCACATGATGATGGTGCCGGTGTGGTTCAATCCATCGAAGTGCTCCGGTTGCTGAAATCGCTGAACTATAAACCCAAAAGAACACTTCGGGCCGTTTTATTTATGTCGGAAGAGGTGGGTGGAATCGGTGGAAAAGAATATGCCCGTCAGGCTGAACTGAATCAGGAAAATCACATTGCAGCCAACGAATCTGACCGGGGCGGTTTTACTCCGCGCGGACATTCGATCGAGCTCAGTGATTCTTTGGTTGAACAGTATAAAACCTGGAAAAAGTATTTCGAACCGATTTATGCCGATATGATCATCCGTGGTGGTGGTGGCGTCGATATTTCCTTCCTCAGAAAATTTGGAACCCACATGATGGGTTATGTTCCTGATTCCCAGCGGTATTTTGACGTTCATCATGCGTCAACCGATACCTTTGAATCGGTAAATAAAAGGGAACTTCAGCTTGGTGCCGCTGCCATGACGATCATGACCTATCTCATTGACCAAAACGGAAGATTTTAAACTGCCGGTGATTGGTAACGTGGGGCAGCAATCAGGACAAAGGTTAAATGTTCAATGTTCAGGGTTAAATGGATTTCCACCCTGGTTCGGAATTTTCGCTTTGCCCGACTTTTAACTTGTAACGGTCTCCCCTCCTCCTTAAAACGTATAGCGTACCCCGTACAACGTATTTCCTCCCTATTTCTGCATCCTGTTCGGAAAAAAAATAAAAAATCCGTACCTTTGTCGCTATTCAAAAAATTCAGGTTTGTATGCAAAGACGGGATGATATCCGAAATATCGCAATTATTGCTCACGTAGATCATGGTAAGACAACGCTGGTAGATGCCATTCTCCAGCAAACCGGAACCTTCCGGGAAAACCAAAAAATTGAACGCCGGGTCATGGATTCCAATGATCTGGAAAAAGAACGCGGCATTACTATTTTCAGTAAAAATGCCTCCTTCCATTATAAAGACCACAAAATCAACATTGTGGATACCCCGGGTCACGCTGACTTTGGCGGTGAAGTTGAACGGATTCTCTCAATGGTTGACGGAGTTCTTCTCCTGGTTGACGCTTTTGAAGGTCCGATGCCTCAGACCAAATATGTATTAAGGAAATCTCTTGAAGCCGGCCTGAAGGTCATGGTTGTTGTCAACAAGATTGACCGCCCGAGAAGCCGCCCGGTTGAAGTTCATGACATGGTTCTTGACTTGTTCATTGAACTCGGTGCTCACGAAGATCAGCTTGATTTCCCTTATGTTTTTGCTTCAGCAAAACTCGGATTTGCCAAACACAAGATTGACGATCCTGAAGAAAACGTATTCCCGCTGCTCGACAAAATCATCACCGAAATTCCGGCTCCGATTGCCCATATTGATGAAAATTTCCAGATGCTGGTAACTTCCATCAATTATAATGAATATCTTGGCCGTGTGGCAGTTGGTAAAATTTATAAGGGAACTGTAAAATCAGGACAACAGGTTGCCCGCATCCGTGCAGACGGAAAGATCAGCCAGTTTAAAATTGCAAAATTGTTCGGATTTGAAAAACTGACCCGTGTTGAAATTGATTCAGCTTCAGCCGGGGATATTGTTGCACTTGCAGGTATTGAAGATATTACCATTGGTGAAACTCTGGCAGATCTTGAGAACCCGGTTGCACTTCCGTTTACAGCAATCGATCAGCCAACCATGACCATGAACTTCATGGTTAATAACTCACCTTTCGCAGGAAAAGAAGGAAAATTTGTTACCAGCCGTCACCTTCGTGACCGTTTGTACAAAGAGTTACTTTCAAATCTGGCGTTAAAAGTTGAAGACACCGTTTCTGCTGATGTGTTTGAAGTTTCAGGACGGGGTGAACTTCACCTTTCAATCCTGATTGAAACCATGCGCCGTGAAGGATTTGAGTTTGCTGTATCTGCACCGGTTGTTATCCTTCGTGAAATTGAAGGCAAGCAATGTGAGCCGATCGAAGAACTGATCTGCGATGTTCCTGAAGGTTCTATGGGTGTTGTGATTGAAAAACTCGGTCAGCGTAAAGCCGAAATGATGAATATGCACCACATTTCTGATGTGACTATTCGTCTTACTTTCCACATCCCGACCCGTGGTTTGCTTGGGTACTCAAATGAATTCAAAACGGATACCCGTGGCGAAGGCATCATGACCCACACCATTCACGGTTACGAGCCATTCAAAGGTGAAATCAAGGGAAGAAAAGCCGGTGCACTGATTGCCATGGAACATGGCGAAGCAAACGGTTATGCCCTTTCAAATCTCGATGACCGTGGTATTTTCTTTATCAGAGTAGGTACGCCGATTTATCCGGGAATGGTTGTTGGCGAAAACAGCCGTGAGTTTGATATTGTGGTGAACCTGAACAAGGCAAAGAAACTCAGCAACATGCGGGCATCCGGTACTGATGATGCGCTGAAAATTACACCTCCACGGGTTCTAACCCTTGAAGAAGCTCTTGAGTGGATCAATGACGATGAGTTGATTGAAGTGACTCCGCAATCTATCCGCCTTAGAAAACGGGTTCTCGATGAGAACGAACGGAAAATCTGGGATAAGAAGAGAAAATCTTCATCCGAAGTTAATTCTTAAATAAAAAAGCCCGTCACTTGACGGGCTTTTTTATTTCCACCCGCCTTCGTGGTACAAAGAATCGATTTGGGCTTCAGAAATGGCGTAATTATAAAAACGAAGGTCATCCAACACACCTTCATCCCGTGACCCAATTACGGCCGGATCGGTTGAGAAAAATTCAATAGAAACCGGATATGACGTGATGGATTTGAAAGTATGCTATTTCTGGTGAATCCTGTTTTAATCCATTGAAAAAAGTGAATCTTACCGAAAAAGGCCACTTTTATGGTCACTTTGAAAAAATAGTGGAGTGTTGGGATTCAGCACGATATAAACTGTCAATTTCCTTTGTAGAAAGTTCATAATCAAAAAAGCTAATGTCATCAATATCACCAATAAAACCATTTCCGATTTGGAGCGGATACTGATTATGAGACATTTCAAACCCCGTACCGCTGGCAAAAGACGCTACTTCTTTTCCATCAAGATAATACTTTTGATTTACAGACGATTTTAACGTGTACACAATGTGAACCCATTTCCCAAAATATGGCCTTGAATCAGTTGAAAGCGAGCGCCTGTATTGACTTCCTCCACCATTTCCATCCCCAATGCCACCTGAGAACGTGTTATTTAAATGTCCAAGCGAAATACCTGCATAAACGGCTCCCATTATGTTCGGACTGTCCGTTTGGAAAATCATCCCCGCTATATTTTCCCGTTGTCCTTTTACCCGAACCCAGACGGAGATCGTGACCGGCAGAAAATGGTCATTTAAAATATCGCCGTAGTCAAGGAAACCCTTACCGTTAAAAGCGAATGCAGCATTTTTTTCTCCGAAACGATCGGTAGTCAAAACCGCGCCATTATTGATCGCTTTAAAAATGAATTTTCCGGTTGTCTCAGTATTGTTGTTAAACGGAAAGCGAGCAATCAGACTGTTGGTGGGTTGGAAAAGAGTCTTAAGATTAAGTTCAAGTGGTTTTGAGTTTTTTGGCTTCATTTCCTGCCAGGAAACAGTTTTGTCGAACTTTTGGAATCGATCTTTAATAACCTGGAGTGTTAATACCGCTGATTTATCGGGAACGAACATGAAATTTAAGCCTTGACCACGTTCTATATTTAATTTCCGAATTAACTTCCCGTGTTGAAAGACAGACAAGTTTACTGAAACAGGGTCATACGTATCGGTTTGATGATTAAAAAATTGGGGCTTTATTTCAATAGGAACCCAGTTTTCCTTTTTAAGAGAGGAAATGGGATGGTTTTTTAATGTTGAGGGTTCAGTTTGGGTAAGTTTTTCGAACCAGCCCGCAGGAATTGTAAAAACCTGATTTTGATGTATTTTTATTAAAGTGGAAGTTTGATTCAAACCTGGATTTGGTGATGGTGCACGGGGAATGACGCCAAGAGCAATCAGAGAATCGGTAAAAATGATACATTCGTTCAGAACATAATTTTTTGCAGGAAGTTCAACAGGCAGAGAGTAATATTCATTTCCAACTCTGATCATATCTACAACCAGACCAGATAAAACCTGAGAGCCTGTAGAATCAGAAATGGAGAGAATGACATGATATCTCGGGTTTCTTTCAGTAAGGACATCACTTTTCAGGATAGCCGGTGAAAAGTGAATTTGAAGTTTACCTGATCCAGCAGATGATTGAACAGGTTTCTTTTCACACGACTGAAGAAAAGAGACAGCAAACAGAAAGAAAAACAGGGCTCTGATTATTTTCAACAGGAATAGGGTTTAAATTATGAATAATGATGTCCAGTCCCTATCCTGAAGAAAATGTTCACATACAATAGTCCCAGGGTGCAATCCGTTTAATCCAGACTATTTCTATTGCCCGTCAGAATAGAGAGAGCTAATTTCCTTTTCTGAAAGCACATTATCAAATATTCTGACGTCATCTATTGCGCCAATAAATTTTGCGCCTATTACAGCACTATCAAAATTGTGAGCAACATTAATTCCCGAACCATCACCAAAAGATTGTGCAAGAACACCATTCACATAAATTTTGTAAGTAAATTCAGCAGCAAAAACTGCAGTGATGTGGTACCAGTTCTGAACCGGATAGGTGCTGATTGTTTTGATACCAAACCGGTTTTGGTAGCCTGATCCTGTACCCGTGCCGGTGCTGATGTCAAAATTTCCATCCCGATAAAAAACACCGAAACCATAATAGGCATCCTGATTTAAACCAAAATCAGTGTGAAATATCCGACCGATCATTTGTTCGGTTTCTGGTCTGACCCAGACCGAAACGCTGAATGGAAAATGGGTATCATTGAGGATGTTACCCAGGTCAATTGAATTATTTCCATCAAAATAATAGGCATGATCAGCCTGGTTGAACCGGTCTGATGTCTTTTGAGCACCAATTACGGTCCCGTTTAACTGGTTGCCGCTGATGTCATTTGCATTTCCGTCGAGCGGGTAAAAGGCAAGTAATTTTGTATCGATTGATTGATTGGGAGTAAGTGTAATTACAATTGGATTTCCGGCCATCAATTTCAATTCAAAATATAAAAATTCAATTGTCTTTGATCCGTGATTTTCGCTGGTGAGTTCAAATGAAATCACATCATCGTCTTGAAACTGGTTGATTGTGAGTGTATTGGTTTTTGCCTCAAATTGTGTTGAGAGGTAGGTTTTTGAATTGACTTTAAGAGTTAAATTTCCAGAAACCAACTCAAATTTACCTGACTCATTGTTTAAAGCGAGAACTGCTAGTTTGAGATCAAGAGTTTTCTTTTCGTTAAAAGTAAAACTCACATAACCAAACTCAGATGATGGTTCTCCGTTCTGCACCCGTAAAACTTCAACATCAAGTGAGGCTACCTGATCAGCAACTACTGAAATACCAAGTGGCAGTGGTTTTTCAACAAGATATGCTTTGGGTGATCCGGTGAGGGGAGCAGCAAAAATAGTCTTGTTGTCTGCCGTAACCGCAAGAAATTCTGTTAGTTCATAGCTTCCCTCTGGAAGTGAAACCGGAAGACTCACATAACCATTTCCAAAAGATACCAGATCGACACTTTGAAGTTTAAGCACTTCCTTTCCTGTGAGATCACGAAGGGTTATGTACAATTTCTTTGCCACAGAGTCAGCCCCGGTTTTTGAAAGCTGGGCGCTTGAACCATTAAATGCAAACTTAACCGATCCGTTTTTTTCTGAGGACTGGCTTGGTATCTCATCGCACGAAAGAAGGGTAAAAAAACCAAGAATGGAAATTGAAAGAAAAGTTACTTTAGTCCACATTTTCATAACGGGCCTCTTGTTAAAATGATAAAGTAATAATACAAAACACTTTTATATTAAGCAATATAAATATAATATATTTTAATTAATCGGGAAGTGTTAACTCCGTTTTGTTTTGCCCAAATCTGAGCAAAACTTTTTATTAAGAAGAAGAGTGATTACCCGGGTTTATTTGGGTTCTGTGTTTTTTTTGACGGGTGTAAGTATAAATTCAATTTCCTGGCAGGGAATCAGATAGCAGAATTGTTCTTCGTAGAGCTCCTGAAGGTAAGTTGTACTATTAAATAATCGGGTAAAAAACATTTTAATCAGGTTTCTTACCTTAAACGGTGATTTAAATACGAGTTTGCGATAAGAAATGGTAAACCGAAGCTCAGAGTAAAAAGAGGGAACCTTTCTTTTTAACCGGGATGAAGCCGGGTCAGTGAAATAGTCAAAGGTGTACAATCCGAAAAAACGGCGGTGTGTAAAATCAGAATAGTAATACGGACTTGAAAAGTGAGGAACTGTGATCACTTTTCTGCCACCGGGTTTGAGTACACGGTGAATTTCTTCCATCAGAAACTGAAAATTTTCTATATGTTCAAGTACGTGCCGTGAAATGATTTCATCAACCGAGTCAGATTCAAGAAAGGGAAGTCCGTGTTCAAGATCGGTAACGTAGTCGACACCGGGAAGGCTGAACTGGTCAATCCCAATTACGCCTGGTTTTTTGTTTGGACCACAGCCAAGTTCAATAATGACTTTTTCAGTTGACTTAACCAGATTGCGAAATTCGGCAAGAGTTTTCATTTTGTTATTGTTTTAAAAATCGTGGAGAGTTGGTTATAGCAGGCCTGAACAGAATATTGTTTTCGTGCTTTTTCAAGGGCATTTCGTCCCATTTTTTCCCGTACGGCAGTGTTTTCAATCAGAATACCCAGGTTTTTAACCCATTCATCCCGTGTTGATGCCCAAAATCCGGTTTCACCTTCAGTTACAACCTGAGAGTTAATACCAACTGGCGAAACCACGGCAGGAATACCCGAGGCAAAATATAAAAATATTTTGTAGCCACCTTTATTCCGTGACCACTCATCATCTGGAAGGGGCATCATTCCGATATCCATTTTTCTGATCAGAACAGGTTCTTCACTCATTGACCAGGGAGAGCAAAACGTCTGACTGTCGCCGATTTTAAAATTCCGGCTGGTTCCGGTAAAAAGAAATTGGACCTGCGGATATTTTTTACCAACCTCTTCAAGAGCTGGAAGAATGTTTACCAGGTACTTTTCGGTTGAGGGAGAACCCGTCCAGCCGATTACAATTTCGCCATTATTTTTTTTGTCAGGATCCGGAAAAAACAAAACCGAATCAACCGGGGTTGTTATGACAACGGGTTCTTTGCCAACTTCTTTACAAAACCCAGACAGAAAAGGTGTACTTACGATGGTTTGAGCTGAAAAGCGAACCATATTCTGGGTTTTCTCCAGATTTTGATCACTTCCTAGAAAAATGGCATCGTCAAAATCATAAATTAGTTTGATTTTCCTGACTTTAATAAGCCAAAGTTCAGCCTGAGATAGAAAAACCCGGTGTACCCAAACAGCATCCCACGAAAAAAAGGCAAGAAAAATAAAACGGATAAGCTTGCTGAAAATTTTAAATGAAAACCGGTAAATGGGAAAAAACAAAGTTTTCTTCTGAACAGGTTTTGCCGGTAAAACCGTTACAGATACCCCATCTGCCTTTAAAAAGGGAAGATAAAGGTAAACCCGTGTTCTTGAGCTGGCATGGTCAACATTTCCGAAGGTGATAGCAAGCAGAGTCATACTCAACTTTCCGGAAGAAATTTGACGGGAGTATATTTCCTGATGAACCCCTTGTCAGTTGAATCCAAAGCCCAGAACCATGAAGCAAGAATGGAGGCAGAAATAGTTAGGGAAAATCGAATGAAGATGCCCATCCAACCTGTAAACTGAAAAAGTGATGAAAGATAAAAAACTAAAGCACCAAATAGTCCGATTCCGGCAAGACGAATTAAATCCCATCCAAAAACCTGAATTTGCAGAAAACCGATTGATTCTTTAAAAATGAAATAGCCCATAACGGGCAAAACAAGCAGTTGGGTAAGAGTAAACGCCAATGCTGCACCGGCAACACCTAATACCGGAATCAGTGAAAAACACAATATAATATTCAGAATAGCCTGAGTAATTTGAAAATAAAGAGCCTTTTTCTGAAGGTCAAAAACATAGGCAAGGGGTATTAGCGCATAACCCAGAGAGCTGATGACCACACCGGGAAGCAGCAGTTTAAACGGGGCTGAGGCACCGTCTGAAAATGCCGGACTCACCCAAAGACTCAGCAATGATTCAGTATCCAGAAAAAGAGGGACAGAAACAATTAGTATTGAAAGTCCGGTAAACTTCAGCGCCTTGAACAGAAGCAGTTCAATTTTTCCGGATTCATTTTTTACTCTCATTTCAAGCCAGAGCGGAAAAAGTGGAGTCATCAGGTTTTTCGGAACGAGAAAAAGCTTGGTTGTAGTGTCAAAAGCTCCCGAGTAAAAGGCAATCATTGCAACAGGAAGTAGCCAGGCAATAATGAATTGGTTCGCCTGAGCACCCACAATTGCTACAACTGATCCGGCCATGACAATTGCAGAATATGAAAAAAGCTCTTTGAATACGGCTTTATCAAATGGTCTGAATAGTGAAAAACTGGGTAATTCCCTTTTTGCCGAAAGGAAAAGAGTCAGGATAACAAGCAGGCTGATGACAATGTTAGAAAGGATAATACTAACCAAACCCTGACCTGAAATCAATAAAATCATTCCAGTTACCAGCCTCAGGCCATCACCCGTAAATCTGATTGAGTTGGAAAGATATTGTTTCTGAATCGCAGTCTGCAATCCACCCAGGAAAATACTGTACATATTCAAAAAGAATGCAATCGCACCCAGTTGAAAAAAGGTCACCGTTTCGGGCAGCAGGCTAACCGGAATCTGATTCAGGAAGTGGTGCGCAATAAAATCGGCACTAAAAAGCAGCAAAAATGAACCGGCGGTAGCTGTAACCAGATAAACACGGCTGATCGTGCCGATTACCTTTTTTACTTTTTCATAATCACCTGCAGAATAAGCCTCAGCGACAAACCGGATGGCACCTGCATTTAACCCAAGATCAAGAAAAGATAAATAGTTGATGAGTACAATCAGAAATGAATAAACCCCGTAACCGGCATCACCCAAATACCGGAAGTACACCGGAAGGGCAAAAAGAGCCAGAATCATGGTTACGCCCTGGGTAAGAAAATTGGTCATTACCGAAAGGCTGAGTTTATTTAATCTTGACATAGTTGATGAAAAAAATAAAGCAAATGATCAAAAAGCCCTACCGGCTGACCTCTTCGGCGAGATGCCAGACCGATTTAAAAGGAAATCGGGCGTGTTCTGAAAGTCCTGATTCGCAGGTTCGTGATGAACTGAAATACCCCTTTGCCGGATGCATTGAAAACTGTTCCTTTTCGTTTTTCTGTGCCTGTTCAGGAAGTTCAGGGAACCACATTCCCCGGTCGCCTGCCATTCCGCAGCAACCTGAGGGTTCCGGTATCCGGCCATCGACTGTCGTCAGCCGGGCAATTTCGGAAAGATCGGGCAAAATTCCCATTTTGATGACGGAGCAAACCGGATGAAACCAGGCGGAAGGATATTTTTCACCCACTTTTAACCGGGGAAGTACAGTTTTAGCAAGAAAAGTAACCGAATCAATAAAAATCAGTGCTGAATATAACGTTTTAGTTTCCTCAGAGAATTGAAAATCAGGATGAAGAAACGTGTAGGTACACGGACTCGTATCAACCACAACCGGAATCCGTCCCGAGTCAGTTTGGTTAAAAAGTTGACGGATGGTTTCCGAAAAAACTTCTGTGGTAGCATCCTGGTAACCTTTCGACTGAAACGGGGTTCCGCAGCAAAGTCCGGCCACATCAGGAATGGAAAGGTGGATTCCCGCCCGTTCACAAACGGTTTTTATTGTTTCAGGAAGTGACGGCGAGCCTGGATATCCGCCCATTGTTCTTGAAACACAGGTTTGAAAATATACGGCCTCTGCTTGAAGATCAGGTGCAGGTTTCAAAGCAAAAGCCGGTTTTAACGCCGCCGAAAGTTCGGGTAAGGTTTTCGGGAAATAAAAATTGGCTGCTGTTGAAGAAAGTCTGACCATTGGTTTTAAAAATAAAACAGAACGGATTCCAATTTCTGCTAATTTGAAATTCCCGGCCACTAACCCGGCCATTTTTTTCCCGGTTGGGGAAGCAGATTCTGCCCGCAACCGTTTCATCACTTTTCCGGTATCAATTCCAACCGGACATGCCGTTGCACAAAGTCCGTCAGCTGCACAGGTGTCAATTCCTGAATAGTTAAAATCGGCAGACAGCAAACTTCTGAATTCTTCGCTTCCGCCGGCCATGGCTCTTCTGACCACAATTCTTTGTCTGGGTGAAAGGGTTACCTCCCGTGACGGACAAACCGGTTCACAAAATCCGCATTCCATGCACGAGTCTGATTCAGGATCAGCCGGATGAATGGTTTTCAGATTTTTCAGGTGGATGTTCGGGTCGGATGAAATCAACACATCCGGATTCAGAAGATTAGCCGGATCGAGCAAGTTTTTGATCCGCTTCATGATTAAATAAGCTTCTGTTCCCCATTCCGTTTCGACGAACGGCGCCATATTCCGGCCGGTGCCGTGTTCTGCTTTGAGTGATCCGCCAAAACGGCCATGAACCAGATCAACCACATCCGCCATCAGATTTTCATATTGCCTGATTTGTTCGTCTGAATCAAAAGCCTGAGTAATCACAAAATGCAGATTTCCGTCCTTCGCATGTCCGAATAAAATGGCTTCCGGGTAATCGTGCTTTCTGAAAAGCAGTTCAAGTTCAGAAACGGTTTCTGCCAAAAACTGAAGCGGAACGGCCACATCCTCAATAATTACGGTTGTTCCGGCTTTTCTTGCCGACCCAACTGTGGGGAAAAGTCCCTTTCTGAGTTTCCAAAGCGAAGCCCGGTCGTCTGGTTGTTGCATCAGAAGCGGCGGATGAACCAGAGAAAAAGTCGTCATCAGGGTTCTGACTTTTTCTTCTATATATAATAAGGAATCAGAATCGGCGGATTCCCATTCGGTTAAAAGTGCCGTGGTTCCTTCCGGCAGGTTGCTTAAATATCCGGTAAACGGACCCGCATAAGGCTGGATGCAAACCAGAGATCTGAAATCCATCAGCTCAATAGCTGAGGCGCCTGATTTTTCAAGTTTCGTGACTTGTCTGCAGGCTGATCCAGAATCAGGGAACAAAAACAAAGCCGTTAATTTAAACGGATGATCAGGAATTGTGCGGAGGGTTGCTTCCGATATAAAACCAAGTGTTCCTTCCGAACCGATGAGAAGTCTGGCTAAAATTTCGGATGGTGAAGCAAAGTCAAGAAATGAATTCAGCGAATAACCGATTGTGTTTTTAATCTGATATTTCGTCCTGATTTTTTCTTTCAGTGCCGGATTGGAAAGAATTTTATTCCGGATGGAAAGCAATTCCGGAAAGAGGGGATGAAACTCAGGTTGTGCAGAATCGAAAAGGGTTCCGTCAGGAAGAACGGCTTTCAAACTGACTAAGGTGTGATAAGCATTGTGAATGACACCGCAGCACATTCCCGATGCATTGTTCGCCAGGATTCCGCCCATCATAGCAGACTGGATCGAGGCCGGATCAGGTCCAATTTTTCGTCCGGCAGATTTCAAACGAAGATTAACATGATGACCGATAATGCCGGGCTCAACGGTGACCGTTCCTGCGACAGCATCAATTTCAATCCGTTTCCAACCCGAAGCAATATCCGCCAGAATTCCATCCGTCACAGCCTGACCGGAAAGACTGGTGCCTGCAGCACGGAAAGTTAGCGGGACTCGGTTAGTTTGAGAAATGCGGAATAACGACTGGATTTCAGAAACAGAAACCGGTTTAACAATGACTTTGGGAATCAACGAATAAAAACTGGCGTCGTGCGAAACGGCAATCCGGTCGATCAGCCGGGTTGAACACCGGCTGGGGGGAAAAAGGGAGTGGAGATCATGAAGCATTGGGTTGGGTTGTCAGGCAAGTGACTACCACTTTCTCAGACTTTCTGCAATAAAAGCGAGTTTATCAGGCGGGATGGTTGCCATCATCTTGGGCATGAGTACATTTTCTTCATGATCAACATGTTCAGTCATCTGCTGAACCAGTTCAGTGATCAGATCATCACCCCGAAGACCAGATTCGATCCGTTCAGCAAGCATATAAACGGTTTTTCTGATTTCAACATGCTGGAAAAACATGAGAATAAAATCGGGATCATCAATAGCAGCAAACCGGGCATAAACAGGAAGTAAAACAGCTTCTTCTTTTTTAAAGTGTTCATCAAGATCACCCTGCCACTTCATCAGAAAGTTTTGAACTTTTTCAGTATGTCTTGATAAATCTTTCTCATCAATGGCATATTTCAGAAGTTCAACAAGGGCAAGGCAGTGTTCGTGATCACCCTTTAGCGTCTGAAGCTGTGACTGGCTCATGTTGTGTTTCTCCCTATTCCTCTGATCCGGCCCGGTTCTGCCGGTTTTGTTTAACGGTTCCCCGTTTTCGTTTCGATTCCAGCCGTTTCACACGGCTGGTAAAAGTTGGTTTGGTTGCGTGACGTGGCTTTTCTGGCACGAGTGCTTTTTCAATTAAAAGGAAAAGCCGGTCAACAGCATCAGATTTATTACGGAACTGAGACCGGTATTTCTGTGAGGTGATCACCAGAAATCCTTCAGCCGTTATTCTGTTTTTCAGTTTGGCTGCAATCAGTTCAAGCAGGCTTTTGTCTTCAACTTCACTTTCTGCCAGATGCCAGGAAACCGTCACCTTGGTTTCAACCTTGTTCACATTCTGACCGCCTGCCCCCTGCGACCGGCTGGTAGAAAAGGTGAGTTCACCTTCAATTTGTAATTTTTGAGTATCTGACAGCATAAAATAATCTGAAAGTTATCGAATCGGCCTCAAAAATCAAAACAGGTTAAGCGAATGTTACCAAAATCGGCTTTGTTCACAAAAGGGTAACACCCGGTTCACGTTCAGGTTAATCAGTTTCCTGACCTTTGCATTCGACTCTGAGGGGAGTCCGTTTAAAGAATTGAAAATGTGTGTGTGAAAAAATAGGGAAAATTATGTTTAAATCCAGTATCGTTTTTACGATTGTTTTAATTCTAAGTGTTTCTGGTGTCTTTGCTCAGAGTAAAGGTGTTTTGCAGGGAACAATCAGGGATAATTCAAACAATGAGGCACTCATTGGTGCGAATGTTATTCTGGTTGGAACCTCGTTTGGGGCTTCAACTGATCTTGACGGAAAATATTCAATTAAAAGTATTCCTGCAGGAAAGTATTCGGTTACCATTTCATATATCTCTTATAAATCAGTTACTGTTAGTAATGTTGAGATTTCTGAAGGAAAGCCTTTCAATCTTTCGCTGGGTCTCGAGCCGGCATTTACTGAAATCGAAGAAGTAGTGGTAACAGCAGAAGCGCTGAAAAGTACCGAAGCTTCTTTGCTGAAAATCCAGAAAAACTCTGTCAATATTGTAGATGGGCTTAGTGCTGAAATGATCAAGAAAACAAATTCTTCAGACGGAACTGATATTCTGAAGAAAATGACCGGTGTCACCATTGCTGACGGAAAATATGCTTTTATCCGTGGCGTAAGTGAACGGTACAACAATACGCTGCTTAATGGTGCCAGCCTTCCAAGTACTGATCCTGAAAAAAGAAGCTTTTCATACGATATGTTTCCGGCCAGCCTTATCGAAAACATGATTACCTCAAAATCATTCACACCAGACAAACCAGGCGATTTCAGCGGCGGACTTGTCGAAATCAGCACGATTGAATTCCCTGAAAAATTTATCGTTGATGGTGGATATTCCACGTCGATAAACTCAATCACTTCCTTTAAAAATTTCAAAACCTACGCTTCAGGTAAATCTGATTATCTGGGTTTTGACGACGGAAGCCGGGATATTCCTTCCCTCGTTCCGGATTCCAAACTTAACCGGTCGACCCCAAATCTTGATAAAATTTCAAAATCATTCAGCAACAACTGGAATACTGAAAACATCAAAGCGCTGAATAATAACAGTTTCAAGCTCAATATGGGCAATAAGTTTGAATTTGGTGATGATCAGATTCTTGGTTTCATTGCTTCTGCAAATTACGGACAGGCTTACGAAAGCCGTGATATTATCAGTAAAGCTTCTTACTCGTTTGAAGGTCCCCGGTATGATTATTCAGGCTCAAGTTCAACCTACTCGGTAAACTGGAGTGCCATGCTGAATACAAGCTATAAGTTTGGCGGAACCAACAAAATCAGCTTCAAAAATATGTATACAGTTAATGCTGATGATGAAACAACCTTTTATAAAGGCAATTATTATTCATCAAATCAGTCGAGGGAAGTAACTTCCCTCAGGTATATCTCCCGCAATATGTACTCCAGTCAATTGGTGGGATCGCATAGTTTTTCAGTGTTGAACGGAATTAACTGGAACTGGAATGTAAATTTTGCCCGGTCATCCAGAAACGAGCCAGACCTTCGCCGTTATGTTTATTATGATGATCTGGTTGATCCGCTCGGAAAAATGAAACTGGATATGACCAATGCGTATCCGTCACGTTTTTATGGAAACCTGGTTGATAACAACAGAGGAATCGGTTCCGGTGTAACTTTCCGGTTTTTTATGAATCCTGCCCTACCGAATCTAAAAACAGGATTTAACCTTGATGTAAAGGGTCGTGAGTTTGATGCCCGTTCCTTTGCCTTTAAGAACAATTCAGGGATTGCTGATTCAATTCTTGAAAGTCCGGTTGAAACCATTTTTCAGGAAAAGTATTTCAACACAAATCCTACCCGTGGTATAGCAATTCAGGAAGATACAAAAGCATCAGACAGTTATTCGGCAGATCAGAGTGTAAATGCGGTTTACATGATGACAGAATTCGAACCGCTTGAAAAACTGAAAGTCGTTACCGGAGTTCGGTATGAAGCATCAAACCAGAAAATGAAAACAGTTGATATGCTCGGTAACGCCGTTAATCTGAATGCAAAATATGGTGATTATTTACCGGCAATTTCGCTTACTTATTTACTATCCGAAGATATTAATCTCCGCTTTGCAGGAAGTAAAACCCTTGCACGCCCTGAGTTCAGGGAACTGGCACCGTTTCAGTATTTCGACTTTCTTGCCAACGAACTGGTTGAAGGTAACCCTGATCTGAAACGGGCAACCATTAGTAATTATGATGTCAGAGCAGAATTTTTCACAGGTCCCGGTGAACTGATTGCCATCAGTCTTTTCTATAAAAATTTCAAAAACCCTATTGAGCAGGTTTTTAAATCAGCTTCTTCCTTTGAGCCAATCAGAACGTTTGCAAATGCCACCTCGGCTACCAATGCAGGACTTGAGCTTGAAATCCGCAAAAACCTTGGGCTGACCTTTGGTGATTTTCAGGGAACCAATTTTCTGAGCAATCTTTCGTTTGTCGGAAATGGTGCTCTCATCAGTTCAAAAGTGGACGGAATCGGAACTGGTTTTCAGGAATCAAGTCGTCCGCTTCAGGGGCAGGCCAACTATATCGTCAATGCTGGTTTGTATTATGACAACGCAGAAGATGGACTTTCTGCTTCAGTTTCCTTTAACCGGATCGGTGAAAAAATTGCCAAAGTTGGGTTTGCCGGTTTAGGTGACGTCATTGAGCTTCCCCGCAACCAGATTGATTTATCCTTCGGGAAAACACTGGCAGGCGGAATAGATTTTAAAATCGGTGTGAAAGATATCCTTGCAGAAGATTATGTTCAGGTTCAGAAATCCCCAATCGGGGACAAAGATGCTGAACGCTACAATCGTGGCCGTACCATTACAGCAGGAATTTCCTACCGGTTATAAGTTTAATAACCAAACAGGAGAGAGACAATCTATGAGAAAACTGACTACTATTTTATCCGGCCTGATGCTGCTTTCAGTGTCAGCCTTCGCCCAAACGGAAGTTACCGTATCCGGTGATATCACTTCCAATGTGACCTGGACTGCAGATAAATCCTATTTACTGAAAGGATTCGTCCGTGTTCAGTCAGGTGCAGTTGTGACCATCGAACCGGGAACCAAAATTTACGGTGAAAATGCCACACAGGGTTCCTTCATTGTGAAACCAGGCGGAAAAGTAATTGCTGAAGGTTCAGAGTTTGCTCCGATTGTCTTTACTTCTGAATTCGCAAAACCAGGTTCTTCACTTGCTCCTGCCCGTGGAGACTGGGGTGGCGTAATTCTTCTCGGAAACGCACCGATCAACGTAACCGGCGGAACGGCCTCCATCGAAGGTCCCGGTGATTCATACGGCGGAAATGATCCGGATGATAACAGTGGTGTACTGAAGTATGTTCGTATTGAATATGCCGGTATCGCTTTTTCACCGAATAATGAAATCAACGGACTTACCCTTGGCGGCGTTGGTCGTGGAACGACTATTGATTATGTTCAGGTTTCCTGGGCAAATGATGATTCATTCGAATGGTTTGGCGGAAATGTAAATGCCAAACACTTGATTGCCTATCAGGGATTGGATGATGATTTCGATACTGATTTCGGTTTCAGCGGAAAACTTCAGTTTCTTCTGAGCGTTCGTGATAAAGAAATTGCAGACGTTTCGGGTTCAAACGGATTTGAATCAGACAATGATGCTGCCGGATCAGTTAAAACCCCCCGTACCTCACCCACCTGGTACAATGTAACCCTGATCGGACCGAAAGAAACCAAATCAACGACTGTGAATTCCAACTACAAACGTGGTATGCACCTTCGCCGTTCATCACAGAACAAAATTCAGAATGCACTCGTTCTAGGCTGGCCAACCGGACTTCTTCTGGATGGAAAAACCACCGCAGCAGATGCAATTGCCGGTAACTGGTGGATCAAAAACAGCATTATCGCCGGTTCTTCTTCAAAATCTCTCGATACAACAGCTTCCAATACCGCCCTGAATATTTCTGACTGGTTCACCGTTACCAACGGAAACCGGATTCTTGCAGAAAACACAGAAGCCGGATTAGTGAATCCTTTTGGTGTTTCTGGCTTTAATCCGACTCCAAAGCCCGGCTCAGTTGTGTTCACTGGTGCCGCTGTTCCTCCTGCTGATGGATTTTTTGATCCGACTGCATCATTTGTAGGTGCTTTTGGTACCAAAAACTGGGCGGCAAACTGGTCTGATTTAAGTGCTTTCATTTATACCGACGTAAAAGACAACGGATCAAAAGCTGAAGGATTTACTCTTCTCCAGAATTATCCGAATCCTTTTAACCCGTCTACAATGATTACCTTTTCAGTTCCTTCTCAAATGGCAGTTAAGCTAACAGTGTTTAATGCTCTTGGACAAGAAGTTGGTCAATTGGTAAATGGACAGGTTTCTGCCGGTGAACACCAGGTTTCCTTTAATGCAGGAAATCTGCCTAGTGGAATATATTTCAGCCGGATGGAAGCAGGAAACCAGATTTCCACAAAGAAAATGATGCTGATTAAGTAAGAGAAAACTTCCTTCCTGCAGGCTTCGGGATTTAATTTCCGGAGTCTGTTTTTTCTCTTATTGCATCTCAGATACCCCTCACACACACAAACCCCGGAGACATTTCAATCTGATTTTTCAGGTGGGGTGGTTCCGGGGACTTTTTATTTGTGGAAAGTGACGAGGGACAGGTGATCAGTTTTGAATTCGCCTGTAACTCCGATCTCCCGATCGGAGATTTTGAAATTCAACCGACCGGGAGGTCGGTCTTACAAAACCCATTTACCCTTTTACTTCACTTCCTCCAGCGCTTCCGGATCCTGAAACTTCACATTCCCAATTTTGGGTGTAACCCCAAACAGTTCCATTTGATCTGACGGAAATTGCTTGAGCAACGTTTTCAGCATGTCGGTGTCATTTTCACGTTTATCCATCCAGAGGCGGTGAGCTTCATCAGGCAGGATGACCGGCATGCGGTCATGAAGAGTTTTCATGAGTTCGTTGGCTTCAGTTGTGACGATTGAAAAAGTTTCTGAAATTTCACCGGTTGCCGGATCCATCCATTCGTTGTAAAGTCCTGCCATGGCAAACTGATCTTTTGATTTCAGCCGGATGCAGTATGGTTTTTTTACCGGTTTCCCGGTAGCTTCACCAAATAAATCTGAACTTTCTCTTTCGGTTTTCCATTCAAAAAATCCGTCTGCGATAACCAGACATCGCTGCGATTTAAAGGGTTTTTTCCAGGTGGGTTTTTCTTCGAGGGTTTCTGATTTGGCGTTGAAGGTTTTAAAAGCTTCGTTTTTGTCTTTGTTCCAGGGCTGAAGCAATCCCCATTTCATCCACCTGACTTCAGTGCCCGAATCGCCCTCAACAATTACCGGCATTTTCATGGTCGGGGCAGCATTGTAAATCGGGTTGGAGTGAACGTCATCGTACTGACTTTTCCGGTAAGTCATCCACTCTTCATAAGTGGCAAAGTCAGATCGTTTGAGGGAATACCGTCCGCACATGGTGGATATGCCTTAAACAAAAAACCCGGCTGTTGCCGGGTTTTTAAAATCAGTCAACTTTTTTAGTTTCGGTTGATTCTGCTTTTTTCTCAGCAGGTTTTGCAGCAGGAGCGCAGTCGTCTTTGCTCTTTGCTTTTTCTTCAGTTCCGCATTCTTTGGTCTTGCTGCAGCAAGCTTCGGTTTTCTTTTTTTCCTTGGTTTCGGTTTTTTTCTTGTCGTCGTTTTTGTCGCCGGCAATTGCAGCACCGAAAACAAGTCCGGCAGCAAGGGTGAGAAGAAGTAGCTTTTTCATGTTATCTCCATTTGATTGTTTTTTTACAAGATAAGGTGAGGCTGGCCGTTCGTCAACTTTTTGGCTTTTTTGACGATAAACATCATTTGAAAAGACTACCGTTTAATACACGAAATACGAATATCCGATCAGTTCTTACCGGAGTAAAATTAACTTCCGGGTTTGTCTTTTCCCTCCTGATTCCAATCTGCAATAGTAAACACCCGAAGAAAACCGGTCTGCTTTCCAGTAAAACTCTTGTTTTCCTGCGGGAAAAACGCCGTCAGCCAGTGTTGCAATTTTTTTTCCATTTATGTCAAACACAGAAAGAATGAGATAATCTGATTTTTCCAATTCGACAGGAATGATTGTTTCCGGGTTAAACGGATTCGGATAGTTTTGGTGAAGGTGAGTTTTTTCAGGTCTAGAATCCGGGTCTGTCACTGAAACCGGAATGGATCCTCCAGTACTTAATCCGCCAACGTGGGCTGTCCAGAACGACCCCTTCTGAACGGCAAAATCAATGACTTCGTAAAACCAGTGGTCCCAAACCGACCAGGTTTCACCATTATCCCGTGAATACACGACAAAAAAATCTGTGCTGAACACATAAACTCCAACAATTTCCTTTCCTGAAGTCATCATAAACCTGACATCACCTGAAAGGAATTGAGTTCCGACCCGATTCCAGGTTTCACCGTAATCTGATGACCTGTAAATGCCGCCACTTGTTCCGGCAAAAAGGAAATCCTCTTTTTGGGTTATAGAAAAAATATCAAAAATTTCGCCACGGGAGGTATCCATTTTTGAAGAATTCCAGGAACCATTATTTAAATTACGGCGGTAGAGATAATTTTGAAGGCCGGAAGTTGCAAAAACCTCATTTCCAAGTACAAAAATTTCCTGGATGACTGACCGGCTTAAATCTTCATTCCAGCTTGTCCATGAAACCGGTTCTGAACCATTCCATCTGTAAATGCCTGCTCCCTCTGTGGCTATAATTAATCCATTTTCAGCATGACGGATTTTATTGATTCCCAACGCCCAGCCCGAAAGTCCTGAATTAACCGGAGTCCAGGTTTTTCCCAGATCAGAACTCCGGAAAATGCCCTTCCTCAAAGTTCCGGCATACATCCATCCGTTCAAAAAGCAAAATGTATTGATTCCGGCAGCATCAACATGAACAAGCCCACCCATCGTCCAGGTTAACCCGGCATCGATGCTGAACCAGGTTTCGGTTTCAGTTCCTGCCATCAGGGTGTCACCGGTTGAATAAACAGAATAAACGGTTTGATTCCCGACAGAGGGAACCAGATCCCAGTTTGCAAAAGAAGCAGAAGTAAGAAAAAAGGAAAGAAAAACAGGAAGAGAAATCCGCACCATCATCATCAACTCCAGAATGAAAGGATGGGGTTTACGGAATGAATTGCAGGCGGGTTTCAATCAGAGGCACTTCACCCTTTCGTTTTCCCCTGAACCAGATTATCCAAAACCTGAAGAAACCGTGACCGGTCCTGAGGTGAAAACGGTGCAGGTCCGCCTGAAACAGTGCCCATATCCCTGAGAAACGACATCAGTTCACGGGTCGCCAGCACTTCACCAATGGACGCAGTTGTGAAAAGGCGGCCTTTCGGGTCAACCACTCGGGCACCTTTTTCGAGACATCGTGATGCCAGCGGAATATCAGAGGTGATGACAATGCTTTCTGGGTCAGATTCAGCAGCAATCCAGTCATCGGCTGCATCGAAACCGTTTGAGGTGACGATCATGGTGATATCCGCATTAGTGGGTGTACGCATCCACGAATTTGAAACCACCTTGACCGGAACGCCATGCCGGGCGGCCACTTTGTAAATCTCACCTTTTACCGGACAGGCATCCGCATCAATCAAAATCTGTTTCATCCGGTCGTTTTCCTGTTAATTTAAGAGTTTGCCAAGTTACAAAACCAGATTATCAGATTCACCCGTACATCCGGCTGAAATAACAGTCCTTTTTTGTATCTTCGGAAAGGAGAATGGGTATGTTTTACTTAAATACTCCATTTTGGTTTTTTTCGTACCACGTACCACTTACGGCGTACCACATTTAGCCCCGATAGGAATCGGGATCTTCGTTGTACTCGACTTATAACTTGTAACTTACCACTTATCACTTATGTTATTCGAATATCTCTGGACCATTGTCATTCTGATTTTTCTGGAAGGTTTACTTTCTGCAGATAACGCCCTCGTTCTGGCTGTTTTGGTCAAACACCTGCCTGAACAACAACGGAAAAAAGCATTAACCTATGGAATTTGGGGCGCCTTTTTCTTTCGATTTGTAGCCATTGTACTTGCAAGCTGGCTGATTGTGGTCTGGCAGGCTCAGGCTGTGGGTGCACTTTATTTGCTTTATGTTTCCTTCCGTCATTTGGTCTTCCCTATAGCAGAAGGCGGGCCTAACGAAGCTGCTCATCTGGGATTCTGGAAAACCGTGGTCTCGGTTGAAATCGCTGACATCGCCTTTTCTATTGATTCCATTTTAGCTGCAGTTGCACTGGTTCAATCACTCCCCCCAACAGATTGGGATCATATTGGCGGACTTGACGGCGGCCGTTTTCTTGTTGTGATCACCGGCGGGATTCTCGGTATTATTACCATGCGATTCGTTGCCGGCTATTTTATCGGGCTGATGCAGCGTTACCCCGGACTTGAAAAAGGTGCTTACCTGATTGTCGGCTGGATTGGTTTGAAGCTGGCACTTGTCACGCTTTGCCACCCCGGAGTTGCCCTGCTTCCCGAAGATATGCCAACCTGGCTCTCCTACAAAATTATCTTCTGGACGGTTCTCGTTGGTCTGTTTATCGGATCCATGCTCTGGAGACCAAAACAACAACCCGCCTGATTTCTCCACTCAGATTCCCTGATAAAAATTAAAAAATGAATTTTTATCAGGGAATATTTCCCCTCTAAATCACGATTTCTTCCAAAAAACAGCAAATGTAAACGTTTACACATGTCACCAATTGTCACTCATGTGTCACGTGTTTAAACATATTATAAGTTCAGTAAATTCCTGTACTTGATTCTGAATATCCTGGGGTTTAGTTTTGTATTTAAAGGTACGCGAAAACCTTAATAAGTAAGCCAGAAGGTCAACAGTTTACATCCCCAATAAACTGAGCTTGACTTCTGGCTTTCCTAACCGGCTTTGATCCCGAGTATCTGAAAAATCGTCGAACCCCGAGTCACAAAACGAGGAAACCCCAAATGAAAAAGTCCCTTTTTCTCGCTGGTATTCTAATGTATTTTTTTGCAGTTATTGCACCCGCCCAAGTCGGCTCACCTGGTAATTTTGAAAAGTATGAGTTTCAACCTGAGGCCTGGAAATTACCAGACATGTCATCGGGTGCAGTGAATGACCATGGTGATTACACCACCTCACTTGGTTTGGCATCAATCAGTGCACCTTCGGGGATTGGCTTTAATTTTAGTATCTGCTACTCAAGTGATATTCATTATGACGATGTTTCAGGTTGGTTGGGTCTGGGTTGGCAGGCAAACCCTGGAACCATTTCAAGGAGTGTAAGAGGTGATAACAGGCCATTGGATTTTAGCAATTCTGTTCCTTTGAATAATGTTCTGAAAAATGCAAATCCGGTTGATTTGCCATCCAATTTAAAGAAAGGGTATTGGGATAAAAACGCTGATATTTACTACTTCACCCTTCCAAACGGTGAAAGTTTTGACGCTGTAATTGACCCTGAAACAATAAGTTCGAATCTGCATGAATTTATAATTAGTGGTGCCCGCGGATATAAAGTTTCAGCAAAATATTACAGTTTATCTTCCATTTCTGACGGTTCCATTTCGGTATTAGTAAGTCAGAGCAGTTATTATGCAAATAAAGTGTTGGGAAATACTGAACCTGATCGTGATTATTCTGCCTTTCTGATTGAAGGTCCTGACGGAACCCGGTATTTGTTCAAAAAACCAACCTATGAGTTAAACGTGGGGCCAACGGGTAAAGAAACGATTTATGTGAGCACCTGGCGGATTTCGGCAATTATCAGTGCCTGGTATTCTGGAGCTGATGTTTGGAATGCAGATGAGAATTATTATACAGACAAAAAACAAAAGTCGAATATCATCAAATTCCATTACGACCATGAAAGCGTTAATCTCATCCCAAGGTCAATTGTATCAGGAAATAACGGAGCAGGTACCATCAGTCTGGAAGTTGTGAATCATATCAGATATCTGGCATCAGTTACCTCATCAACCGACAGCCTTGTTTTTAACTATATACCTGATACTGACACTGATAAGCAAAGTAAACTGCTTTGTCTGACTTCAGCCGGAAGTTATGACAAAGAAGTCGTTCAGTTAAAAACATATACGCTTATACAGGTAATCGGGCGAAAAAGAATTCAGTCTCTCGAGACTTATAAATTAACAAAGACTACCCAATCTCTCTTCAGAAAAATCAGTCTTTCCTATCTAACGTTCAAGAACAGAAGTTTTCTGGAATCTGTTGATTTTCCGGAATTTTGGGATCCCTATTATTTTGAATACATTCAACCTGAAGACGAAAATGATTTTGACTACAATCTGATCTGGAATTATTACCGCCAAATGGGTGATGAAAACGATCGTATTAAGGCATTTTTATCTAATCGGCCCGAATATGATCCGTACGTTTATCCTTATGATATCAATGGCTATTTCAAAAGGAGGAGCGGAAACCCGGCAGCCTATTCATCATCGGCCAACCCAATGGTGGGGCAGCTTAAAAGAATCAACTTCCCGACGGGCAGAACGGAAGAAATTTATTATAACCAGCATAGAATTGAAGATAAATGGGATATTAAAAATTACAACTCATTTCATAGAACCAAAGAATTCTATATCTACAATTACACCATTATTGGCAATGAATTTTCCCCGGTGCAAAAAAGTGGGATTGTAGACCTAACAACCTATTTTAACGGAAACAATTATTTTTTCAAAAGCTGTCCCGATTCAATTGTAAAGGCCGACTTTCACTCCTGGAAAAGGGAGGTAACCCAGTATCGGTATTCTATTCCTTTATTTCCGGGTACTGCCAGAGAATTTAGTTTCAATAGGCTGGATTTAATAAGAGAAGCAATAATCAATCCCGACAATGATAATTTCTACTTCAGGGGGGTAAAGGGAAATGATAAAGGTATATGGGGTACTTTGCCAAGCTCACCTTCAAATGGTGATTATTACAAGGATACGACCACTTCCAATATTAAAATCAGATTTTATTTGACAGAGAATAATAGATGGTGGGAACTTTCTTATACGGATTTCAAAGATAAAACAAGAAATTTTGTTGATCAGCAACCAGCAGCTTCTGCAAACCAGTTTGTCGTTCAAAAGGCATCCAGAGGAATGGATGTTGAAGACAAAGTTTGGTTTGGTGAAATTATTGAGATTAAAAACAAAAGCATAAGTACAAACCGTTCAACGGTTGTTCCCAACAAACAGCCAATAGCGCTTCTGATTTATAATGTAGCGGGTAAAGACCCTGTTGTTACAACCTATTCTTCAAATTATCATCTGGTCAACATTGCAAACAGCCTTTCCCGGGCTGCTAAAACTGAAAGTATGCTGGTAAAGCAAACAGAAGCAAAAAGGGATTATTATGCCAGGAAAGTTTCGATAAGTCCAACAATTAGCTCACCGATTGCATCCCCAGACTGGGATTATACAACCCGATATCAGTTTTTCAAGCAAACTGCCTACCAGATTATTGATGACAAGCAATTAAAAAAGAGTTTTGCTGCTTATGACCAATTTGGAAATCAGACAATTGCGGCAGAATATTCGGGCAAAAACAAATCAAATTATCAGCTTAAAGTTACTTTTACCCGTTTTGTGTATGAAGAAACGGCATTGACTGCCCCCGAACATTTCAGGTACAAGCCCCTTCAGGTGATCTCAGGAATCTGGGAAGTTGATTCTCTTTCATTTGCCAATGCAGATAAAACACTTGCAGAATTGAAAAAACTGGAAGAAAACTTAAGATTAGCATCAGGACCCCAATCAACCGGAGATAGTGCTTTTAAAGAAGTCTATTCTTCCTTCCGGCTGATTTCAAATAAAGTGAATAAATACATACAATTTGAAAATGGAATATTCGGATTAAGTTCAACCTTTGAATCAAAAAACAGAAAGATTTATAGATTTAATGCCTTTCCTGAATCAATTATTCCATCCCCGGATAAATGGCAGGCTGATTTTAAAATTTCATCCTATTATAGCTTTGGAATACCAAAATCAGTGGATTTTACCCGGTTTAAAGAATATTACTATTTCGGAAGTAAATGGAACCCACAGAATACCAATGAAGATTCGATTTACTATTTCAGACCAACAGCCAGAAAGATTGCCGGGTCACAACTTTCCCTTTATGAATATCTGTTTACTGCAAAATATGATGTCCTGGGACGGATTTCAGAAGCCTTTGCACCCAACCGGAATAAGTACCAGTTCGGATATGACGGGGCAAACCGGCTGATAAAAATTGTGAGAAATGGCAAGACAATAAGAAAAATGAATTTTGATATGTCGGGTGGGGCATTGAATGGAGTTTTAAGGTTGTCGACGACAGATTTTATCAGCAATACTGATTCTGTTATAACTAATGATTTTTATGATGGGTTTGGTTTGGTTCAGACTCAAACCGGAAACCAGTCTCAATTGGCGATTTCAGAACCAGTATTTAACAATAATTCAGAAAATGTAGGTCAGGTTATTCCTCATTATTATACTACCGGTGAACCAGGTTTTGTAAATCCGTTTAATAAACAGATTTCGAATTTGTTTACCAATGGCACCAGTCTGAATTTTGAAAAATATTCATCCTACGGAAAGTACAATATTTCCTATGACAAGCCTTATAAAGACGCAAGAAAGACAGGACTTGCTTTTGAAAACGGTACAAAACTTCCGATTACAGACCGGTATGCTTCTTCATTTGGAACTGTTGAGGAAGTCAATGGTCCCGGTGAAGGGAAACGAAAACTGAGCAGGTCAAAGTCAGTCATGCGCGGACGGATCAATGATGCATATTTAGCTGAGTTTTCAATTGATGAAGATGGCAGAGCAGATTTTAAAATTGTCGAAATGGATGGCAAGGTTGTTCTGGAAGGAAAAACAGCAGCAATAAAAACCAACATCTCAATTTCATCTTCCAAATCAATAGCAGCTTTGCTAAGAACCGTTGAAAAGGTGAAAACGATTCAGGGTTTAAGAGATCCTGCACTGGATCCGACTCCTGATTTGGATAATGGCCCAGTTGGCAGCAGTGATTCTGGCGGAACAATCTACTATCAACCGCTCGACCCGAAAGAATGTGTTGTCACTTCATTTGGTAATGTAGTTCAGTCTGACGGAATCCAGGATACCAGTGCTGAAAATTTAAATTGCGGGGTTAACAACACATTTGATTTGTCGGTTGACCATCGCCCCAGAATGTTCCGTCAGGCTTATGCCACCTATTTTGATGGTTATCCGCTTGAAGTTGGAGATCTGGTTTTCAATAACCTTCAGGCAGGCAAAACATTGAACCTGCAGAAATATGATACCTGGAATGAGGAAATGGATACGGTACAACGGTTTAGCGGACCTATCCTTTCAGATACAATTAAATTCACGTCTGCAATACCAGGAATGATTTACAAAATTGATTATTATTCAGATCTGGGCTGGACACATGACAGTGCTTCATACGTGGCGCCAGTTAAATTTGAAACCTTTAACCTGATGAATCTGCAGGCTCTGAGTTCGACCTTTTATACCTACAATGATCTTGACCAGCTTGTAAAAATTACGCATCCGGATGGAACCGAAACCCGCTATGAGTATGATAATGACGGTAATGTGATCAGAAAAGAAACACCCTATCAGGCAGCCAAACTAAAGAATGCAATTAAGCCCGAAAGTGATGTGAATTCAAATCCTGATTATGAGTATCTCTTTGACCAGTACGGACAGATCAGAATGAGTATTGATCCGAATCAATCTTTAGCAGGAAAGATGTCGGTATTTCATTATGATAGTTTTGGCCGTTTGATAGAGACAGGAGAAATGAACAGTTCCGGCCGGTTTTTTACTTCCAATGCTGAAAATCCGGTTTTCCCCTTTTCCGGAGCGCCACTAAATGGTACCGCTGCGTTAGATCTTTCTGACCGGGGTGGGTTTACATTTCCTGCCGATTATATCTGGAAACAGCAGTTCTTTTATGATGGATCTGATACTTCTGAAGGCCGTATTTGGCAAGTCAGGGAAAATGTTCCAAAACCGGATGGTTCAATGGGTACATTCATAAAAGAGGTTAAATACCGGAAAGAAGGCTGGATTGCGAAAGTGAACACAACGTACCCGAATGGAGTCACACAGGAAGAAGTGGTTTATACCTTTGATCTGACAGGAAAACCTACTTTTTCTGCCTTGTTGCTGAATGGTGTTCTTTACCAGCGCAAATGGGCTGAATATTCACCGTTCGGACAGTTAACTAAAGTCTGGTTGAGCAAAACAACTGCAAAACCTTCAGCCCCGACTCTGACTTATAACTTTAACCGGTTTGGTCAGTTAAAAAACAAAACTTTTGGGCCAATTCAAACAAAAACCTTTATGGGTTATACCGAAGAAGGATGGTTATCTTCTCTTGATGTTTACCCCTCACTTGCTGATGTGCCAAACAATTCAACCAGGCTGTTTGGTCTGAAATACAATTATTACAATCCTTCATTTTCTTCTGAAAGAAATCTCTATCCGCAGTATGCAGGCAACATAACTCAGATGCTAACCTGTCATAAGGATATTTCGGATGATCTCCTTGAAACTTTTGCGTACGATAATTTAAACAGGCTATCAATAAGCTCTGCCGATAAGATTTCAAATACCACAACAGCCATTCTTAAAAATAACATGTATGGTTCTGCCTATTCTTATGATTTAATGGGTAATATCCTGAATCTGAAAAGGAATTGGGATTCGCCTTCCTTACCCGGAAATGCAGAACTGAAAGATAACTTTATTTATCAGTATGACGGATCACAATTACGGAACCTGATTGATCTTTCACCTGTAGCACTCGACCAAAGTCTGAATATAAAAACACAGGTTTCTTCGGTCACAGGTGCAACTCAATATCAGAATGTAGTTTATCCGGGACTTTCAGACGGATTTGAGGCTTATCCTGCCGGGACAGGGTTGCCATCTCCGGAATTTAAATCAACAACCGTCGCACAGGTGAGCATTACCACAGACCCGGTAAAGGGAAAAGTTTTAAATTTAAAACAATTGGCAACACAGCCAAATCCGAATATTCAGATGGATACTGTGCAGGTTGTCGGAAGCAGAACTTACCAGTTGCAATTAAATTATAAAACGGATTTTATTTTTGACGGAGAAATCAATCAGGCAGCAAGGTTTTCAGTTTCATTAGTTTGGCTGGATGGAAACAAGGCAAACCTTTCAACATCTGTGCAGTTGAATAACGTCAGTTCTGCAACATGGTTGAATGTGACAAAATCTGTAACTGCGCCGGCAACAGCCAGCTTTGTAATTGTGAAATTTTCAGCATACAACATAGTTTGGCCGGCCAATGTCTGGATAGATAATGTTGTCTTTGAAGAAAATAATCTGGCTTACGTTTATGATGCAAATGGAAATGTCCTCCAGGATAAAGTTAGGGCCATAAATGGAATTAAATATAATTCAATTAACCTTCCAACACAGCTTACAACAGTTTCCCAAACGGTGAATTATGGCTATCTTTGGGAAGGACAACGGTGGTTCAAAAAAACAGGATCAACGGTTCAGTATTACCTTCGCGGAAGCGGTGGAGAGTTGCTGGGAGAATATACCAATACCCTTTCAGGTATGAATTACCTGAATTTTTACGGAGCGGATCTGGAAGGGAAATGGCAGATTGACTATCCGTCAGAGTATTTTTATGTGAAAGATCATTTGGGGAACATCAGACAAACCCTGAAGAATCTTTCCGGTTCTCCCAGAATTGATTCCAAAACCGATTACTATCCATTTGGTGCAGTCATGCGTGACCCAGTTCACACCTTAACACCAGCGGATAGTAAATTTAAATACCAGAATAAAGAAAGAGATCTGGAAACGGGATACGACTACTTTGAAGCCCGAATGTACGATTCGCAGTTAGGACGCTTTTTGCAGGTTGACCCGCATGCCGGAAGGTATTTGTCATCGAATCCTTTTGTGGGGATGGGGAATAATCCGATGAGGGTAATTGATCCTACGGGGATGGATTCAGTTCAACGTGCACAATTTTTAGAAGTATTAAAGAAATACGTTGAAGCAAATCCGGGAGGTACATATGGTTATAATCCTAAAAAACCAACTCCGTCACCAGAGGAAGTAAAAAACGGAGCAAAAACAGATTGCGCTGGGTTAATGAGAAGTGGTCAGGTTGCCATGGGAAATGAGGATCCCGCGGAAGGACAACCGGGTATTAAAAAAAAGACAGAAAAAGGAAATTGGACAAATGGTGTTGCATTGATCGCATCCGGATCCCAAGAAAGTTCTTTTAAAAACCTTGAAGAGGGAAATTATGTTACATTCAAAACGACCAGAAAAGATCAACAAGGTGAATTAGGGGAATATGACCATATTGGCGCGGTTCAAAATATAATTAGAGACAAATCTGGGAATTTAATTTCCTTTGAAGTAATCCACTCCTTTGGAAATCCTGATAGTCCAACTTCTGGTCCAAAAATTGATAAAATTAACATGAATCAACCGAGTAAATATTTAATTCCTAAAAAGGTTTATAAATGGGACGATTAAAACAAATTGTAAGTTCTTTGATATTCACCCTTTTTATTCTTTTTTCCTCATTGGTATATTCACAGACTTTAACTGAATTATTGCCATTGAAAATTGACTCCCTGTTTATTAAGAAAAACTTGAAAGATAACTCAATTGGCTATAGTGTAAATGATTCTTATGAAGGTCGGGGTCTTTCTGGGTTATTTCTTTCTGGAGAGGCAATTTATATTTCCGATAATTCAAACGGCACAGTTTCAAAGATTAATATTAATACAAGAGTTATTGAGAAGGAAAGTTCGATTCTGGATAGTATTTATTTTGATTTGTCAGATTTATTTAAATACGGTGATTCTTTGTATGTACTTACGTCATTTTCCGATAAAATATTTGTGCTGGATTTAAATTTAGAATTAAAAAATACAATTCGATTTAGAAAAAGTTCAAAGACATTTATTTTTCAAAATGACACACTATTTATTGCATCTTCATTAAATAACAAGGTAATTTATAATTTGAAAACAAATAAGATTGAAGGGAATCAAAAATTTGTTATGATGTCGAGGGTAAAGATTTTGAGAAACGAAAGTAATGAAAGTATTAGCACATTGTTGGAAAGTAATGGAAATATTTATAAGATACCAATGAATTTAAAATTATCAGAAACCATTAATTTCTATAATATTTGTATGTTTAATAACAAAATTGTTTATGTTGATTTAGATTTTTTAAATGAATATCGGTTTTATATTTTTCACTTTAAATAAATAATAAATATATGGGTTTGAAAGTCCGACCTTGGTTCCAAATTGAGTTAACAAGACCTTGATGCCCTTTTTATGTTGGCTTGTTCCATTGTTTCTTTTTCAAAAATTGTGCAGAATGCCATCAATAATTATTCTGTTCGCATGAACCCGAGTCAAAATTAAGTAAAGAACCAGTTCTGTTAACCATGACCCAGGCCATTCAAACATCCAAATGTCCATGACAAAAATTAAATTTGAATTTTACTCGAAAACAGCAAACCCGTCCCTTGACTTTGGAAGCGCTTCTACCTAATTTTGTCACAGAAAGCTTAGAAATGTAATAAAATCCAATCAAACCTGGGGGCTGGCAGATTAAATCCCCAATAAACTGAACTGGTTTTCAGGTTTGACGGTCCGGCTTTGGTTCCGAATTGAGTTATAAAAGATTCCGATCGTATCATAAATACAACAAGTTTGTTTAATTGTTTCTTCGTAGAACGTTTAACTACGAAGCAATACGTTTTACCACGAAAAGCACGAAACACACAAAAAAATGTAATTGCGTTTTTTTATAAAATGCTGATTCAGGATTGCGATTGACTCCGAAGTAATCTGAAGCCGAAATTACCCAAAAGAAATTGTCTTCTATCATGTATTTAGTGTGTTTTCCTTGGACCCGTGCTACTTCTTGGGCGTGGTAAAATAGAATTTTTGCAGTTAGTTGAATTTGTCCGCATGATCCCGAGTCAAACGTGAGACAATAGGCCGGTTCCGGTAAGTGGGTTGCCGGGCCGGCCAAGCTACAGAATACGTTTAACCACAAAACAATACGGTTTACCACGAAAAGCACGAAACACACGAAAAAATGCAAATGCGCTTTTTTATAAAATGCTGATTTAAGACAAATCACGGAAAAGGACAGTTTTTTAAAAAAACAGATTCAGGATTAAGAACAAAAACAAAGAAATCTGAATTTCGAATTTAACCTAAAAAAATTGTCTTCTTTCGTGCCTTTCGTGTGTTTCGTGGTTAAAAAGAATTTTTGTGGCAAAAAAGAACTCCCCTCCCCAACTCCCCTTTTATTAAATTCAGAGTAAATATTTTTACCCGGTTGATCAGTTCTTGTCACCGTATAAATTTGTGTTTATATTTATCCCGAAAGGTAAATCGCAAAAGAGTGAAGTGATTTTAGGCTGGAGGTTGTGATGAAAGTTGGCGTGCAGGAAGGTCTTGCGGGTTTCCTTCTTATTGTTTTATTACATCTTTTCTCATACTCCGATTCGATAGGAAGTGTCAACCGGATTCCCCCAATGATAACCGGTACCTGGATTGCATCCCAAATTGTTACGGTTCGGTTTGAAGATGAACGGGGTGAGTACAGATTGGTATCTGATACTGTTCTAATCAGAATAACAATTGATGGTAACGGTTTGGTTGAGGGTATTTGCGGCAAGGCCGTTTTCGAGGGTTGTATTGCTGATGAAAACCGGGGCTGGTTCGGTAAGTTCTTTAACCTTTCGACAGATTTTGTTTTTGAGGGAAAGCTGATCGGAAAGATCTTTGACATGGATCCGATTCCTGAAAAAATAATCAGAGCTTCATTTGATTTGAAGGGTGGCTACCTCATGGGAACCCTTTTTCAGCAGAACGGTTGGGAAAAACATCCGATGGTGGAATTTAAGTTTGGAAAAAGATAAAAGGTATATTTTCCGTCTGTAATCAGTAATCTGATAAAGCAATCCTCATTTCAATTTCTCATTCTCCTTTCAATCACGTATTTTTAGAAAAAATACGGACGAACCCATGTCAAAAAAGATTTTCGTCATCAACGGACCCAATCTGAACCTTCTCGGTGAACGGGAACCCGGCATTTACGGAACCCTGACGCTGAAGGAAATCAATGAAGGACTGAAACGTTCCTTCCCGGATATTGAATTTACCTTTTTCCAGTCAAACCATGAAGGAAGTCTGGTCGATTCCATCCAGCAGGCGCTCCAGATGAATGCCGACGGTATCATTCTGAACGCCGCAGCCTACACTCATACGTCTATCGCTTTGCGTGATGCTGTTGCTTCAGTAAAAATCCCGACCATTGAAGTACACCTGAGCAATGTTTACGCCCGTGAAGAATTTCGTCACCATTCACAGATTGCATCAGTTTGCAAGGGCGTCATTTCAGGATTTGGTCCGAAATCATACACTCTGGCCGTTCACGCTTTTCTGGCAGAACTTAACGGATGAGCTCTGCCGTAAAAAGACTGGCAAAAGATTCTGCGATCTACGGTATCAGTACGATTCTGGCCCGGTTTCTCAATTTCCTTCTAACACCATTTTATACCCAGATTTTCGTTCCTTCCGATTTCGGGATTATTTCTACCTTTTTTTCCCTCATGGCCTTCCTGAATATCCTTTTCATGTTCGGTTTGCCGCAAGCTTACCTTCGTTTTGCTTCCGATACAAAAGAAGAAGACCGGCGCCTGCTGTACTCAACGGTTCAGTTTCTGATTTTGGGTATTACCGTTGTTCTGTCGCTGATTTTGCTGACGGGAAGTCCGTTTTTGCTCGATACTTTCCGGTTTCCTGAATCGCTTGGCAATCTGGTTATCTGGATGGTGCTGATTTTGCTGATGGATTCACTTTGTGCGGTTCCGCAAAATGATCTCAGGCTTGATAACCGGAGCCTGACTTTTTCTGCCGTTAAGCTGACCAATATTGCGGTTAATCTGACCGGCAATTTTGTCTTTCTTCTTTATTTCGAAACCGGCATCATCGGTGTTTTTTATGCAAATGCACTGGCGTCAGCCGTCACTCTGTTTTTGTCGTTGTATCTCACCCGGCAGCACGTTTCGCTTTTGCCATCCATCAAATGGGAATCTCTCAAACCTCTTTTCCTTTTTTCACTTCCGCTGATTCCAACCGGATTCGGTTCCATGATCAACGAAGTGTCTGACCGGCTTTTCATTCAGCGGCTGGATGCCGGAACGATTCAGTCACTGTATCCGGCGTCGGCATTTTCATCACCGGATCTTGTCGGGTTTTATTCAGCGGCACATAAACTCGGTATCGTGATGATGCTGGTTGTTCAGATGTTCAACATGGCCTGGACGCCCTTTTTCCTGAATGAAAGTAAAAAACCCGGCTGGGAAAAATCGTTCTCAGGTATTTTCAGTCTGTTTCTGTTTTTTCTGATTTTCCTGGGATTTCTTTTCTCCTTCTTTATGGATGATCTGCTCAAAATCAGCATTGGCGGATATCATCTGATTCCCCCTTCCTACTGGTTCGGACTTCAGGTCGTTCCGTTTGTGGTGCTTTCGTACATTTTCAACGGAACCTATTATTTCTTTACCTTCGGCCTGTATCTTGAGAAAAAAACAAGCAGGATTCTAACGATTATGCTTGCCGGAGTTGGCGTTACGATTCTTGGTAACCTGATTTTACTTCCGCTTTTAGGGATAGTGGGTTCGGCTATCACGCTCATGATCTGTTACTTCACCATGAGCCAGCTCATGTTCCGCCAAAGCCAGAAAATGAAACCAATTCCCATTGATAAAGTCTATGTCACTAAACTGATTCTGGTCAGTTTGCCATTTTGGGTACTTGCCATCTGGCATCAGATGACACAGAGCCTCGATCTATGGATGAAGCTGGTGGCACTTGCAGGGTTCATTGGTTTGATTTTCTCATTCAAATTGTGGACAATTGAACAGTCTAAACGTTTATTATTATTGATTCCAGGAAAAAAGAAAGTATGAAAGATCAGGGTAAGGTAAAAGCCTGTGCGCTTCCGATTCAGTATGATCCCGAAAAACCGATGCAGGTTGGAGGTCAGGCCGTGATGGAAGGGGTGATGATGCGGGCTCCGGGGGCGGTTGCAACAGCAGTGAGAAAACCCAATGGTGACATCGTTGTAAAAAGAGAGATTTTCAAATCCTGGCTCGAAACCTACAAGTGGCTGGCAACTCCGGTTCTCCGCGGGGCAGTGGGTCTCATTGAAATGATGATTCTGGGAATTAAAACCCTGAACTGGTCGGCAGAAATTGCCGTGGAAGAAGAAGAAAAAGCCAAGGCAGAAAAAACCGGCAAACCGATGAAAAAGCAATCGAATGTTGAGCTGGTTTTAACGCTTGCTGTTTCTTTGATTTTGGGCGTCGCCATCTTTTTTGCAATTCCGCTGGTGCTCACGACCTTCTTTTTTGATGTTGCGAACAGTGCCATTGCCTTTAATCTCATTTCAGGCGGAATCAGGGTGACGTTGCTTCTGCTATACATGTGGGGTATTTCAAAACTGCCCGATGTGTTTCGACTGTTTCAATATCACGGCGCTGAACACAAGTCGATTTTTGCTTTTGAGGAAGAAATGTCGGTTGAGTTAAGCCGGGCAAGAAGTTACACGACTTTGCATCCCCGCTGCGGAACCTCTTTTCTTTTGATCGTGATGGTAACGGCCATCATCTCTTTTGCGTTTGTTGATACGCTGATCATTTATATGCTCGGATATATCAATCTTCCGATCCGGATTTTGTCTCACCTTCCTTTAATCCCTGTTGTGGGCGGACTGAGTTACGAAATCATCAAATTTTCTGCAAAACATACCGAAACTTCCTGGGGAAAAATTCTGGTTGCCCCGGGTTTATGGCTTCAGTTAATCACCACCAAAGAGCCTGATGATCAGCAATTGGAAGTGGCATTGGTTGCCCTGAAAAGTGCCATCGGTCTTGACCCATTAACACTGCTGAAAGAAGACGAACCGGTTTATACACGGGTGTATCCGGCGGAGAGTCCTGCCTGATGTTTACTGACAGCATTCTGAATAAACTCGAAGATCTGGAACATCGCCGTGAAAAGGTGACGGATATGCTCAGCAATCCGGACATCATTTCAGATCAGCGGAAATTTACGCTCCTCAGCCGTGAACTGAAAGAACTCGATCCGATCATTTTTCTCTATCAGAAATACCGGAAAATCAGTGCCGATGTTGAAAGCACCGTTTCGATGATTCAGAACGAAAAGGACAAAGAATATCGCCAAATGGCGGAAGAAGAACTGGGTCCGCTTCGTGAAGAACAGGAAAAGCTGGAATCTGAACTGAAATTTGCCATTGTTCCGAAAGATAAAGAAGATACCAAAAACGCCATTGTTGAAATCAGAGCCGGAACCGGCGGCGATGAAGCCAGTTTGTTTGCTGCTGATTTATACCGGATGTACACCCGTTATGCAGAGAAAAAAGGCTGGAAAATTGAGAATATGGATTCCAATTACACCGGTCTGAACGGACTGAAAGAAGTCATTTTTATGCTGGAAGGTGAAGAAGTTTACGGCACCATGAAGTTTGAAAGTGGTGTTCACCGGGTTCAGCGGGTGCCAAAAACCGAATCCAGCGGTCGCATTCACACCTCAGCAGCGACGGTTGCAGTCCTTCCCGAAGTGGATGACGTTGATATTGAAATTAACCCGGGTGATGTCAGACTTGATGTTTTTCGTGCCAGTGGCGCCGGCGGACAGAACGTAAATAAAGTGGAAACCGCGGTTCGGTTAACCCACATTCCTACCGGACTTGTTGTTTCCTGCCAGGATGAAAACTCCCAGATCAAGAATAAAGACAAAGCCTGGAAAGTGCTTCGGGCACGGCTTTACGAACAGGCTTTGGCTGAACAAAACGCAAAAATTGCTGCTGAGCGGAAAAGTCTGGTTTCTACCGGTGACCGGAGTGCCAAAATCAGAACTTATAATTTCCCGCAGGGTCGTGTAACCGATCACCGGATCGGGTTGACTCTGTACAACCTTCAGGATTTTGTTGACGGTGATATTGCCGGTATTCTTGATGCACTCAAACTTCAGGAACGAACCGAAAAGTTAAATGCCGAAATGAAAACGGCCGGTGTTTAGAAAAGATAAAGTTAAATCCTGCCCAATTCAGGAAAGATCAGAACATTATGCCTCCACTTGATAATCTGACACAACTTCCCGGGAAACTGAGCTTCCTTGAAGTCATTTCCGACCCGCTTCCGCATATAGGAAACCCCGAGCATGTGGCCGTTATTATTGCCGATATAAAAGGTCTCGGCAATTTGAATCTCAGGCATGGCGTACTTGCCGGTGACAATATTCTCCGAGCCGTTTCAACCTACCTTAAAAATGAAATTCTGCCGGGATCGTTGCTTTTTCGCCGGTCGGGTGATGAGTTTGTTGTTATAGACATCACTTCAGAGCCGTCTGCTATTGAAATCTTTGTCACTTCCTTAACCGATCACCATTTCGAAATTCAGGTTTCAGGAGAGAGCCGTCCGGTTGTTGTTCGGTTGAATGTTGCTTCAGCTACACGCAAGACAGATGGCGAATCATTGGAAGATATTTACATCAGAGCCAGACAGTCTTTTACTGCAGCCAAAAAATTGCAAACGCCGGTGGTTGATTCTGACGGAGAAATTCCCTCTCAATATTATTTCCCACTGAAAAATAAAATCAGCTTCAGAAAAAGAGAGCTCGATTTGCTTGATGCATCTTATAAAGATGCTGTTCTTTCAAAGGGCAATATTCTGATTATCGAAGGTCAGGCTGGCACCGGGAAAACAAAGGTTATTAATTACTTTCTTCAGGAAACCCGTGAAAAAATGGATCCGGTCGTGTTACTGGGAATGGCTCAGCACGTTCGTATTCCGTCACCCTATCACCTGATAAAACGTGCCCTCAGCCGGTTTTTTTATCAGTATCCTGAAAGATTTTACAAGACTATCAATAAACTCAGCGAATCAGATGTACGTGAATTGTTTCAGTTCATGCCAGAAATTGATGTTGAACGGCTGAATAATCTCAGTTTCAATGCTCCTTCCCAGCAATTTGATTATGCTCTTTTTGAAGCCATTCTTCATTTTCTTGATATTATTTCGGAAGGGACCACCCTTGTGGTCTGGTTCGAAGATTTTCAGGATGCAGATTCAGGAAGCTGGAGTTTTCTCAAGTACCTGAGTGCCAACCTGAAAAACCGGAATATGCTTTTTGTGGTTAGTTTGAGAGAGCTCGACTGGGACAATCCTAAATTCACTGAGGCACTCAGAAATACATTCTGGGAACTGAAAAACTCCCAGTTGGTTAAGTTTCACAAAATGCAGCCGTTTACACTTGAAGAAACTTCAGGATATTGCCAGGAATTCAAGTTTTTCAGAAGACTTCCGCCAAAGGGAATTGAATTCATTTATCAGATTTCGAAGGGGAATCCGCTTTATATTGTTGAGCTGGCAAAGTATCTCGTTGCAACGCCCCGGCTGATCAAGAAAATCGAGAAGGGAGCAATTCCTGCTGAAGGATTTGATATTCCATCCACTATTCAGGAAGTGGTTTTAGGTGAACTGAAAAGTCTGAGTCGTGAAGAAATGGAGTTTTCACGTTTTCTTTCGGTACTTGGGTTTGAACTCAGACAAGATTTAATCGGACTTATTTCTGGACGGAATGAAACTCATGTGCAATCACTTGTTGATGCACTCAAATTTAAAAACGTGCTGACTGAGGTTCCTGATGGCGGATCAGGAAGAAACCTGATTTTCAGTCATCCGATGGTCAGAACCGTGATATATAATGCAATGAGTCTGAAGAAGCGCCGCAGTTTCCACCTTCAGGTTGCAGAATCTCTCGAGAAAAATCTGGCCGTTGCTGATGATATGGCCTTACTTGCCGATCACTATTATCTCGCTGCAGAATGGGATAAATCGTACCGGTATTCTATTTCCTGCGCGCTTCAGGCTAAACAGATTTATGCCTATGAATCAGCTTATCAGTTTTTCAGCCGTGCCAGAGAAATTGCTAAAATTACGTTTAACGATGCTGCTTTTGCTGATATGGTTCAGAAAGAGGGTGAGATTCTTCAGTTTCTGGGCAGATATGATGAAGCATTTAAACGTCTTAGCAAATCTGCCAAACTTCAGGAAGGCCGGAATAATGGTTATGAGGCTGCGAATAATTATCATCTCATGGCCAAAATTCAGCATTTCAAAGGTCAGTATTCTGAATCGCTCACAACTCTTGCCAAAGCAAAAAAGCTGATTTCAAACAATGTTGCCCTTTACGGGATGCTTTTGGGTGAGGAATGCTGGATTTACAGGGTTATCGGAAATTATGACAACAGCCTGAAGTCCGGTAAAGAAGCACTTGAAATTCTTGACCGGTCTGCACCAAAAAGGGAAACCGGATTTGTCTACAACAATCTGGCAGAAATCTATTACCGGATTGGTGATTTTAATACTGCAAACCAGTACCTGACCAAACGCCTCGATATTTCAAAAGCAATCGGGGATAAAGAATCCCTTGCCATGTCATTGAATAACATGGCCGAAATGAGACTGGAATTCGGTCAGATTGAAGAATCAGTTCCATTTATTGAGGAAGCACTCACCGTTGCCCGTGAAATCGGGAATCCGCAGGTGACGGCCAGGATTTTAACGACCAAGGTGACGCTTTTTATTGAAAAAGATCTGATGGATGACGCTCACATTTTGCTTGATGAGGTTTATTCAATTGTTGATCAGTGCCAGTACAATTATATTAAACCCATGCTTTATCTTGAACGGGCAATTATTTACAGTCACAATTCAGATCCGGTTGCAGCAGAAAAACAGGCAAGGTCTGCATTAGCTCTTTCAACGAAAAGCCAGAGCCGTGAATTTGAAGGACTTTCGTACCGGATTTTAGGTGAAATCGCCGGCCGTTCAGAACGATATCTGGACGCAATTTCTCATTTTGAAAAAGCGGGCGCAATTTTAAAAATGTTAAACCAGAGTCAGTTCTATCGTACAAACCGGTGTCTGGCAAAAGCACTTGCAAAATCTGGAAAAACCGCAGAAGCTGAACAGATTCAGAAACAGGTTGATGAGTACTATCAGAGTGTGAAACTCTAAACAGCCGGTGACAAGGGACAAGGGACGGGTGACAAAATACAAGACTGAAGTTGTTTGTATTCTTAAAAAGTGGAAGACAAGGAACCGAAATTTTCTTATCACTTGTCTCTGGTAACCTGTCTCTAATCACTCGTCCCTTGTCCCCAGTCCCTCGTCACCGGTATTTCAGGCCAAAAGGAAAAACCATGATCCTTACCATCGGAGAAAAGCCACTGACCCTGGCTGACCTCGAGAAGTCGGTTAAATCGACTTTAACACTTCAATTTTCTGCATCCGCAAAAAAACGGATTCAAAAATCCCGCCGGTTTGTTGAACACATCGAAACACGTGACGAACCGTTTTACGGCATCAATACCGGATTTGGAAAACTCTGCCAGGTTCAGATTCCCGCCAATCAGCTTGAAAAACTTCAGGAAAATCTGATTTTAAGTCATGCCGTTGGGGTTGGTGAATCGATTCCCAATGAAATCGTGCGGCTGATGATTCTGATCAAGGTGAATTCACTGGCTCAGGGTTTTTCGGGAATCCGTCAGGAAACGATGGATATGCTGATCCGGTTTTACAATAAAGGCGTTACGCCGGTTATTCCCTCTCAGGGATCGGTTGGGGCTTCGGGTGATCTTGCCCCGCTTGCCCACATGGTTTTACCTATCATGGGTTTTGGTCAGGTCGAAGTGGATGGAAAACGAATTCCGTCTGCTGAGATTTTTACACGGTGGGGAATTGAGCCTTTAAAACTTCAGTCGAAAGAAGGTCTTGCGCTCATCAACGGAACCCAGTTAATGTCGGGTTATCTGGCTTATTGTCTGATGGAATCCATTTATCTGGCGAAGCTTGCCGATGTGGTTGCTGCCATGTCTCTCGATGCCTATCAGGGGAGCCTTCGTCCGTTTGATGCCAGAGTTCATGACGTTCGCCCTCATCGGGGGCAAATTGAAGTTGCTGCCAACATCAGAAAACTGATGACCGATTCTGAAATCCTGAAATCCCACGAAAACTGTCCGAAAGTTCAGGATCCCTACTCGCTTCGTTGTGTTCCGCAGGTTCATGGTGCGTCGAGAAATGCTTTCCGTCACGCACAGGAAATTCTGGAAACTGAAATCAATTCAGCTACAGATAACCCGCTGATTTTCGATGAAGAAACCGTGATTTCAGGTGGGAACTTTCACGGACAACCGCTGGCACTGCCACTTGATTATATGGGTATTGCGCTTGCCGAACTTGCTTCCATTTCAGAAAGAAGGCAATATCTGTTACTTGAGGGTCCGGACGGATTGCCACGTCTGCTGATGAAAGACACCGGTATCAACTCGGGTTTTATGATTCCGCAATACACTTCGGCTTCTCTGGTTTCTGAAAATAAAGTGCTTGCTCATCCCGCTTCGGTGGATTCTATTCCGACTTCGCTCGGACAGGAAGATCACGTTTCGATGGGAAGTGTGGGCGCTTTGAAATTGTACCGGATTTTGCAGAATGTGAGAAATGTGGTGGCGATTGAATTGCTTTGTGCAGCTCAGGCGTTAGACTTCCGTGCCCCCAAAAAACCTGGCAAAGGCGTGAATGCAGCTTACCGGAAAGTTCGTGAGCACATCCGTCATGCTGATTATGACCGGTTATTTTCTGAAGATATCAAAGCCTGCAGCGACCTGGTTCATGACCGGGCCGTTTTAATTGCAGTTGAAAAGGCTGTTGGGAAACTGGAGTAACTGTTTTCTGCTCCCCAACATCCAGATCTAGTTTGTCAGGTTTTGAAGAGTCGTTTCAACGTCGCCAGGTGTTGACATGATTTTGGTGAACGTTCCCATTGTCAATTCAGGCCAATATAAAGCAAACCGGTAACGGCCGTGCAGCATGGTGGCGGTTTTATCGGTCAGGATAATTTCGTATGGCATTGCAGCTGCATGTTTTTTTCCGATGATGGAAAGAAAGTGATCTTCACCGGTTTCTTTGTCAAGTAAAGCAATCCCGAATACTGCGGTTTTCTTTTGCTCATCAACAATTGAATACACTTCACGGGTATTTCCTGCCAGCTTTTTCAGGTTTTTCCGGATGACTGAAAGTCCATCAGCAAACGAAGAAAATTTCTTTAGTTCAACCGGATCGTCAAAATAGGGCATTCCCATCATGTACTGGAATCGTTTCAGTTCATCACGGTCAACAGAACCACCAAATGGTTTCTTTAGTGATCCGATCAGTTTATACAGATTGTCAAGTTTTGAAATGACGGGTTTTTCATCTGATTTAAGTGTGAAAATCTGATCACCCAGATAGGCTGTGAATAGATAGGAAGGATTCAACGCTGAAAGATCGAGTGAATTTCCTGTCTTTACAATGGCAATCCGCTGAGCCACAGCAAGCATTCCCCGGTCTTTGGCTTTCATGCACAATGTCTTAATTTCTGTGTCAGTGAAAACCAGAACCCATAAATTTGGGTCACCCCCCGGATTATATTTTCCGAGTACTTCAAATCCTTCCTTAAGAACTATTTTTTCGACTTTGTGTTTAAGCGAATCCATGTCAGCGGCACCAGTCGCCTTTTTTATATCAAGAAGAAAATAGGGACTTAAACTTTCCTGTGCCAGACTCAGAAATGTAAAACCGGTCAGAAATAATCCTAAAACCAACAGTCGGTTAAAAAAAGTCATTGTTGTTCCTTTCTGTTTAAAGCGAATACAATAATAGACAATAAAGTATTTATATAGTGTCACTTTTGAAGGATTCTATTCAACTATAGATTAACACAAAGCTCCAATGATAATTTTCTCCATCTCCCCCGGCTACACTTTGATACAACTTCAAACAATTCTGAAAAGCTCTTTTTTGAGGTTTGCCTGAACTTTGTTCTCAGAGCATGACGCTCTTGAAATAAACAAAAACCAAGAAATGGAGTTCTTATGTTTTTTCGCAGACATCACCGCTGGTCAATGCCAATAGCAGTTGCAATCATCGGATCATCAATGGCATTCGGTTGTTCCCACCATTCATGCAACAAAGACGATCGTGCTGACCGGATCACCAAAAAAGTAAGCTCAGAACTTGATCTCACCAAAGATCAGGAAGTTAAACTGAAAGCAATTGTCCTGAATGTTCAAACTTCGTTGCCTGATATGGATTCAGCCAAAAAGGAGATGTGGAGTGAGTTTTACGGACAGGTAAAATCTGACAAAATTGATCAGGAAAAATTGAATGCGCTGCTGAATCAAAACCGGGATAAAATGAGTCTGGCGATCCCAAAAGTTACTGCCGGATTTGCTGAGTTTTATGCCATTCTGACGCCGGAACAAAAAACCGAACTGAAAGAAAAAATGGATAAAATCAATAAGCATTTTATTGAAAACTGAAGTATAATCACGGGTCACGGATTACAGCCTGCCCCGAACACTTTCGGGGGGTTACGGGTGGAATACAATTTGATTTTGAAACCGATGAAACGTAACCTGTACTTTTTACACTGAAAACATGCAAAAATCAATTCTCATCATTGACGATGATGCAAAACTGAATCAACTCTTAACCGGATATCTTGCCGGTTTTGGGTTTTCAGTTTTTTCATCTGTTCATCCTGAAGATGGACTCAAACAACTTGCTTCCCTTCAGCCTGATCTGGTTATTCTGGATGTCATGTTGCCGGGAATGGACGGATTTGAAGTCTGCAAAACCATCCGGAAAACCTCAGCCGTTCCTGTCATTATGCTGACAGCACGGGGAGACGTGATGGACCGGATTGTTGGACTTGAAATCGGCGCAGATGATTACCTCCCGAAACCGTTTGAACCCCGTGAACTGGTCGCCAGAATTCAGACCGTTCTACGCAGGCAACCGGAACTTCAGGTCGGTGAAATTCTGAAATCAGGTCCGATTGAGGCTGATAGTGTCAGAAGGGAAGCCCGTCTGGCAGGTGAACTCCTTGATCTTACCACTGCAGAATTTGATCTTCTGGTTTTGCTGATGAAACAACCGGGTAAAGTTTTCTCCCGTGACGATCTTCTCGAAAACTTACGTGGTTTTGAATGGGATGCCACCAACCGGACGATGGATATTCTCGTCAGCCGGCTTCGTACCAAACTCTTTGATGACCCCAAATCTCCAACCTGGATCAGAACCGTCTGGGGAACCGGATATCAGTTTATTCCTGCTAAAATTGAATAGGACGGATTTTACCACAGAGTAACGCTGAGTTTATCGCAGAGGTCACAGAGGTGTTTTTAATGGAATAAAGTAGGGTTCATTCACAGAAACAGGAATCTTGAGAATCCAAATTTGTCATGCTGAGTAATTTTTCGAAGAAAAATTGTATCGAAGCATATTTAACCCTGTTTGAAGGCTGAAACAAACTCAAAAATCATCTGTGTTAACTCTGTGACCCTCAGTGGTTAAAGCCAAATCTGAAAGAAAAATGAAAAAACACGCTCATTTTCACCTGAATCCTGACCACAAAATACAGAAATCAGTTTTCCTGAAACTCACCCTGATTCTTGTTCTGGCAGCGATTGCCGTCATTGCAATTCTGGTCGGATTTTTCAGATCATTCTGGATGGAATCTGCTGTGCCACCCTGGCGGATGCATGCAACCCAATATCTGACTTATGTCGCCCGGGATCTGGGGACTCCGCCTGATACTGTAAAAGCACAGGAACTCAGGACTAAACTTCAGGTTTCCATCAGATGGATTTTACCGGACGGATCGACTTGGTCGACATCCCCAACTGTTCCTGACATCAGAACGTTACCTCATCCCGATTGGATCAGAACCTACGGCTTGCTTCAGTTTGGCGACTGGGACAACCGGTTTCTCATCATGTACACTGAAAACGGAATCACCTATATTTTTGAGCCGGATAATCACAAAATCCTTGAGCCTGACTGGAAAATGATTTCCCTTCTGATTCTTGCTCTGGTGGGTGTTCTGGTTGCCATTTTCATAGCAATCAGATGGATTCTTCGTCCTTTCAGAATGCTGATGGAGGGAATCAAACAGGTGAGCAAAGGAAATCTGGATGTTGAGTTTTCAGGAAAACGACATGATGAATTTGGTGCTATCTCAAAGACGCTCAATGAAATGACCGGCAAAATCAAAGAAATGATTCATTCCCGTGACCAGCTTTTATTGGATGTGAGCCATGAACTCAGGTCGCCTCTTACCAGAATTAAAGTTGCTCTTGAACTTCCGTCACGTGATCAATTGGCGGACTCCGTTTCTGCGGATGTTCGTGAAATGGAATCAATGATCACCGAGATTCTGGAAACCGAAAGACTGAAAAGTCAGCATGGCGGATTGGTTATTTCCGGGTTCCTGTTAAACGATTTGATTCAGGACGTCATCAAAGGACTTTCGGGTAGCGAAAAAGTCAAGTTTCCAGATTTTGGAAAGACAATTCAGATTCAGGCAGATCGTGATCGGTTGCGGATCGGGTTAAGAAATTTACTCGAAAATGCAGTTAAATATGGAAAATCACGTGTGGATGTTGGTCTCACTCAACTGAAGGACAGTATTGAAATCAGCATTTCAGATGACGGAAACGGCATTCCCGAATCCGAACTGCCCTTTATCTTTGAACCTTTTTACCGGGTGGATAAAAGCCGGGATAAATCTACCGGCGGATACGGTTTGGGTTTGAGTCTGGTGAGAGAAATTATCCGCCAGCATCAGGGTTCAATTGAAGTTGAAAGCAATCCGGGAATTAAAACAAGTTTCAGAATTATAGTACCCGTTCAATCAGTTAATTAGTCAAATCAGGAGTTCATCATGACAATTTCAAAAAGCTGGGTTACCCCCATCACCATCGGAGCGTTCATTTTAATGGCAGTAACCGGACTTCTCATGTTTTTTGAAATTGAAACGGGTTATAACAAAAGAGCACACGAATGGTTTAGTTTGATTTTTGTTGCCGGGGCACTCTTTCACATCTGGACGAGTAAAAACAGTTTTTTATATTACTTCAAAACCTGGAAAGGAATTGCCTTTATTTCGTTTTTTGTCGTGGTTCTGGCGCTATCCTTCCTGTCACCGCCAAAAGAACAAAATGGCCGCATCCCGGTACAGAAAGTGATCGGTAAATTGAATTCAAAACCAATCAATGACCTGGCTCTTCTTTCCGGAGCAAACCGTGATTCACTTTTGATCCAATTAAATCAGGCAGGATTTAAGGTCTCTGACGGAAGTGAAACCGTTCAGGATCTTGCAAAAGGAGAACGGGGCAACGAAGCAAAAATTTACAGTCTGATTTTTAAATAAAAGACAGAACGGGTTGTTTTTATAGTCGGGTTAAAGTATCTTTATTTACCTTGATTGATTAAAATTCTTCGTTAAGGTTAGTGAATTTACTTTTTCCCGGATATACAATGAAAAAATTTTTTTCCCTGGCAACCCTTTTACTGCTTTCCGGAATGGGGTTAGCCCAAATTCCAGACTCTACAAAATTAACCTCTGAACCCATTTCACTTTCAAACCCGGTTTTACAAATCCCCTTTGTTACTGCCAACCGGGGCTATAATCCGTTTTATATGAATTCAATGGAGTTCAGAGAACCATTTGGTCTCAGGGTAAAGGGTGGTGGCTTTAATTCTCACCGGTTTCTGTTAAACGGAATTCCGGTTAATAATCGTCTTTATAATGACATTCCGCTTACTGATGGGTCAATCACTCTTGACAAGGGTTGGCTTTCCGGAAGAACACCTGGACAGTCATCCGGCGTTTTTGTGATCACACAACCCCTTCCCGGAAAAACAATTTCAAGTGCCATTGAAGTTTCTGGCGGAACTTACTATTCCTCAGACAACGGACTACATCCACAGCGGACAAAACTGGATAATCTTGGAAATAAAAACCTAAGCTATTCTGCTTCCGGTCCCGTTCCCTTCGTTGAAAATTTGTCTTTTTCAACCGGCGGCATGTTCAGTCAGGATGGGGGATATTTATCGGGAAAAAGTGTGTATAAAACCTGGGAAGGTTCTTCGGGAAGCAGTGGCAGAATTAAACCCTCAGGTGATAGTTCAGATGTACTGATGAATGATTTTAACCGCAGGAGTTTATCCTTCAGACTGCTTTGGAACACTGATTTTATTTCAACGGATTTCTTTGTTCTTTACAGCCGAAAGACAGCCTCTTATTATTCGTTTGACTGGCTACTTACGCCGGATGGAAACCTTAGGCACTTTCAGGAACAGATTATTTCCGGTTTAACGACTCAGCTTTCCTGGTCAGAATCGTTTTCTCAAAAGATCAACCTCTCTTACCAGCCAACCCAAACCTGGGGTTATCTGGCACCGGATGTTTCTAACCTTGAGTATGTCAGAGAATTACCTTCAGGGGGGTTGGATCCCGACTTGTTTTTTTCCAAAAGTGGTGGATATGATAACAGAAGATACCGGTATCAGGATAATCTGTTTCTTTTTTCAGTGGAAAATAATTACACATGGAATGACACACAGAAAAGTTTTCTAACTCTGCAAACAGAAAACTGGTGGTATTTTGAGGAAAAAGGCCGTGTTTACAATAGAGAGTATAATGCAATTCCCCCCGAAATGTATTTATTTGGGTATTCAATCAACCGGCACCCGGCGTTGTATTCAGTAACCGGTGGACATCAGATTCTGTTCACCCTGTTGGGTCAGCTTGCTGTAGCTGAAGCTGGCATCAGGGTTGAAAGTTTTCTGTCTGACGGAGAAACTTACCGGGATGATCCTGCTTATTCGGGCAACGATTTGGGTCATTTTCTAACCGGGAAAAAAGCAAAACCAACTACTGAATTTCTTCCCTATTTCTCGGGAAAAGTTGGCCTAAATGAACCCTTTTTACTTTCATGGTCAATTAATCAATCGGTTGATTGGCCGTCGTATGACAATTTGTATTGGGGAGAATATCCGGAATTGGTAGGGGAACGAAATTATATTGGAAATCCAGAAATGGGTCCAGAGAAATGGACAACAGCACAACTTGGTATGGAATGGAATCCGTTACCCACTTTTAGTTTATCCGTTGATGGATATCTGCGTTCATCCCAAAAATTGATATCAGCAGATTATAAATATGAGATTTCGGGACTTTATACCCTTGTTTCAAGCAATAAAACTGAAGTCAGTTACCGGGGAATCAGTGTTGGAATTAGATTAGTTCCTGAATTAACCGAAAACCTGGTTTTTCGCAGTGTTTCATTTTCATCGTTTTTAGACATTCAGGACTACGATTATAAATTTCACCCAAATGATTTTTTGGATTCCAATTTAAAGGAAGAGAATTATTGGACCACTCCAATGATTCTGAAACTCAATATTGATTTTGAAACATTCTGGAACATGAATGGCCATATTTCTTATTATCTCCAATCCGGTAATTATTATTTCACAAATTATTTTATTTATGATGGAGGTGGCCGGCCTATTTCCATTTCAGACACCCGTGAGCAAATGCCAACAATAAGTCAGATTAATTTAAATCTGGAGCAGAAATTACCAATCGAATTGGTTGAAAGCAGTGTTTTTGTTTCTGTTGAAAACCTGTTTGACAAGCGAAATCTGTTAACGGTATATCCGCAGACAGGGAAAGCAGATTTGAAGGGTGATGAGAATTTTAATAATCGGTTTACAAATGAACCCTTAGCCCATACTTACAGAAAAACCGGTGCAGAAAACCCCGATTTTTACACACCGCCAAGAAAAATTACGGCGGGTATCAGGGTGAAGTTTTAAAAAAACAGAAAAGTCCGCAAATTGGCGGACTTTTCTGTTTTAAATAATTATTTGGATGACTCAACAACGGTAAGAATAAAGAATCAATTTCTCCTAAAAGGAAAGCCGTAATCCGCCTGAAAAAATAACCTGTTCTTTGCTGAGTGTCATTCCAATTTCTGAAAACCAGGGGATTATATATTTTAAACGCACAGAATATTCTTTAAAGTTCTTTTTTGATTTTCCTGCTATCTTATTGTCATAGTCTTTGTTTAGTCTTCTGAAAGCGAGAGCTCCGGTTAAATCATTGTATCGGTCGATGATTAAATTATAGGGTATTTCTGCAGAAAAGGCTGATTCTGTGGTACCAAACAGAAGACCAACTTCAAGTGAAAACGACCATTTTTTCAGCACAGGGGTGAAAAGATAATACCCTTGATTTTTGTATCTATATGAAGAAGCTTTAACCGTGTAAGTAAAAGTGTAATCATCCCTGTAATTCTGTGTTTGGGGATATTGTATAAAAACAATCCGTGTTTTTGATCCGGGTAATTCATTTTTTATATAGGTGTACCAATACCCGAAACTAAGTTCAGCAAAAGGAAATTCAGAATCAGTCCACCTAAGGGAATACTCCCCATAAACTGACCATTTGGGTAAGGTAACATCTGAGTGAAATCCCGGATAAGGGAAAAGTCCCTGGTTTAGTCCAGAGACTTTGTTTGAATTGAAATCTCTGAAAGAACCACCACCCAATGAAAGGGAATGGCTGAATTGAATCTTTGGTGGAACAAAATCAGAAATGGTTGGAGTAAAATAAGTTACTTTCTCAGGTCTTGAGATTGAAATAAGCTGGTAAAGTGAATTTGAATTCCCAGAATCTGGTGATGCTGATTTTTTCATCCAATATCTGGTTTTTTTCCACGTTGTAATTATTTCAGATTCCTGAACAATTTTTCCTGCCTTAACTTCTGAATAAAGTGAATCTGCCTGTTTGATCAGTTTCCCGGAAAGCGAATCAACAAGAATTTGGTAATCAACTGATGTGGATTTTAGTATTCCGGTCTCCCCTTTCAAAAACAGATAGACCAGAAAATAGTCATCTTGGCTTGGCTCGGGATAGTTTTTGGGTTCACTTTTTCTCAATTCCGGCTCCAGTTTCAGATCCTGAAGCAACCATTCAATTCTCCGTTTGTAATTTCCGGAATGAAGAGTGTCAGCTTTTAGAAGTTTGATCTCCCAATCAATTTCCTCATTAAACTGTAAAATCTCCACACTGAAAAGATAATTAAACGCAGAGTACCTATTTGCTTCAGAAAAACCGGATGAATTCAGAAATTTGATATACTCTGGAATAAGAAAAGGATTCAATGTCCCCAATAAACTTATTCTTTTGTTGAAAGGCTCCTGAGCAGATCCGGTTAGAAACGGACGAAACTCTACCGCATTTTTATAAATCCTTGAATAATCTGGCTGGGCAAAACCTGGGAGATTGAAGATAAGGAGAAAAAAGGTCAGACCGATTTTAAGTTTGCGTATCATTATTTTACACCAAATGTTAGTGTTGTTCTTTGGTATTGATTTTGTGTTTAAGATTTCGGGATGCGCAACAAATATCTGGAAAAAGAGAGATAATTGAAAGAGGATGACATGACGATGACCAAAAAATGATTTAACCTGGGATTTTTAGGTAAACTTTCCTCATTTAACTAAGAAAAAGTAAAATAGTTGTTGTGATATTTATCGTGGTTGTGCGAATCATTGAGTAACAGGTTCACTCAATAACCACAGGATTAAAATGAAAAGTCTGTCTGCTTTCTTAACCCTTCTCCTGATTTCAGGAACGTTCACTGTCTATGCCCAATTCGGTTCAACCGGAAATCCGGGTAATAAGTCAGGACTGAGAATTCAAAATATTTCCTATGAACTGGGATTGGGTTCCAGTTTTTTATCTAATACAACACTTTCACAGAACAAACCATTTTCAGGGTTAGGAGTTTTCAGCGGAAATTTCAATACCTTCGTTGAAATTCCGATTCAATTTTCATCCCAACCAACCGGATTTTTCATCAAACCGGGAGCCGGAATCAGTGTGAAAACTTTTGGTTTGAATAAAATCCTTCTAACCTCAGACGGAAAAACCGTTTTTGAACCCTTCGCATCTGGAAAAACCTACACTTACAGTCATTTTCAGCAGGTTTTTGCTGATATTCCGGTTACGCTGGGTTACCGGTTTATTCCTGAACAAGCAGGAAGGAGCTTCTCGCTTGAATTGGGCGGACTGATCGGATATCAGATTTATGCTTACTGGGAATCATCAGTTAAAAATAAAGAGGGCTATACGGTTTCATTTAAAGATGATTTTAAAAACATCAATCCGGTTCAGGTTGCAGGACTTTTGAAAGTTTCAACAAGTTTAATGAATCAGAACGATTTGATAGGGTTTTCCTGGTTTCTCAGCGGAACGTACTTTTTTTCGGATGTATTTAAAAGCAAAAATTTAACCCCGGGAAAAAGTTTTTCGGTCATGGCCGGCGTCGGCTTAATCTTCAATAAAAACTGATTGATTTTATGAATGAATCGACCCAAAAAGTATTTGAAGTTTTAATAGAATCCAACCGGGGTATTCTTTTTAAAATCGTAAATATGTACGCAAAAGAGGCTGAAGATAAAGAAGATCTAGCCCAGGAAATCAGACTTCAGCTCTGGAATTCATTCGGCAGGTATAACCCTGACTTAAAATTTTCGACCTGGATGTACAGAATTGGTTTGAATGTGGCCATTTCTTTTTTCAGAAAACAACAGGCCAGGGGAAACCGGTTTTTACCTATAAATGAAGAACCGACCGATAATACCCAGAATGAAAAGGAAGAGAACGACGTCAAACTCAACCTGCTCGACCGGTTTATTTCGGAACTCATAGAAATTGACATGGCATTGCTTCTGCTTTATCTGGATAAAAAAAGCAACCAGGAAATTGCTGAAATCATGGGGTTGACCACCACCAATGTGTCAACAAAAATTTCAAGAATTAAAGAAAAACTCAAACAAAGATTTTCAACTTACAAAGGTGATTAAAATGGAAGAAAATGAATTATCTGGTCTGCTAAACCAGTTCGATGCACGACTTTCAAGGTCGGATGAAAAAATTCAGAAATTAACGAAAGAGATCAATTTTCAAAAAACGGAATCCGAACTGAACAAAATGACCAGACAATCTATCTTCGAATTGCTGCTGGGATTATTGGTAAGCGTGATTTTAATCGGGTTGATGAGTAGTGGGTGGAATGAACCTGCCGTGGTAATCTCTGCCGGACTCATTTTACTATTTACAGTTGCTGCCCTTGTGGGTTGCATTCATCAGCTGGAATTAATTTCGAGGTTTGATATCAGTAAGCCGGTCACTGAAAACCAGAAGGTTTTGGCAGGAATGCAGACCCATCTTATTCTCTATCTGAAAATTGCGATCCTGCAGTTTCCCTTTTTTCTGGCGTACATTATTCTTGGATTCTGGTTCTTTTTCGGGATCAATATCTGGGAAGTGGGTGATTCAACGTGGCTGATCAGTCAGATTGTTTTGGGACTTCTTTTTTTACCGCTTTCCATTTGGGCGATAAAGACAATTTCCTATAAAAACATGCACATTAAATGGGTTAACATGCTGATTTCAGGTGCCGGTGGCAAAAAACTCACACTGGCGATGGAATTTCTGAAAGAAATCGAAGACTATGAAAAATCGAATTAAATCAATTTACTTCGTAATTCGCCATCCGTCATTCGTTATTTGCAATTTCCCTACCCAAACAATTTATCAGCCCTGACCGTCCGGTAATCGCCATATTTGTAGACAACATGATGACGTCGGAGCAGGGTTGGTGATTCAACTCCGCAGGCGGCTGCCAGAGAAAAACAGGCGGCACGAAGAGTGGTAACGTAATTGGCAACCCGGTACATTTTTTCACTGACGACCAAAGCTTTCATGTAATCGGGATCATTGGTTGCAACCCCAACGGGGCATTGCCCTGTATGGCATTTTTCAGTCATGATGCAGCCAACCGCAATCATGAAACCACGGGCAATGTTGATGGCATCGGCACCCAAGCCCAGGGCAATACAAATCTGGTCTGCACTGTGAAGTTTCCCGGAAGCAATGATTTTTACACGGTCACGGAGTCCGTATTTTCTCAGTGTGTCATCGGCGATAATAAGTCCTGAGAAAATGGGGAGCCCCATCGTATCAGCCATTTCTTTGTAAGTTGCTCCGGAACCGCCTTCTCCTCCATCCACCGTGAAGAAATCGGGTCCGTCACCTCTTTCCTTCATTCTTTCGCAAAGTTCTTCGAGAGAAATATCACTTCCCACAACAACTTTGATTCCGACAGGCTTCCCGGAAACGTCCTGAAATTTGGCAACGAAATCGAGAAGCGAATCAACTGAATTAAATTCATCGAAACGATTGGGTGATGACAAGGTTTTCCAGGCTTCAACATTTCTGATGGCAGCAATTTCGGGGGTTACTTTAACGCCTTCAAGATGCCCGCCTTTTATTTTGGCTCCCTGATGAAGTTTGATCTCGAACATTTTCACCTGTGGAAGCTGTGCTTTTTCTGCAACCAGATCCCAATCCATTTTTCCATCTTTCGTGCGGTATCCAAATTTTCCTGAGCCAAGTTGTGCAATAATATCAGCGCCCTTCAAATGAAAAGGAGAAATGCCGCCTTCACCGGTATTGTGCCAACCTGAACCGGTCAGGGCAAGTCCACGGTTGATCGCTTCAAGGGCATTTGCTCCCAGTGAACCGTAACTCATGGCAGAGCAACCGAACCAGGTTTTTGAAACAAACGGCTGCCGGCGGTCTTTACCAAAAATGATGGCATGTTCATCAGTGAGTTGCCACGGTCTTACATCCACCCACGAACTGGTTTGCTTCCGGGTAAAAACCCCTTCACTCACAACTTCATATTTGTGGGTTTTGAAAGTGAAACTGTTGTCAATTTTAAGTTCAGAGTTTTGCTTCGGGAAAAGGGCGTTGCTGAGGTAAAATCCGGGTTCAGTAAAATCCCGTTTTGACCCGAAACCAATAACAGTTTTGCAGTATTTGGCAGCAAAAATGATCGAAGTAAAGTGATTTCTGCTGAAGGGTGTTCCCTCATTATCAGTGTCAGTAATGTAAAAACGGAATTCAGGACCCAGTTTTTCGATGAGATACCGCATGGTACCTAAAAGCGGGTGTTTTCTGAGGATGGAATGACCTGATTGAAATTTATTGCGGAAGTAAAGAAATCCAATCAGGATGAGTGGACCCGCAACCATTAATAAAACCAGCACAAAAGTTACGATCTGAAGTACGCTGAAATCCATCATTCCCCCCACATTTTTCATTACGGACTAAAAGATAAGGGATTCATTTTGAATGGGCAAGAGGGATGGAAAATTGAAAATTTAACAAGGTTTTAATTTATACACCTGATTTTTCTTTGACTTAGGATTAAATAAGGTTCATTTTTGTGCCTTAAAAGTAAGTTGAAGCAAAATATTCCTAGTTAAAACCCGGGGTCATTTAATGAAAGCAGTCCTAACAGCATTTTTCAGCATAGTTTTTCTAACTAATCTATTTGCCCAGCAAGATTCAATTCAATATTTATCAGCACCTGATACCAGTAAAAAAATTGAATGGATTGAAGGTCCGCAGCTGGTAAAAGTTGGTTCACTCGGTGAGATAAATCTGATTTCGGGTGAATATTTTGCTAACGGTGATGATGCACGAAAATTTCTGATTTATAACGAAAATCTGACCAGCGACAAGGAAGTGGGACTGGTCATTTCTGATTCATTGGGTTGGTGGAGCGTTTTTGAATTTGACGGTTCAGGTTATGTAAAAGATGATGAGAAAAATGACCTCGATTCAACGGCAATGATGGAGGCGATGCAGGAAAATCAGACAGAGAATAACAAATACCGCACTGAAATCGGGATGCCGGAAATGACAATATTGGGTTGGGCCGTTGCTCCTTACTACAATCCGCAGACCAATAACCTCGAGTGGGCAATAAAAGGATTCACCGAAGGCGGAAATGGTGTTTTCATCAACCACAACGTAAAACTTCTGGGCCGTTTTGGCGTTATGGAAGTTACTCTGGTTACAAGTCCTGATAACTATCAGAGAGATTTACCTCTTTTCAGAGAAATGCTGACCCGCTACGAATTTCAGTCCGGACAGAAATATGCTGAATTCCGTGAAGGTGATAAAGTTGCTGAATATGGGCTTACTGCCCTCGTTCTTGGCGGGGCTGCAGCCGTTGCCGCAAAGTCAGGATTTTTCAATGTGATTCTAAAGTCTCTGGCCGCTTTCTGGAAACTTATTGTTGTGGGAGTTGGTGCTGCCGGATCAGCAATCTGGAAATATTTCAGCAATAAAAAAGATAAGGAATAATTTTTCATGGCTGGAATGGATTGGATCGTTCCGGCATTGATGCTGATTTATCTGGCAGAATGTTCTTTTGCTGTTTCACATTCCACCCTTATTTTTCGCAGATGGTTTAAATCAGAATTCAATGTCACGTTCACCTCAGCCTTTTTATCAAATGAGAAAAAGGGATTGATATTAACCTATCCACTTCCCCCTTTTGGCAGAGTGTATCCGGTTTCGTCATTTTCCTTTTCGTTTTCTTCTAAAGGATTCTGTCCGGTTTCTGGTTCGGTTGTCGGACCGGTTCTTCCTTCCAATGAAAAAAGTTGGTTCTGCCCCTGGGAAGATCTTAAGCAGGTTCAGGTTTCCGACTCCAGATTACAAATCAATTCTTTTCCTGAAACTGAACTCTTCACATCAGAAGAAGCGAAACGCTGGGGTCAGTTTTTCAAACTGATGATTTCTGTTCCGGAAAAAAAACGGGAATCCCAGCTTCAGACCTTTCTGGATTCATTTTTTCAAAAAGAACAAGCTTCCGCCCAATTAACGGCTTCAAAGAATCAAATTAAAATTGTAAACCGCATAGCCCTGATTGAGTGGATTTTCCTGTTTATTCTTCTTCCGTTTTTTATTCTTGTTGCCGGGTTTGCGGAAACAGGCTTGTATTGGCTGATTGCTTTTCTTCTGGTTCACTTTTCACTGGTTTATATATCCGGTGTGTATGGTGTGTTCAGAAAACCTGATGTTTCCCGGATTAAAAAGGCAATTGAAATTTTCCACCTTTTTATTTCACCATTCTATGCCATGAGAACCGGAGACAGATTGGCAATTATGACCTTTTCAGGCATTCATCCGGTCGTTGTTGCTGATCTTCTTTTATCCCCCGATAAAAATGTGGGTTTTCTTTTGAAAATAAAGAATGATCTGAAAAATCCGGTTGCGGGTTTTGGTCTGAGTGATTTAATTTCAGAGGCAGTGAGAGAAACAAATCTGAAAGTGTTGGGCTTACTTGAAAAACATCAGCTTTCTGTTCCAGATTTAATTCCTTCCGCCGAAGCTGATTTTGAAATGAATTCATACTGTCCCCGTTGCCTGACACCTTACAAGGTTGAATCTGGGCTTTGCAGTGACTGTCAGGGCATAGAACTTATCAAACACGAAAGGATTTCCTAAATCATGACGACCTGGCTGATTATGGGTGGTGCCTTTCTTCTGGGCTTTTTTCTGGTTTCCAAACTGCTGGGCAGCGGGAATTCAGAGAAAACTGTACCAGTCAAAAATTCAACTGAACCCGAAGCTGTGCCATCGGGAAAACAGGCGAATAATAGTGGAAATTATGTTTTATTTGGTGAACTTGTGTTGCTGATTTCGGTTGCCTTTAATGGTAACCTGCCTCCCTGGTGTAAAGTACTGCTTGAAGATTTCGGACAGCGAAAACTCGGCTGCTCAGATGATGAAATGGAAGGTGTCTTTTTACATCCGGTCAAAAATATTTTAAAAAATATGGATGGTAGGGAATTGGCAGCTGCAATAAGGAATGGCAATGATTTAAGTGCAGGTTTGAATATAAAAATCGCAGATCTGGTTCAATCCATCATTGAAACTGCAAAGTCATCAGGTTCTGGTACTGAAGCAAAAATTCTGGCGGAATGGTTGATTGAATTGAACAAACCCGAATCAACTATGCCGGTTCAATCCGTATGATTTTTTAAGTTGAAATAGGGCGATAATTTCTCGTTTAAATTTAAAGAAATGATGAAAACGAAAAGCATCCTGAATTTTCTTGTTTTATTAGCCATTTCTATTTTGGTAGCCTGTAGCAATGAAGATGAGAAAAATTCAAATGATGGAATAACCAACCCAATTCTTAATGCTGAAAAAACCGGCAGAGATGTCATTCTCAGGATTCGACGTTTTTCGAGTTCTTTAAAAGAGCCATACTGTGCATTTTCTCCTGGGTGTGGTGAAATATTTACAAATATTTTTGTTGATGAAACCAACTGGAAAATTTATCTGACAGATTCTCTTTCAATCAAACCAAGGGCAATAGTCTGGTTTGATACTACCTTTACAAAGAAACAGCTCACTGTTATTTATGATTCTGTTGAGGCAATAAAGAATCCTGAAGAAATGATTGATTATCTTGGAAGGAAAGGTGTTTTTTTTCGTTCAATGAACATTGATTCTCTTTCCATAAAACTGAGCCGGAAATTGGTTGGTTGGTCCATAAATCAGTACCCACCCCAGGTTCTTTTTCAGGGAAGCCACACCTTTATTTACAGTGGTTCAAATGCTGGTGGGTATAGCTGGCCGACCGAACGGGTTGAAGGAATTCAAAGTCTGAGATTTTTTTACAGGAATTCAACTATTTCCAAACGGGAAAGTTTACTCTCTTTAATTGATTCTTCATTGACATTTGAGCAGTTAAAAAACGTTCTTTCCCCGGAGATTCAGCTTGAAAAAAGAGATACCTATTGGGGCGATCAGTAGGCAACAATTAAACAGCAAAACCTGAGGTTCTTTTATTTTGAAAATCTTGAATGTTTTCCTTTTGTCCTTGGTTTCTTTCCAGTTTTCCTCCTGCATTCCCTATTCCACCTTGCAAACGCCCGAGACTCTTCCTGAAGGAAAGTTTGAAATAAGCGGCGGGACCGGTTGGCTGGGCGGAACGGCTTTTGCTTTGGAAGCTGGTGGCCGGTACGGATTATCTGAAAAAGCCGACATGGGTCTTAAGTTTGCGCTTCCCGGAATTCTGCTTCTCGACGGAAAATACAAATTTTATGACTCGGGAATAAAGGCATCGGCAGATATGGGCGTTTCGTATTATCTGGATGCAACATCCGGTTCTGCTTTTGGATTTTATCCGATGATTTTAATTGGGCAGGACGTCTGGTATGCGGGTGTGAAAGGTAATTTTTTCTCTACAGCTGGGGACTTCAGTACATTCGGAATGAAAAGTGATGTGAAGGAAAACCGGTATCTGGCCACAAGCCTGATTACTGGCTATCGTTTTGGAAATGAAAAAACCCGGCTTCTTCTGGAACTCAATACCTTCATTCCGGTTGATTCAAGAGTGTTTGTTGTGCCATCAGTAGGGCTGCAATACCAGTTTTAGAGATTTTTTGAAATAATCTGCTTTTACTTCTTTTTAATGCCGTACAATCCTTCCATACAATCCGGACAGATGCCATGGCTGATCTGTGCTTCGGAATTCTGCATGATATAACTTTCAATCTGACTCCAGAACCCTGAATCATCCCGCACTTTTTTGCAGTTCGCACAAATCGGAATAAATCCTTTCAGAACTTTTACATTTTCAAGAGCTTCCTGAAGGTCATTATTTGTAATTTTCAGTGAATCGTGACTTTCTTCAAGTTCTTTTGATTTTTTCCGGTAAAGAAAAAGAAAAACACCCAGTCCGATAGAAAACAAAACCAAACTTCCGACTGTAATAATCAGAAAAATACGGGTTTGGTTCTGAGCCCGGATATCCGTTTTAAGAAATTCAATTTCCCGTCGTTTTAACTCAGTATCCAGGCTATTTTGAAAATCGGCCGTCATCCGGCTGATATCGTCATCCCGAAGTAATTCCCTGATCCGTATAAAATTTTTATAGGAAGATAATGCTTCTTTCGGTTTCCCTGCCAGTTCAAAATATTCAGCCTGAATCCGGTAAAAGTCCCGGATCTCATTTTTAAAATCATGGGGTTCTACTATCGAAAATGCCGAATCAAGGTAAAGCCGGGCTTCCTGAGTTTTTCCTTCTTTGATATTAAGACCGGCAAGATCAAGGTAACCGACGGCAAGAAATTTGAGATGTTCAGGGTGATTGGAAATTGAATGGACAGCCGATTTTAAAAGGATACGGGCAGAATCAGTTTTACCCAAAGCCAGATAAGCTCTTCCGAGATAAATGCGGATGACATCGGCATTTTCTGGAACTTTCCCTGAAGCATATAATCTTACAGATTCATTTAAATATACAAGTGCAGAATCTTGTATACCCAGTTTTTGGTAGGTGATCCCGATATTTCCGGTTTGTCTTGCCTGGTAATTAGAAATTCCTGCCTTTAGATAAGTTTGGAGGGAATTCTTGAAAAACGATAAAGCTTCCCGGAACCGGCCCTGATTAGAATACACATTTCCGATATAATTTTGAACTGAACCAATTCCATCCTGACTACCGGTTTCAATATAGAGACCGTAAGCTTTTAAAAATTGCTGATGTGCTTCTGACGCAAGCCCTTTCTGAAGCAGTGCAAAACCAACATTGGAAAAAGCTTCAGCAAGATCATTGAGCGAATCCTCTGTTGCTGCCATGAGAGCTGCCTGATTAGCATAAAATTCGGCAGAATCCGGATTGAGATAAAAAAAGGATTTTGCCCGCTGGTTCAGGGAATCGGCAGACTGTGCCAATGAACTGTGAAAAACAAAGGCAAAGAAAAGTGTGAATATCGATTTCATTGGTTTTTTTCCTTCAGGAAAAATTGGAATACCAAAGCTGTAATTTAATCAGTCCGATTAAAATGTGATTTGATTTACATGGATAAAAATAGGAAAAGAATTCTAAGGTTTTATTGATTAAATCAGATAGGTGCTGAATTTGTGTTTTCTGATAAATATGTGATCTGGATGAATCGGCCTGAATACCTCATTACTGCTGTAAATGTTTTTTCAGTTCATAAAAATGAGTAAATTCCGACACATATTTAGCCCGGACCTCCCATGAAAAAATTTCTTTTCTCTTTTCTGGCAATCGTCTTTTTGAATATTCCGTTCACTTTTGCACAATATCAGGTAAAAAGCCAGTATCTCAAGACCCCGGACCTTATTCTTGGCTATGTTGATAGCTGTGCTGCTTTTTGGGATTCAGCCCTTGATCAGTCTTCGGTTGGGGGTTTTTTTACCAATATTGACCGGCAGGGCAATGTGCTTACTTCCTGGGGAACCAGTAAGGATATGATCAGTCAGTCAAGAAATGCTTATGGTCTAACCCGTGCCTTCATGATGACAGGATATGAAACTTACCTGAATTTGGGTCAGAAAGGACTCGATTTCATGTACAAATTTGCCTGGGATAAAACTTATGGTGGATGGTTCAATTCGATTTCTTCAACCGGAACTGTAAATTCAATCAACGGAAATAAGTATGCTTTTTATCAGCATTATGCTTTACTGGGTTTAATGGCAAAAATTGAAGTTACAGGCGATACAACTGCAATGGGTTGGTTCAATAAAGGATATCAGTATAACGAAACTGTTTTATGGGATCCAACTCCGGCAAGATTCGGCTATTACAATTCGCTCAGCAGAAACGGAACAACCCGAAGCGGAAAAACATTTAATTCAACGGTTGATGCAATCACAACCCATCTGTTAAATATGTATTTATTGACCGGCGAAGAAAAGTATAAAATCCGGATGCTGGAAGTTGCTTCAAACATGGTTGACCGGCTCGCAAAAACAATGGATGCCCAGGAAATCGGTTTTGCAGAAAATTACAACACAGACTGGACTTACAACAATACTACTGCAAATGACAATACCCGTACGATCATGGGTCACGTTCTGAAAACGGCATGGTGTCTTGGTCGTGTTTATCAGTTTGAAAAAAACGAAGTCTATCTTGAAACTGCCATTAAACTTGCTGATCACGTTCTGGCAAAAGGGTATGATCATGTTTATGGCGGACCGTTCAAAGATTATGACCGGGTGACAGGAACCATGTTGCTATATGGTCAGCCCGATTCCGCTAAAGCCTGGTGGCAAATGGAACAGGCAATTACAGCAGGTTTGTTTTTGCACAATCTGACGGGGGATGACAAGTATCTCAAAATGGCAGATGAAACACTAAGCTTTTACATGACACATTTTGTTGATCATGAGTATGGTGAAGTTTATGAAAATCAGTTACGCCGGGGCGGATTTATCTGGAATGATGCAAAAGCCGGCGGTGGAAAAGCTGCTTACCATTCAATTGAAACCGGATATTACGTTTACCTCTACGGCAATCTGATGCTTCACAAAAAACCGGTGACTTTGTATTACAAGTACTCACAGTTAAATCAGGATCGGGTCGTGCAATTATATCCGCTCGAAATCAGTTCTGATCAGTACCGGATCAAGTCAGTCGAAAAAGACGGACAAACCTATTCTGACTTTTCATCGCAGGAAAAAAAATTGAACATTCCCTCAGGAGTGACTGGCGTTTTTAAAGTGGTTTTTGAAAGTTCGACCGGTGTTTCTGTGGCTGATAATGAAAAAGCAGTAAAAAGGTTATCGCTTGAACAGAATTACCCCAACCCGTTCAATCCGGTTACAAAAATCAATTATCAGGTTTCAACGCAGGGAATAGTTTCACTTAAAGTTTTTGATATGCAGGGCAGAGAAATCCGTTCGCTGGTAAATGAACAAAAGGCACCGGGAAGCTATTCTGTCAGTTTTGACGGGGCAGGACTTTCAAGCGGGATTTATTTATATCAGATCAAATCGGGAAATGTAACAGAAACCAAACGAATGCTTCTGTTAAAATAAAAAGCTTGGTTTTAACTTTGAAAATAGGTTGAATCAAAAGAAGAATTACTGGATCCCGGATCAAGTCCGGGATGACAACAAATGGGTTTTCATCCAACCTAAGAGAGTTGTCATTCCCGCGAAGGCGGGAATCCACGAAATTTTCTAAAATATTAACCATTTAAATTCATTAAATTCAAATCCCGCAAACTCCGCTCAGCAACTCACCATTTACAGAAAGTATCCTGTCCAGCCGGATTACAGTTCCTTCCGATGATTTTAGCCACTCAGCCTGATCTTTGCTGAAAATATCAACCGGCTTAACCAGAATCTTTTTTAAAGATTGATCGGAATCTACTATTTCCAGATTCAACTCTTCTTTTCGTTCACAGGCCTGGATCAGCCGGTCGTACCAGCTGCAGTTGATTGATTTGTAAGTGCTTGGGGTTGTCATTCATTTTCCCTGTTTTGAAAAAGTAAAGGTACCTCTTTATGTGACTTTCTTCCACTTATAACTTATAACTTGCCACTTATAACCCTCCCCCATTCCGTGCTATTCATTTTACTTTTCCGTATTTTGTAAAGTTAAATATTTATATCTTTTGGAGTTCCTATGACCAAGCCTGTAAAATGGACACTGATTGTGCTTTCCATTCCGGTTGCCCTTTTCATTATTCTGGCCGTAACCGTTAAAATTATGCTGACGGAGTCGGTTATCATTTCAAATGCAGTGCCGGCACTTGAAAGTCAGCTTCACCGTAAAGTGACCATTGGCGGGGCAAAAGTCGAGGTTTTTCCTTCACTTGGGATTGTACTCAGCAAACTTGAAATTGCTGACGATTCTTCCTTCAGTAAAGCACCTTTCGTTTCCTTCAATGAATTTCGCCTCGGTCTGAAGTGGTTGCCGCTTCTGACAAAATCTATCGAAGTTAGTGAAGTGGGTGTTGACGGACTTAAAGTCAGCGTTATTAAAAATGAAGAAGGTGTTTTCAATTTTGCTTCCATGATTCCGGCTTCAGATACAACTGCTGCTGTTCAGGATTCAACCCAATCTTCAGGCGAACTCCCGGTTCAGTCCATTGCCCTTGATGACGTATTTCTCACCAACTTTTCATTGACTTTCGATGACCAGCAGGGTCGTTCTTTCGCAAGCATTGATGAGTTTAATTATCACCTCAATCTGGATTATGGTTCAGATTCGGTTGAAGTGAATCAGAATTTGCAGATCGGGAAAATTACTTTCCGGAATGCCATGGGAAGTCTCGTCAAAAACCTTCCGCTTTCCCTGAAACAAACTCTTTCCTACGAAATTGAGAAATCCACGCTGAACATCCGAAAAACAGAATTCACTGTTGCAAACCTGGCTCTGAACATGTCAGGAAAAGTTGAAAATCTGAAAGATTCCATTCGTACTGTCGACCTTTCTTTGTCAAGCGGAGAAACTGATCTGAAGCAATTTCTGTCTCTGGTTCCGGCTGATGTAGTCAAGGATATCACTAAAATTGAAACCAAAGGAACCTTCTCATTTGCAGCAACTGCAAAAGGTAAAGTTGGTGGCGGTTTCCTTCCCGAAGCAACTTATTCAATGCTGCTTAAAGATGGATTTATCAAATATACCGATCTTCCGGCTGCACTTTCTAATTTAAATGTGGATGTGAACGGCACTGAAAAATCAGTCAGTATTAAAAACCTTTCCGGTGAGATTAAAAACTCAAAGTTTTCAGTAAAAGCCAATGTTGAAGATTTTAAAAATCCGGTTGTTGATCTTGATGCCAACGTGGCGCTGGTTCTTGAGGATGTAAAATCTTTTTATCCGATGGGCGATTCTATGTCGGTTGGGGGTGGAATTAAAGCTGTTGTAACCGTAAACGGACCAGCACTGAATCCAAAAGGTCTAAAGGGAACCGGAAACGTTACCTTTACCAATATGAGTTTCTCGAAAAAAGGAACTCTGCCAAACGGCATCCAAAGTATAAACGGAACGTTTGTGATCAACAATGACATGGCGAATCTGCAAAAACTTAAAATGGTCATTGGAACAACTGATCTTGAGTTAAACGGGAAAGTTGAGAATTACCTGGGTTTTATTCTCAACCCCGATTCAGTAAAACTCATTCCGAAGTTCTCTGCTTCACTGGCTTCAGAAAATTTCAACGTGGGCGATCTGGTTGACCTGAATGCCAAACCCAAAGAACCCATTCAGGTTGATACGACCAAACTGAAAGTTCCCCAGCTTCCCAGAGTTGAAGGACGTTTCAATGCCTCAATCAAAAAGTTTGCATTTACAGATATTACAGCAACCAACATCCTGTCTCAGATTGACATCAATGACCAGACAATTACACTTTCAAACACCAAAGCAAATCTGGTTGGTGGGTCCGTTTCGGTAAACGGAAAAGTCATTCTCGATCAGAAAAAGGGAGTCCTGTTTGATCTTGCAACTGATGTATCAAAGCTTCAGGCAAATGATATGTTCCGTATGTTTCCATCCATAGAAAAAATGGTAAAAATGGCAGCCTATCTGAAAGGTGACGTTTCTGCAAATGTGAAATTCAATGGTGGATTGTCTGATTCTCTTACACTTTTAACCGAATCACTTTACGGAATCGGAAGTGTAACACTCGGTTCCGGTTCACTTTCAGGGCATCCGATTCAAACTGCACTTGGAACGTATCTCAAAGCGCCAGAATGGCAGAATTTAAGCGTCAGTGGATGGACAGCCGGACTTGAAATCAAGGAAGGAAAGCTGTTTTTAAGTGATCTGAAAGCATCGGCAGTGGGTTCAGAGATCACAGGCGACGGATGGCAAGCTCTTGATCAGACTATTGGCTATGAATTAACACTGGCACTACCCAAATCGATGTCATCTTCTCTGGAATCAACCAATTACGGAAAAATTGCATCTCAATATATGACGGATAAACAGGGACGGGTTATCGTTGATCTGAATGTTGGCGGCACGTTTATGAGTCCAACTATCAAACCTGATCCAAACCGTTCAGCAGGCCGGGCAACGGATGCCGTTGTAAATAAAGTCAAAGAGGAAGTGAACCAGAAGGTTGATGAGGCTAAAGAAGCGGTTCAGGATAAAGTGAACGAAGAAGCTGAAAAGTTGAAAGCCGAAGCTGAAAAACAGAAAAACGATGCCATTAAAAAAGCTGCTGAAGAAGCAAAGAAAAAGCTGAAAATCAAATGGCCTTAAATAGCCGGTGACAAGTTACAAGGGACAGGTGACGGCAATTACGGGTTACGAATGACGGGTTACGGGTCACATAATTACTGCCTGCCCTGAACGTTTTAAACCCGGCTTTTGACGGGCTTTAGGGGGGTCACGGGTAATTAACTCCCCTCCTTTTGTAAAGGAGGGGTTGGGGGAGGTTTTTATAACCCAATAAAACTTCCAATAACAGTATTTTTCCTATTGTCTAACCCTTTAAATAATAATTGTTTATAAGCCTTTAATTCCAGCATTTCTTAGCGCCTTTGTGCCTTAGCGGTCTCTTTGTATTTCCTTCGGACCTTTGGTGTCGCCTTTAATCTCTGCGGTGAAAGTATTATGCAAGTTCTTAAAATCAACGAAATCTATTTCTCAGTCCAGGGAGAAAGTACACACGCCGGCCAGCCGTGTATTTTTGTCCGTCTCACCGAATGCCACCTTCGCTGTACTTACTGCGACACCGAATATGCCTTTTACGAGGGTGATGATCTGGCAATGGATTCCATCCTCGAAAAAATAAAATCCTACCCCTGTAAACTGGTTGAAATCACCGGTGGTGAACCTTTGCTCCAGTCTGGTGTAAACATCCTCATGCAAAAATTGCTGGATGAAGGTTATGAAGTTTTACTCGAAACATCTGGCAGTTTGCCAATCAGTGACGTTCCGAAATCAGTTCGCAAAATTGTGGATTTCAAAACGCCTTCGTCGGGAATGATGAAGAACAATGACTATTCAATTGTGAATGATCTGCAACTGTGGGATGAGCTGAAATTCGTTATCGGGAGCCGTGCCGATTTTGACTGGTCGGTCGAAAAAGTGAAAGAATTAAATCTGCTTCGCTGGACGGTTTTATTTTCTCCGATCTGGAAGGAAGTTCCGCCTGCTGATCTTGCTGCATGGGTTCTTGAAACCGGACTTCCTATCCGGTTTCAGGTTCAGCTTCACAAATTCCTCTGGCCGGAAGCCGAAAAAGGGGTCTGATGTCAGTACTGATCCTTTTTCTGCAATTTTTAACACTCTTTCCTGATGGCGGAAATCTGGGAAAACCGGCTGGCGTTCTGGCCGTTCTTCAAACAGATTATGCCTCGTCTTCAACTGCCTATAATCACCTGCAGAAACCGTATTCAATTCAGAATTTGACTGATTTAAAAGTGACGGGTGGCGTTGTTTACACAATTTCTGAAACGACCCGGATGGCCGCCGCCCTGACCCTTTTTTCAAATTCAAAGCTGGGTCAGGAAACAACCAGCGGGTTGGGAGATGGTGTGGTTTCTTTCAGTTCCGGGTTCAGTCCGGTATCCGTTCTTCATCTTGCGGGAACGGTTGCACTCCGCGTTCCTATTGGCAGTTCAGGCAGATTGGATAACCCGATTCCGGCCGGTTGGGATGAATTTCAAACCACCTTTTTGCTTTCATGGACGTGGTATCCGTTTCAATACCGGCCCGTTTTTTTATTAGGGGAAGTCGGTGCCACTTTGCGTGAAAATAATAAAAATCATGAGATGGTTGCAGGCGCTGGTTTGGGTTTTGATCAGAATAACCTGAAAACCAGATTGTGGACTCGCTGGAAGCTTCCGTTGGGTCCGATAAATGCAACAGATGCACCACTTACCGGTTCAGCCAACGGAGTTTCGTGGGGAATGCTTTCCGGTTCGGTTGAATTACCGTTGCCGGCTGATTTTGCTATGATTTACTCGGGGGACTGGTACTTTTTTCTGCAAAATATGGGGACGCCGATTGTTCAGCGGCTTGCAGTTACCAAACGGTTTTGAGACGGGGTATTCGTTTCAATGCTTGTTGCAGGAGTCGGTTTAAGCTCCTTTTCTTTTGATTTTTTTTCATTTTCAGTATCATAAAAAACCAGAAGAAGAACAGAAAAGAGAAAAAGCAAGGCAGACAAAATCAGATTTCTCATGATTTCTCCTTTAGTTTGTAATCTGCTTAAATCTTAAAAACAACAAAATCGGGCATTCTGAGACAATTGAACCCGTAATGAATTTATCCAACGCCAACCTGCTCCTCTGCCCATGAATTCAAAACGTGAGGTTAAAAGTCGGAGTATCTAAAGTAAAAACTTGTGATGTCTGACACGTTCTAAAAGTTTAAGGCTGATTTTGTGATTTTTTACATCCGGAACAAGATTATTTAATTTTTGTGTTTGGTCAGGAAGCGACTCATCTATCAGGAAGAAATTTGAAAATGTTGACCGGTTCAATTAAAACTTACCACTGACCACATATCACCTACCACTGTTATCTTATGAAATCAATTATCGTCACCGGTGCTACCGGACTTATCGGCTCTGAAGTTGTTAAAGCACTCAAAGCAAAACACTATCGGGTTATCGTTTTCAGCCGGGATGCAAATCAGGCAAAAACTCAGGTCCCCGAAGCTGACCATTGGGTAAAAATGACTTCAAATCTCTCTGATCCGTGGGCCAGTGAGCTAAATGGAAGTTTTGCCGTCATTCATCTTGCCGGTGCATCAGTTGCCGGCCGGCGATGGACTGATTCCTGGAAAAAGGAAATCAGGGACAGCCGGGTAAACGGAACCCGTCTTCTTGTTGAAGCCATGAAAAAGGCTGAGCGGAAACCCGAAGTTTTTATTTCAGGCTCTGCCATTGGAATTTACGGACCTTCCGATGATCGTCAACTTACAGAATCAGCTCCTGCCGGCCATGATTTTCTTGCCGGTGTTGGGGTTGAGTGGGAAGCTGAATCTTTAAAGGCGAAGGAGTTTGGAATCAGAACCGTGCTGATCAGAACGGGAATTGTTCTTGATCCAAATGAAGGCGCCCTGAAAGAAATGATGCTTCCGTTTAAGTTTTTTGCCGGCGGACCTGTGCTTCCCGGAACACAATGGTTTTCCTGGATTCACATTGCTGATGAAGTTGGCATTATTCTTCATTCACTCGAAACGACTACCCTTTCAGGTCCCGTAAATGCAACAGCACCAAATCCGGTAACGATGAAAACCTTTTCTTCGATTCTTGGTAAAGTAATGTCACGGCCATCGTGGTTTCCGGTTCCGGGTTTTATTCAGAGAATTGTAAAGGGTCAGGTCGCCGAAGTTCTCACAACCGGGCAGCGTGTGATTCCTGAAAAAAGTATGGCGTCAGGTTATCAGTTCAAATTCAGCGATTGTGAAAAAGCTCTGCGGAATTTGCTGGGAAAATGACATTTAGCAGAATCTCAGGTGTCTGAAGTTGGGTTAAAGGGTTGTTTGAATTTATACACATTGCCTGAGGTCTTTATCGCACTTTACAGAACGCATATTTATCCGCGTCTTGAATGGTTGGTTTCACTGAAGTTTAATCACCTCCGAAAAGAAGTGCTTTCCGGACTGAAAGGAACCGTTCTTGAACCGGGAATCGGTCACGGACTCAACCTTGCACACTATCCGCCCGAAGTTCAGGTTGTGATTGGCGTAGATCCCTCAGCCGGGATGAAAATTCTTCTCGATAAAACGATTAAAAGTCTGAAAGTGTCGCCGGAAGTGGTTCATTACCAAACCGGCGCCGAAAGATTACACGATTTACAAGATCACTCAGTTGATGCTGTCGTTTTATTTTTAACACTTTGTTCGGTAACCAGTCCGAAAGAAGTGCTGTCAGAAATTTACCGGGTTCTTAAACCAGGCGGGGAGCTTCGGTTTTTCGAACATGTTCAGGCGGAAGGGAAATTGACCCGCTGGTTTTTTTCCGGGATTCATCCCGTTTGGAAACTGGCGGCTGCCGGTTGTCATCTGAACCGGGAATCTGAACAGGACATCCGGAATGCCGGATTTGAAATTAAATCCCTGAGAAAAAAAGGAATTTTAATTCTCGGATCAGCCACTCGTCACGCGTAAACCTTTACCTGTAATCAGCATTCTGTGATTCGTAACCTGTGACCCCCCGAAAGCCCGTCAAAGGCCGGGTTTAAAACGTTCGGGGCAGGCAGTAATCCGTGACCTGTTTTCCGTCCCCTGTCCCTGATTAACCCTTTCCCCAAAGGGCACAAATCAATGACCTTAAACCTAAACTGAAACAAGGGTATCTAACCCTCCGTTATACACGTTGGAACTTTTACTTTCATGAATCGACAAAAACCATGAATAACGAAATTAAACACGACGGGAAGGATTTACCGATGGATGCACGTGCAGCCGTATTGGATGAACCCATCAGTTATGAAAACAGTAAAGATTATGAACTGGCCATTGCTTGTCAATCAGGCGATAGAAAAGCATTTCAACGGTTGGTTCGCCAGTATCAGGAAAAAGTAAGAGGACTGGTTTATTCCATTCTTTCAGATCCCGATACGATGGATGATTTGGTTCAGGAAATTTTCATTAAAGTTTACACGTCAATCAATCGGTTTGAACACCGTTCCAACCTTGGAACCTGGATTTACCGCATTGCCGTCAATCATTGCCGTGATGAAATCAGACGCCGCCGGGTCCGCCGTTTTTTCAGTATGGAAAAAATGGAACTTGACCCCATGGAAATGAGCCCCACGGCAGATAAAGCACTTCTGAAAAAAGAGCGGATTGAACTGGTAAGATGGGGACTTTCGAAAGTATCTGAAAAACACCGTACGATTATTGTCTTGCGTGATTTTGAAGATATGAGTTATGAACAAATTGCCGAAGTTCTCAATCTTGAACTCGGAACCGTAAAATCCAGATTGAACCGTGCCCGTCTTGCCCTGAAAGACGTCATTTCTCCTTTCTGGCACCAGGAATCACTAAACGATGCTGAACACGAAAATGAATCCATGTAAAAACTTTCAGGATGAGCTTGACCCCTATCTTGATGGTGAGCTCAGCCCGGAATCTGCTGAAAAGGTAGAATCCCACCTGCCGGAATGCGAAGGTTGCCGGGAATATGTTTCTTTCCAAAAATCCCTCCTGACAGGAATCAAAGAAGACTGGAAAAAGGATGTCCCTCCAAATCCTTATTTCTATGCCGGCCTTATGGAAAAAATTGACCGTCAGCCCGCAGGTCCCCAACTTAGTTGGGGAAAACTTGCATTTGCAGGCTCTACTCTGATGCTCGTTGGTGTTTTTGTCTTTTTTTCGGTTTCAAACAAACCCCAGACTGAACCCAATCAGGTTATTGTTTCTGCAATACAATCCGCCTCTGCTGCTCAACCCCTGATTACCGGGCTTAACTCATCAGATATGCTGGCCTTTCTTCATCAGGAAATGGTCCCGGTTGATCCGGCAAGAACAGAATACGTTCGGCTTGTTACCGGCAGTGATGGCCGGCCTGGTATTCTGGTTTCTGCATCCGACGAAAAAACCGAAGCTGTCTATCTTCATCTGTCCGGTTTGGCTGATCAGTTTTTTCCTTCTGAAAAGGAAACTGAAATTAATGCTCAGCTTCAGAAGTTCGCCGGAATTCTTTCAGGCGGTATTCTGGTTGATAGAAAAGGGCAACTTCTTGTTGATCCGTCAGTCTATCAGCTTAAAGAAAAAATTCAGCAAAAGCTTGCCGGTTTACTTGGTGGAAAAGTAAATGAAAACCTGGAAAATGCGCTTGCAGTCTTAACAGGTAAGGGTTCTGATCTGGTCAAAACGTCGCTGTTGATTTCATTTCCTGAACGAACCGATCTGGTAAAAGTTTCTGCATCTGACGAAAATGATTATGCCTTGATTTCTATGGATGCCTTCACGGTCAGAAGTCTAAGGCTTGCCGTTCCACGGTTTTCACGCCTGGTTTCCGGCGAATTTCAATCTGCCCCGGAGCCGTCTTATGCTGTGGTTGAATCGCAGAAAAGTGTATTTACTCCCGTTCAGCCTCCGTTAGTTTCTGTGGCATCAGCTTCATCCAAAAAAGAGTCTGGTCTGACTGTTGCCGAGGCCAATCAACTTCTTTTTTCGCTTCGAAACGGACTTAAGCCTGAAGAAGTTCTGGCAAAAAAAGCAGCTCTGGATGAAGCATTCAATAAATATCTCAAAGACACCCAGGAGCTTGCCAAACAAGTCAAACAGCAACGTGATCAGGATGCCGGATTTAAAGTTTATGTTCCCAATTCGGGTGGCGTAAAAGTGGTTGGCTTTGGCGCATCTGGCCGTGAACCTGACAGTCTCAAAAAGAAAGCATCCAAAAAGGAGAACGGCACGACGACCCTTGATAATGAGTAAATCTGCGTAACTCTTGAAAATTGATAACAAATCAGCTAACTTGTACATCATGAAATTCCAGACAACTCTACTTTTCATATTGCTGATGTCTTTTACTGTTGATGCACAACGGGTTAAAAACCCGCCAGCCATGACAGGTCCGGCCGTATTTCGCCCATCTGCAGGAGGTTTAAATCTTCTGGATATGAACCGGGTACAAATGCATCACAGTTATTCATTTGGCGTTTCATCGTTCGGTGGCGGAAATACATTTTCTGAAGGATTGTACACCAACACTCTGATTTACAGTTTCCATGCTCCTGTCGTGATGCGAATGGATGTTGGTGTTGCACACGATCCGTTTGGAACCCAGACTTTTGGTCCTCAACAGAAAAGTGCACAGATTTATCTTCAAAATCTAAGCTTGCAATACCGCCCCGCAGAAAATATGTTGCTTACATTTGCATTCAGCCAATATCCTGGTAGCTCTTCCATGTTCAATAATCCATACAGATCAACTGGGATGTTTGAAAGCATGGATCCCTGGAATCGGTATTATGGTTATTGGCGTTAATGTCTGAAGACCAGGATCTGACCCCTCAGCCCGAACCTCCGAAACCGGATTTTTTCCCGGAACCCAAACGACCCTGGATTGTAAACGCCACACTGGGTGTTGCTGTTGCGCTCTGCCTGTTTTTTGTGGTTTCTCTGGCGATCCGGTTTATGAATCCACCTTCTGATCCGTCAAGATTGGATCCTGAAAAAATTGACCCCAAACTGGTCATTCAGATTCAGGTACTTAACGGAAACGGAATCCCCAAACTCACTGATCAGGCCATTGCTTTTCTCCGGCAACAAGGCTTCGACGTGGTTGAAAAGGGAAATTACTCTTCATTTAACACTGAAAATACGGTTGTGCTTGACCGGATTGGTGATAAAGCTGCCGCCAAAAAACTGGCCGATGTTCTGGGACTTCCATCCGGAAGAATTCTCACCCAGATCAGTTACGAATATTATGCCGATCTGACTCTGGTCATCGGAAAAGATTATAAAATTTTAGCCCCTTTTAACAAAAAATGAACGAACCAAAGCCTTTAAAAAAACAAAAACGTACCACAACTCCTGACGAAGCTAAAAAATTTGCAATTCTTGCAGCAACTTCCTCATTGAACAAAAAAGCACTCGATGTAAAAATCATGGCACTGAAAGGTGTTACTGATTTTGCCGATTATTTCGTTGTCTGTACCGCCGAATCTGATACTCAGGTAAAAGCCATTGCAGATGCCGTTGAAGTGGGTCTTGAGCAAAATGGCTGGCGTGCCTGGCATGTTGAAGGTACCCAGAACATGAAGTGGGTTTTACTCGATTACGTTGACGTGGTCGTTCACGTTTTCCATAAAGATGCCCGTGAGTTTTACGGACTTGACCGTCTCTGGGGTGATGCACCTTTTGAAACGGTAACTGATACACCTGCCGGACTCGTTTTTACTCCTTCCTCTGCAGAATAAAACATGAAAACTTTTTTGAAGTCCCATCTGGAGCAAGCTCTGGCCAAAGCCGGTTTGAGCTTCCTTTCTGACGATATTTATTTCGAAATTCCCAAAAATCAGGATCATGGTGATCTCTCAACCAATGTTGCTTTCACCCTGGCAAAACGGGCAAAAGCAAACCCCCGCGCGGTCGCCCAACAGATTCTCGATTTGCTTTCCATCCCTGAAGAACTTGTCGAAAAGCCTGAAATTGCAGGTCCGGGATTCATCAATTTTAAGTTCAAGCCAGCCTATTTTATATCTGAAGTTGGTGCCCTTTTAAAAACCGGTTCAACATATGGTCGTCATGAAGTTGGCAAGGGCCAGCGGGTGATGGTTGAGTTTGTTTCCGCCAATCCAACCGGTCCGCTTACGATTGGTCACGGCAGACAGGCAGTTTTGGGTGACACCATTGCAAACCTGATGGAATGGCTGGGTTACGAAGTTGTACGGGAATATTATTTCAACAATGCCGGTCGTCAGATGCGGGTTTTGGGAGATTCTGTCCGACTGAGATATCTCGAAGAATTTGGTGAAAAAATTGAGTTCCCCGAAGATTATTATCAGGGTGAATACATCCGGGATATTGCCCGTGAAATGATAAAAGAACATGGGGATTCTCTAAGAGGATCTGATGATGTGATTCCATTCAAAGATAAAGCTGAAGCTGTTATTTTTGAAGATATCAAGAATTCATGCCGTCGCCTTGGCATCAACCATGATGTTTATTACAACGAAAATTCTTTGTATGAAAACGGACATGTTGATGAATCTCTGGCGTTGCTCAGAGAAAAAGGTGTCATTTATGATAAAGATGGTGCCGTTTGGTTTAAAACCACTGACTTTGGAAATGAACAGGATAAAGTGCTTGTAAAAAGTACTGGTGAGCCTACTTACCGGTTACCTGATATTGCTTACCACATCCAAAAGTTCAAACGTGGATTTGATAAAGTTGTTGATATTTTCGGATCAGATCACATTGCAACCTATCCTGACGTTTTGCTTGCCCTGAAAATACTGGGTTACGATCCGGCAATGATTACAGTTCTTATTCACCAGTTTGTGACCGTCACCCAGGCAGGTGAAATCGTAAAAATGTCGACCCGGAAAGCGAATTTCATTACACTTGACTGGCTGACCGATGAAGCCGGCGCCGATGTAGTGAGGTTTTTCTTCCTGATGAGATCAATGGGTGCACACCTTAATTTTGATCTGGACCTGGCGAAAAAGGAAACGGATGAAAACCCCGTTTTCTATCTTCAATATGCCCATGCCCGTATTGCCTCAATTGTCAGAAAAGCAGAAGAAGCTGCCGAATTGAAATATTCTGATTCGGTGGATTTGAGTCCGCTAGGGAATGCTGATGAACTTGATCTGATCAGGTTATTGCTTCAGTTTCCTGAGACTGTTCTGCTTACGGCAACCCATTATGAACCTCATCGTCTGATTGTTTATCTGAATGAAGTTGCAACCCAGTTCCACAAGTTTTATCATTCTAATTACGTGATTGGTGTTGGCAAAGAACTCGGAAATGCCCGGTTGGCCTTATGCGTTGCCACAAAAACCGTTCTGAAAAATGGATTTGATATTCTGGGGATTTCAGCACCCGAAAGAATGTAACCTTCTTGCAGAGTGTATAGATAAAGTGTTTAAGTTTTTTTGAGTTTATGAGTTGGAACGGGTTCGTACTGACAGTTTCAAACAAAAAAGGCGGATTTTCGATCCGCCTTTTTTGTTTCTAAAACATTAAAACCTATTTGAGCAAAACAACTGGTCTTGTAGCAACACCTGAAGATGCCGTAACTGTTAAATAATAAACTCCGGAAGCAGGCATTGCTCCGGCATTCGAATTGACCGACCAGTTCCATTCGTTGACACCGGCAGACAGGTTAACTGTCTCCTCGTAAACCACCTGACCCAGAACATTTGAAATCCGGATCGTAGCCGGTTCTGCTTTTCCACTGTTGAGTTTTATCTTCATTTCCGGATTAAACGGATTTGGATAGGTAGATAAAATTTCAATTTGGTTAGCCAACTGTAAATCTGCTGCTTCAACAGAAACGGCAACCCCACCCCAAACCAGGTCTGCATATTCAGGATGATCTATGTAAGGATTCCGGTTTTTCTGGATTGCATAAACTGCATTATTTCTGTCAATTTCTTTTTGACTGACAGGATCCTGGTGATGCCATTTCCACATCATGTTCAGGTACCATTGTTCAAAAGCCGGGAAGGTATTTCCTGAGAGAACAGCATCAGACGAGGCATTGTTTTTTTGCCAGTTTGAAACAATGTTTTCATACCGGGTAACCATGTAAAACGAAGTCCGGGCAAAATCACCTTTGTATTCATCAAGTGGTTCGAAAACCGTTCCCGAATAACCCGGAAATGAGTTTGAACCTACTTTGCTTCCGTTCTGACTGGTATATGACGGACTTTTTACTTCGCCGAAAGGATAATTACTTCTGCGGTTATTTACATAGCCATCAGTTGGATATAAATGATATAAATCAGAATACATAGGTGAGGCATCGTTAAACCATGAAGCAGGGAACGAGTGTTCCCTGTTGTAGCAATCCCCTTCTTTTGAATAGCTTCCGCACTGTTTTGAACCGTGCGTCCAGGAAACGTTGGAGTACATATCCCAGATTTTCCCGTCAGGACGGCTGTCTGTTGATACGAAATAAGAATAAAGTGACCCGTAAGAAACGGAAGTGTGTCCTTTGATGATTCCGTACAGATTTGATTTCAAAGTTGCACCCGTTCCTGTAGCTGCGGTATAATAGCCGACAGGAATTCCGGTTCCGCCACCCGAAGACAGAGTTGTTACACTAACCTGCGGAACGGAACCATCGGTTTTGTAATTGATATCGGATCCCGAATTGGAGTACGGATAAATTTTAAAATAATAGGTGCTCGAAGAAGACAATCCTGAGAAAATAGCATTTTCAACAGAAGCCGGAATGTCACGAGTGAATCCGGTTGAAGCCTCAATAACACCATCAACAGGAGCAGAAATTGCATTGAATCCGGAATTGCTTCCTTTGATCAGATAACCGTCAGGGATAGTTTCACCTGTTGCATCAGACCACGTCACTGAGAAGTTGGTTTGTCCAGGATCGGGGGCGGAAAATAAGGTTGGATAGCCACTGGGTTCGGGTTTAAGAGAGCTCCCTTCCAGGGTTGTCACCGAAACCTGCTGAACTGCCCCATCAACTTTGTAATTGATGTTGCTGCCAGAATTGGTAAACGGATAAATCTTAAAATAATAAGTAGTTACAGGAGTCAGACCAGAATAGGAAAGGGTTTGAACTCCATGACCAACAACCTTAATCAATCCTGTAACGGGTTCAGAGTCACCGTCAACTGGATCTGAAATTCCGTCAAAGCCAGAAACACTGCCCTTTACCAGGTATCCATCGGGAATGACGATACCGGTTGCATCCACCCAATTTAACGTCAGACTTGTTGAAAACAGAGAGGAACCAGAAAAAGAAGCCGGATGTGAATCGGGTTCCGGTTTGGGTTCACCACCTGTGGCGGTCCAGGTTACGTCATCAATTGAAACACGAACTGTTTTCACTTCAATGGTAAGAGTAAAATCACCGGCAATATTAATATCAGGAAGTGTTGCGGTTCCCTGAGTTGTAGAAATGGGGATATCAGTTCCAACCTGGTTTCCATTGATTTTAACTGTTAACAGACCACCCGAACCGGTAAAAGCCTGAATATGTGAGAATGTGAGACTACCGATTCCACCTGGAATACCGGAACATTCCAGTTTTTCGGTTGTGGTGCGGCCATCGAGAGTTATTGCAGGTCCATTAATGGTTAAATCAGTTCGTGCCTTTGAGGCTGACCACTGAAGTCCGTTATCACCTGTCCAGGTTTGGGCTGCATAGCTGCTGCTGCCGGTTTTAATATTGGTGAAGGTTTCGGTTCCCTGAGCAAATAGAGATGTACTCAGAAAAAGAAATACAAAGGAAAGATTCAAAAATTTCATGGTTTGGTCCGTTTAGTATTTTTTGGGGCTATAAAGGTAGGAAAGGTTTGGGAAAGATGAACGATTTAGGGCTGTTATTTTTACGTTAAGTATTGAGGGTCACAATTTGGCGGGAAATTCCGGGGCGGTTAAGGAGTTCCCCATTCCGCCCGGAAAAAATAAGAGCAATTTTCAAAACTAGTGACCGGGCGGGTGTTCTTTATTGTTTACAAACCTACAATCAGGTCACCACTACGTGGTTGCGTAAAACGTACCCCGGACGGCGTATCCCGGACATTTCTTAAATCTGCGGAACCGGACCAAGCACATCTTCAATACTCAGGTACTTGATTTCGCCTAAGTTCAATCCTTTGATTTTTGCCTCGATTTGGGCTTTATCACCCACGACTACAATAACCAGGTCATCTGTTTTGATGTAGTTTTTCGCAGTTTTGACTGCATTATCTACCGTTACATCGAGAATGTTTCTAGTGTAGGTATTGTAATAATCTTTTGGTAATCCGTAAAAAATCTGATTGCCAATATTGTCTGCAATACTTTGAACATCAGCAAAATCAGACGGGAAGCTCAGGGCAACATAATTTCTGGCACGGGTTAGATCTTCTTCACTTATTTTTGAAATGCCTTTCAGTTCTTTCATGAATTCAAAAATAGCAGAATCGGTTACCTCAGTTTGAACGGCAGAGGCAGCAAGAAAAGCCCCGGTATTTTTCTGGAAGCCGAAACGGGAAGAAGCTCCGTATGCATAACCATGTTCTTCACGGATATTCTGATTTAATCTGGAAGTAAACGAGCCACCCAAAATGGTATTCACTACAGTAAGGTTAAAGTAATCAGGTGTCATCCGGTTGACGCCTGTATGTCCGATTCTGAGTTCAGATTGAGCTGCACCCGGTTTATCTATCAGATAAATGACACGACCTGCAACGGTAGGAACCGGCAATTTTGGTGTTTCAAAAGATTTTCCTGATTTCATTTTCCCTAAGGCCGTTTCAAGCTTGATTTTCAGTGCTTTCTGGTCGATTGCACCGGCAACTACAATCCATGCATTTTTTGCATTGAAGTAGGTTTCATGAAAAGCCCGTACCTCTTTGACAGTGAATGATTTGAGAGTCTTCTCAGTTCCGGTAGCACCACGGCCAAAGGCATGGTCCTTCCCAAAAATGATCTGATTGAATGCTGTTGAGGCGATTACTCTTGATTCATCGTGGTTTTGACCCAGAGTTACAAGTTTCGATTTTCTGATGCGGTCAAGTTCTTTTTCTGCAAAAGAAGGAGATAAAGTAACATCTTTCATCAGATCCAAAGCCTGATCTACCCGACTGGTTGGAGCAAACAAGTTCACGCCCATAAATTCAGACCCGGCGTAGGCATCCAGTCGAATTCCCAAAAAGTCAATTTCATCAGCAAGGGCAAGTGCATCTCTTTTACCAGCACCTTCTGTCATCAAATCTGTCGTCAGATTGGCGAGTCCAAGTTCTGATGGTTTTTCAAATGCAGATCCGCCACTGACAAACAAATTGATCTGTACCAATGGTACCTGATCTTTCCTGACGAAGTAAACAGGAATTCCGTTTGACAGTTTAAAGGATTCAATTTCGGGTATGACCAACGGTTGAATCGGCCCGAGGGCGGGGGCTTCTGACCTGTCAGGATTTTGGGCAAAAAGTAAAAGTGGAAGTACTGAAACAGCAAAAGTTAAAAGTGCTTTTTTCATTTTTGTTCTCCGGTTGATTTTACGGCCAGCTCGGTGGCTCCTTTGGGTACAAAGCTGAGAATCAGCCGTTTATTCAGATCAAGATAAGTTTGCGTAACCGATGAAATATCTCCGGTATCAATCGACTTATACCGTGACAAATCTTCATTTGCCCAATCCGGATTACCGGTAAAACGAAAATAGCTGTTCATCATGTCAGCTTTTGCCTCGATAGATTGAAACTGACTCAAATAGCCAACTTCATATTGATTAACCACCCGCTGAAGTTCACGCTGTGATGGTGATTCTGCCTTGAGTTTTTCAATTTCCTCATCAATCACATTTTTTAACTGATCGAGATCAATTCCAGGACGTGCCGTTGCGATGATAATAAGCTGGGAAGAAAGGGCTCCTGAATTTTGAAAAGCAGCGACATCCTGTGCAATCTGGAGATCGTAAACAAGACGTTTGTAAAGTCTGCTGTTTTTTCCCCCGGCAAGAATCTGAGCCGTGATATCCATTTCTGCGTCACCGGGAGAAAGCGACCGCGGTGATTTAAAAGCCATATACAGTCTTGGCAACTGAACGTTGTCTTCAATCGTCATTGTCTTGACACCAGAAAGTTCAAATTCAGGTGCTTCCGGGCGGATAATCGTTTCACCTTTCGGTACATCACGAAACCACGATTCTGCCAGTTTTTTTGCATCGGCGGTTTTTATTGCCCCTGCAATAACCAAAGCAGCATTATTCGGACGATAATATTTTTTGAAGAATTCAAGTACATCCTCATAAGATGCTGCAGAAAGATCTTCCATATAACCAATTACAGGCCAGTGGTACGGATGGTTTTTCGGATAAAACTCACTTGAAAGATATTGCCATGCAAGTCCGTACGGACGGTTTTCGTAAGATTGGCGACGTTCGTTTTTTACAACGTCACGCTGGCCGTCTACTTTTCCGGGTGACATGGCGTCAGGTAGATAGCCCATCCGGTCAGACTCAAGAAACAAAGCCAAACTGACGGCATTAGCCGGAACAGTTTCGTAATAATTCGTCCGGTCGTTATTGGTTGAGCCGTTGTTATTTCCGCCGGCAGCTTCAAGAAGATTATCAAAATCCCCTTCTTTCACGTGACCTGAGCCCTCAAACATGATATGTTCAAAAAGGTGTGCAAAGCCGGTACGACCGGGTTTTTCGTAAGATGAACCCACATGATACCAAACATTTACAGCTACCATCGGGGTAGAGAAATCTTCGTGAACGATGACCGTGAGTCCATTATCCAGGGTAAATCTGGAATACGGTAAATTCAGACGGGTATCCTGTGCCTGTACGGCAAAAGATCCTGCCAGAAGAAGAAGAGTAATCAGACGTATCATGTTTTTCCTTTGAATTGAAGTCAAAAAAGTGTTGGATTCAGCACCATCGGTGCAGCCCGTTTGTAGAATATTTGGACAGGAAATTTATTTGAATTTAACCAGTAACCCGTTATATGTGACCGGTCATTTTCCCTTCAGATGCAGATCAAGAAATTTCAGGATGGCTTCATATCCTTTTTCCTGATTTTCTTTTTTTATGAATCCATGGCCTTCATCTTCAAAAACCAGGTAGTCAACCGGGACCCCATTTTTCTTTGCGGCTGCCACGATTTCATCTGATTCTACTTTCAGCACACGGGGGTCGTTGGCTCCCTGCAGAACCATTAGTGGTTTTACAATTTTATCAGCATGAAAAAGCGGAGAAATACTTTTCAGATAGGGTTCATCTTTCAGGCTTCCCATTTCCTTTTCAAGTGCTTTTTTGAAGGATTCCCAGTAAGCCGGCGTATTTGCCAGAGTTCTCACCCAATTTGAAACCCCGAATAAATTAACACCTGCTGCAAATTCCTGTGGCTGGAAGGTCAAGGCTGCCAGAACCATGTAACCACCATAACTTCCGCCAATTATTCCAATTTTATCCGGGTCAATCCAGCCCGTGGCAGACAGCATTTTCTTTGATTCAACACAATCTTTCAGATCTCCGTTTCCATGATCACGGTCGTCAGCTTTGAAAAAGGTTTTACCATACCCGCTGCTTCCCCGGTTGTTGATGGCATAAACGGCATAACCATGGTTTACAAGATATTGAATCAGTGCAGAATATCCCAGCCGTGATTGTCCGCCCGGACCGCCGTGAACCCAAACCAAAGCTGGGACTTTATTTTCAGCAGAGGCTTTAACCGGTTTGTACAAAATACCAGGAATTTGTGTGCTGTCGAAGGAAGAAAAACGAACAACCTCACCTACAACCAGATCATCCGGGTTGATGGGAGGAGCCAGAGAACGGGTTAGCTGAATCGGATTTCCGCCCTTGAGGTTAAATACAAAAAGATCATTCGGGTTTTTTCCGCCACTTGCATAAAAAGCAATCTGACTTTCATCCTCAGAAAAAACCACTGATTTTATTTCGGCATTGTCCAGTTTTGGCAGAAGGGTCTGGAGCATGGTTGCCGTTTCATAAATCTTGAGTTCGGTTCGGGCATCATTGTTGATTCCAACTACAAGAAATTTTCCCTTCTTTGAGAAATAGGCATATTCAACATCCCATGGGGCCTTTTCAACCACTTTTATTGTGCCTGTTTCAAGATTTTGCCTTACGAGATATAAAAATTCATTGTCCTGATTGGTGAGATAGTATAATTCTTTTCCATCCGGAGAAAAAGTCTGTGGGAAGTTGGCTACATCGCCTTCATGCGGAGTCAGGTTTTTTATTGTTTGAGCTTTGGTGTCAAACAGAAAAATGCTATGATCTGATGTGCTCTCGGTTTTCATAAGGGCAAGAAACCGTTTGTCAGGAGAAATGGCAGCAATTTCAAGTCCGTCTGTGTTCTTATAAATCAGTTTTGGCTGATAAGTTTTTGTATCAAGTTCATACACATCAAAAAACCTGGCATCACGCTGATTATGTGCGATGAAGAAGGAGCGGTTATCCTGAGCAAATCCAATAAAAAAAGCTTTTAAGTTTTCGCCGGGTGTAATATCCTTCAAAGTAGAATCTAATTCTCTGACATAAAGATGGGTTAGTTCATTTCCGCCTTTATCAGAATACAGCAGAACCCTTTCATCTTCAGGGAAATAGGAGATTGCAAAAACAGCATCGGTTGTTGAGGCGGTCAGCGGAACGGGGTCGCCACCAGTTGCCGGAATATGGTAAGCATTATAAATTCCGGATTTATCACTGCTGACAAGGATTTTTGTACGGTCAGGAGAAAAAGAAGCACCTCTGAAATTTACAGTTGAAAGAAATTCAGAAATCGAATAGGTAGAAAATTCAGGTTTAGGTTCTTCCTTTTTGCAGGAAACCAGTGTAAATAATCCTGAGGCAAAAAAAAGAATGAGTCCGGCAGATTTAATTTTCATGGCAGTACGTCCGTCCATTTCTGTAATGGTATAAATAAAGGGGTTTGGGTATACGGATGGTACAAAAAAGGTTTCATCATTTTGATGGGATCGCAAATAATAATTTTTCTTTTTCGGGGAAACTAAAGAAAAATGAGTCCGTAAACCGCCGGTAGAGCATAAAATCTGCAAACCGAAAGAAAAGCCATGAAAAAGAAAGTTATTATTTCCTCCATCTGCGTCGTCATCATTGCCGGCGGTGCATTTCTCTTTTTTACCAATTCCAAATCAAATGATGAAAACCAGCTTCCTGAGGTTTCAGTTCAGAAGTTGACGATAGTTGATAAGGTTCTTGCTGTTGGAAATATTCAGCCAACGCAGGAAATCCAGGTGAAATCTAAAGTATCAGGGATTGTAGCCAGGATTTTCAATGATGCCGGATCTTACGTCAGAAAAGGCGATCCGTTGATTGAAATCAAACCCGATCCAACCCCGACTGAGTTAGCTGATGCCACCCGCCAGGTCGACATGGAAAAGAACAATTTCGAAACCATCGAAAAAGAAAAGATTCGTCAGGAATCCATGATGAAAAAAGGACTCATTTCAAGCAAAGAATATGAGGCAATCGAACAGGAATACACGGCAGCACGTCTTCGTCTTGAAAGTGCTCAGGATAAAATCACCTTGCTGAAACAAGGGAAAGTAAATATCAAAAATACCGAGTATTCATCCATTATCCGATCTGAATTGGATGGTTACGTTCTTGAAAAAATGGTTAACATCGGTGACCCGGTTGTACCTTCATCATCCTTCCAGCCGGGACAACCCGTTATGACGCTGGCGGATATGAAATCACTTATTTTTAAAGGAACGGTTGATGAAATCAATGTGGGAAAACTTCAGATCGGCATGCCGGTTGAACTGAAAATAGGGGCACTGCCTAAAGATGTCATAAAGGGCCGGTTGAGTAAAATTGCTCTGAAAGCCGAAAAGAAGGACAATGCCACCAATTTCCCGGTTGAAATTGAAATTCTTCCCGATCAGAAAATCACCCTTCGTGCCGGTTATTCTGCCAATGCTGATATTATCATCGCCAAAAAAGAAAATGTGCTTTCACTGCCGGAACGGGTCGTTACATTTGCTAAAGATTCTACGTTTGTTACCGTTTTAGATACAACAACAAAGGTAAAATCGAAGAAACTGATCAAAACCGGATTGAGTGATGCTATCAATATTGAAGTCACTGAGGGTCTGAAGGAAAATGAAAAAGTACTTGAACCTGAAGTAAAATCAATTAAATAGCCAGTGACGAATGACGAGTGGTTTGAAACCGGTCACTGAGCGGAGTCGAAGTGCCCGGTTTCAAGAAAAATGCCCGTTCAGTTAAATTGAAAATTCACAAACACTAAACACCAACTATCATGCTTACCTGGATCAACGAATTTTTACTGGACATGAAAGCACAGAAACTCAGAACGACGCTGACGTTGTTCGGGATTATCTGGGGAACCATTGCCATCGTGGTTTTATTGGCCGTTGGTGAAGGATTTAAACACCAGACCGTAAAGAACATGCACGGTATGGGATCTCAGGTTGCGGTTATTTTTGGTGGAGCAACCACGAAAGCTTTTGGTGGATTTGGGCTTGGCCGTTACATCCCGCTTGAAGAGCTGGATGCCAGCCTGCTCAAACAACGGATCTCCGGAATTGAACATGCTACGATGGAATACTCAACCGATGGAATTTCTGCGAGTTATAAAAACAACGTCATGAAGCCAGGACTCACCGGCGTTGAAGAAATTTATTCCGATTTGCGGAATGTGTACGTTCTCGCAGGTGGCCGATGGCTGAATCAGCTGGATATTGATCAGCAGAGACGGGTGGCCATTATTGGGAATAAAGCAAAGGAAACCCTTTTTGGAATGGAAGATGCAGTAGGGAAAACGATTTTTGTCGGCAATTCGCCTTTTGTCATTATCGGTGTGATGCAGGAAAAAACTCAGAATTCAAATTACGGAACCTGGGATGCCGACAGGGTTTTCATTCCGTACACAACCTATAAAAGCCTGAACCCGGGCCAGCGGGTCAATGTGATTTTGTATCGGGTGAAAGACCCAACCCAATCTGAAGAACTCAGAAAGGATGTTCGTGCGGTTCTGGGAGGTCATCACCGGTTTGACCCAACTGATGAAGGAGCCATTTTTATCTGGGATACCGTTGAGGCTGATAAATTTTTCTATTATTTCTTCCTCGGATTGAATCTTTTTCTGGGCGTTTTGGGTGCGTTTACTCTTGCCGTTGGCGGAATCGGAGTTGCCAACATCATGTTCATCGTCGTTCAGGAACGGGTTAAGGAAATTGGAATCCGCCGGGCAATGGGAGCAACCAAATCGTCCATTATGATCCAGTTCCTGGTTGAGACCTTATTTATTGTCGGATTGGGCGCCTCAATCGGATTTTTGATGGGACTTCTGATATTAAAAGGCATCAACCTGCTTCCGTTTCAGGAAGGAATCGGCACACCAACTCTTTCTTTTGAAGTTGCAGCCATAACCATTTCAATTCTGATGGCAATTGGGCTTGCTGCCGGACTTATGCCGGCCCGTACGGCTGCCAACCTCGATGTTGTTGAATGTTTAAGAGCCTGAAAGGAACCGAACCATGTGGCTCATTTTAATCAGAGAATTTTTTCACGATCTGCGGACACAAAAAATCCGGTCATTTCTCACCATTTCTGCTATGGCTTGGGGAACGTTCACCATCACTGCTCTTCTTGCATTCGGTTCAGGTTTGGGCAATGCTTTCATCAAAGGTACACTCGGCTCGGGTAACCAGATTCTGATGATTTTTGGAGGACAAACCAACCTTGAATATGAAGGCATGATGAAAGGCCGGTTTATCAATCTTGAACCCGAAGATGTTCCGCTGCTTCAATCCTCCATTCCAGAAATTGACATGATCAGCCCAACCTATGGCACATTTGTTCAGTTAAAACGGGGGAAAGCCATTCTTAACACATTTTGCGAAGGCGTGAATCCGCAATTTGAAGATATGAGAACCATGTATCCCGTTCAGGGTGGCAGATTCCTCAATGAAAAAGACATGGAAGACGGCCGCCGGACGCTTGTTCTCGGAAATGAAGTTGCCGATGAACTCTTCGGTGGGGAGAACCCGATCGGCGGCATGGTCATGATGGATGATCAGCCTTACACGGTTGTGGGCATTATTCAGCGAAAAACCCAAATGGGAATGAGTATGGGACCTGATACCCGCCGGGCCATTATACCCTACACCACTTTTCATAATATTTACGGATACCGGAACCTGCGTTCCATTGTGATGCACCTGAAAGTGCCGGGCATGAACGAAGTGGTTAAAACCAAAGTCTTTCAGACACTGGGCAGAAAATATAAATTTGACCCGAAAGACGAACGGGCACTTGGCATCTGGGACATGGTTGAAATGATGAAAATGATGGGACTTGTCACTCAGGGATTCAACATGTTTCTTGGGCTGATCGGGCTGCTGACTTTAATTGTTGCCGGCGTGGGAATTGCCAACATTATGTATGTTGCGGTAAAAGAAAGAACCCGTGAAATCGGCATCCGGATGGCAATTGGGGCAAAACGAAGTCAGATTTCAATTCAATTTATGATGGAAGCCATTCTTTTAGCATTCTCAGGCGGATTTTTAGGACTTGGTTTAACCTGGCTTGCCGTAAAAGGAGCCTGGCTTGTGCCCAGTGATCCGAAAAATTTGTTTGACCCGATAGAAATGCTGGCAAGGCCGGTCATTTCACCCTCAGTCATGATCGGGGTCGTGGTTATTCTTGGAATTATCGGGTTGATGGCGGGGTTTTTCCCAGCCAGAAAAGCTGCAGCGGTAGATCCGATTGAGAGCTTGAGATATGAATAAGGAACAAGTTATAAGTTACAAGTTATAAGTGGTCAGTGTAGAGACAATTCAGAATTATTTACTGACTGATGAAATAATCAAATATTTGTTTTTTCAAGTCACTATATACTTATAACTTACCACTTGTAACCCCGAAGCTAATTCGGGATTTTCACTTCGCCCGACTTTTAAGCACGAAGCTTGTTTCAAAGTTTTACCGGATCCGCGGTTCGTAAACGAACCTTGGACGGGTTCTTCGCCTTTATAACTTACCACTTGTAACTTTTAACTATTTCTACAATTTCCCCAGGCTTTTTTCGTAATCATTTTTATACTGGGCGATCGCTTTAAAAATGGCATCAGCAACTTTTTGCTGACCTTTTTCTGATGAGAGAAATTTTTCTTCCTCAGGATTTGATAAAAATCCGGTTTCAATCAGGATGGAAGGCATACTTGGCGTCCAGAGAACCATAAATCCGGCTTGTTTCACACCCCGGTTATCTAAATCTGCATGATCAGAAACATATTTACTGACATTGATGGCAATTTTCTCTGATTGTTCCAAAAATGCTGACTGTGCCATAGTAAGCAAAATCAGGTTTTCCTCGTTGAAATCCTTGTACTTTTCTTCGTAATTATCCTCATCCAGAATAACGGCATTTTCCCTTTTTGACACTTCAAGGGCTTCATCAGATTTATTCAAACCCAGAAAATACGATTCAACTCCGTTGATATCCTTTTTTTTGTTGGCATTGCAGTGAACTGAAATAAAAAGTTTTCCTTTTGCCTGATTGGCAATTTTTCCCCGTTTATCAAGAGGGATGAACGTGTCATCATCACGGGTGTAAACCACTTTGATATCCGGGAATTCCTTCTGGATTTTCTTGCCGAGTTTAAGTACAACCCCAAGAGTAACATCTTTTTCCCGGGTACTTTTTTTACCAATGGTTCCCGGGTCTTTCCCGCCATGTCCGGCATCAAGAACGATCACATCAAGTGCCCATTTATCCTTCATGTGCGGATTGCTTTTTATAGGGATCGGAACAACCCCTGCTGCCGCCTGACTTCCGTCTGATTCAGGTGCTGCTTTCCGGATGTTCATGAAAAGTTCTCTTGTTGATTCAGAATACTCAAAATCAACAGAGGAAACTTTTGCCGGATTTACTTTTACAATCAGTTGCAATGCGCCTGATTTCAGTGGCTTGGCATCAATAAACTCGACCAGACCAACAGGTTTCGTGGCGTTTAATGCTGCAATATCGGCACGAACGTTGACCAGCGTCAGGTAGTTTTTGCCGGATTCATCCTTCCGGTTTTCGAAATCTTTTAGTGGTTTATAGAATGGAAATTTAAGCAGGGTGCCATTCGTTTTTTCTTCAATGACAATCTGGTCAAGATCTACCATCCGGTAGGAAATGGTAATGGAATTTGGGTTCTGATCCTGACTGACGATCCCTTCAATAACTACAAAAAGTAATTTTTTAAGAGTTAAAACGTCGATCCAGACATCACCCGCACCGGGTACGGCAACTGCAGAAAGCTGAAAGGTTATTTTTCTGGACGGATCGGTGAGGGATTCAACCAGGAGAAACGGATTTCCATCCTGAACTTTAACCTGATAATACTGAAAGTAAATCTGAAGCAGTTTTGTGGTTGGGTTGTAGCTGGTTCGGGCTCCTAAAATTCCAGCTACTTCAAGCAATCTTACACTTGGATCCCAGGGCAAATCAGAACTTTGAAGAACTTTGGTCTGAACTTTTTCTCCCCAAACCTGCTTAATAGTAACAGGTCCGGTTTCAGAGCCAGCAAACGGGGGCAGTGCCAAAAAAAGCAAGACAAGAAATCCGGTAAACCTCATCAGCAAACCACCCTTCATCAATCGTATTCCTTACCGGTAATTTACAAACTGAAGTGGAAATGCAAGTTCTTTTTCCTTCAGCAGTTTTATGATATCCTGAAGGTCATCACGGTTTTTTCCGGTCACCCGTACTAAATCTTCGTTGATCTGAGCCTGAACTTTAACGCCGGAGTCTTTAATGACTTTGGTGACTTCCTTTGCCTGTTCTTTGTCGAGTCCTGAAATAAGGGAAAAAGTCTGCCGGGCTGTGCCAAGGGTAGCCTGCTCAATTTTTCCGGCGATCAAACATTTTATTGAAATTCCCCGCTTAATCATTTTATTCTGAAGAATGTCAACAACGGCGGTCAGTTTGTATTCATCATCTGAGTGGATCGTCAGTTTTTTATCTTTTTTATTCAGGATGATTTCAGTTTTTGATCCCTTAAAATCATACCGGGTTTGAATTTCTTTTTCCGTCTGGTTGACGGCGTTATCCATTTCCATAAAGTCCAGAATTGAAACGATATCGAATGAATTGGATGCTGCCATGATTCACCTTTCCTGAAAAAATGAAGAGATAAAAGTTAACTTTAGGACCGGATTTTGGTTTAATCCGCGAAAAATCAGATATTTTGTAAAATTACGGGTTTGAACTGACAATTCAAACCAAAGTCAGTACTCAATACGAGCATTCTGCTAGCAAATCGCATGAACGAAACGCCCCGGAAAATACTGGTCATCAGACTATCCTCTCTTGGCGATGTTTTGCTAACTTCATCAGCACTGAGTTCAATCCATCTGTTCTGGCCAGACTGTGAAGTTCACTTTCTTACCAAAAAACCAACAATTCCGCTTATTCAGTTCCATCCTGCCGTAACAAAAGCCTGGGTTTACCCGACTGGCAAAAGTGAACTAACTCAGTTAAAATCAGATTTGAAAAATGAAAAGTTTGATCTTGTTGTCGACTGGCAAGGGAATTTCAGAAGTTTCCCGTTCAGAAAGCTGGGCAAAAAGTCGGTTTCCTTTACCAAACATCGATTTGCAAGATGGCTTTACATCCGGTTTAAGCGAAAGTTCAATCCTGGATCTGTTCCTGAGCGATACCTTCAGACGATGAAATCCTTTCATGTTCCCGATTCGGGTGCGGGTTTATCTCTTGTCATACCTAAAACAATCGAAATTGAAACTGAAAAACGGTTTCTTCAGTGGCGTGGTTCTGAGCGGTCACCGGTTTATTTCATTGCAGCCGGTGCAAAACATGCAACCAAACGTTATCCCATTTCTTTTTATATAGAACTGATGAATATGCTGGCAGAAATGCAGCCTTCCGTCCGTTTTATTTTACTTGGTGGACCTGATGAACTGGATACAGCCAATCAAATCAAGAAATCTTTTCCCGACAATCAGAAAGTCTGGAATGCGGCCGGTGGATTTTCCCTGCTGGAATCTGCAGAAATTATCAGACTTTGCACGGCGGGGTTTTCAAACGATTCTTTTCTGATGCACGTGGCGACAGCTTTACAGATTCCTGTTATTGCTTTTTTCGGATCAACAACGCCTGCACTTGGTTTTGCCCCTTTTCGTTCGCCGGCTCTGATTGTGGAAGACACGTCACTTGCCTGTCGTCCCTGTTCGCACATTGGCCGTGATTCCTGTCCGCTTCAGCATTTTAACTGTATGAACAATCTGCAGCCCGAAATTTGGTTTCCGTCCATTTATCAATTTCTTCTTTCTTCATCGGAGTTAAAATGAGCCGGTGGCTGGTTCTTATTATTTACAACCTGTTTTTGATTGTTCTTGTTATTCCTGCCCTTGTTTTTTTATGGATAACTGACGGGAAATTCCGGCAATCGCTTCCTGTAAGATTCCGCTTATTCCGTGATTTAAAAGCACTAAGGGCAAAAGTAAAATCCGGTGAAAAACTGATCTGGATTCATTCAGCCTCGATGGGTGAATTTGAACAGGCACGACCCCTGATTACCGAACTGAGATCCAGAAATAGCTCCCTGAAAATTCTGGCAACATTCATGAGTCCGTCTGGTTATGAAGCCCGGAAAAACTATCCTGACGCCGATCTGGTTCAATATATCCCGTTAGATACACCGTGGATGGTGACGGCCTTTTACGTTGCCCTGAGACCTGATGTTGGCATTATCATCAGGTACGAATTCTGGCCAAACCTGATTTTGCTGGCAAAATCGTTCAATATTCCATTATTTATGATTAACGGAAGTCTGAAACCCAATGCTCCGTACGGGAAAATATGGGCACGGTGGTTTTTCCATCCGATTTTTTTATCCTACCAGAAAATTCTGACCGTCAGTGAGATTCACACAACCCGGTACAAAGCCATCGTTCCGCTTCATCCGTTCATTAAAACCATGGGCGATACCCGGTTTGATCAGGTCATTAAACGTTCAAAAGATTCTGATGAACTTGTTACCCAGCTAACAGACCCATCAAGACTTACCATTGTTATCGGTTCATCGTGGGAAGACGATGAAAAAAGAATTTTCCCTGCTTTTCTGAAACTGAAATCAACCCACCCTGAACTCAGGCTGATTATTGTTCCTCATGAAATCCACAATGAAGCCTTTGCTGGAATTCAGTCTGTTTTCTCGGGTTTGAAAGTCTCTAAATTCAGTGAGTGGGCGGGTGAACCTTTTGATGTTTTGTGGGTTAATGCCATGGGCAAACTGATTAAAATTTACCAGGCCTGCTCTGCGGCATACGTTGGTGGTGGTTTCGGTGCAGGTATCCACAATATTCTTGAACCGGCTGTTTACGGAATTCCCGTGGCTCACGGACCCAAATACTTCAGAAGCCCTGAAGCCATGGATATGCAGGCAGAGAATATTACCACTGTAATTCAGTCTGAAGCTGACGCTGAAATCTGGCTGAATTCAGTCGTATTGGATGAGAAAAACCGGATTAAAACGGGGAAATTAACCCGTGATTTTGTGTTCAGATATGAAGGTGTTACGGCGAAAATTGTAACTTTGGTCGGGGGTTGACAAGCATACTGCCCCCACTTTTCAATGTGTGGACACACGACATTTCTTCAAAAAAATAAAATCAGGAAAAATCAATGAAAACTGCTGTTATCGGTGTGGGTCATCTGGGGAAACTTCATGCAAAAATGTATTCCAGAATTCCGGATTCTGAATTCACCGGGGTTTTTGATGTCAACTCAGAAGCTGCAAAAACGGTTGCTGAAGAATATGGAATTCTGGCTTTTTCCTCACTTGATGAAGTTTTTAAATCAGTTGAGGCCGTGAGCATTGTAACATCCACACCTTATCACTTTGAAGTTGCCAGACAGGCCATTCTGGCCGGTGTTCATGTTTTTATAGAAAAGCCTATTACAACCACCGCCGTCCAAGCGAAAGAACTCATTGCCCTTGCAAAATCGAAAAATGTAAAGATTCAGGTTGGGCATATTGAACGGTTTAACCCGGCAATTCTTTCCATTGAAAAGTATAATATTCAGCCCATGTTTATTGAATCACACCGGCTTGCCCAGTTCAAACTCAGGGGAGCTGATGTGGCCGTTGTTCTTGATCTGATGATTCATGACATCGACATCATTCTTCACCTTGTGCAATCACCGGTTGTGCGGGTTGATGCGAATGGGGTTGGTATTGTTTCTGGAACGATAGACATCGCCAATGCCCGGATTCAGTTTGAAAATGGCTGTGTGGCGAATGTAACGGCTTCGAGAATATCTCAGCATCCCATGAGAAAAATGAGAATTTTTCAGAAAAATGCTTATCTCTCGGTGGATTTTTCTGCGGGAAGCTGTGACGTTTTCCGGATTGCCGATCCTGATGAGGAAGAAACAACTCCGGCATTGATGCTCGGTCAGATTGATGTGGGTCCGGTGAGCAGAAATATTGTCTATGAACAACCAGAGGTCAGAGAAGTAAATGCTCTCGAATATGAGATTTCACTCTTTCTGAAATCGGTGAAAAACAACACAACCCCGCCGGTTACAGGTGAAGACGGACTTAAAGCCCTTGAAATTGCTCAGGAAATTATAACCCAGATTGAAGCCAATGTGAAATCATTGACAGAATAGGTGTAAGGCATAAGGCAACAGGTTTAAGGTATATTCCCCCTCCTTTTTCCAAAGGAGGGGTAGCAAAGCCAGGGTGGTTTCGTCATCTGTTTTTTAAATCAGACCCAAATCCTTTTTTCTTACACCTTATGCCTTATTCCTTATACCTGATTTCTAGCTGAAATAAATCCATCCTGCCAGAACCAACGCAACAAGAAGAACAGAAAGAATAATATTCGTTCTTTCGTAAAGTCCCGACGTCAGATCATGTATAACTCTTGACCGGCCTTTCCAGGTGAGCAAGGCAACAACCTGCGTGTCAGGGGCTGCTGTGGCAAGTGACACCACTGCCTGAATGATCAGGGAAATAACAAACAGGAAGGTAGCAAAATGCAGGAAGTTCATATCAATGAACCATTGCATGGGTCCCCAGTCTGCACCCTGAGACTTAACGTACAACTCACTGAACAAACGGGTGAAACCGATCACCAGACCTGTAAACAAGCCGGTAATAGCACCATTTGCATTCATTCTCGGCCAGAAAATTCCCATCAGAAAAACGGCAGCAATCGGAGGTGAAATATACGCCTGAACACTTTGCAGATAAATCCAGACCTGACTTGAAATATAGGGAATCAGCGGAACCCATAGAATACCGATAATCACCAAAGCTACAGTTGAAAGCCGTCCGACAAGAATAAGTTTAGATTCAGGTGCATCGGGGCGGATTTTCTTGTAATAATCAATGGTGAACAATGTAGAAGCCGAGTTGAAACAACTGGCGAGTGAAGACATTAACGCAGCGAGTAAAGAAGCCATCACAATTCCACGAACTCCCGGAGGCAAAATTTCCTGAACGAGCCATGGATAGGCTTCATCCCCTTTAATTGCCGGATTTAAAGCCTTGGCAATCAGACCCGGCAAAACAAGAATAAAAACGGGAAGGAGTTTTAAAAATCCGGCAAAAATTGCACCCCGTTGTGCATTCGGAATATTTTTTGCACTTAAAACCCGCTGAACAATGAACTGATCAGTACACCAGTACCAGATTCCAAGAATCGGTGCACCAAAAAGAATTCCGGTCCAGGGATAAGCAGGATCATCAGATGACTTCCACATATCCAGATACGACGGATCCAGCTTTGCAACCATACTATCCCAACCCCCAACTCTGTCCATGCCCAGAATCGTAAGCAGCAAGGCCCCAAGAATCAATACAGCCGATTGGATCACATCTGTATAAATTACGGCTTTCAATCCGCCAATGACGGTATAAATTCCGGTAATGATAACCAGAATCAGAGCTGAGGTCATCATATCCCAGCCGAAAACCGAATTCAGAACCACCCCGCCGGCGTATAAGGTTACAGAGATTTTAGTCATCACATAAGCAACAACAGAAACCGTTGCCAGATATTTTCTGGACCGGGGATCAAATCTTTTTTCAAGAAATTCGGGAACGGTGAAAACCTTGGAACTGAGATAAAACGGTACAAAAACCCAGGCAAGAAGCAGAAGAATCAAACTGGCAAGCCATTCAAAGTGCCCAACGGCAAGTCCGCCAGAAGCACCAGCGCCTGCGAGACCGATAAAGTGTTCAGATGAAATATTGGCAGCAAAGAGTGAGGCGCCGATTGCCCACCACGCCACATCACGGCCGGCAAGAAAATAATCGGTTGAGTTTCTTTCTTTACGGGAAACCCAAACCCCGATAAATAAAACAAGGGCGATATAACCGCCGATAATCAGGAAATCAATACTGGATGTCATAGGAAGCTCCGGATTTTGGAAAGTACAAATTTAAACACTTTTTTTATTGAAATGATTATTTTTTGAATCTTCACAGAAAAATCAGTTTAGATTGACAGTTTCAGTCACCGGGGCTAATTTGCGGACAACTACAGGAAACTGATTATGAAATTGAAATTATTACTGTTAGCAGGTCTGATCTCCTTTCCGGTTTTGGTGCAGGCACAATCCAAAACTGTAAAAACGATTATCCGGCTGCAGGATCTCAGAGCCAAACCCGCCGCTTTGGCTCCTTATCTGAAATCAAGTGACCCCGAAATTGTTGAGCGTGCACTTATTGCACTTGGCTCTCTTCAGGATCAGGATGCAACACCTTACATTGTTGAAATTCTCGGGAATTCAACTCCGGCAGTCCGGCGTGCTGCAGCTTTTGCCTTAAGTCAAATGAATGATACAACTGTTTTTCCGATTGTTCAGGATCTGGTTCTGACCGAAACCGACCTTGCCGCCAAATTGGAATTTGCAAGGGCAGCCGGAAAGCTGGCATCACTTGAAGAAGCTGAAACCCTGCTCGATTCACTTGAGTCAAATAATGAACTGGCTGCTACAGCAGAACTCATAACCCGCCTGTCAATCAGGCCTTTGGTTTCTCAAAAAATTCTGGAACATGCTGCAAATTTGCTTGAATCTGAAGATGAGAAGGTTTTATCGTTGGCTACGTATGCCCTCAACCGGTTTAAAAAGCCTGAAAACTGGTTTCCAACTGTAGACTTTCATCACGAAAGACTTTCCGTTTTTCCCTCAGCGGCAGTCAGAATGGGCTGGGCTTCGCTTCTTGGAAGTGCAACTGATACGACTGTTCTGGAATGGATCAGCATCTGGTTTGCCAAAGAACCGTCACCTGAGGTCAGATCAAATTTAATCCGTTCTGCCGGACGAATACAGGCAAACCGATCACTCAGCCAGATTACAGTTCTGGTTTCTGCCATGTCAGATCCGGTTCCGATGGTACAAATGGCTGCACTGATATCCCTGATGAACCTTGTTCCTGATAAAGAAACTCCGGCTTTTCAAAAATTGACTACCGGTTTGGCAAGCAGACTTTTTGCTGTTTCAAATCCTCTGGCAAAAACCGATATTGACTGGATGACCCTCTCGGCAAAAGCTGGGTTACCTTTTCATGAGGTTCTTCTTTTACAGCTTGGAAACCACCCGAATCCTGTGTTGAGAGCTTATCAATCCATCATTTATGCTGAAACAGGAAATCCGGAAAACTTACCAATGCTGAGAAACTTTCTTAACGATGAGGCGTTGCCTGTAAAAACACTTGCAGGAACTGCCATCGTGAACCTGAGCAGAAAATTGGCTCTTCCGGCGAATTCAGTAAAACCGGATATTCAAGCAATGATGAAATCGAAGGATATGGCACTGATTTCAATTGCCGGTGAAGTATTGGCAGAAAAGAATTTTCAATATACCGGTTTTGAAAAAGACCTGATTTCTACCCTTGAAACCCTCGATCATGTTCAAGACGTTGAGGCTATACAATCCATTTTAAATACACTCGGTCCGCTTTCCGGTTCTGAAATTGATTCCGTTTTTGGTGTGATATCCGGCTCATCAGAACCAGCAATTTCATCTCTGGCAATTAACTGGATCAGACAACGATCAAGCGTTGATTTTGCAGTGAGGGCTTTGGCTCAACCCCAAAAACCCGTTCTGCCTGATCTTGCCGGACTTGAATCAATCTGGAAAGGGAAGTGGTTTGAAATTAAAACGAACAAGGGTAACATTATTCTTGAATTACTTCCGAAAGAAGCACCGTTAACCTGTTTGCGGATGGTTGAATTTGCACGGAATGGATATTTTGACGGACTTTATTTTCACAGATTGGTGCCCAACTTTGTAATACAGGGTGGTGACCCGAGAGGTGATGGCTGGGGTGGACCTGGATTTACCATGCGGTCAGAATTTTCGCCGGTCAAATATGCTCAGGAAGGACTGGTTGGAATGGCTTCTGCGGGAAAAGATACTGAGGGAAGTCAGTTTTTCATTGTTCACTCTGCAACCCCTCATCTTGATGGCCGGTACACAATCTGGGCAAAAGTGGTTACCGGAATGACAGTCGTTCAGCAGCTTGAAATTGGGGATAGGATGGAGTCGGTTAAAGTTTTGGATAATTTGCCGGCAATTGCCTTACCCAAAGAAATGAAAAAAGGGAAAAAGAAGTAAACTATTGGAAAAGGAAATCCCATTTACTTTTATCGGCAAGTTTTGATTTTTGTGCCCAGATTCTGAAATGTTCAAGGGTGATCAGACCAACAGGACCGTCATAAATTCCGCCATTGAGATAATTGTCATAAACCCTTACGGCAATAACATTGTCCTTATTTGAAGATAGTGTACCGGGGGGAATCAGATACGCACGCAAAACCCTGAATTCATCATTGTAGTGGGAATCATTTCCGATTTTTCCTGTTCTGCCAAGAAAACATCCATTCAGAAACGTTTCATCAACATCGTCAATCCGGCCAAGAAGTAAAACCAACGGTTCAGAAATGAGCTTTTCGGGAGCCTTGAATTCGAGTCTGTACCACCCAATTCCGTTATAATTGGTAAAACCCTGAGTTTCCCAGAGAGCCGGAACAAAAACATCTGTCCAGTCTGATTCATTCAGAACCTGATCTTTTCGGTTTAGACCGTCGCCTGCTTTAAATTTCCATTTTCCCTGAAGATTAAAATCAGGGATCATTTCACCTTCCCGTTCATAAAATCCCACTTTACCTGAGATAAATCCGCCTGAAATCTGGTCATCAAAAACCCGGATGGCCAGAACATTCTCTCCGTTGGGATTCAAAAATTCAGGATGAATGACAATTTTCTGGTAAGTATTAAAAGCAGTGTTGAAATCAGGCGGGAAAGAACCTTCGGCGCCAACTTTACGTCCGTTCAGGAACACTTCACTGACGTCATCAAGATAACCCAGGTGAAGGTATAATCTTTGTGTTGAAATATTTTTCGGAAGGGTGAATTTTTTACGGTACCAGGCAAATCCGTCATAACCCGGATAGCCCTGATCTTCCCATTCACCGGGAACATTAATTTCAGTCCACTTGGCATCATTATAGCCAGGAACCACCCAGGAGGAATCATCACCGAGCTGAAATTTCCATTTTCCTTTCAATTCGGCAATCAGTTTCCATTCCTGTGCGGAACAGTATTCTGAAGAAACCAGCAAAAATCCGAGTAAAACCAGAAAACGTTGCATTTTCTCCTGCTTTTCTGCCAACAAAATTATCCCTTTAAAAAGTCAGCCATGTTGTTCTGGTGTAAGAGTTGGTAAAATCTTGTAAGGCAAGCGAAATTCTAATGAAAGAAAAGGTAGGAAAAGGCCTGAGGTTTTGTGTTGAAGGATTAATTTTAAAGGGTAAATGAAATACAAAATCCTTTAAAGGATTCTATATGAATAGCCTGGGGTGTGTTTTTACGAATTTCCAAATTCCCTTAAATTACAGAGACGGGTCTGAGACCCGTCTCTACGAAATTCGGAAACAACGGAGACGCGATAAATCACGTCTCTACGAAATTCGAATTCCTTTAAATAATAATCCCACCGCTTTGCGTTCTCAGCGCCCCTGCGGTCGAATTATCGTCCTAATCTTCAGTTTCAGGTTCAATCAGGGCAAGGGGTTCGCCAGCGGCTGGTAACACCTGTACTTCACGGAGTTTTCTCTCAATCGCTTTTGACCGGGTTCCAATCAGTTTGTCGAGATCTTCATCAACACCTTTTATTTTTTTCTGTGCTGCTGAAAGTACTGTTCCAAACGTGGCAAATTCCGATTTTACTTCACCGAGAATCCGCCAGACTTCTCCTGACCGTTTCTGAATCGCCAATGTTCTGAATCCCATCTGAAGCGAATTTAAAATGGCAGCAAGGGTTGTCGGACCCGTTACCGTCACTTTATAATCACGCAATAATTCTTCAATCAACGCACTTTTTCTCACCACTTCGGCATAAAGTCCTTCAAACGGCAGAAACATGATGGCAAAATCGGTTGTGTGCGGCGGATCGAGATATTTATCCCGGATGTCTTTGGCCATAACCTTCAGGGTTTTCTCAAGATCTTTCTGTGCCTGATCAATAATCGCCAGATCACCAACTTCATAGGCGGCGAGCAAAACATTGTACTTGTCGTAAGGGAATTTTGCATCGATCGGCAGCAGAACTGAGTTATTTTCTTCATCTTTTCCGGGAAGTTTAATGGCAAACTCAACAGCATCGGCAGAACCTTTTTTCGTTTTGACGTTGGTGAGATATTGTTCCGGCGTCAGAACCTGTTCGAGCAGACTTCCAAGCTGAATTTCACCCAGAACGCCACGGGTTTTCACATTGTTCAGAACCTTTTTCAAATCACCCACGCCAACCGCCAGCGTCTGCATTTCCCCGAGTCCTTTCTGTACCGCCTGAAGCTGTTCAGAAACCAGTTTGAAGGACTGTCCGAGTCGTTCTTCGAGAGTTTTGTGCAATTTTTCGTCCACCGTTTCACGCATTTTTTCGAGTTTTAACTCGGTGGATTTGATCAGTTCATCCTGGCGCCGGCCCATTTCGTCAAATTTTTGCTTCTGCAGGTCATTGAAGTCTTTTACGCTGGCCTGGAAGGATTCCTGAAACTGTTTCAGTGCTGTCTGAAGTTCTGTGCGGTTGTCTTTGAGTGTCGTTTCAAGCCGAGTTGCCAGTTCGACAAGTCGTGTATCAATGCGCTGAGTGAGTTGTTGAAGTGCATCCTGATTGGTTTTGGTCAGCACTTCAAGTTGTTTCGACTGCACTTCTGCCTGCTGAATTAGAATCTGCTGAAATTTGTTCAGGCTGTCGGTTTGTTCCTGCCGGTTTTCGCGTCCGGTTTTGCTCGTTTCCTCGCGAAACATCCTGATCTCTTCCCGCACCGAAGTTTCTACACGGTTGATAGTTTGGTTGAGCGGATTTAAAAGTGTTTCAGCCTGATCATCCTTTTTCTGAAAGGAACGAACCAGCAGGATCACAAGAAAAACAAGGTTGAGTCCAACCAGAATAAGAACAAGCGTCGTCATAGGGTATTATCTTTGTTAAGTGTAAAAAGCAAAGAAACCTAACCCATGCCGGAAAATCAATCTGAAATCCCCCCATTCCTGAAGCCATCGGCTCATACCGATTTCGTCCGGAAATATTCGCTTGGGCGGATTCCTGATCCGGTTTGGGAAAAGTATCGTGGTGAAGACCGGGAATGGTTGATTTCTTTCTGTATCGGATATCTGGAATTGGCTGTGGCCCCGGTTTTTCAGCATTTCAAAATCGTTCTTGAAGACGATCTGTTTGTTTCTTCTGAGTTTTTTATTCTGCTTAACGATAAAACCAGACCCAAACGGGTTTCACTGATTTCAAAAGCTGTTGATGCCCTGTTCACGAAAATCAATTGGAAACAGCTTCATCCCGATTCGATTCTGCCCGATTTAAAACGGCTCGATTCGGTTCTCGCATCACAATTTTCTGATGAAACCCTGATTGATTCCCCGCCACCGGTTTTTTTAAAACCATATGAAATGACCGCAACGGCTTTGGATTTCTGGGAAGAAAATCTGATCAGGCTCGCGCAGACCTATTATTCACTGGTTTTAAGCTGGACCCGTCAGCCGTCTTTTCATTGGGAAATTACAATTATTCCGGTTGAAGTGAATGCTTTGCTTTACCGCCGGCAAATGGCAGTTCAATCAACTGATCTGAAAGTGTTCGACCGGGAGTGGGAAGAGTGGGTTGAAAAAGTCGTGCTGGTACACGACTGGTTTTCACTTCATGTGGATTGTGATGGGCTGAATCCGGGGAAGGTTGGATAGGCGTAAGGCATAAGGTTTAAGGCGTTAGTGTGTTAGTGCGTTAGTGCTCAACGAATTGCTAATTTTATTGGTTTCCAGACATCCAATTCTCAATAACTTGAGCCTGATGAAAAAAGATCAATTAATTTATTTACCATTCAAAATTGAGCATTTAGCCTTATAGCTTAACCCTTACACCTTAAGCCTATCCTAAAGCAGTCCCTTTGTTGTTGGCAGTTCATTTCCTGAAACGGTTACGGCTTGTTTGAATGCCCGGGCAAAACTTTTAAAGATTGCTTCAGATTTGTGGTGATCATTCACACCATATAACACTTCAATATGAATGTTGGCTTTGAGCGAATTGGTTAGCGCAATAAAAAATTCCCTGATCATTTCAGAACTGAGGGTTCCAATTTTAGCCCGTTGAAATCCTGCATTGAAAACACAATACGGCCGGCCAGAAAGATCAAGAACGGTTCTTGCCAGCGTTTCATCCATAGGGCAGTAGAAATATCCGTACCGGCTGATTCCTTTTTTATCACCCAATGCATCAGAAATGGCTTGTCCGAGTGCAATACCCACATCTTCAACGACGTGATGATCATCAATATGAATATCACCGTTTGCCTGGATGGAGAGATCCATTCCCGAGTGCCGGCTGAGTTGCTCCAGCATGTGATCAAAAAAACCGATTCCGGTTCCGATTGAAAAAACACCGGTTCCATCGAGATTCAGTTCGATATGGATTTGGGTTTCTTTGGTATTTCGTGTAAGGGTTGCAGTGCGCATTATTGATCCGTTTATTTGGTTCGGTGAAACTAACAAAGGAAAATGGAAACCCACCCCCATTCCCCCTCCGTCGGAGGGGGCTTTTCAAAGTACTGGTAATCTGGACTGGAACTGAACCAAGAAGTAAAGAATTTAGCTTATACCTTAATCCTGAATCCTTATACCTTACCTTAAGTTCTGAATATCGCCAAATTGATCAAAAGGGGCAAATGAATTCGCTTCATTTCCATTTGCGACCTTCATGAATTAAAACTTTGTGCACCTTACGTTAAAGCCCATCGTCTTATTCCTTTAAATTGACATTAGAAACAGATATTGGTAACTTAAAGGTTCGCAAATTATGTAAAAAATCAGGGTTTGATTCTTCGGAATACATGAAGTGAAAGACAAACGGACAGAGGCTGACAAAAAGGAGCAGGAAGAACTAAAATCCTCCTGCCATATTCCACGTCACATCGCCATTATAATGGATGGAAATGGGCGTTGGGCAAAAGAAAAGGGTCAGCCCCGGGTAAGTGGCCACCATGCCGGAGTGAAATCAGTTCGTGATGCAGTTGAAACCTGTGCTGAACTTGGAGTCGGTTATCTGACCCTTTATGCTTTCAGCACAGAAAACTGGGGCAGACCCAAAGAAGAAGTTGGCGCCCTCATGAGTCTGCTGATTCACAGTCTCAGAAAAGAGCTGAAAACCCTGAATGAAAATAACATCCGGCTGAATACAATCGGTAACCGTGACGACCTGCCGGATAAAGTTCGTGAAGAACTGGAACAAACCATTGAACTGACCCGACAAAACACCCGGATGACTCTGGTTCTGGCTTTGTCTTACAGTGGCCGGTGGGATTTAACCCAGGCTGTCAAACATATTGCCGAAGAAGTTGCAGCATCCAGACTTACACCTGATCAGATTTCTGCGGATACTATTTCAGCACATTTGTCAACCCGTGACATTCCTGATCCTGACCTGATGATCAGAACAAGCGGTGAAATGCGGATTTCAAATTTTCTGCTCTGGCAGCTTGCCTATTCAGAATTGTACATGACTGATTGTTTCTGGCCAGATTTTCGCCGGCCTCATCTTTATGAAGCCATCCGGAGTTTCTCGAAACGGGAACGCCGGTTTGGTAAAGTTAGCGAACAAATTAAGCCGGTCTGAGTACCGGCGTTTTATGACATCTAAATAAGGTTTCTTTTAATGCAGTTTTCCCGTTTTGTCTTATCTGCCGCCCTCGTTTTCCTTCCCCTGATTTCAAATGCCCAGTTAGGGTCTCAGCCTGCTGCTCCAAAGGCTCAGACTTACAAAATTGCCGGTATTTCTGTTGAGGGAAATGTTTTTGCCGAACCCCAGAATATCATCAACAATTCAGGGTTGGCAATCGGTGATGAAATTACCCTTCCGTCAGAAAAAATATCAGGTGCTATCACCCGCCTCTGGAACCAACGGTTGTATGCCGATATTCAAATTCTTGAAGACCAGCTCATTGGCGATCAGTTGTTTCTCGTCATCAAAATCAAAGAACATAACCGGCTTGATACCTGGGAGTGGAAAGGTCTTGATGAGCTTGATAAAGATGATCTCGAAAAGGTTGTTACTCTGATCAAAGGTCAGATTCTTACCCCAGCAAACCTGAAAAGGTGGGAAAAATCAATTACTAAACGGTACGAAAAAGATGGATACTTGCGATCCTCAGTAATTTTCGAACAAGTTGAAAAAGCACCGGGTAAAGTTAATCTGGTGATTTCCGTTGATGAAGGTCCGGATGTTTTTATTAAAAAAATCAGGTTTGACGGAAATAAAGCCTTTGAAGCTGATGAACTGATCAGTGCTTTCAAAGAAACCCGTCAGGACTCCTGGTGGCGGATTTTTGGCGGACCCAAGTTCAAGCGTGAAGATTATGAAAAAGATAAGGCCCTGCTGAAAGATTTTTATCAGGAAAAAGGGTTTAAAGATTTCAGGCTGATTGGAGATTCCATTTCTTTCAATCCTGAAAATGACCGTCAGATGTTTATTGATATCAAAATATTTGAAGGTGAAAAATATTTTGTTAGAAATATTGACTGGGTTGGAAACAAGCTCTACTCAGATACGCTTTTATTTGATGTACTTGGTTTCAAAACCGGAGATGTTTACGATCAGAAAAAGCTGAGTCAGAATCTGTATTTTACTCAGGAAGGTAAAGATATTGGTTCACTCTATTATGACAGAGGGTATATGTTTTTCCAGGTGGATAAACAGGAAACCGTTGTCGGAAAAGATTCAGTTGATCTTACCTTCACGCTTACCGAAGGAACCCAGGTGAATATCGGCCGGGTTCACATCCGCGGAAATACAAAAACCAAAGAAAAAGTGCTTCGCCGTGAATTATATACACTTCCCGGTTACACCTTTTCACGTGATGCCATTGTGAGGTCACAACGTCAGATTTCTGTATTAAACTTTTTTGATCCTGAAAAAATTGATATTCAAACTCCTATCATTGATCAGGAAACAGTAGACATTGTTTACACGGTTCAGGAAAAATCATCCGACCAGTTTAACATGAGTGCAGGTTATTCAGCAACCTACGGTTTTTCTGGTGCAGTCGGTCTTACTTTTACAAATTTCTCTGCTCAGGAATTTTTCAATAAGGAAGCCTGGCAGCCCATTCCGGTTGGTGATGCCCAGCGTCTTTCTATTGATGCCCAATTCGGTGTGAACAACCGCTACAACACGTATTCGTTCAGCTATCAGGAGCCCTGGTTTAACGATACCCCTACTTCGGTCGGGTTCAGTTTGTTCTACACCTATCAGAATATTTATTATCAGCTGATTCAAAAAGGGTTATCGATCAGCGTAGGTCGCCGGTTGAAGTGGCCTGATGATTACTTCAGCGGAAACTGGATTCTCAGATTCCAGAGCAACGATTACCAAAGCGATGTGGGTTCCTATTATTACCAACCGGGTAAATCAACCCAGATCACCCTGACCCAGGTTTTAAGCCGGAATAGTTTTGATAACCCTATTTATCCGAGAAGCGGATCGAATCTGGTATTATATACTGAACTTGCCGGTGCACCCTTCCTTCCTGGAACTTCAACTTATACCAAGCATAAACTGACACTTGAAGGTTACAGCCGGATCGCAGGCGATCTGGTTCTGTTTCAGTCTTCCCGCTTTGGTTTTCTGCATACACGTAAACCGAATGATAAAACTTCAATTCCGTTCCAGGAATATTTTTACATGGGCGGATCGGGCCTGAGTGCCTTTGAAACGATTTCTCTTCGTGGATATGATGACCGGGAAGTTGGTCCAAGAGATTTAACTGATACACCAATCGGGGCAAAAACATTTTTCAAATATTCAACAGAACTTCGTTACCCGCTTACTCTTACCCCTCAGGCCAGTGTGTATATGATCGGGTTTTTTGATGCTGGTAATGCCTGGCGCCAATTTGATGATGCCAGTTTGTTTGAATTAAAACGATCAGTTGGTGCCGGTGTCAGAATATTTCTTCCGTTTGTTGGGATGATCGGTCTCGACTACGGTTACGGTCTTGACGGAACCGGAACGGCAAGGAATCCGAACGGATGGACACTTACCTTTACCTTCGGACAGGGTCAGTAATTTGCCTGTTTTTTAACCAAGTAAACGTATAACTTTACCGGATTCATAAACCGGGGGATCCATGAAAACGATTTTTGCTGCCATTTTAACTTTACTCTTTGCCACCAGTATTCAGGCACAGACAAAAGTTGGCTTTTTTGATGCCAATGCCGTGATGGAAAAACTTCCTGAAGTCAAAGATGTTCAGAGCCAGCTTGATGTACTTTCTGAAGATTGGCGAAAAGAAATTCAGCAGATGAAAAAAGATCTCGATGATCGCTTTAAAGAGTTCAGAAGCCAGTCTCTGCTTTATTCTGATGAAGTCAGGCGTAAACGGGAAGATGAAATTATCGCTATGGAGCAGAAAATAGCTGACTTTCAGAACAAAAAGTTTGGTGTGAACGGTGAATTGTTTACCAAACAAAATGATTTGATGAAGCCAATCCAAAATAGTATCTTTAAAGCAGTAAAAGTCGTTGCCGAGGAAGAAAAACTCGACTATGTGTTTGACCGTAGCGGTCAGGTTGCCATTTTTTATGCAAACCCAGCACTTGACCTGACTGAAAAAATCCTGAAAAGAGTCAGAACAACCGGAATAGAGAAAAACTAACAAGAAAGATCAGATCATGACCATCAGACTGTTACCTGCACTGGCTATTGCCGCCACACTTGGATTCAATGTAACCGGCGCCCAGGCACAAACGAAAATTGCTACTGCAAATTCCCAACAGATTCTTGAAAACCTTCCCGATTCAAAGGGAATTCAGGCTCAGATGCAGAAGGCCAAAGAAGCTGCCGAAGCTGAATTTGCAGGAAAAGTACAAAAATTCCAGGAAGAAGCTGCCGATTATGATCGTAAAAAAGACATGATGGCTGCTGAAAAACGGAAACAAACCGAGCAGGAGCTTCAGGGCAAGCAGCAGGAACTTCAGCAATTTAATCAAACCAAAACCCAGGAATTGCAGCAGAAACAGCTTGAACTCTTCAAGCCACTTGAAGATAAAGTTCTACGGGCCATAGAAGCCGTTGCCAAAAAGGAAGGTTTCACTATGGTTTTTGATAAGTCTAATACACTCCCGGTTATTTTATATTCAGAAGATAACCTTGATATTACCTTCAAGGTGCTCGATTATCTGAAAACCGCAAAAGCAGCCTCCCCAAAATCGGACACTAAAAAGTAACTCCCCCTTAAAAGGCTTGCCAGCAGGTGAGCCTTTTTGGTTTTTACCAAATTTATTTTAACGGAGCCGAGATGAAATTATCCGAATTAGCTGAGTTTTTGGGTGGCAAACTTGATGGAAATCCTGACCTTGAAGTGTCGGGCATTGCAAAAATTGAAGAAGCCGGCAGGGGCCAGATCACCTTTATTTCTAATCCCAAGTACGAAAAGTTTCTATCTTCTACTGAGGCTGAAGCTTTAATTTGTTCTCCTGATATCCAGGTTCCGTCAAACGGACCCAAACATATCATCAGGGTTTCAGATCCTTACAGTGCCTTTCTCTTTACCCTTGAAAAATTTAACCCACCCATGTCATGGGCTTCTTCAGGAATCCATCCAACAGCAGTCATTGATCCGTCGGCCAAAATTGGTCAGAATGTGACTATTGGAGCGGGTGTTGTCATTTACAAAGAAGCAAAAATTGGAAATAATTGCCGGATTCATGCGAATTCAGTAGTTGGTCCGGCTGTTTCGATGGGTGATGATTGTTTGCTGTACCCGAATGTGACTGTTTACCATCAGGTTCAGATTCACAACCGTGTGATAATTCACAGTGGAGCAGTAATCGGGTCAGACGGTTTTGGTTTTGTTCCCGGAAAAGACGGGTCTTACCGCAAAATTCCGCAAATGGGATTTGTCATCCTTGAAGATGATGTAGAAATTGGTGCTAACACCACAATTGACCGTGCAACTTTGGGTGCAACAGTTGTAAAACATGGTTCAAAACTTGATAACCTGATTCAGGTTGCCCATAATGTGAACGTAGGTGAAAACACGGTAATGGCTGCTCAGGTTGGAATTGCCGGCTCGGTTAAAGTGGGTTCAAATTGCCAGTTGGGTGGTCAGGTTGGAATTGCAGGTCATCTTGAAATTGCCAACAATATCAACATCGGGGCACAGTCGGGGGTAAGCAAATCACTGACCCTGTCTGGCACAACTTATTTCGGTACACCGGCAAAGCCAATTAAAGAAGCCTTCCGTATGGAAGGTGCCATGAGACAATTACCCTCACTTTTCCGGCAGATTAAAGATCTGGAAGATAAAGTAGCTGCACTCGAAGCCAAATCAGGTGAAGGAAAGCACGTTTAACATGATTGAAAAGCAAAAAACAATTAAAGGTGAAGTTACCCTGTCGGGCGTTGGGCTTCATACCGGTCATGAATCTACTGTCACCTTTAAACCTGCACCTGAAAATTATGGATTTGTTTTTGTCCGGGTTGATCTTCCCGGCCATCCGGAAGTGCCAGCTGATGTGAATTACGTGGTTGATTTGTCACGCGGAACCACAATTCAGCGTGGTGAAGCACGGGTTCATACCGTTGAACATGTATTGGCATCACTTGTCGGTCTTCAAATTGACAATTGCCGTATTGAAATCAGTGCCCCCGAACCCCCTGTCATGGATGGTTCTGCAAAACCTTTCGTTGATGCCCTTCTTGAAGCCGGCACCGTTGAACAAACTGCCCTGAAAGATTATCTGGTTATTGACCAAACCATTCAGTACGTTGATGAGGCAAGAGGCGTGCAGATCGTTGGGCTTCCGGCTGATGATTTTCGGTTAACTGTTATGGTTGATTATAACAACCCGGCACTCGGAAGTCAGCACACCGGTATGTTTACCATTAAGGAATTTGTTGAAGAATTTGCTTCAGCCCGTACGTTTTGCTTTCTGACTGAAGTTGAAATGCTTGCTGAACAGGGTCTCATTAAAGGTGGCGATATTGATAATGCCATCGTTATTGTTGACCGTCATGTTGATGAATCTGAACTTTCACGTTTGAAGGATAAACTTAAACTTGAAGGTGATCTCGTTATTGGCAATACCGGTTTTCTGAACAACAAAGAACTCAGGTACAAAAACGAACCGGCAAGACATAAACTGCTTGATCTGATGGGTGACCTTGCCCTGATTGGTGCTCCACTCAAAGGTCAGGTTCTTGCTGCAAGACCGGGCCATGCTGCCAACATTGCGTTTGTAAAAGAACTCAGAAAGCTTGTTGATGCACGTAAACTTACCCGTAAATTTCAGCATGTAAAAAAAGAAGGTGTCATTTTTGATATTCAGGCTATCGAACGGATTCTTCCTCACCGGTATCCGTTTCTTTTAATTGACCGGATTATTGATTTTAAACTGGATGAGAGAATTACCGCCATTAAAAATGTTACCCGGAATGAACCGTTTTTTAACGGGCATTTTCCAGGTCAGGCTGTTATGCCCGGTGTACTAATTGTTGAAGCCATGGCACAGGCCGGTGGAATTCTGCTTTTAAATGGTATTGAAAATGCTGCTGAAAACCTGGTTTACTTTATGTCAATTGACAATTGTAAATTCAGAAAACCGGTTACACCCGGTGATCAGTTGATAATTGAAATGGAAATGGTTTCAAGACGCCGGAAAATTTGCGGAATCAGGGGTAAGGCGATGGTTGATGGTGCAGTGGTTTGTGAAGCAGATATGATGGCATCGATTGTAGAAAGAGGATAATATGTCTGCGCTCATTCATAAATTCTCAGAAATTTCTCCCAAAGCCCAATTGGGAAAAAATGTCAGTGTTGGCCCCTTTTCAGTCATTGAAGATGATGTGATAATCGGTGACGATGTGGTGATCGGATCAAGTGCATTGGTTGGAAACGGGGCACGCATTGGCAATGAAGTAAAAATTCATCATGGAGCAGTGGTATCAACTGCACCGCAAGATTTGAAGTATGCCGGTGAGGCCACAACATTGGTTGTGGGTGATCGTACAGTTATTCGTGAATTCTGTTCTCTTAACCGGGGAACAACCCATTCAAACACAACTATTATCGGTTCTGATTGTCTGCTGATGGCTTATGTTCACGTTGCCCATGATTGTAATATTGGCAACAAGGTTATACTGGCCAACGGCGTTCAGGTTGCCGGCCATGTGGACGTTCATGAGCAGGCCATTGTTGGTGGAATGACCCCCATTCACCAGTTTGGAAAAGTGGGAGCTCATGCCATGATCGGCGGTGGATTCAGAATTACCAAAGATGTTCCGCCGTATACACTTGCCGGACGGGAACCCTTGATTGCTGAAGGCTTAAACCTCATCGGACTTCGCCGCCGTGGTTTCAGCCGTGAATCAATTGAAGCCCTTGATAAATCTTTTGCTATTCTTTACCGTCGCGGATTAAATGTTTCTGATGCTCTCAGAGCTATTGAAGCTGAAGTTCCGCCACTCCCCGAAGTCGTCTATTTCGTTGATTTCATCCGCAAATCTGACCGGGGGATCATTCGGGGACCGAAATGATTCAGGGGCGTTTTATCGAAGACGCCGCCCTTCAGGGATTTGAAAATATGGCCATTGATTCAGCTCTTGTTGAATCCCTTTTAAGTGGTTTTTCTCTTCCCACTTTCAGAACCTATTCCTGGTCTCCTGTAACGTTATCCCTGGGTTATCATCAGCCGCTGAGTGAAGTCAATTTATCTGCAGTTCATTTAGATGGGGTCGGTCTTGTACGCCGGCCAACCGGTGGACGTGCTGTCTTTCATGCCGGGGAACTCACCTACTCAGTTGTGCTGCCTCTTGGCGATAAAGCTCCATCAGAATGGTACGATCTGATTCACCAGACTTTTCATGAAGCATTCCTTCGTCAGACTATCGATACTGGCTATACTCACCATCATGATGATTTTAAATCGGTCTATCAGGGAATTTCTGCTGTTCCCTGTTTTATCTCATCTGCAAAAAGTGAACTTTTACTCAATGGCAAAAAATTGGTAGGTTCAGCTCAGCGGATTTACGGTCCGGTTTTACTTCAGCATGGCAGCATTCTTCTAGATAGAAGTCATTTAGATATTGTAAAGTATCTTACTTTTAAAAAAAAGGGTGAAGCAGAATCTCTGACCGAACTTTTAACCCAAAAATCAACGAGTATCGGTCAGGAAAACCTTAATTTTTCAGTTTCCCGTTTCATTTCTGATATTAAAGAATTGCTACCGATGAAACTTGGCATTGATTTTTTAACGGATAGTCTGCTTTCACAGGAGCAGGAATTGGTTTATCATCTCTCTAAAAAATACAGGAAAACAGAATGAGCGTTCATACTGCAAGCCGCCGGGTTACCACACAGGTCATCAGAAACATGAAAGCTGCCGGTGAAAAGGTTGCCATGCTCACGGCTTATGATTATACTTTGGCCAGGTTGTTTGATGCCGCAGGTATTGATATTCTTTTGGTTGGTGATTCAGTCGGGAATGTATTTTCAGGATTTGATACCACCCTTCCGGTTACGGTTGAACAGATGATTTATCATGCTCAGGCGGTTGTGAGGGGGACTGAACGTGCATTGGTTATTGTTGACATGCCGTTTCTTTCCTTTCAGATCAACCCCGAAGATGCTTTGAAAAATGCCGGAAAAATTATGAAGGAATCAGGAGCAGGGGCAATTAAACTTGAAGGCGGCGAATTTGTAGTTCCGGCAATCAGAAAAATTACCGAAGCAGGAATACCAGTAATGGGCCACCTTGGTTTAACTCCGCAAAGCATTCATCAGTTCGGTACCTATAAAGTAAGAGCCAAAGAAAAAACTGAAGCCGATAAATTGATTTCTGATGCGAAGGCACTAGAAACAGCCGGATGCTTTGCCGTTGTACTTGAAAAAGTACCGGCTGAACTTGCAAAACGGGTAACAGCTTCGATTTCAATCCCCACTATCGGTATTGGTGCCGGCGTTGAATGTGACGGACAAGTTCTTGTCAGTTATGATATGCTCGGTCTTTTCAGTGATTTTCATCCACGCTTTGTAAGAAAATATGCAGAATTGGGTGAGCAGGTTGATTCTGCTATCAAGTCGTATGTAAAAGATGTGAAAGAAAAGAAATTCCCCTCAGACGAAGAAAGCTATTAAACTTCTGGTGACAGGGGACAAGTGACAAGGGACGTAAAGGCAATTACGGGTCACAGGTCACAGATTACGGGTTAATGCTGGGACATGGGACAAGTGACAAGGGACTTTAATGCAGGTTACGGGTCACTGCCTGCCCGGAACGCTTTCGGGGGGTCACAGATTGTGCGGGTTAATGCTGGGACATGGGAATTCAACTCTCGGGGTCACTGAGCTTTGTCATCCCGAGTGATCCCGAATGTTTTCGGGATTTTATCGAGGGACGAAGTGCCCTCGAGACCTGTGTCACAAATTACAGGTCAAAAAGAAATTATATAAATAAAAAGTAAAATATGTCGAAACCTAAAGTATTGGTTTGTAACGATGACGGGATCAATGCTCCCGGCATCCTGGCTTTGGCCTCAGCGCTTAAAAAGCATTTCGAGGTAACGGTTGTGGCTCCCGATAAGCAAATGAGTGCGGTGGGCCATGCCATCACCATCCATTCGCCGTTACGAGTTACCGAATATAAAATCAACGGGGAGTTTTTTGGTTATGCTGTTAATGGCACACCGGCGGATTGTGTAAAACTTGCACTCCGGTCTATCATGAAAGAGAACCAACCTGACCTGATCGTTTCCGGTATCAATCATGGTGGAAACACCTCAACTTCAATTATTTACTCCGGTACTGTTTCTGCTGCAACTGAAGCCACTTTTCTTGGCATTCCGGCTATTGCCATTAGCCTCGCAACGTATGGGGTTCCAGATTTTTCACTTGCAGCTGATTATGCCGTACGCCTCGGTTTGATGGTTCTTGAAAAGGGGATTCCTGGTGGCTTATTGCTAAATGTAAACATACCGCCTGTACCAAAAGAAGAGATCAAAGGGGTAAAAGTTACCCGGATGGGCAATTCAATTTGGGATGATGATTTTGATCACCGGAAAGATCCGCATGACAATACGTACTATTGGCTGACGGGTAAACTGATTATTGTGGATGACGCTGACGATCAGGATGAAATAGCTGTATCGCAAAATTATATATCAATTACACCGATTCAATTCGATTTAACCGCTTACAAATTTCTGGATGAGTTACAAAAATGGGAATTGCCGCAATAATTATTGATTTAAAATCTGTCAGAGCCTGGATTGAGTTTTACGTTCCTGACAGTGTAATGGGTGATCTGGCCTTTATGGGTCTTATGCTCACGGCAGGATTCATTCTGGCTATGATTGTTAAACTAATTGTAAAATTGGTTGAAAAGTATGTTACAACGGCGACAGAAACCGATCTGGACGATAAAGTTCTCTCACTTGTCAATCAGTCAATCGCACAGGTAATTTACATTATTGCCTTTTATTTTTCTTTTGACGAGATCAGAGAACATTTCTCTGATCATTCACAAAAGATTATAATCGGGATTGCAGTAACCATTTTTGTGTTTTTGATCTGCAGGTTTTTTTCAAGGCTTTTTGATATCGTTCTTCAATGGTTTATCGAAAATGTTGCATCGAAAACTGAAACCTCAATTGATGATGAACTTGCTCCCCTTATTGACCGGCTGGTCAAAATTTTTATTTATGTTGCCGGCGCCGGGGTTGTTCTCAAATATTTTGATGTTGACCTCACCGGTCTTGCCATTGGCGGCGCTGCGGTATCCTTTGCCGTGGGTTATGCCTCTCAGGATACATTGGCAAATATGATTGCCGGTTTTGTGATCATGATTGACCGCCCGTTCAGGGTGGGTGACCGGGTTAAAATGGTTACTTCCGGTTTAACAGGTGATGTAATCAGGATCGGACTCCGTTCAACAAAAATTCTCAATTTTGATAACCATGTGGTGATTATTCCGAATTCAGAAATTGCAAAAAGCCAGCTTATCAACCTGAGCTATCCTGATCCGGCCTCACGGATAAAAATGGACATTCCCGTTGCATACGGTACCGATGTGAACATGGTAAAAGCACTTCTGGTTAATCTGGCAAAAGCACACCCAGAAGTACTTGAAGATCCGGAACCAAAATCATTTTTTATTGAATTCAAAGACTCAGAATTATTGGTAACTTTGATTTGCAGGGTTTCACATTACAAAGATGAGTTTCGGGTGGCAGAAGATCTCCGGATTGCAATTGATAAATCCTTCCGCGAAAACGGGATTATCATTCCTTTCCCGCAAATTGTTGTACATCACCGGGGAGAGGTGAAATAGTGACGAGTTATAAGTTATAAGTGACAAGTGATAAAACAAGGTCACTGAGCGGAGTCGAAGTGCCCTTGTTTTACATTTTTCATGTTGTTCATTGTGAAGATCTCCAAAGCTTTTGGTCTTAAAAGTGTAATCTGCAGCAAATGAAAAACAAATCGAATCAAGTTGATCTCAGTGCATTAACTGTTACTCACTCAACAGATATGCTGGTCATTGAACTCAAATGGCGTTCCTTTGTTTATAATCTTGCACTGATTCTGGGTATTGTGGCAGTTACGGTCATGATCAGTACCCAATGGAAAACACTTACTTTTTCCGGGTTTACTTTTGAGGAAAAACCATTTGCAATTGTGATTGTTGCCGTAGCTTTTGCACTGCTTGCTTTTACCTACTACTGCAGTGCACGGTTCTTCAACAAAACCCGGATTATCATTTCAAATGATCGGATGTCAATCACCCACGGACCCCTTCCGTGGCACAAAAATTCTGTGTTAATTCTTTCCGAAATAAAAGCAGTAGAAGTAAAAGTCAGGCGTGAAAAAACCAGACAGGGTCAGGGTCCCCCATTTTTCCGGCTGGAAGCACAATTAGATGGAGGAAAATGGAAACTGATTACACCCTATCACGAAGACGAAGACCTGATAAGGGAAATTGAGATACTTATCAGAAACCAAATAAAGTCAGTCTAGAACGCTCAGGGAATGTCTTGTTTCCCTTTTCTATTTGAAATGTTTTTTTCCGACCACCACAATTCCGCCATCTGAAACAGTATATTTTTTTCTGTCTTCTTCTTCATTGTATCCAATTACCGTACCGGCGGGGATGTGGTTATCGCGGTCAATGATCGCCCGTTTTATTTTGCAATATCTCCCGATATCAACATGCGGAAAAAGAACCGATTCACTGACTTCTGCCCAGGAATTTACCCTTACATCGTAGTGTAAAACAGATTTGTTCACCTTTCCGCCAGAGATGATTGTTCCCGGTGCAACCAGCGAATCGAGCATAAAACCAACCCGTCCTTCTTTTTCATTTTGAAAAATAGTTTTAGCGGGTGGATAGGTTTTGAATGCGGTTCTGAGGGGCCAAAGCGTGCTGTACATATTAAAAGCCGGAGCAATACCAGTCAAATCCATATTGGCAGCCCAGAACGAGTCTAAATCACCCACATCACGCCAATAACCTGAGTCAGGTGTTCTGGGATCGAGCACCTTTTCCCGCCTCCCATCCGGATAGCTTTTAAAGAGGTAATCCCTGATTTTATTTAACTTTGAGTAAGGATAGGCACAAACTTTATTCTGGCTGATCAGTCTTGGCAGAATATTTTGTCCGAAATCATCACCCGGAATTTCCCGCAGGGTGTGAAGCAGATTTTCTCTGTTAAACAGATAGATTCCCATAGAAACCAATGATAGCGATGGATTCCCGGGAATGGTGGCTGGGATGGCCGGCTTTTCTTCAAATCCCAATACCTGATATTTCTCGTCAACCGTTAAAACCCCATATTTACTGGCTTCCTCAACCGGAACTTCAATTGCAGAAATTGAAAGCGAAGCATCCGTTTCGAGGTGAAAATCACGAAAAAGTTCATAATTCATTTTGTAAATATGGTCACCCGATAAAATGAGGAAATGGGTGGCCTGAGTAGATTCAAGTAGATACAGATTTTGACGGATGGAATCAGCAGTACCCCGGTACCAATCTGAACTCACCCGCATTTGTGGTGGAACGATTCTGAGATAATGCCCGAGCGAGTGGTTAAAAATATTCCAGCCTTCATCAATGTGATCCATGAGAGACTGAGCCTTGTACTGCGGAAAGACCATGATATTGTAAATCTCAGAGTTTACACAATTACTCAGGGCAATATCAATAATACGGTAAATTCCGCCAAAATAAACTGAAGGCTTTGAACGATCACGGGTAAGCGGGTAAAGCCGTTCACCCCGGCCTCCGGCAAGAATAATGGCAACGGTATCTTTCATAATGTCTCCTCCGGCAGTCTAAATATTAAAGGATGTGTCGGGAGAAACTCCGGATTTCATTCCGAAAAAGGACAATGGATGTTTTGGTCTTTTTAAGCTACGTACAAAAAAGCTAAGATGGAAGACCCACAGAAAATAATAATGAATAAATAATGAAAGGAAAAAGACAGAAAGCAGTAGTTAGTCCTTCGACTCCGCTCAGGAACCAAAGACAGAAAGGGGGGAAAAAACCGGCAAGGGGCACAAGATTTTGTACCCCTTGAACCAAATTAAAAAGGAAGAATTACTTTATTTCGATTCCGCCCAGAATGGCACTTCCGGTGATCCGGAGAATTGGGGCAACAGTTCCCGGTGCATGACTTTGTCTGAGCCTTTTATCTTCAATACCACCTAAAATAGCCTGAGCCTGAATATCAAGATCCCATTCATAGGGTACAAATAGTTCACATCCGCCCATTAAAACCATAATATCAAGGGTCGCATTAGGTGAAAGAATGGCTTGCCGAAGGTCAATTTTGCTTCCGCCCAGAACAACGGTAATTTTTCCGCCTTTAAAGTTTTGAGACATTGACCGAATTTCAGAGCCTGACATGAACACAGAGTTATTGAGCATATCTTCAGTTCCTTCAACTGTTGAGAATGAATCGTGCGGCAAATCGTTTTGTTTTTTGCGGTTAAAAGCATTTGCTAAAATCCAGATACCCAGAAGTATCAGTAATGCGGGCCACCAGGTATGAATGATGTCAGTATCAAAGAGGTCAAGTGTATGAAGCAGAAAAAAGACGCCCAATGCAATTAAAATGTAACTGCCATTAGACCGGTTATTACCCCTGGTAATCAGGTGATGCGTACCAATGTAAATCAGAATGAGTGGCCACCAGGTTGAGATAAGATCGCCAAAGCTGTAAAAATCCAATTTATCCAGAAGAATAAATAGACCTATGGCAATCAAAAGAAGACCAAATCCGGATCGTGGTGGAAGTGCAGGTCTGTTCATACTTGTTCTCCGATTTGAAAGTAAATTGATGTTTACGTTAACCTTCAGGGAAAAGTTACTTATGGCGGGAAATCAAAAACTTAAGAAATTCAACAATTTCAAGTTTCATCCTGTCAGAGTCGAAACGAGCAATGACATCTTCTCTGGCCCGGTCTGCAATTCGTTTTCTTAATTCAGGATTCAGATACGCTTCAATAAGAAAACGTGCCGTATCGTTTTCAATGTCATTTCCAATCAGCCAGCCTGTTTCTCCCTGAATCATAAATTCTTCAGCACCACCGGCACCTGAAGTTGTAATTGCAGGAACCTTCAGCACCATGGCTTCAAGTAAGGCGTTTGAAATTCCTTCACTTGCAGAGGTCATTAAAAAGACGTCTGAGGCTGCAACAATGGGGTAAGGGTTTTTCACAAATCCGGTTAGAACAACCTGATTTTGAATGCCAAGTTCAGTAGCAAGTGTCTTGAGTCTTTTCTCATCGGGACCCCCGCCAATTATAATAAGGCCGGGTTTTAAGTCAGGCCAGGAATGTTGGTTGATAAACTCAGCAAATCCTCTGATGGCAAGATCATGTCCTTTTCTGGGTGAAAGTTCACCAACCGAAACAACCCGGAAGGAAAATTCAGGTAAATCAGGACCAGATTGGGCAGCCAGATTTTCGACTTCATTGTAAAATATGCCATTGTAAATTACCCTGATCTGATCAGGATTCATATAGGGGATTTCAATCAGTTCGGTCCGGATGGAATTTGCATTAACAATTATACCATCTGCAAGAAAGGAATAAACAAACCGGTGAAAAAAGCCAGGTTCAGGCTTTCGGGCAATACCCAGCCTGAGCACATTTACCCGCCCGGTCATTCGGGCTGAAAGGCCGGCTAGGACGTAATCTTTTCGTTTGGTCGGAATTAAAACGTCAATATGATGACGGTGGATAAGTTTGATAAGCTGGCTGAGGGTGTAAACATCAGCCTCAGAAACAAAAGGGAATTTAAATTTTGGGATTGAAAACCGATCGCCGATGACTTCATTTCTGTATGCAAGCAAAACAGTATGATCTTCATTGAGCTTTCTTGCTGCCTGAAGCATCCACCGTTCATTTCCGCCCCATGATTTTGCCGAATTCAGAAAAAGAATGGTCACGGTTGACTCATGAAATCAGGATGGATTTTGTTCGGTTTTATTTTCATTTCTGAACTGAAGCTGATAAAGACGCTGGTAATCTGGTGATGAAATCAAAAGTTCTTCATGACGGCCAATGGCAACAATATTTCCGCTGCTCAGTACCACAATTTTATCTGCATGCTGAATGGTTGACAGACGGTGGGCAATTGCTAGAACCGTCCGGTTTTTCATCAGTTTGTAAATGGCATCCTGAACGAGTTTTTCAGATTCGGTATCCAGAGCAGAGGTTGCTTCATCCAGAATTAAAATCGGTGGATTTTTTAGAATGGCTCTGGCAATGGAAAGCCGTTGTTTCTGTCCGCCAGAAAGTTTTACACCTCTTTCACCGGTTACGGTATCAAGACCATGTTCCATCTTCTCGATGAATTCCCAGGCATTGGCGTTTTTGGCAGCTTCGATAATTTGTTCATCAGTTACAGATTCAAGCCCGTAGCCGATGTTGTATCTGACGGTTTCGTTGAAAAGAACAGATTCCTGGGCAACAATTCCTATTTGTTTTCTCAGAGATTCGAGTTTCAGCGTCCGGATGTCAATTCCATCAATAGAAATAGAGCCGTCATTTATTTCATAAAATCGTGGGACAAGGTCAACTATGGTTGTTTTTCCGGCACCCGAATGCCCAACAAAGGCAACGGTTTCACCCCGGTTAATTTTTAAACTGACAGAATGAAGAACAATGGGATCTTCGGGGTTATACCTGAAGGTCACATTTTTAAATTCGATGTTTGAGCTGAACGTTGTAAGTGCCACAGATGTAGGTGATTCATAAACTTCTGGTGGTGCATCGAGTGTTTTTACAATTCTTTCAGCAGCAGCCATTCCGTTTTGAATAACGTTATTAACGTTGGTAAGTTCTTTCAATGGCTGGAAAATGGTAATCAGGAAAACAAGAAACCTGATAAAATCTTCGGCTTTGAGGCCCTCACCGGTGTAAACCTGAGATCCGCCGTACCATAGCAGAAAAACCAAAACCATTACAATAATAATTTCATTGAGAGGTGAAGTAAGATGAGAGAGGCGGGTTGCCCTGAAATTGGCTTTGAAGTAACCTTTGTTCGCTTCTCTGCCACGGTTCTCTTCATGTCTTTCATTGGTGAACGCCTTAACCACTCTCATGGCCATCAGCATTTCCTGGAAATAATTAAAAACCAGCCCGATCTGAGCAAAAACCCTGCGGCTTCGACGGCGGATACTTTGTCCGATTTTCCAGATTGAAAAGGCAGAAAGCGGAATGACCGTAAGTGTAATCGTTGCAAGTTGCCAGTCAATCAGAAACATGATTACAATATTCACAAGTATCTGGAAGGGTGCCAGCAGCATCCGACCGAAACTGTTGTTGATCATGGAGTTAACCGCATTTACATCGTTAAAAACGATTGAGGTCAACTCACCCGAATTATTCCGTTCATAATAAGAAATAGGAAGTCTTACAAACGTTGCTGCAAGTTTATCACGCATGAGCGTAATAATTTTAAGCTCAATATAGCTGAGCAGAATTTTCCGGTAATAGTCAGCAATATTTTTAAGAAGGTATGATAAAAAGATGATGAGGCAAACCATTTTAAGGGTGTCAAAACGATTTGCCTGAACAATGATACTTTTCATACCCTGGCTGATATCATCGTAAATGCTGCTGGTTCCAATCAGCTTGGTAACCTGATTGGGTTTTGAGCTGTCTGTGATATCAACCTGACCGCTGATGACCTCGGGGTTAAAAAGCTGCTGAATAAAGTCAACCGAAACCCAGAGTGAAACTGAATTAAACAAAATGAAAAACAGAGTCAGGGTGAAAGACAGAATAATGTGTTTCCACCAGGGTTTTGCGAAGGAGATGACTTTTAAATAAAGATCCATTTTTGCCGGTTTAATGAGGTCAGGTTATTGTGAACAGAAGTCAACACTTGACTGAAATCTTAACGCTAAGTTGTGAATGTCTTGTTTTTCAGGTTGGGAAGCAATGATCACGTGGTTCTGTTCATGGTTTTAATTCTTCAACTGAACCGTTTAAACGGTTTTTTACAACAAACTGGGTTGTCTGGAACATTGAAAGGGTATAATCCTTCATTTGTCTGACAAGTTCAGGATAATCGTCTATCCTATTTTTCTGCTCGTTTACCTGATAATGGAACAAAAAGTCTTTTCCGGAACCGCCCAGAATAAGATAAAGAGAGTCACTCAGGCACCCGGTATTGGTCGGACTTGAAAAAAACATAAATGGACGGGTTTCTTTTCTGAGATCAATTCCCATAGAATTGTTGATGTACGGAAGATTTAAAATACCCATTGTTGTTGGGAAAATATCAGTCTGTCCGGCCAGGTTTGTCAGTTTTTGAGGTTTTACATAGTCAGGCGAATAAAACAGAAGCGGAACGTGGTGGTAACCCAGAGGAAGATCGTAAAGCTGATTAACTTTATAACCATGGTCTGCAACCAGAACAAAAAGTGTATTTTTAAACCACGGTTCTTTTGATGCTTTATCAAAAAAATCTTTCAGGCTCCAGTCAGCCAGTTCAAAACGCTGATCAACCAGATTATCTGCTTTTGGCTCAAAACCCGGTGGTCTTGCAAGATCAGTTTTTTCATGAGCTGAAATGGTTAGAAAGGTCGCAAAAAAGGGTTTATTTTTATCATGAAGATCTCTGATAACCGGCAATGCCCAGTTAAACATGAAATAATCAGTAACGCCCCACTTATTGAATACCTCAGATTCGGGGTAATCGGCCTTACTATAAACCTTTTCCATTCCATTGAAAATCAAAAAGCCGCCCATATTATCAAAATCTTTTTTCCCGGTACAGAAAAATACGGTTGAATATCCGTTTTCTTTTAATGTGTTGGGCAAACCAATATAAGGCTTTCCGTTTCCGAGAGAAGACATCATTGGCCGGTTTCCTCTGAGTGTCGGGTAACCGGTCATGGTTGCGTAAATTCCATTTCGGGTATGAATTCCCGTTGAAAATGTATTGGGGAAGAAGAGGGATTGAGCTGAAAGACTGTCAAAAAAGGGAGTCAATCCTTTTGTGATTCCATAACTGCCAACTTTGTAGGCGGTCATGCTTTCCATCAGAATGAGAACAACATTTTTTGGAGAAGGAATGGAATCAGGCTCAACTTTTCGGGCGATGGGAGAGTTATACTGCCCGGGTTTAATATTGAGGTAATTCTGTGCTTTTTGGATGGCGATTTCGTCTGTGGTGTAATTTACCTCATAAACGTTGTATGAATCAAGCAGATTAAAGATTGCATTCAGAGTGAGCTGGTTGACAAAAGTAAAATCACTGAAAAAGGCCTGTGCGGTTATCATCGGTTTTTCAGTAAGATCATAATTCCCTCTCAAGCCCAGAAACATTCCGCAAAACGTAAGAAGAAACAGACTCAGCCGGGTTTTGAAAGAAACCCGGACGGGGTGATCTGAGAAGCAGGATTTTTCGAGGCGAAACAGAAAATACCAGTAAAGAAACCCAATCAGAAAACCGATTACGATTGTCGGAATAAACGCCAGGTCTGCAAAAAGGATTTCAACCATCAGGCCGGGTTTATCACTCCAGGTCAGAATGTCGTTTGATAATCGGGAGCCATAATAGTCAAAGTACGGAAAATCGGCCATTGAGAAACCGATGATGAAAAACGACATGGCAATAAAATACCAGGTTGTTATTCGGGGTAATTTTGGGACGTTCAGGTTGGTCATCCAGAAAAACATCCAGACCAGATAAGGAGGCAGAATCAACCCGGAGCAAACTCTGAGATCAAATGAAAACCCATGATAAAACGACAGGGCAATAACCGAAGGAGGTGCGGTCTCAACCAGATCATAATGAAGCAATAAAAGAAAAACACGGAATCCGGTTGAAAGAATCATTCCGGCAATAAAAACCCAAAAGAGATACGCCATCCAGGGGGGAAATACTTTCCGGAATTCAGTCATTTTTTTCAGCACCATCACCACCATTTCGAATTTTGACCCAATACTTATTCATTTAGCTTTGCAAGATAAATATTTTTCGGGTTCATTTCATTTTTCAATAGGTTTTGGGTCTGATTTCGGGTTTTGACTTTCTGGCAGAAGACTGTTTTTGCCGGCAGAATTGTAAATCATAAACAATGGAATAAGCAGTATCAGGGTTCCTATCGTCATTTGGCTCATCACTGAGAGGACAAAATTTCTGAGCACGATATGAGTTTCGCCAAGAACAAACAAAACGCTGGTTAGAAAAAACGCTGACCAGAGTAAAGTTTTAACCCGTTTGTCTGGGGTTGAATGAAGGTAAAGATTGAGAATCAGATAACCCGGCAATGAGATAATAAAGTAGTTCCGCCAGGCAATCGGGGAAAATAAAAGAGTAAGAATAATAATAATTGCAGCAGAAATGACCGGTGCTGGATCTTTGCTTTTCCAGATTTTAAACCCGACCCAACCGAAGGAAATGAGCAGCAATACACGGTGGCTCCAGACAGTGAACAGGTCAGGAAAGCTTCCTTTTTCAGGAGCCAGAATTTTTGCATCGAGATAATCGAACGGATTCACAGAAGCCCAACGGCCAATCAGGGCATAAAGTGACTGGTTTAACCCACTGATCGGGTATCCGCCAGAAAACGCAACCTGAATCCATGCTTCCACATTCTGAATATAGGCCTCTGGTCCGTACCTGAGAACAGGAAGAAGAGTAAAAAATAATGCAGCAAAACCTGAAATAAAAAATGCACGGTATTGCCGCCGGAATAAAAACCACGAGGCCGCAAGTAACGGAAAGGCTTTGATGGCAATAACAAGGCCCATGACGATGCCAGCTTCATTTTCACGGTTTTTGTGGCCGAGAAAAAGTGATAAACTCATCAGATAAAGTACAATGGTATTCATCTGAAGAATTTCCATGACTTTGAACCATAAGGCAATAACCATGAGTAAGGTCAGCAGAATGGGCGGTGAGAAAACAGAATCGGGATGGTTGACAGCAAACCATTGAATGGGTCTGCCGGTATAAAACCGGTACCAGACATCCACAGAGAGAAAGAAAAGAATCAGATTGAAAAGGTACCAGACTTCCTGTGAAAGTCCCATTGAATAGTGTGCGATTAGGGAAAACGGAGAAATAAAAATGGCAAAAAAGGGAGGCCAGGCAACGTTAGATGCAACCCCGCTGCCCAGATATAAAAAATCACCGGCTAAAAACCGGTCGCCGGCAACTAAAAATCCCCTGAAATCACCGCCGATTGCCGGTCTGACCTGATAGGCGAAGAATAATAGCGGAATACTGATCAGAATAAGCAGCAGAGTTCCTGACACTAATCTGGATACAGGAATTGGGGTACTCAATTTTACTCTCCTGAAGCCGGTTTTAGTTGTGAACGATTGAGCTTGTTTTCCAGTTCAGTCATTATTTTTTGCTGCACAACGGGGCGTGAATACAGTTTTGAAAAATGTTCGAATCCTGCCTTACCCATTTTTATTCTTAAATCAGGATTTGTAATGAGATTCCGTAAAGCGTTCCCCCATTCTTCAGGAGAATTTGCCAAATACCCAGATTGACCTTGAATAACAGCCGATGTGTTTTCACCAACGTCAGAGGCAATAACCGGTTTTGAATAAGCCATATACTGAAGCAATTTAAACGCACATTTTCCCTTGCTCCATTCATCATCGGCCAGGGGCATGATTCCCACATCAATTGAACGTAAAAACTCATCCTCTGCAACCGGATCCCATTGTATAAATCTGAATTTTGGAAGCAGGTATGAAGGGTATTCACCTGAAATGATGACCAATTCAAAATTGAGACCTTCTGCCTGAAGCTGTAGAAGAACCCCCTCAATAATGGATAAATAAACCAGATTTTTAGTACCGCCAATCCAGCCGACCTGAACAGGTTTCGACGGGTCTGCCGGTTCGGGGTTTTGAGTTTTTAGGGGTGCAGAGTAAGCTGTTGGAATGATGCAGCAGTTCGGATTCAGCCTGACCGAATAATCATACAGGGCTTTACTGCCTGCAAAAACAAGATCGGCCTGACTGAGAATGAAATTCAACCGGCTTAGGGTGTGAGCTGACCCGGGATGTTTTGGTTTTAATTTACCGGTATGGAAATAGGGTTTTGCATAAAGGGCATCATCAAAATCGAAAACAAGAAGACTTCTTTTTTTAATGATTCTGATCAAAATCGGATGAAGTGTTTTTTTCTGAAGGATAACCACATCGTATTTACCGGTTCTGAGTGCAAGCCGCAATTTGGAGAAAAATCCTAGTCCGACAAGACTGATCACCACTGTTTCAGTATTGAAATCTTTCCAGAACGGGAAAAACTGTTCCACTCTGTACTTATAGCTGGCCTGATTTTTTGCAATCGTGAGAAACAGAATTTTAAGTGGCATAGGAATAGGAAGAAAAATTTACTTTAGTGAAAATAAAGATTTGAAAAAGGAAATGATATATCGTTTTATACTTTTGTTTCTCAACTCTGAATTTGCAGGAAAGTTGTATTTTTTCAATCTGTTGTTTGTTGAAATAAATTCAGAAAGAACACCCGGCAATAGTTTTCTGAACGTTCTTGGTCTTTGGCGATAAAGTAATACATTTACTCGATCGAGATTGGTATAGGCAAGACCGAGTTTAATCATGTCTTTTGCCTTATCTGAGAGATTTTGATTCAGATAAAAACGTTCGATTCTTGATTTTGTACGGAGCATTTTTGCCCTGTTGTGCGACTCATTACTTGAATGCCTGCGCCAGACGGAAAGAGGTTGCTTCGAATAAAATAAAACAGGAATACCCGCTACTGCAATCTTAAGGTACATGGCCCAGTCATCGTGCGGCTCAAAACGGCTTTCAAAACCGCCGGTTCTTTTAAAAACATCACGGTGGATAACGGGGGTTGATGAATAAATAAAATTGCCTGAAAGAATTGCCGGCACCGGATCGTCTGAGAGGATTTTTTCCTGATAAGTCTGAAACCTTCTCTCGCTAAGGGTTAAAACCACATCATTATCATCTACGACCTGAATGGGCGAAACAATCATACAGGGTTCAGATTTAAAATCAATCATGCTGAGTTGTTCATGTAATTTTTCAGGAAACCAGTAATCGTCCTGATCAAGAAAGGCGAGATAATCTCCTGTAGCTTTTTCGATAGCTGTATTTCTGGCTGCAGCAACCCGCCCGTTTTTTTGAAGAAAATATTTAATTCTCGGGTCATCCGGCAGAACAGATTTGATATAATCTTCCTTTCCGCCATCGTTGATAATAATAAATTCGCTGACAGGAAAAGTCTGGTTCAGAACTGATTCAATGGCCTTGATGACATGATGATTTGGGTTATAGACGGCCATGATTGCAGAAACACGAACTGATCGTTGGTCGGTCATAGAAATAAATATCCTGCAGATTTAAAATGTCTAAAGAAACCGTTCAGTGCCAAACTCTTGTCACACCCATGAAGAAGATTTGTTTTGAATTTTATAACGGGCAAGGTCATCATCTGTCATAATATCCAAATCTTCAAACCAAGGCAAATGTACTGAAGTAAATTTACCAGCTACCCGGACAGCAGACATGTAGTCAAAGCAAAAGTTTGACTTGTTGTAAACGGCAAAAGTAGTATCAATAGGGGCAGCATAAATTTCAAGTTCCGGATGTTGAACCCGAATAGCCCAAAACCGGCTTTCCCACTCTTTTATTGAGTAATTTTTTTCGAATGGAATAGGTGATTTAACCTTTTTCCATGTTCTGTTTTCTTTTAATTTCCCAATTCCATCAATTCCCAGCGCAAAACCAGCTTTAAAAACCTGAAAATGATCAGTTAATTTGCTCAATACCTGCATAAAATCCGGCGGAAGTTCAGGATTAAATAAAAGGTCAGGATCAGAATAGGCAAAATAAATGGGGAGTTCGTCATAGACAGGTGTTGAAAAACCGACCATGTGACCAAAATTATGGTTACTTCTTACAACAATGGCACTTTTATCAGACTCAAACTTTGCCAGTAACTCACGGGTTACCAAATCTGACGAAGCATTATCAATTACGATGGGTTTTAAGTTGAATTTTTGGTATTGCTGAATACTAAATTCAAGATACCTTGCATTGTTATAGGAAATAAGAATTACAGGTATTTTATCAGGGCATTCCAGCAGCTTTTCCCTGAAAAGTAATGCAAGTGCATTTCCTTCACGAATACGGATTCTTTTTTCTAAATTTCGTCGGATAAACCCAATATTCCGAATAATCGAGGGTATTTTCATTGAATTTTGTTTAACGTTTTTTCTTGAGTTTGAAAAAATAATAAGTTGCCGGTCAGTCTTTTAGCAACAGCTTCCCACGTAAGAGACTTCAAAATCCGTTCACGGCCCTGCTTTCCAATTTTCATGGCAAGTTCGGGTTTGCCGAGCAATTCAAGTAGCCGGCCTTCAATTTCTTTTACATCAAGCGGATCTACCAGAAATCCGGTTTCACCCTGAATGATGGCATCTGCAACTCCCCCTGAGTTTCCGCCAATGACCGGTTTTTCGCAGGCGTTGGCTTCGAGATAAGTAATGCCAAATCCTTCTGTGTCGCCGTTTATTTCACGGCTGGGCATGATGTACACATCACATAAATTATAATACAAATTCTTTTCTTTCGGATCGACAAATCCGGTAAAAACCACATCATCTTCAACGCCTAGTTCTTTGGCGAGTGTTTTGAGTTTGCTGATGTATTCTGCATCTCCCTTTCCACAGACCAGATAAACCAGATCCGGGAAAACTGTTTTGACCTTCGGAAGGGATTTTATCACCACATCATGCCCCTTCCGCTCAATAACTCTGGCGAAGGTCAGAATGACTTTTTTTCCTTCAGTGTGATGGCGGTTTTGCAGTACTGTCACATCAGAAACCGGGAAGAAATCGGCAACATCGACACCATTGGGAAGCACGACTACTTTTCCTTCAGGGAGGCGGTACTTGTCATCAATCTGATCTTTGGTGAACTGACTCACGGCAACGATTTGTGTTACCTTGTTGAGAGTATGTTTCAGCCAGAGTTTTTTCAGAAACGGCATCGGGCGGGTAACTTCAAGTCCGTGAACAACAAGAATGAGGGGGATGTTATTATCCTTGCAGAGGGAAACAATTCCACGAGCCATGTTCCAGGTGGTGGCAATGATGAGATCGGGTTTTGTTTCTGTCGCCAAAAGATTTTTCACTGCCCGTTTGCTGATCCAGGTTCTGAATCTTTTCCAGTTTTTCCCTTCAATTGGCAGCGTTCTGAACGGCCATTTTTCCTGATCGAATTCTGCTAGCTCAGGTCTTGGGCGGAATAAAACCGTGACTTCATTTCCAGCCGAAACCAATCCTTTCCCAATTCCTGCTGCCCATTGGGCAATTCCGCCCGGGTACGGCGGAAAGTCTTCTGAAAGAATCGTGATCTTTCTATTTGCCATTCAGCAATTCCTTTACAGTTTCAATAACCGTTTCCGGCTGGATTTCAGATAATTTCCAGGATTCAGACTGAATGGCCTTATATCTGATATTCAGCGGATGAAACCGTTTGAAATGAAGATTCCCGGCCTGGAATAAACCACAAACCGGCGTGCCGTAACAGGCAGCAACATGGATGAGAGACGTATCTGGTGTCACTAAAAGTGAAACACCCGAAATCAGCTGACCGGCTTCATTCAGGTTCTTTGTTTCAGGTGATGGAATCACATTTCCGAACTTCTTTTCCAGATTTAATTTGTCGGCGATCCGGTTCCCGACAGCAAGAATGATCACCTTTTGGTTGATCGTACCTAAAAATTGCTCCCAGTATTCTTCGGGCCACTCACGGTCCCGGCTTCCTGAGCTCAGGTTGATGGCAATCGCCGTTTCTGTTTTGATCTGAGTGACAAATTCAGTTATTTCTGCTCTGACCGGAAGATCGGGGAGGTAAGGCCTCACCTTATCTGGTTCGTAGGAAATACCTAAAAATCCGGCTAAAAGTGCATTTTTTAACGCAACCTGTGAGTAAAATTCAGGGTTGAATTCATGGTTAAAGTACCGGGTGTGATAGTCGTGGTAAATGCCGGTTTTTACTTTTGCCTTTATGAACAGAGTTGCCAGCATAAAGTTAAAAGAAGGATGGTCTTTACTGTTGAATAAAACATCAAATTCACGGTTTCTGCTATTGAAAAGAAAAGACCAGAACCTGTTTTTTACAAGAACCACTTCGGCAACGTGAGAATCCGTTTGAAAAAAAGCAGAAGAGGCCTTTGAAAAACAAATCAGTGTAACCGAAATATCCGGGCGGTTTTCTTTAATCAGTCTGAGTAACGGAGTCAGCAGAATGCAATCACCCAGTTTTTCCTGTGCCAGAATGACAACTGACTTTGCATCAGTGAACGGACCCTGAACAGGCGTCATCTCTCCCATAACCCATCCGATAAACCGAATTAGGCTTCGCTTGATCTGCCGGGTAATATCCTTTTTAAGATTTTTCTTTTCTTTTTTCATCCAGCTTGCTTCGAAAATATGTTTCCAGCTGGCGAACCATTGCCGGGATGGTAAATTCAGATTTTACACGTGCTTCACCGGCTTTTCCGAATGCAGCCATTTGTTCAGGGTTTCCAAGAAGTTCAAGAATTTTTTCAGCAAGGATCCCGGGGTTTTTCGCCGGAACGATGATGCCGGTTTCGCCGTCATTCATGAGTTCACGTGCCCCGTTTACGTCGGTAGCAATTACCGGTTTTCCAACGGCCATGGCTTCCATGACTACGTTGGGCATGCCTTCAAATAAAGAACTGAGTACAAACAGGTCACAACCTTTCATAAGCGGATCTACATTTTCGATAAATCCAAGAAATTTCACCTGATCTTCAACGCCAAGATTCCGGGCATGAGCTTTCAGTTCATCTTCAAGTTTGCCCTTTCCGGCAATGACCAGCACCAGATCACTTCGCTTGTGTGAAACGGTTGCAAATGCGGTAATCAGGTCATCAAAACCTTTTTGCTCAGACAGGCGGCCGGCACTGAGTATAACCGTTTTGCCCGGGTAATCTTTTGAAAAATCATGGGCAACGACGCCGGATTTATCCGCAATTCCGTTGTAAATGACCTTTACATGATCTGGCTTGAACCAGCCATAACCTTCATAGGCTTTTTTGATCGTGATTGAATTGGTAAGAATGCCGTCGGTGAGGTTGGTGAGGGTGATTTTATGTTTCCATTTTTTTCCGGCAAGCTGGATGCCGTGGCGGGCAATGACAACGGGTTTTCCAACGATGCGTGCGGCAAGTCCGGCGACCCTGACGTCTTTGTTCAAATTGCAAACCAGAATTTCAATATCTTCAGCTTTAAGAAACCGGGCAATTTTCCAGGTCATGATGGGACCAATATCCGCACGGATGTTGAAAATCCGGGTAGGAACACCGGCTTTTTCTGCTTCCTGGAGAACTTCGGAGCCTTTTTTTCCGCCAACAAAAACCTTGTGACCGGCTTGATGAAGTCCGCGTGCAGCACGAACCATCCATTTTTCGCCACCGCCCAGTTTATTAACACCGATTGAATTGATAAAGAGAATGTTCATAATTATCCGGAATAAAATGCAAATATCAGAAAGAAAGCCGGGAAATTCTAATCAGGAAGGAGGATGTTTAATGGTTAATGGTGAATGGTTAATGGTAAATGATTACTTTTCAATGGTTAATGGAGGTTGTCAGAATCCTGAAAGGATTAAACATGAATAGCCCCGGGTTGTAACCCGGTGGAAAAAGTTGACAACTGAAATTACCAACCCCGAATGGGGTTGAAATCCTGGTTCTCCAATTTCAGTTTTAAACAGAGATGGTCAGGATATACAGGATAAATGCAAAGGGTTAATGGTAAATGGTTAATGATTAATGGTAAATGGGGAAATTGTCTGAATCAGGATTTTTGGGATTTAAGGATTTGCAGGATTGGAATGTTGACTCTTTTTTATCTTTTTATTGCTTTCAATTCTGTTTCAAATTCTTGCTGATTGAATTTCATCCTGTTCATCTATTCATCCTGAAAATCCTGATCCTGACAGTGGTTTAATCAGGTTAAAATCCGGCGTTGTAAAAGAGTTTGCATATCACGCCGGCCATCAGCAATTAATATTATATAAACAGAAGAAGCCTGAACCCTATAAATAATTCTGTACGGTTTGAAAAATAGTTCACGATAATCCAGAATTCCAAGTGCAGTCAATTCGTTCGGATAAACGCCTCTGAGCGGAAATTGTTTGAGATTATTAAGTTTTTCTTCAATGGAAGACAAGACATGCTCTGCAGAATTTTCGCTATGGTTTTCAGCTAAATAGGAATAGATTTCTTCAAGATCCTTTTGGGCTGATTCAGTTAAAAAAACCTGAAAAACAGGGGTCATTTTCTTCGTTTTTCCCTGATGGATTGAAGACTTTGTTCAAGAGGAATAACCTTTCCAGCTGCAATTTCCTGATTTCCGATTGCAAGAATCTTCAGAAGTGCCATTGTTTCCTGATTTTGTTCCCATGATCTGATGTCCTGAAGCACGGCCTTTGCTTCACCATTCTGGGTGATGACTATTGATTCCCCATTTTCACCTAAGGTTCTGATGAGTTCTGCTGCATGAGCTTTCAGATAACTGATCGGTTTTATTTGTTCGGATAACTTCATTTTTATTTTGCTCCACTTACCAGACCAAATTTAGTCTTAATGTGGGTCAGATACAAATTATCAATGGTTAATGGTAAATGGTTAATGGGGAAATTTTCGAAATTGGTGATTCGTTCCCCCCTCAATACCTCAATACTTTTTCCCGTTTTGTAAATGCCCTGATAAAAACAGTATCCTGAAAGGATTCCTCTGGCTTCCCGTTTCGCTTAACAGTCCAGTAGTAAGTACCGGTTTTATTTCCCCACCAATCACAGATTCTCAGGTCGGGTGGTTGGCGCCAGCTTGAGTACGTGCTGCCTTCCCCATAGCCATTGAACCCAAGAAATTCATTTTCCTGCAATGGAGTGTCGGTTACAAACCGGAGATAAAGCACGGCCTGTGGTGAGAAGGTAATGTTGAGGTTTTTCCTTTCATCATCGTTTGTTGATATTGATTTCGCCCAAAATTTCAGGTAACTGCAAGAATCAATTTTAAACGTGTCTGTACATGAAAAACGAAGTTCCATGTATCTGCCATCATAAGGACTGAAGGAAAAAAATCCGTTTTCATTGGTTTGTTTTGAATCAATAAAAACATAGGTGGGAGGGGTCAAAAACCCATTACTGATCACATCGTAGAGCTGAACTGAAAAGCCGGACAGGTTTTTCCCCGTTGTGAGGTCTGTTACTGTTCCTGAAATGGGCAAGGTTTTGTATCTGTCAGGGTCCTCTTCTGGTTCACAGGAAAGTAAACCCAATAAACCTAAAACCAGAAATGCTATTTTCATTTTAAACTCCGCTGATTAAATCAAAAAGCAAGCCAAAAATGTTATTAAAGCAAAAACCAGGTTCCCAGATAAATGTCGGAATTATTTTCGAAAAGCAGTAAAAAAAACTGACGGTAAACAGTTAAAATTTACCAAGATTAAAATTCAATCCCAGATTGTAATTTATCTGATTTTCTTTGCCTGCATATTTAATGGGCACCATATAATAAGTCACGCCTGCCATGATGCTGAGCCAGTCTATGCCATAGACATCCTGCTCAACCGCGCCATTGAAATAAATACGGTATTGAGTAGCTTCATCGCCAATAAGATCTGATGAACCAAATGCACCAAAACCAACAAAACCTTGTGGTTTCAAAAAGACCGGTAGCTTAATGCCGGCAGCTAACCCAATTTGATAGGATGAAAAAAGGACATCTGACTTGTTTGCTAATCCGGTTGAAAAATCGAGACGGAGAAACATATTAGGCCGGGCGGCAAATTCTGAGTCTAAGTGAAGTCCTGCCAGTGTAACGTAAAAAGAGGAAACAGAAACCCCGGCAACTGTTTTTGAAAATAAATTTCCACTTTTGGGCGGAATAGCCGGGAATGTACAAGCTCTCAGGTCAATGGTTGTGTAACCGGGGTGATAGGTAAGTATTTCACCTTCAATCCCATTGGCGAATTGAGCAACAAGTTCTTCGTTATTGCCAGTAACATGAATGGAATCTGTAACCTTGAAAAAAATCAAAACCTGTTCCTCATTTATGAATCCGTTGGGTTTTATTTCATCCACATTACATGAAATAGTTTGGTTATTTTTTAAAAAAACAACAACCTCTGCTGATTGCGGAAAAACCACAGAGGTTACCAGAATTGAAAGGAGAGTGAGGAAGCTTTTCATGATATTTCCCGGAGAATAAGATGATGCCAAAGGGAGTACATTCAGGTGAATTAATGAGTTCTAATTTCAGGATAATTTCCTTTATTTCCAAAAAGGTTGCAAACGGAATGGTTCTGGTCACTTGGGGGTAACCTTTCATTTGACACCTAACCAATGTCTGAATCCGGATTTTCGGGATTTGAGGATTTGCTGGATCGGAATGAAAACACCTGATTATTTTTTTGGGGAATTAGCCCGGACACAAATTTTTCCAGATTGAATTTCATCCTGTTCAACTATTCATCCTGAAAATCCTGATTCTGGAATTGATGCTTGAAAATGAATCCGGTGGATTTTTGGTTCCCATCACCCGTTTCCCGATATTTGCCACGGTTTAATTCAGGCAGATATGTTTAAACGGTTCACCTATGTTTTTCTGGTAGTGATTTTACTCCCCGTTATTTTTTATGCGGGTTGGGTGATTAATTCGCTGAATACAAGTGAAAAAATTCTTTCGCAGGTTTATAGCCAACAGCTAAATGCTGCTTTGATTACACTGAATCAATATGCCTGGAATCAGATTGATGAATGGGCAACCTCGGTTGATCAGCTTTCGGGCACAAACATTGACACTCTTCAGGATTTCCTGACCCGAAACCCTTCACTTCGCCTCATTTTAACTACCGATAGCCTGCTTTCCTCGATCCGCCTTGTTGGTGCCTCGGCCGTTCATTCGGTTTTCCCTACCGGACTTAAAGACAGTCTGCAAAGCCGGAAAATAAAACTTAGTCAGCTCAATCGGTTTATGGTAAAGAATAATTACCGGAAATTTGAGCCGTTCACACTTCCGTCAGCCAATCCGATTGAAAAAATGATTGTAGTTATTTTTCCCTCACGAAACAACCCAGACCGAATACTAGGCTTTGCCGTTGATGCAGGCCGGTTTACCCGTGAAGTGATGAGGTCGCGGTTGAATGAAGTCGCCGGCGATGAGTTTATCATCGGCGTACTCGCAGGTGTACCCGAACAGATTGTTTATGCCACACAGGAAATGGAAAGTCTCGAATTTAAGGTGACCAAACCGTTGTGGATTCTGCCTGAATACAGAATCGGCATCCGGTTAAAAGGAGCAACGGCCGATGAAATTATCGAAAACCGGCTGGTGCTGAATATGGTTCTTATCGGGATTTTGTCTATTGTATTGGTCATCGGTGTCGCTTATATCTATCGGTTGGTGCGCCGTGAAGTTGATCTCGTCCGACTGAAAACAGATTTTGTTTCAAATGTTTCACATGAACTTCGAACACCGCTTGCACTCATCAGAATGTATGCTGAAACCCTCGAAATGAACCGGGTTGTGAGTGATGAGAAACGGCAGAATTATTACCGGATTATTCTCTCGGAAACTGACCGTTTAGGACGTCTGATTAACAATATTCTGAACTTTTCACGGATCGAGTCGGTGAAGAATCCGTACAAATTATCCCCTCTGGATGTGAATCCGGTCGTGGAAAGTGTGGTTTCTCTCTATGAAGTGCAGTTTGAATCACAGGGTTTTGACTGGAAGTTGGAGAAGGAAGATGTGGCACAAATAATGGCGGATAAAGAAGCCATTTTTGAAGCCGTTCACAACCTTCTCGATAATGCAGTTAAGTATTCAGGTGACCAGAAAAAAATCAGAATAAAAACATTAAAACGCCCCGGAGCAGTGGGAATTTCAGTCGAAGACAGTGGTTCTGGCATCGAACAGAAGTACCACGGCATGATATTTGATAAGTTTTTCAGGGTATCAACCGGGTTGGTTCACAATACCAAGGGTTCAGGTCTCGGGCTTGCTCTTGTTCAGCACATTGTGAAAAGCCATGGAGGAACCATCGAACTAAAAAGTAAACCTGGTGAAGGTTCAGAGTTCATTTTATGGTTTCCTGCACGAAATTAGTTATTTTCATCAAGTAGTTTCTTAAAAAAATGCCGTAAATTTGTTTTAAGACAAGTACGTTTGCTTTAGATAAGGCGTGAATCATGCAAAAAATATTAATAGTAGAAGACGAAATTCAACTCGCTTTCGGGTTGAAAGATAACCTGGAACTTGAAGGTTATCAGGTTGAAGTTGCCAATAATGGTATCGAAGGATATGAGCAACTGACGAAAAATCAGTTCGATCTGGTACTTCTTGATGTCATGCTCCCCGGAATGTCGGGCTTTGAGATACTGAAACGGGTCAGACAGCTGGGTAATGTGGTTCCGGTTATCATGGTTACCGCTAAATCAGATGAGATCGATAAAGTTCTGGGTCTTGAACTCGGTGCAGATGATTACATGACCAAACCGTTCAGCCTGCGTGAACTTTTTGCCCGTGTGAAAGCCGTTCTCCGCAGACAATCAGGTTCTCCTGTTTCGGTTACAACGCCGGTTACCATCGGGATATTGACGGTGGATTTTGCCAATTATACTGCAAACCGTGATGGCGAATCTGTTGCCATGACCCCGAAAGAAATTGAAGTTCTGAAATTCTTGTGGGAAAGAAAAAACCAGACCGTGAGCCGTGATGAACTGCTTACTCAAGTCTGGGGTTATGATGAAACCATCAGTTCACGCACGGTTGACAATTTCATCCTGAAAATCCGCCAGAAAATGGAAGAAGACTCAGCTCACCCGAAACATATTATCACCATTCATGGTGTTGGGTATAAGCTGATTCCGTGAAAAGGTTTATGGCATAAGGATTAAGGCTTAAACCACCCCGGCTTCGCCACCCCTCCTTAAAAAGGAGGGGAATCTCTCAGCGGTACCTTAAACCTTATTCCTTACACCTTAAGCCTTATACCTTCCTGCGTTCCTGCCATCTCTTCAATTCTTCCCCAAACTCTTTTGCTGAACCAAACCGTTCTTCGGGCTGTTTGGCGATTGATTTCATGATAATGGATTCCAGAAGGTCATCAACCTGATCATTATAGACCGAAACCGGCTCTGGTTTCTGGTTGAAAATGTTGTAGACAAAAGCCATGTCATTGTCTCCTGAAACTGGCAAAGTCCCCCCTGAAAGAAGTTCAAACCCTATTACTCCAAGAGAATACACATCTGACGAAGCGTCAATCGGCATGCCCACAGCCTGTTGTGGCGACATGTATGCCAGCGTACCAACAGAAGTTCCCAAACGTGTCATGGTAGCAAAAACATTGGTTTTGGCCAATCCAAGATCCATTATTTTAACCTCACCTGACTTTGTTACCATGATATTTTCAGTTTTCAGGTCCCGGTGGAAAATTCCTGAATCGTGCATATACTGAATGGCGTCGGCAAGTGTTTTCAGCCAGAGAACGATCTGGTGGACTGAAATTTCACGGGTAAGATAATCCCGAAGATTCTCTCCGTCTACATAATCCATTGTGAGGTAACGTGATGAACCGGTTGCACCCTGACCGTAAATTTTTACGATATTCGGGTGTTCAAGCTGACTGCCTGCCGCAACTTCACGCTGAAACCGGATGACTCCTTCTGCGGTATCAAAAGAACGGGTGTGATAAAGCTTTAAAGCCAGCATTTTTTTATCTGACGGACTGAAAACCTGAAACACCTTCCCGGATGAACCTTCCCCGATCAGGCGTTCTATCCGGTATTGCCCGATGTAATTGGTTCTGATGTATCGTTTCCAGGCAAAAGAAAGTCCGATTCCGGCAGAGGCGAAAGAAAGGCCTGAGAAAGTAGGGATCAGCCAGTTTATCAATAAATCGAACTGAACTGTGAAGTAAAAGACGACCAAATAAATGAGTGAAAAACCGATCCACCAGACTGGCCAGATGTAAATGGATTTCAGGTCACGGCTTTTCAGTGCGTAGTAAACGCCAAAAATCAAACTGAGATGAAAACCAAGTTTTAACAGTTCTTCCCACCAAACGAAGTACCGGACCAGTTTCGTCAGACTCCTGTAAAATAACCAGGCAGAATGAATCGGCTCAGAAAATTCAGTTGCAATCAGCAGACTTCCGGCAGAAACATCTGTGAACCATCGTTCTGATCCGGAAGAAAAAACAAGTCTGACTGATACCGTTTCATGCCCGCCGGTTGAAAGAGTAACCGGTAAAGGAAGGGAAGTTGCTGCGGCAGAACCGGTAAAGCCGACAGTCGTCCGGCTGAGAGCATTTCCAGGTGTCGTTCCGGACGGATAAACTTCGATCAGACAGCCTTCGCCATCAGTACCTGATAAAGATCCTTCCGGTCTGACCTGAATATATTTTTCGCCCGTTACCAGATTTGCAAATAGCCGGGTTGATTTCCTTCCGAATTCACTTCCCTGAGTAATCAGAACATCAGGTGCACCATCCCGATTGTAGTCGGCGGTAAAAATGTTTCCTTCGGGACTAAGTCCGTTCGTTTCCCGGCTGTCATCAAACCCCAGGCTGTCGCTGATGAGCAGGTGATTGCTGATGAAAAGATCTGGTTTTCCGTCAAGATTGACGTCGGCGGCTGAGTTAAATCCGTTCGGGAAACCCGGGTAAACCGGCGATGACGGCAGCTGAACAGGTTGAGTGAAAATGATCAGACTATCGCCAGAAATCCGGCCGAAACGATCAGAAATATTACGGTCAGGAAGGAAAATAAGGGGATCCGTTTTATCTGGATTTTGAAAAACAACTGAAGCCGTTGTCAGCAATTTTGGGTAGGATTTAAGAGTTGTGAATGTTAGGGTTTTCGGGTCAAGAACGCCAACCCAGGAACCAGATACGGCTGAAGTAATAAGCTGATTCCATTTTCCGTCAGAACGTAAAATGAAATTGGTACTCATGAGCCGGTGTTCTTTTTGGGAATTCAAAAAAGAATAATCAGGCAGGGCCGAACGGGTGAACTTCCCGATTCCATTGTTCAGGAAAATGATGAGTCCGTTATCCCAGTCCGATTTGAGCAGGTCAGCATCACCGTCACGGTCAATATCCACAAACTGAAGGGAATGCCCCCAGTAAATCTGCGAAAAAACAGGTGTATAGCTATCGAGACCCGACCAGGATGTGACATCGGTAAATTTTGCTTTACCGGTATTTCGCCACACATTCAATTGATGATTATCGGTTCTGACGGTAATCAGATCCTGATCACCATCATTATCAATATCACCCGAAACCGCCGTAAGTGAGCCGTTGCTGCTTTTTAAAAGTCCTGATTCAAAGGTTACATCAGAAAAAATACCGGCCCCGTTGTTTTTCATCAGCAAATCGGGCTGACCCATTTCACCGGTAAGAAGCAAATCGGGTGCGAAATCACCGTCAGCATCAAAGAAAAGAGCACCTCTTGAGGTCGCCGTGATATTGGCTTCGGCAGAACTTTCCCTGAAAGATACTTTCCCCCGCTTCGATGAACTGTAAATACCATCAGAAGTCAGGAAAATAAGTTTGTCAGCCGGTGATCCGGGAATTTCAGAAACGGCGTTTAATCCTGCTTTTAACTGATTTGCATCTAAAACAGGTTTCCATGATTCATCTGGCTGAAGGCGAAAAACCGTGCTGTTTTGGGTGATAAAAAGTGAGCCGGATTTTGTTTTCCGGATGGAATTGATTCTTTGTCCGGGAAATGGAGTTGGAATTAATTTTGCAAATTTGCCATCGTAAACGGCGACTTCACCCTGGTCTGTCGCCAGAAAAACCGTACCACCCTCATCTGCATCCATACTGATAATGCTGGTTTTCAGCGGAAGTGGAATGAGGCGGCCATCAGAACCCTCAAAACGGATAAAGATTCCGTTTCTGCCGGCAACATAAACCCGGTCAGGACCAACTGCTTTTACCACATTAAAATCTTTGTCGAAATCACCGTCGCCATCCTTCCAGATAACGGGAGAGTGAACCGGAACCCAGGATTTATTTTTATAGTGAAGAATGGCCGCTTTTTGTCCGACGAGCCAGATGTCGTTTTCTGAGAAACCATCCATTGATTTGATGATGGTATAGTCAACCTCATCCCATTTTATCAGGGGAATATCAATGCGGTTCCAGTTTTCACCGTTAAAATGGTAAAAAACATATTTCCAGTTGTCGTAATGGACGAGGTGATGCAGACCGAATACGGAAGTAGGTGAGAAGACTTTGAGAATGGGTGAATCTGAATAGGGGAAAGCCATTGAGACTTTCCATTTACCGTTTTTGTACTGGTAAAATCCACCGGCAGTTTCGAAACCACCTCCGCAGGCAGAGGCAAATCCGTTCAGGGAATCCAACATGATGATCTGGTTACCGTTGGCGATACGGTGCTGAAAAAGCGGAATCAGTTCCTGCGCCTGAATATGGGCGGAAGTAAAAAGTAAAAAAAGAAAAAGGAGAATTATTTTCATGACCGGTAAAAATCGGCGGGGGAAGGGATAAATGCAAAGGTAATGATAAATGGTGAATGGTTAATGGTTAATTGTCTGAATCAGGATTTACGGGATTTGGGGATTCACAGGATGGGAATATAAAATCCTGATATATTACTCTGGTGGGTAAATACAGTTCATGAGAATTCGGAATTGTCATCCTTAGTAATCACGCTTGCGGGATTGTATCGAAGGACGTAATTCCTATTTATCAGTCGGAGTAAAATATGCTTTTGACCTTGATTGTTTGGTGTTCATCCTGCTCATCCTTTAATCCTGAAAATCCTGATTCAGACAAGGGATTAAATCGTACAACGTACAACTGACCCAGTGGAAAATATCACAAAATCAGGCTTCCTTTATTAACGTATGTAAATAGTTGTAACGAGGGGGGGGCATGGTATTGCAATTGGTGAAATATTCTGATAGTTTTGTTAAACAAAAATTAAGACAACACCCAATTCCCGAAAACCCCATGATAATTAAATTTATTCTCACTTTATTCTTTCCAGTACTTTTATTTACCGGGCTTTCCTGCAACTCCCCCACCGAACCCAAAGACAACCCAGGACCTGATACGACGAGTCACAATTTTGTGTGGCGGGTGGATACGATCGGGTATTACCAAAGTTTGGTTCGTGATGTAGCTGTAATTTCTGAAAATGATATTTGGGCGGTAGGAACTTTTTACAAAAAGCACCAAACTCAGGATTCAACTGAAAACGACCGGTATGGAATATGTAAATGGGATGGAATTAAATGGAATTATTTAAAAGTTCCTTATCGATTTAACGGCGTTGAAGAACCAAATTCAAATGTACAATTTGCAGCAATTTTCCCTTTAAAGTCTGGGGTAATTTGGTTGTCTTCTGTAGGAAGAACACCAATTCGGTATAAAAATGGAATTTTTGATTCATATACAACAACAGATGTAACGACTGACAGAAATTACATTAAAAAAATATGGGGTAGTGATGAAAATAATGTCTGGTTTGTTGGCGAAAAGGGTTTAATTCTCTACTACAACGGCTCAACTTTCACAAAAATCCCCTATTCTGATGAATATGATTTTATTGATGTTTGGGGAGATGAAACCGGGGTGGTAAGGGCAGTTGCCAGGGAACAGTCTGGTTATAGTAGTTTTTTGGTTAAAATTGAAAATGGAAGGCCTAAAAATGAAATAATTGGGTCGGGGAAACCTGAGGATTCAATTGTACCCGATATATTTCATTCTGTGTGGTGGAAAACTGATGGTTCTTTTTACTGGAATGCATCCAGTAATGGTGTATACATAAATGAAAAAGGCAACTACAAAAAAATAATAAATCATTACACATTCACTCCCTGGATTGGGACCTTAGTTGTACGTGGGTGCGCTGAAAACGATGTGTTTCTGGTCGGAATTCATGGTCAGGTGATACACTACAATGGTCGTACAATTCATTTTTATCCCGAGCTTTATACCCCATATCTCCAGTTCAACGCACTTTGTTTAAACCAATATGTGGTTTGTACTGGAGGTCGTTTCGAAGGTATGGCAGTAACACTTATTGGAAAAAGAGTAAATTAATCTGTTGAAAACCGGATTCGGCAGGCTTCAATAGTTCTTGTTGAAGAATTATTTCCGGGTGTTTTATATTTGTCAGAGAGAACAATATGAAAAAACGATTCGGTTTAATGTTGATGTCCATGTTTTTGTTTTTTGGGTCAGGAATGACCCAGGTAACCTCGAACATTTTTAAACTAGCTGAGGGTCATGGAGCAATGTCGGAATTATCTTCAATTGGTGGTCCTTTTTATTCTGAGGATAACTCCTATTATACTGGAACAAAAACTGAGGTTTCAAATGATATTACTTATACTCTGGTGTATAGAAGTGTGATGACCTTTAATTGTAATAATATACCTGCAAATAGCTATATAACTAGTGCAGCTCTCAAATTTCAGCCTCAAAGACAGAATACTTCCGTATCAAGTAAAACAAAAATAACATTACTAAGTAAAAACAGCGATTATGACCCGGCTGCTTGGTTTTCTGGCATTGGAGGAGGGACGGAAGTAAAAAAAGATGCAAATAACTCAGTTTCAAGTAGTATTGATATAACAGAAATTGTAAAATCAGCATATAGTAATAATAATGATAAGAAGTTATATTTTGGATTTGTAAATACGAATGAAGCAACTGTCGGATCTTTAACCTGGATTTCATCAACTTATATTGAAGTGAAATATCAGCCAGCTGTTACAGTAATTGTGGAAAATTCATTTAAGTCAGGAACAGTTATTGTCGATGGATCTTCGTTTCCTAGTGGTAAATCATTTAAGTGGGTTTACAATTCAAATCACATTATTGAAAACTACGATCAAACAATTGGAAATATTTTTTATGATTTCAAATATTGGACCTTCGGATCATCGACTACCTCTACAACAAATTCGTGGACAGTGGCAACAACTGTTGATAGAATTTATACCGCAATTTATGATACATACAATAATGTGAAATTTGCAAATCGGGTAGCCTCAACCGATGTTCCGGATACTAAGCTTACGATATTAAATAATAATGATGAAATAGATTCTGGTGATCGAAGAACAATTAAAGTGTTGGAATCCCGTGATGTGAAAACGAATCATGAAACATTACCAGCGGCTCCAAATAAAAAACACAATCGCTGGAATTCAAATAAATCTGATTTTAAACTTAAACATAATTTAATAGTTTCGCCTGAGACTTTTGATGAAAATGCACAATTTGAACCCCTTCAACCCGTGACAGTCACTCCTTCACTCGATGGTGTGCCGGTAACAGGTTCTGTGGAAGTTAAAGACCCCTGGTTTGTTGAAGCCAATGGTACCCAGCCAGAAAGCTGGAAACCATACAATACAGGTTTCACACCGGTTACAATGCCAAATGGAGGTGTCTTTTTAGGTGAAGGTGGTTCAATTAGTAATTTGAGTTACCCTTTTTATTCAACCCGAATTACCTATTCCCAAACAACCCTTGCCGGAACGGATGCCTGGTTTCAGAACTGGTCGGGTCCTGCCGGAAGTATTGCTTCACCAACGTCTCTTGAAACGGCAGTCATTTTTAAGGCTGCAAACGATGTGATCAAAGCCAACTATAAAGGCCACCTTCGTACGGGTGCACCAGAAAAAGCAGATCAAAAAAACCAAAGAAGATCAGACGGTTTCTTAACCGTTTATGAATCGATGGGAGAAATCTGGTTAACCCAGGTGGATGGGTATGGTAACTGGAGTCCTGAAATCCGTTTGAGTTTTGGCACCGGAACTGCCAAAAACCCGAGTATCAGCAATTGGGTTTCCGTACAGTACGGATCGAAAGCTGTCATCACCTGGGTTGAAAACGGTTGGGTTTATTTTCAACCGGTTCGGTATGATAATGCAGGAGGATCAGTTTCCTTCACGTGGGATAACCAGGGAACTGGCGTACGGGAGTTCACTTCAAAGTCTTGGATTTCCCCAAACGGCAGGCCGGTGGCAACACTTTATATTGCCGGAGAATCGTTGCACATTTGGTTTGCTTTTGAGGGCATTAATGGTGGGATTGAAACCGGTTATATAAATTTCTCAAATAGTTATAGTTCCACTTTTATGTCGGGAACTTTTCAAGGTCTTTCCAGTATTTCGACCCACTCAGGGGATGAGTGTCCGATACTGATCAATCAACCTGCCGCTTCTGGTTTTGCTGCAAAGAAAGCCATTTATTTTCTGGCGGGTGGCTATGCTGCAGGTAAGCGGATTGCAGAATTCAATTTAGACAATGATGTTACTACTGTTTTCCCGGTTAACAACAGTGAGTACACCTTTACAAGTCTGAGTGGTGGGGTTAATCCGACCAGCGCAAGTTACACATTGGTTGCAGCTGCGCAAAGAAACCTTTCTGGTGGTGTAATTTCGTATGATACAGAAATCTACCAGAAAGCATCTTATTATTCAGTGACTTCGTTGCCATCATTGTCAAAAATCTACTCCAATGCAACCAACCCGGTCGTCATGGTAGATAACACACCTTACATTGGTTCACCTGTTTATGAAGTCAACTTCAAACAGGGAGCAAACTGGTATAAAGCCACTGGCGGGTCGACATTAACCCTGATTGGAACAAACATTGCAGGTATCTTTGCCAGTGAACAGGTTTGGTCTGGCACCCGCAAATCGGTGGTTGTCAAAACAAACACCTCTCCCGCAAGTTTGGTGGCTTATTCAGGTTCCGGTGTTCTCAACAAAGGTGAATCCGTTCTTTACGCAGATGTCCGTTCGGTCAGGAATTACACCACTCTGAGTGGTCAATCCAAAACTGCCATTCTTGATTTCGCCGGTGCTTTGGTTGAACCTGTAGATTCCCTCGAAAATGGGTCTGCAATCTGTGCAGTGAAACTGATTGCTCCTGATCAGAATACGATCATCGTCCGTCAGCCGGATTCGATCAAAACAGCTCTGGCCATAGATCTGATCAGAAATGGCGTTTCTGTGCGGTCTTATTCTGCTTCATTGTGGGATGAACTCAGTATCAACAGCTTTGAAGATGTTCAGGATGGTGATGTGCTGGTGTTCAGACTGGGCTTCCCGGTTGTTTCTTCATGGGGTTATGAAATTTATGATTTCAACGGAACCAGCCTGACCAAAAACGAAGAAAAAACTGCAGATGCCGTTAAACTGAAAAAACTGGAGAATGGTGTTTCTGTTTATCCGAATCCGTTTAACCCAAACACCCATATTTCAGTTTCGCTTGAAGCACCCGCAAGTGTTAAAGTGATGGTGTTCAATATTCTGGGACAATTGGTTTCCGATTTCGGAAAGGCCGATCTGGGCGCCGGTGTTCACACTTATGCATTTGACGGTAAAACCCTGGCCTCAGGCACGTATTTCTACCGGGTAGAGATTGGTGAAAAAGTCAAAACCGGTAAATTGCAATTGTTGAAATAAGGCGATAATTCTACCGCCGAGGCGCAAAGGGCGCAGAGCGGGGGGATATTTTAATTGGGAATTCGAATTTCGTAGAGACATCCCACTGGGGTGTCTCTGTATTTTTTTGAAATTCAGCATTTTGTAGATACGCGATTTATCGCGTATCCGCATGTTAAGAAATTCAGAATAAAAAAGGGCGACCAATGGTCGCCCTTTTTTATATTTAACAGCCTTTTCTACCACACCCAAGTCATATCATGACACGGGTTAAAAGAAGACGCAGAAAACGCGGAAAAAGAAACCTGTATTTCACTTAGCCTTCAACCTTTACAATTTAACCTTTCCCTTTTCCCCTTTCAGCGTGTTCCGTTTAATAAAAAGAGGGCACTTCGACTCCGCTCAGTGACCTCTTTTCCCCCATTACCTGTCTTTTAAAATGATTTCAACCAGATCAGTTTCAAGTTTGACCTTCGGGGTTTCGGTAATCCGGCCGGTTTCTTTTCCATCCTTCATCAGGATAAAAGTGGGGACTTTTTTTATTGAATCTGCGCCGGCCAGGGCTTTCCAGGCTGCACGATCCCGGTTTAACAAAATGTACTCAATATCTTCCTTCGGGTAACCGGCTTCATCCAAAATGTGGAAAAACCGCGGAACCTGCTCTTTCGAATCCCCGCACCAAACTCCGGCATAAATTTTAATGGAATAAGGTCTCAGATCCATTTTCAGGATGTCGAGATCACCCGGGTTGATTTCATAACCGGTATCGATCCATTGTTTCCAACCGGATGAATCAGCAAACTGCTGATAGGTGAAATTCCCGTGCGGATAGTGTTTGGGTGGTTCAGCCGGTTTGATTTCTTTTGATGAGGAACAGGCAAGAACAAAAAGGCTTGTTCCTAGAAGGGAAAGCAGGTGTAAGGGTTTCATTTGAAGTTCTATTAGGTTTTTAATTTAAGGTGGTTTTTAATTCTCTGCCAAATAAAAAGAGGTCTATTCCCCGATTGCGATTCAAAGTTATTGGCATAGCGTCCCTCGATACAATTTTTCCCTCTGTGAAAAATCACTCGGGATGACATTCATAATGACCGTACCTTTGACCCGTAAAACGTACAACGTATCCCGTACCCCGTTTTTCTCACTTATCACTTATAACTGACCACTTATAACTTGCCTTTCAGTTCACTCTGCCGTCAGTCGTCCACATGAGTTTAGAACGAAGTACATCAAAGTAGGAGCGGCTGGGATGTTTGATGATTTTGATTTTTTCCTGAGCCTGCCTGATGGTAACATGAAGCGTTGAAAGTGAGAAGTCGTTACCATGACCGTCACCCGAAACGAGAATTCTATGAAACTGGGTCGTGGCCGTAACCGTGATAATTTCTTTGGTAGGAACGACAAGTGGTCGTAGGGTGAGTGAGTGCGGGCAAACCGGCGTGATCAGGATGGCACTTAAAGCCGGGTGAAGAATGGGTCCGCCGCAAGCCAGTGAATATCCGGTTGAACCGGCAGAAGTTGAAATAATCACGCCGTCAGCACGGTAAGTTCCAACGTCTTCATGACCAACTTTTATATTCAGGGTAATCAGACGTGAATAACCGGATTTATCAACCACAATATCATTCATCGCCCAGAAATTACCGTTATCGGCAGGCTGACCTTCATCGTCAAATACTTCACCTTCCAGAACAATTCTTTCAGAAATGGTGTACGTTCCGTCGAGTAAGCTTGGGATCAGAAGTTCAAGTTCTTCCGGATTGATTTCGGTCAGAAAACCAAGTTTCCCGAAATTGACGCCAATGATGGGTTTTCCACGACCGGCATCTTGTCTTGCGGTGCGCAAAAGAGTTCCGTCACCACCCAATGAAAGCAGAAATTTGCTGTCATCGAGCACTTTCTCAACCGGACAGATTGAAATAAACGGCTGACTGCAGAATTCATCACGGATAAAGGGGAAATGAGCCTGAATGGCTTCTTCGGCAATAAGAAAATGAACCGGATACTGGTTGGAAATTCTCATCATCATGGACTGAATGGGCTCACAAAGCTCAGGTTTCCAGATGCCGGCAACACCGAGAAGTAATTTATTTGCTGGCAAGGAATGCTGCTCCTACAGTTTCAGGACCACAATGTGCACCAATAGTTGAGCCGATAATGGATTCAAAGTATCCGTTACCAGATTTTACGCCGTCACTGAGTTTTTGTCTGAGAAGGTTTTTATCCATGTCAGATTTCAGTCCGGCATAGGCAATTGCCAGTTGAAAATCAGAAGAATTCTTCATTTCGTCATAAATTTCTTTTATGATGGCATCAGCAGCATGATCAAAGCCTCTTACAGTAGAAAATTTATCCATGGTGCCGTTTTTAACCTGAATCAAGGGTTTTAATCCGGCCAGGTTGGCGATGAAGTATTTAAATCCGGTCAGGCGTTTAGACCGGTTCAGATAAGTGAGATCCTTGGGTGCAAAAATAAGTCTGACTTTCCCTGCAGAATCTTCAATATTATCGCCAAGACTGGTGAAGGAAATTTCTTTTTTCATCATGATGGCAGCTTTGTAAACCAGTAACCCGACACCAACACTCACATTTTTACTGTCAATCACTCTGATTTTAAACGGATTGTATTGTTTTGCCCTCAACCGTTCAGCGAAGAATTGTTTTTGCCCCTGATGAACGGCTTCACTTGCATTTTGTACCGTTTTTGAAAATGCAGACCCCACATGAATACTCAGAATTTCATCATATTTCATCAGCAGTTTAGCGTATTGGGCAATAAAATCATCAACAGACGGGGGCTCAGTTTCAGGCTGACCGGTTGCATTTTCGATCTGGCGGTAAAACAGATCACTGGTAAGTGAAACCCCGTCAACATAACTTTCCCCATTGAGTTTAATTTTCATGGGAATAACTGAAATATTGAATCTGGAGAGGAGTTCTGCTGGTAAGTCGCATGTGGAGTCAGTGAGGATGCCGGTCATGGAAAAAACCCTTCCATTTTACGTTGTACGGTAAACGTTGTACGCTTTTGGCAAATGCAAAAAACTATTTATTTGTCATTCTATCAGAAAGATAAAAAAAAGAAACAGTGACTTCCAAACTTACCGGTTAGTATTTCATCCATTTGATCAGTTCTGTAAAGGTGAGCCGTTTGCCATACATCAGAACACCGACACGGTAAATTTTTGCAGACGCCCACACCATTCCGATAAAAGTAAGTGTCATCAGAACGACCGATGCTGTAATTTCATACCAGGGCGGAACCTGAACCGCAATTCGGGCTGTCATAAGTATCGGTGAGAAAAAGGGAATGAGACTTAAAATGACTGCAAGTGTCGAGTTCGGATCTCTGACAACCTGAGAAATCATCAGAATCGGAATAATAATCAGAAAAGCAATCGGGGTTACGATCTGCTGAGCATCATTCATGTTGTCAACTGATGCCCCAACGGCAGCATAAAAGGTCGAAAAAATCAGATATCCGCCAATAAAATAAAAAATGAAGGCAACGATCGTATAAAGCGGAACAGAGAATCCGATTCCGGCGCCGGGTCCGGCAAAAGCAGAAATCATGGCCGCACCGTAAAGTCCGATCAGACCGGCCGTCAACCCCCAGATTAAATATTGGGTCAGACCGAGTAAACCGATTCCCAGAATCTTTCCCATCAGAAGATCAAAAGGTCTTACTGACGAGATGATGACTTCCACAATCCGGCTTTGTTTTTCTTCCATGGCACTTTGCATCACAATTGAACCGTAAATGAACATGGACATGTAAATGAAAAATCCCATTCCGAAGGCCAGCATCAATGACGAACCGGAATCTTCCTGATTACCAGATTCGGTGACTTTAAAAACCTTCATCGAAACGGTTGTATTGATTTCTTTTGCAGTTTCGGGTGAAATTCCCAGACGGGCCAGGTTTTTTAGTCTGAAAAGTGAGTTGACCCGTCGTTCGAGAGTGGTGAGTATCAGGTAATCTGAAGTTGAAGTGCTGTAAAATGTGAGTTGAGGTTTTCCCAGGCTGTCAGATGAAATGAGCAGATAACCATAAATTGATTTGGCAAGAAGACTGTCATTCATTGCAGCGCTGAACTGTTCAGGGGTCTGACCGTTCTTGGCTATTTTCAGATTCAGCTTATCACCGGCCTGTTCCTGTGCAATCTGATCTGCCATTTCATCATTCCCGACATCCTTCAGTTTCAGAGAAGTCAGATCGGTTTTTTCCTGAGGATTGGTGAGCAGATCATTTCCATAAAGTCCGGTCTGGTCATAGATGTAAACAGTTTTGGGTTCACCCAGTGTCATCATGGCCAGAACGGCTGGTAAAAAGGTCATACCCAGAATTAAAACCGGACCTAAAACAGTTCCGATGATAAATCCTTTTGACTTCAGACGTGATAAATATTCACGTTTAAGGATAATCCAGATTCTGCGGTTCATATCAGATCTCCTTCAGAGGGGTCAAAGCCTTTTTCAGTAACAGTCTGGATAAAAATATCCTTGAGTGACGGTTCAACCCGTTCAATCCGCTGAATATCGAGATGTTCATTCAAAAAGGATATAATCGGGCGGATTGCATTGCCGTTCAGCTTCAGTTCGACATGTTTCGGATGCCGGTCAGCAATCTCAACACCTGAAAGCTGGTCAAAAACCGAAACATCTCCATCAAATTCAATGACAACCGAGTCACGACCAAATTGTTTTTTTATTTCTCTGAGGTTTCCGTTCAGAACACCAATTCCTTTATTTACCAGCACAATTTCATCACAAACCTTTTCAACCTGTTCCATCCGGTGAGTTGAAAACAGAATAATCTTGTTCTGTTTTTTCATATCCACAATGAGATTGTTCACCAGTTCAGCGTTGATCGGGTCAAGTCCGGAAAGCGGTTCATCGAGAATAATCAGATCAGGGTCGTGGAGAATGGTGGTCAGAATCTGAACTTTTTGCTGCATCCCTTTAGATAAGGCTTCAATTTTATGGTTTGCCCAATCGGTTAAACCAAACTCTTCAAGAAGCTCAAGCCCACGTTTTTTTGCGGCTGCGGCTTTCATGTTTTTAAGTTCACCCAGAAACTGAATACCTTCAATCACTTTCATCCGTTTGTACAGACCACGTTCTTCCGGCAGGTAACCCATTACTTCCTGGGTTTGGGTTCCAACCGGAATTCCATCAAAAACAATCGATCCGGAGTCAGGAAAAGTGATATTGGCAATCATTCTGATGGTTGATGTTTTTCCGGCACCATTCGGACCGAGTAACCCCAGAATTTTGCCACGTGAAACTGAGAATGACAAATCATTCACAGCCGTAAAACTACCATATTTTTTTGTGACGGAAGTCAGAACCAGCATCGTTTTCCTTTCAGACCTGTTGAGTCTGCAACTCTTTGATTCTTGCCTGAACGGCGTCTGTAATTGAGTTCAGATCAATGCCTGAAATACATTCTGTATCATAAGGGCATTCTGCTTTCCAGCAAGGGGAACAAGCCAGATTTTTAGGGAATATTTTGATTCCGCGGTCATATAAATCAACTTCTTCCCAACAAGTGGGGCCAAACCAGGCGATAACATATTTTTTCAGAGCAATGCCGGCGAAAAGTCCCATGGCGTCACCTGAAATAACTATATCAGCAATATCAATTGTCATAATTCCATTTCTGAGGCCCAGATTGGTTGGCGTTGAAATCACCTTATAACCTAAAATATCTGCAATTCTTGCATTTCTTTCTGAATCTTCGGGTCCGCCGAAAAGCACAACTTTTACTTTCGGGATTTTACTGAGTTTATCTATTAATTTCAGATACTGATCTTCAGATAATTTTTTATTCGGAAAAAGAATATTGCTTCCGGTGTTGATACCAACCACGATATCTCCCTCTTTGATACCGAATTCTGACCGCATTCTGATAACTTTTTTCTTTTCTTCGCTTGAAAAAAGCAGAATCATTTCGTCACGGCGATACTCAAGTCTGAGCATTTCATGGATGATATCAGACATGGTGCGTTTGTTGGTTTTGAATTTCAGTTCGTCACTGAGCCCAAGCTGATACAGGTACGTGGCCTCCGGATTTAACGGAATCAAAGCACCGTTCCGGTTCAGGCCAAAACCCAGTTTTTCCTTCGACTTCATTTTCATGGCAATTGAAGCGGCCCGGTCTGATTTGTCAATGTTGATGAGAACATCAAATTCCTGCGCAAGCAAAAACAATCTTTCATCATAATCATACAGCGAAAGATGATCAATGTAAGGGTTATTGTTGAGCAACGCCCGGTTTTTAGTGAGGGTCAGCCAGGTAATCTGAGATTCAGGGAACTTCCGTTTTAACGCAGGCAGAAAGCTGGTGTTTACCAGAATATCACCCATCGACTCAAAATTGATGATGAGAATACGGGTTCCGAGCGGAACGGGATCCTGACAGGTTCTGCATTCCTTGTAAGGTTCACACGGTTTAAATCCGTTGAATAATTTACAATCGGGAACAGGGGTTCCGTAAATTTCAGGAAATTTCTGTGACATAAACTGCCTTTTTATAGGAAGGTGACCAGACGAAACTCAGGTTACAATCCGGCTGATTTCCGGACGAATCCGGCAATAAGCCTGATAAACAGCCTGAATGGTAATTTCTTTTACAGGTTTTGAGCCTGAATAAACGCCTTCGAAACGAGAATGATGCTGACCGTACGGATCTGAATTTCTTAAAATTTCAGGATAAATGGCAACTGCAGGTACACGAAAAGATTCAGCAATATCAAGAACCCAGGAATCAGCCGAAATAAGCAGGTCTGACTGAACCAGATACGCCGCCAAATGCTGAAGATCAGAATAAGCCGGGAAAATACAGGTGCCTGGTGCGAACGGAGTTGCAATATCCTTAGAAATATGAGCATCGCCGGGGTCAGACAACAGCAAAAATTTCACATTTTTATCCGTTTTCTGGATGTTGAGTAAAAACTTCCACCACAGGTCAACTTTCCAGTAACGATCTGGTGATGAGGCACTCAGATTTACGGCAATAATGGGGTCTTGATTTGGGTTGGCTTGAGAAAGTTGTCGTTTTGCATTATCAAATTCCCTTGGGCCGATGGAAACATGGGGTTTCAATCCGGCTGGGGGTAATGCAATTTCTGCAAGTTTTGCAAGCCTTTTCAATGCAATCAAAAAAGAGGGATTATCAGTTAACTCAGCATTCCGGTTAAAAAGTGGGGCTGTTCCAGGCAAATGAAAGCCAATTGAGCGGGTGACCTTTCCCCATTTTGCAAAATAATACCTGTGTCTTGAGCTGGAAAAAGATAAATCAATAAAAAGATCAGGTTGTTTTTCTCTGACCCAACGCAACAAGGCGATAAATTCAAATCCACCTTTTAAAAATTTCAGTTCGTTAAAGTGGAGACAGTACTTTAATAAGGTATAATTCTCAGGCAAAGTGATCAGAGTGATGTCGGCTGCAGGATATTGGATCCGTACAGCTTTGTAAAAAAAGTCACTTCGGATGGTTTCACCGGTTAAGCCCGGGTGAAAAATGATGATACGCCGGGGAAGATCCTGTAGTGCCATCAGCAAAAAATCCTGGTACCGGTTTTGGTGTCAGGATAAGAAAATAAAAGGGGTTGAAGCAGAGACATTGAAACCTGTTTTTACGAGTGGCGGATAATAGCTTTTAATTTCGGTAAAAATCCGCCTAAAAACAAAGACCTGTAAATCAGGAGTAGTTTTGGGTAACTTCTTCAGGCTGAAGGGTGACTGGAGCCTGAAGAACCGGCAGGCTGATGATGAACAAGGTTCCATTTCCCGGAGAAGATTCAACCTTGATGGTTCCGTTGTGTTTGGTTACAACATTATAAGAAATTGCAAGACCGAGACCGGTTCCTTTACCTACAGGTTTGGTGGTAAAAAACGGTTCAAATATCCGGTTTTGCTCTTCTTTGCTGATGCCACAGCCACTATCCCTGAATCTGACTTCAACGTTTGATCCGGTATGTATTGTTTTGATGGTGATATTTCCTTCGGCCGGGATTGCTTCAATAGCATTCACCAGAAGGTTCATGAAAACCTGATTGATCTGTCCGGGGTAACATTCAATTTCAGGAATATCGCCGTAATCTTTTTCAATTATTATTTTATTCTTCCACTTGGGTGTGAGAATCTGAATCGTGCTGTCAAGACCATCATGAATATTAAATTGTTTCCAGATGTTTTCATCCAGGCGGGTAAAGGTTCTCAGGCTTTTTACAATTTCAGCCGTCCGGTTTGAACCGGTTTCTATACCTTTCAGCAAAATTTCAATTTCGCCTTCCAGTTCAATGACGTGGTTGATTCGCTCTTCATCCCCAAGGTTATCAATAATTTTAAGTATTTCTTCTTTTTTTCCGGCAGTTTTCAGGAACGCAAGCTCATTATGCAGTTCCATAAATTCACGCAGGGTTTTCTGCAATTCGGTAAAATCACGGTGAAGCGGGTGAACACTGGTATGAATAAAGTTAACAGGGTTATTGATCTCGTGGGCAACTCCTGCAACAAGTGTACCCAATGAAGCCATTTTTTCCTGTTGAAACAATTGTGTCTGGGCTGCTTTCAGATCAGAAAGTGCGGTTTCAAGAACAGTGTTTTTTTCTGAAAGTTCATGGGTTCGCTGAGAAATATCAGCTTCGAGGTTGCGGTTGTGATCTCTGATGAGCTTAATTCTGAGACTAAAGAAAAGCCAGATTAAAGTACCCAGTAATAAAATACCGAAGATTTTAAACCACCAGGTTTGCCAGAATGGAGGTACAACTTTGAGATTAACTGAAATTCCATCCTGATTCCAGGTTCCGTCATTATTCGACCCGATAATTCTCAGAACATAATTTCCGCCATCAAGATTGGTATAGCTTGCAAAATTCCGGGTTCCGGATTCAACCCAGTTTTTATCGAACCCTTCAAGTTTATATTTGAACTGATTGTTTTTCGGATTCACAAAGTCGAGGGCAGCAAACTCAACTGAGAAAAAATTGTCTTTATAGTCAAGAGAAATCGTTTTCAGGTATGAAACTGAAGAATCGGTTTCGACTTCTTTGTTGAAAATTTTGAAGGATGTAAGTACAACAGAAGGAATGAAAGTGTTGTCTTTAATCTGACCGGGAAATAAGGAGGTGATACCGTTAATTCCGCCAAAAAAAAGTTCACCTGTTGACGATCTGAAACAGGCATTCTGGTTAAACATTGAACTTTGAAGTCCGTCGTTAACAGTATAATTTCTGACTGAACGGGTTTCAAGGTCGAGGCGTGAAAGTCCGTTAAAAGTTTGAATCCAGAGATTTCCTCTGTCATCACCCAGAAGACCGTATATGATATTGCCGAAAACGCCGGCCTGCTTAGAAATGGCTTCAAAATTGCCTGTTTTTGGATTAAACCGGTTTAGCCCTCCACCATCAGTTCCAACCCAAAGGAAGCCTTCAGAGTCTTCCCACAGGCATACAACATCATCATTGGTGAGACTGTTTGCCTTTCCGGGAATGCTTTTCCAGAATGTGAACGTCGAGTCTTTAGAGTTGAAGCGATTCAGGCCGCCACCATCAGTTCCGATCCAGAGTGTGCCATCCCGTGACCTCAGCAGGCACCTGATGTCATTTCCGCTCAGGCTGTTTGGGTTCATCGGGTCGTTCTGAATGGGTGTCAGTTTTTCCTTTTTAATATCCATGAGATAAAGTCCGGCAGATTTGGTTCCGATCCATAAAAAGCCGGGTTTATCTGGAAGAATTGCTCTGATGGTATTGTTGCTGAAGGAATGAGTCTGGTTTCGGTTTGACGCGTAAACTGTTATTTTTCCTGATTTTCGGTCAAGCCGGTTCAATCCGCCGTTTCGGGTTCCGATCCAGACATAATCAGATGCAGCATAAACCGTTTGGATGTTGTTACTGCCAAGTGCACTGTTTTTAGTGGTATAAAAACGGAATCTGTCGTTGGTCTGGTCGTATTCGTTCAACCCGAATCCATTTGTGCCGATCCAGAGATTGCCGTCTGAACTTTGATGGATTGCTGTTACATCGTTATCGCTGAGTGAATTTGGGTTGTTCGGATTGTTGCTGATGTAATTGAATTTTTTTGCAATTAAATTGAATCGTGCAATGCTGCTGCTGCGGCCGCCGGTCCAGATTGTGCCCGAACGATCCTGATAAATGGCTCTGATGTCATTTCCGCTGAGAGCATTGGGGTTTTTGGGATCAGCTGTGTAAGAAATGAATTTTTCTTTTTCCGGGATGTATCTCAGCAAACCCCGGTTATAGGTAGCAATCCAGATATTTCCGGAAGCATCTTCCAAAATTGAGTTAATGATATTGTCACTGATTGATCCGGGACCATCTTCTTTCAGGAAACGTTTGATCTTATTGGTTGCGGGATTGAAAAGATACAGTCCGTAATCAGTTCCGAGCCAGAGCGTGCCGGCTTTATCAGGGTAAATAAATCTGATCTGATGACCTTTTACCTGTTCAGGTGAATTGTCTGATGTGAAAAACCGGTCAAATTTTCCTGTTTCAGGATCAAATCGGTTAAATCCATCTTCAGTTCCGACCCAAAGATTGCCATCAGGGGCTTCAGTAATTGACCAGATCCGGTTCGAGCTGATCGTTGATTTCTGGCCGGGTACGTTCACATAGTGAAGAAACTTTCCCTCTTCCGGTAAAAACCGGTTTAAGCCGCCACGGTAGGTTCCTGCCCAGATCCGGTTTTTTGAATCTGAAAAAACCACCTGGGTTCGGTTATCATTGAGTGAGTTCGGGTCGGTGGGGTCGTTCCGGTATCGGGTAAACGTATTTCTGACCGGGTCAAACAGGTTGAGTCCTTCACCCCACAAGCCCAGTATCAGTTTTCCGTTTGCATCAATATCAACACACGAAATATTTGAGCCTGAAAGTCCGTTTTGATTATCCGGATCTGCCTGCCAGACTTTTAATTGCTGACCATCGTATCTGACCAGACCATTTTCGGTGCCGAACCACATAAACCCTGTTGGATCCTGCCGGATGGAATAAACGGTTGTATGCGGAAGCCCGTCCTTTCCTGAAAGCCGTTCAAAATTAAGAGAATACTCCTGAGAGAAAACAGGCAGTGCTGCCACAACGACAGTAAAAAAGGAAAAAATCTTCCGGTAAAACATGAAATTAAAAATGTGAAAGTTAATAACTGTAGTGCAGAATTATAAAGTTAAAATTTACACGAAAAACAAAGAGGAAGAAAGCCTGCTTCCGTTTTAATCAAAAAGTTGGGCAAATCTGTGATTTTTGTGGTAAGAAAGCCAAATTAAAGCTGATCTTCACCTTCCCGTTTAAATGTTCGTTTTGCCACGACAACAATTCCGCCGGCTGTAACAGTGAATCGTTTTTTATCTTCCTCAAGGTCGTATCCGATTACAGTATCATTGGGAATGTAATTGTGCTTATCGATGATGCAACGGCGGAGTTTGCAGTGACGGCCTATTTCTACATCTGAGAAAATGACACATTCTTCAACATAAGCCCAGCTGTTAACCCGAACGTTATAAGATAAAACAGAGTTGAGCACAGTTCCGCCACTGATGATACTTCCAGGCGAAACAATTGAATCGAGAACGGCACCGACCCGGTAATCTTTCCGGTTGTTAAATACGGTTTTTACTGGTGGATATTGCTGCTGAAAAGTTCTCAGCGGCCATTTTTCACCGTACAGACTAAATCCCGGAATGACACCTGTTAAATCCATATTAGCCTGCCAGTAAGAATCAAGATCTCCAACGTCACGCCAGTAAAAGGCATCATTGGTGTTTTCAACAAGAAGCCGGCTTCTGCTGCCATCATCATTCGAGACCCAGGCATAATCTCTGATACGATTTCTTTTATCAAAACAATAGGCCATCACATGACCTTGTTCAGCGGCCACCGGAATGACGTCATGACCAAAATCGTGGCCTTCTACTTTTTTCAGGATTTTGTTCAGATAATCAAGCCTGAACAGGTAAACTCCCATTGAAATTACAGCGTTGTCCGGGTTTCCGGGAGCAGAATTTGGCTTTTTTGGTTTTTCCTGGAATCCGATTACTTTTCCGGTTTCGTCTACAGATAAAACTCCGAAACGTGAAGCTTCTCCGATTGGAATTTCTTTGACGGCAACGGTGAGGTCGGCGTTGTTATCAATATGAAAATCTAAGAAAAGCTGATAATCCATTTTGTAAATATGATCACCCGAAAGTACCAGAACGTAATCAACACCGGCATGGTTGATCAGTTTCATGTTGTGTCTGACTGAATCAGCAGTTCCTTTGTAAGTATCAGATTGTTCAGAAAGCTGCGGGTGGACAATTTTAATAAAGTGACCTAGGTTCAAACTGAAAATATTCCACCCTGCTTCAACGTGATCGACAAGTGACTGACCCCGGTACTGGGGGAAAATCATAATTTTGTAGATCTCTGAATTGATGCAGTTACTCAGGGTAATATCCACAATCCGGTAAATGCCGCCAAAAGGAACGGCGGGTTTTGACCGGTCTTTGGTCAGGGGTGAAAGGCGTTCACCTTTTCCGCCGGCAAGAATAACAGCTAAAACCTCTTTCATTGGAGCCCTCCGTCCGGGTTATCAGTCACAAGAGTGCCTGTTTGGTAAGGTAGGTGTTATGAAAGAAAAATACAATGGGGTCTGGAATAAATTCGGTTAATTCGGGGAGGGTTTACGGGGTACGTGGTACGTTTTACGTGGTACGGGGAAGGAAAGTCTGAATCAGGATTTACAGGATTCAAGGATGAACAGGATAACCGGACGGTTTTTGGCGTTTATTTGTTCGGTTGACCTACAAACATATCACCCCGCTGGGGTGAGAAAATTGTTTTTGTAAATTTGTTTCTACCAAGATGTCACCCCTCTGGGGCGAGGAAATTCAATTTCCGGATTTCGTAATTCCCATTAACCATTAATCATTCACCATTAACAATTATCCTCCGCCCTGTCAATCCTGATCATCCCTGTACGAAGGACTCGTGCTTTAGCTTGGTTTATAAATGAATTTTTCCATCCGTGTAATCTTTTAACCCGGCAAGTATTCTAACTTCTCACTTCCAACTTCTAACTTCTTCTTCTCCTTTTCCGTATTTTTACCTTTTTGCCCTGAAGGACCTATGAAAACCATTGTCTTTATCGGTGCCGGCATCTCCGGACTTTCTGCAGCCACGTATTACCAGAAAAAATTTCCCGGTGACAAAATCATCATCCTTGAAAAAAATCCGGTTGCCGGCGGAAGTTTTGTTTCTGAACAACAGTTGGGTTTTACCTTTGAATACGGACCCCGTGGCGTTCTGAAAACCAGTCATGCTTTTTTCCACTTGCTCAACGAAACCAACGGCTGGCACTTACTGAAACCAGGGAGAAAAACATCCTCTACCCGCTTTATCTGGTACAAAAATCAGCTTAATCAGCTTGGCGGAAATCCGTTTAAAATGCTTTTTGCCCCGGCGATGAAAGGCGTTATCTGGTCAGCTTTAAAAGAACGGAATCTGAAAAATTCCTGTCCGGATGAGGATGAAAGTCTGGAATCGTTTTTCACCCGTCGATTCGGGACTCATATCACAAAAGTGCTTCTCGATGCCTTTATTTCAGGCGTTTGGGCCGGCGATATTTCAAAACTTTCCGTCCGTTCGGCTTTTCCTTCTTTGTGGGAAGCTGAGAAAAAATACGGTTCGGTCATTCGTGGACTTCGTGCCGGGAAGGAAGAATCCAAAAGAAAAAAAGAACTTGAACTGGCCGATTTCCCTCATCCTGAAACCGGTAAATCCCGTTTTTATTCAACTGAAGGCGGAATCCAGAATTTTGCAAAACATCTGGCCGAACAGTTTGGCGACAAACTCAAAACCGGAGTTTCAGTTGTATCCCTTTTGAAAAATGAAAAATGGGAAGTGGAATTATCTTCAGGAGAAGTTCTTTTAGCGGATGACGTGGTTTTCTCAACCCCAGCTTCAGTGACGGCGAAACTGGTTGAATCCTTTAACCCGGCTTTGGCTGCTGAACTTCAGAAAGTTGATTATGCGCCGGTGGTTTCTGTGAATCTGGGATTTACCACGACCGGAACTCATCAGCAGGGATTTGGTTTCCTGATTCCAAAAATTGAAAATAAACCGATTCTGGGGATTATTTTTAACTCGGGAACGTTTGACGGGGTGTCACCTTTTGGCGGGGCAAATTATACGGTCATGATCGGCGGTGCCTGTAACCCGGATGCCGTGAAAAAATCAGAAGCAGAACTGATCAGTCTTGCTTTGGAGTCGCTGGATTCGTTTTTGGGAATTAAAGAAAAACCAGTCGTAACCGGGGTAAAATTCTGGCCGGCTGCCATTCCGCAGTACAATGTGGGTCATTTTAAACATGTTGAAACCATTACCACCCAGACCTCAAAACATCCGGGACTTCATTTGCTTGGCAACTGGAAAAATGGAATTGGTGTGAATGATTGCATCAAAAACGGATTTAACTGGGTAAAGTCGTTGAATTGAAACATTCTTTGATAGTTGGTATCTTGTTTTTGGTGAATTGAAATTATAATTACAAAACTTTTTAAGGCTGGATGATGCCAGAAATATCCCGGTTTTATGGTCTGATCATTCTTATGAACTACAAAGATCATGACCCGCCACATTTTCATGTCTGGTATGGTGATTACAAAGCAATTGTAACCATTCATGATGGAATAGTAAAAGGTGAAATGCCCCAACGTGCATTGAAAATGGTATTTGACTGGCTGGAAATTCATCGTGAAGATCTACTCAATGACTGGAACCTGGCTAAGCTAGGCAAAAACCTGAATAAAATTGAGCCATTAAAATGAAAACAATTTTTCTTGAAGTCGAAGACGCTCAATATTTGGGCGATTTTAAGATTCTTATAAAGTTCAATAATGGAATAAATAAAGTTGTGGATTTGGAAAATGAATTAAATGGGGATGTTTTTGAACCCCTAAAAAATCCTGCGGAGTTTAAAAATTTTAAAATTTCATTTAACACAATTGAATGGCCAAATGGAGCCGACTTTGCTCCGGAATTTTTATACCAGATCGGTGTAATAAAACAATAATTTTGGAACCTCCATCAAAAGGTAAATGTAAATTTTCAATCCACTTTAACATTCTCCTGGTTAAATTTTAAAATCACCAACCAAAATACCTTTTTAAAAAAAATTAGTTTATTCACCTTTGCGTCTTAGTGCCTTAGCGGTTTCCTTTGCGTTTAAGGAATTTATTAAGACTGGATATCTCTTTTGAATTATAAACATGAATTAGACAGTAATCCGGTTTTTCGTGTCGTCGCAGAAAAATCTGCCCAATTGGGTCTCGAAACCTACGTTGTTGGCGGATTTGTACGAGACATGATTCTCAACCGTGATCTGAAAGATATTGATTTTGTTACCCTCGGAAGCGGAATTGACCTCGCACATGCTGTCGCAGATGGCCTTGGCGTCCGTCGTGTGGTGACGTACGAAAATTTCGGAACGGCCATGATTCCCTGGCACGAACAGATTCTTGAATTTGTCGGTGCCCGCAAGGAAGCTTACTTTGACCGTGGAACCCGCCGCCCAACCGTTGCCTCCGGAACGCTTGAAGAAGATCTTGCCCGCCGTGATTTTACGATCAATGCCATGGCAATTTCTCTGAATGCTGATAATTACGGAGAGCTTTTTGATCCGTATAACGGACTTGCAGATATCGAAACCGGACTCATCCGCACGCCGCTTGAACCTGAAACCACATTTGATGACGATCCGCTCAGGATTTTACGTGGAATCCGGTTTGCGACCCAATTGCAGTACGTCATCCATCCGGAAGCCATTGAAGCCATCGGAAATGTGAAGGACCGTCTTTCCATCATTTCACAGGAACGTATCACCGATGAATTTCTGAAAATTCTCAGGTCAGATAAACCTTCGGTCGGATTTGTTCTGATGCATGAAACCGGAGTGCTTCCGATCCTTCATCCTGAACTTTCAGTCATGGTTGGCATTGAACAGCTTGACGGATACGGACACAAAGACACGTTTTTTCACACCCTTCAGGTTCTCGATAATATTTGTACCACAACCGATGATGTTTGGCTCAGGTTGTCAGCATTGTATCATGATGTGGCCAAACCAAAAACGAAACGGTTTGTTCCCGGCCGTGGCTGGACGTTTCATGGTCATGATGATCTTGGCGCCCGGATGATTCCCGGTTTATTCAAAAAACTTCGGCTTCCCGGCACTCACATGAAATTCGTTCAGAAAATGGTAAAACTCCATCTCCGTCCAATTACGTTGATTAAAGATGAAATTACCGATTCCGCGATTCGCAGGGTTTTGTTTGAAGCGGGTGAAGATATTGAAAACCTGATGAAACTTTGCCGTGCCGATATAACAACCAAAAGTTATGCCCGCAAAGCCCGTTACTGGCAGAATTATGAGCGGGTTGTGGCAAAAATGAAGGAAGTTGAAGAAAAAGATAGGATGCGCGAGTGGGAACCACCGGTTTCAGGTGCCGACATCATGGAATTCTGTCAATTGAAACCAGGTCCGCTCGTTGGGAAATTCAAAACTGCGATTGAAGAAGCCATTCTGGAAGGTGAAATTCCCAATGACCGGGAAGCAGCTCTCATTTTCCTGACCGGATTAAAAGTCCGATGGGAAAATGGTGAAATGTTTGCCTGAGGATGGTTACTTTTGCTTCGTTCCTGAGATAGTTTAAAAACATGAGGTCACTGAGCGGCACTTCGACTCCACTCAGTGACCGATTTTTTCCATATAACTTATAACTTGTAACTTACCACTTTTTTCTCATTCCCCGAAGAAAAATAAATCAACTACAACGATCATTAAAACCACTGCAAAAAGGCGTTTCCAGAGATGTCCGGCGGTTTTGTGAAGTAGTTTTGCTCCAAAATATCCGCCCAGACCAGCAAGTATTGCAACCGGAAGCCCCATTGAAAGCGATACGAATCCCCAATGAACCTGTCCTTCAGGAACCGGGTATCCGGGTGTCATCAGGCCGTACTGAATTACGCCGAAAAAAGTTGTCAGAACAATAACGAAACTGCTGGTGATTGCGGCCTTTTTGGCTTCTTCCCCGAAAAAGAAAGTCAGCATCGGAATCAGGATGATGCCTCCTCCCATGCCTGTCAGTCCTGAAAACACACCCACACCCAGACCAAAAAACAGCAACCATGATTTTGTTTCTGATAATCGGTTTTTAACTGAATGATCTGTTTTTTTCGAGGGAACCAGGTAATAGACAGCTGTGAGAAAGAGAACCGTTCCCAATAAATAGCTCAAAATTGTTCCCGGCAAATAAACTGAAATCAGTGTCCCGATCCGGGTTCCGGCAAGGCTCCCCAGACCTAAAAACAGAATCCGTCTTTTTGTCGGATGCCAGGTTTTGAAATTCCGTATGCTTGCTGAAATACTGGCAAAAAAGCCAATCAGAAGAGAGGTGGCGATAGCTGTTTTGATGGATCCTTCATGTGTGTACCCTGCAAATTTGAGCAGCCAGGTCAGAACCGGGATGGAAATGGTTCCGCCGCCTACGCCAAAAAAACCAGAAAAAAGTCCAATGACAGCTCCTGCCGGAATGAGGAACAACCAGGAACTCAATTCTTTCGTTCTTTCAGAATTTCTGCACTTTTTACCAGGTAGGCGTCTTGTTTCCAGGTTGCATTCAGCATTTCAGCCATCGAAAGTTTACGTGTGAGAATTTCTTTTCTGATGAGAGATGAAACCAGGTTGCGATGAGAAACAACATCTTCATTCAGATCTTCTGAAAGCTGAGTTTTAGCTTCTGTGATTTTTTTTGAAAAACGGGAATATTTTGTGTCGTCAGCAAGTGAAATGACGATGTCATCCAGATAGGTGCTCAGTTCAAGACTTTCACTCACTTTTTCTTTTTTCAGCCAGGCAAGAAAAGCGTTAAAAACGGCATCATTAACCTGAAAAGAAGGGGTAACCGGTTCAGTATTTCCGGTTAGCCAGCTAGCAACAAAATCAGCAATAAGTTTTTCTTCGATCAGTTCAGAAATCATTTGCGGAACGGGTTCTTCGGTAACAGCTACATCCGGTGAAATCCCGTTTGCTTCAAGAACAATTTTGCCTTTATCCGTTTTGAACTCCCTGGGCTTTAATGTATCGGGATGTTCTGAAAGCTGGTTGATCGGGCGGATCTGAATGCATCTTCCGGAGGGTGTGAAATAACGGGCTGTGGTAATTTTGACATTGGTATCGTAGGCAACCGGTAAAATGGTCTGAACCAGTCCTTTGCCATACGATTGTTTCCCGACGATAACAGCCCGGTCATGATCCTGTAAAGCACCGGCAACAATTTCTGAAGCACTTGCCGACATCGAATCAATCAGAACAACCATAGGGCCTGTATAAACCGGTGTTTCATCAGATGAAAAGGATTTGTTGCTTTCTGCACTTCTTCCCCGGGTTGAAACAATCAGGGCTTTGTTCGGAAGGAATTTTTTTGCTACGCTTGCCGCTTCATCGAGTCTTCCGCCCGGGTTCCCCCGAAGATCCAGAATCAATCCGCCAATATTTTTTTCCTGCAAACCGATGAGAGCCTTTTTAATATCATCTCCGGCATTTTTATTAAACCGGTAAAGTTTGATGTATCCCAGATTTCCGGCAATAACCTCAGATGCCAGCACACTTTGGGTTTCCATTTTTTCACGGGTGAGTTTAAAGGTGAGTTCCTCGTTTGTGTCATCACGGCGGATTGTAAGCGTGACCTTTGATCCGGCATTTCCTCTTGCCCTTGTACTGAGGTCGCTCAAACTGTTAATTTTAACAGAGTCAATACTCAGAATAACATCGCCGACTCTGACTCCTTCACGATGGGCAGAATATCCTTCAATAATTTCTGAAATCCGTATTTCTTTGCCGCGTTTGACCACACTGATGCCAACACCGGCTGTGTTTCCGGTCATTAGAAGATCAATTTCTGCCCCTGACGAATTCAGGAAAACCGTATACGGATCAAGCGTTTTCAGCATGGCATCAATGCCTTCACCGGTGAAAGTAGTCGGGTCAATTTCATCGACGTAATTAATCAGGACGAGACGGTAAACTTTACTGAAAATTTCAAGATTCCGGGTGATCTGGAAAAAAAGGTCACCATTTGCAGCCAGAAATCCGGTTAAAAGAAGAAAAAGGGTGAGTCCGGCAAGTGTGAATCGTAAACGCCTGGTCAGTTTCAATTTAAAAGTCCATAAAAAGTGTGTTCATGAAAAGGGGAAAAAGTTTTGATGCAAAAAACCAAACTTTCTGTCAGACGACCAGTCTTGATTCGAGTTTCGCCCAGATGTGGGTATGAATCTGACCTGTGGTTTCAGAAGCATCAAGAACAACCCAACGTGCCGGATCTTCCGCAATCAGCTCGTGATAACCTTTACGGATACGCTCCCAGGTTTCCCTTGGCATGCTTTCAAGCCGGTCACGTGTTCCCCGGTTATCCTGCCTCTGATGTGATAAATCCCAGTCAACATCGAGAAAAAAAGTGATATCCGGTTTCAGATTGTGGGTAACCTGTCTGGCCAGTGTTTTCAGAAACTGAAGATCCATTCCCTTGCCGAAACCCTGATAAGCGAAAGATGATTCCACAAAACGGTCGGCAATGACAATATCTCCCTGCTTCAGCCGGGGAAGAATCACTTCTTCTACCAATTGTGCCCGTGCTGCAAAAAATAAAAGTACTTCAGCCGTCAGGCTTACTGAGCCCTTTCGGTGGGCAAGTAAAACTTGTCTGATTTCTTCTGAAATCGCCGTTCCGCCCGGTTCTCTGATGGTTAAGGGTTCACGGCCAAGGGTGGTGAGTTGTTCGGCAAGCAGGCGGATCTGGGTTGATTTTCCTGATCCGTCCATGCCTTCAAAGGTGATAAACAAAGGATGTGTCTCCATGTAATTGAATAAAATTACAAAAAACCTTAACTTAAAAAAATATTCCTTTTCAGGATGGGTATGCCGCTTCCAGAACCACAAGTCTCATCAGAGTCAAAATTAGAAGATTTTCGCTACGTTCGGCGTGCCGTCGAGGGTGATCAGTCTGCTTTTAAATTCCTGATGAAAAAATATCATGACGCCATTTATAATCTGATTTATAAAATGGTTCTCGACAAATCAGATGTTGAAGATCTGACTCAGGAGGCTTTTATCAAAGCCTTTAACTCAATCAAATCATTCAATTTTGAATTTGCCTTTTCAACCTGGCTTTATAAAATCGCCACGAATAACTGTATTGACTATCTCAGAAAGAAAAAGATCAAAACTTTTTCAATTGATAAACCCATTGAAACCAAAGATGGTGATATGGAATATGAGATACCTGATCATACTTTTATTCCCGATAAGGAAGTTATTTTCGATCAGAAAAAAACCATCCTCGAAAATGCCGTTGCCCACCTCCCTGAAAAATACCAGCGGGTGATTATCATGCGGCATCAGGAAGAAAAATCCTACGAAGAAATCTCAGAAGAACTCGATATGCCGCTCGGTACCGTCAAAGCACATATCTTCCGTGCCCGTGAAATACTTTATAAAGCACTGAAAGATAAAATCAGACATTACTGAAACTTGCCGGTCATCACATCTGAACACTTAAATGATGATTATAACTGTAACCTTTAGGGATTGGAATCCGTACACCTAAGCGGACACAACCCTGAATGGGCCATATTATGAAACAGATACTCACAACTACATTGCTGTTCGGAAGTTTTCTCTTAACCAACCTTGCCTTCGGGCAGGGCCGGATGATGAAATCCGCCGATGTTGACGAAGAAACTCTTCTTAAATCCGAAATTGAAATTGACTACGGCATTTTCAAGCTGAGTGGTGTGCAATCTGGTGCTCTTTTCAATCTTGATGCCACATACGATAAAGATAAAATGGATCCTGAACTGGTTTTTAAACGGTTCAGCGATACAGCAAAAATGAAATTTACCACAAACTCTGGTGGCGTAAGCTGGGGGAATGATGATGGCAAAGATGAAGCAAGCACCAAATTTCGTGGAAAACTTGAACTTGGAACCAAAGTCGAACATGATCTCAGATTCAGTATCGGGGCGGGAGCAGCAGAACTTGATCTCTCAAACCTTAACCTTTCTAACCTCGATTTAAGTTCAGGTGCCGGATCAATCAGATTATATGTAAAAACTTTGAATCAGGCAGAAGTGAAAAGATGTAACATTCAGGCTGGAGTTGGCGAAATTAAGGCAACTGGACTCAATAACCTGAACTTTAAAAATCTCTCTGTCGAAAATGGTGTGGGTTCAGTTTATCTGGATTTTACCGGAATGTCTGCCGGAAATAAAAAAGTTGATGTTGAAACAGGTGTTGGTGAAGTAAAAATCATGATTCCTACCACGATTGGCGCGAGAATCAAAGACAACTCTGGTTTCTTCAGTAATTTAACTGTTCCTTCACAATTCAGTCACAACGGAGATTATTACACCTCAACCAATTACAAAACTGCAAAAACTTCGATTGACTTTGACGTCAGTTCGGGAATTGGTTCGATCATCTTTATTTCAGGCTCGGATAAGAAAGTTCAGGAGTAAGGAGTAAGGAATAAGGTTTAAGGCATAAGGAAAATTAAAAAGGGCGAATTCAATTCGCCCTTTTTTTTTGGAAAAATCAGATAGATTTATTTCTAGTTATAACTTCTTAGATTGGCAAGGTTGAAAACGGCAGATTGATTTCACCGGGTTTCAATGTGGCATTCACATAAAATCCCTCTTGCGTATTCTGCGTTAAACTCTGCGGACTTTGCGTTTGAGTATTTCTCACCCCGGGATAAAACTAAAAAAGTCAGCTTGCGGCTGACTTTTCTTGTGGGCGTTCAGGGGCTCGAACCCCGGACCCTCTGCTTGTAAGGCAGATGCTCTAGACCAACTGAGCTAAACGCCCTTGTATGAACTTGGGACTGCAAAGTTACGGCAACTTCGTCCGGTTGTCAATATGTCCTGGTTGAAAAAAACCGTTTTACATCATTTTCCAGAGATAAATAGTGCCATCCACATTTCCGCTGACGATCAGATGTTCACTTTCGTCGCTTAACATCGAGATCACACGGCCTTTGTGACCTTTCAACGAAGCAACTTTAAGTCGGGATTTTCTTTGGATAACCGAGATGGTTTTATCAGCTCCGCCAGTAATCAGAAAATTTCCTTTTCCTGAAAGGGCAAGACAAAGTGATCCGCTTTCATGCGGAATCATATCGTGGAGCTTTTCCATTTCAGGAAGTTGCCATTCGGTTAAATGTCCGTCTTTGCCGGTGCTGTACAGTACATTTTCTTCAGGTGACATCACCATACCGGTTACCGGTCCGCTGTGACCGTGAATTTCTTTCACCATCATGCCGTCAACAGCATTCCAAACACAGAGAACACCTTTTTCGTCACAACTTACAATCCACTCATTATCGGGTGTCATAACTGAATGGTAAACGGATTCTTTATGTCCGGAAAAAGTTCTGATGGGAGTGCAGTCTTCCGTCCGCCAGAGTTTAACCAGTGAATCCCAGCCGGAGGAAACAAAAAACTCACCATCCGAAGAAAGAGAAACGCCGTTTACGTAGTAGTCGTGGGCTTCAAACGCAAGAACTTCCTCACCGGTAGTGACATCGTAAACCCGGATGATTTTTTCAAGACCGGCCACGATAATCCGGTTACGTTTGCGGTCAACGGCGATTGATTTGACGTGGGAGGGATGGGCAATGGTGCGGACGATTGTTTGGGTGGCAATATCCCAGAAAACGATATGTTTCCCTTTACCGGCTGTTACCAGAACGGTTTCATCAAGAACAAAGTTAAGCGATTCAATTGCGCCCTTGTAGCCGGGAATTTTTCTGATCAGTTTGCCGGATTCTAAATTCCAGACGCACATGGTACGATCGTCAGATGAACTGATCAGCATTTTTCCATCGTGAGAAATCGCCGTTCCGTAAACGCCAAATTCGTGAGCTTCAAGCGTGTGCAGAAGAACACCTTCATGAAAATCCCAGATGGTAATGGTTTTGTCGAGTCCGCCTGCAATTACAAATTCATCATTTGGTGAAACAAGCACCGTTTCGATGGATGATTTATTGCCTTCCACACTTCTGATGCATTCTCCGGTTTTGGTATTCCACCATTTCAGGGTGTTGTCCCAGCTTCCGCTGACGGCAACTGACCCGTCACTGTTTGCATTCACGGCGTAAACTGAACCGTTATGTCCTTCACATATTCTGATGCACTGACCACCGTATGAATCCCAGATTCTGACTGTGCTGTCACGGGATCCTGAAATGAGATATTTGCCGTTTCCGCTGTAAGCCAGTGAATAAACCGAATCACGGTGACCGGCAAGGGTATGCAGAAGGAGGCCTGACCGGGTTTCGTAAACGGTAATATTCCCGGTTTTATTGGCAACAGCAAGTTGTGTTCCCAGCAGATTAAAGGAAATAGCATTGATGGCACCCTGGCCAACATGAATGGTTCTGATCTGGGTGAAATCGCTCAGGTTCCAGATAATGACAGACTGATCGTCACTTGCGGTTGCGAGTTGATTATTGACACGGGATATGGCGAGTGCAGTAACAAAATCATAATGGCAATCGATAGACTGGTTCAGCTTGCCTGAAGCTATATCCCAGATTTCAAGTCCTATTGTGGTTCCGGCAATAATTTCACGCCCATTCGGATGAAGAGCAAGTGATTTCTGGCTTCCGCTGCCGATTCTTAATTTTGAAGAATCTTCAAATAAAGTATTCAGAATGTCCTGACTGATCATATCAAACTCCGTTATTAACCTGAGAGGAAAGGCAGTCAGAACTCATTCTGCCACGGGTCAGGCCTTATTATAAACTCATTAAATTATAAAGATAACTATTTAAATCCTTGATTTTCAACAGCATTTATAGATTGGAGCAGATATATAGGGAATAGAGAGGAAAAAAAGGATTTTTTTACAGTGTGTACCGGTTTTGTCAGAAAAGAATAAAAAATTCAGGAAGAAGAGCAGCTTCAATCATCAGTCAGAAAAAGAGGAAAAAATCAGAGTTATGGTTTCAGGCAAGGTTATCAACAGATCGGGTAAGTTTTAACAAGCATAGCTGGTTTGCATTTCCGTGGCAATGGTGGTATCTTTCATGCCCTTTTTTACAAGGAAAAACCATGAAAACGGACGAATTCGTTAAACTTGCAAGAGAAGCACAAACCCGTGCTTTTGCACCCTATTCCAATTTCAGGGTTGGTGCCGTTCTGATTTCAAAATCAGGTAAAAATTATCTGGGCTGCAATGTCGAAAACAGTTCTTACAGTCTGACCTGTTGTGCTGAACGTGTTGCACTTTTTAAAGCAATTTCTGACGGTGAACATGAGTTTACCGATATTTACATTTGTGGTGATGCTGCTGAGTTTACAAATCCGTGCGGAGCCTGCCGGCAGGTTTTGCTTGATCTTGGCGGTGAAGATCTGAACGTACATCTCGTTCACCAGAACAATTCCATCAAGACACTGAAATGTGGTGATTTGCTTCCTTTCAGTTTCAATGCTTCACACCTGACGAAAAAATGATGGAAGGTCAGTTCAGATATCATACCCGCTCAGGCTGGATCGAGGTGATCTGCGGCAGCATGTTCAGCGGCAAAACTGAAGAGCTCATCCGCCGACTTCGCCGTGCCCAGATTGCCAAGCAAAAAGTAGAAATATTCAAACCCCGAATTGATACCCGTTTTTCATCCACCCATATTGTTTCACACTCTGATCTTGCCATTCCATCCACCATTGTAGAAAGTGCACAGGAAATCATTCTTCTTGCTCAGGATGCTGAAGTTGTAGGAATTGATGAAGTTCAGTTTTTAGGCCTGGAAGTGCTGGCGGTAGTTGAAGAACTTGCCAATTCAGGCAAACGGGTTATCTGTGCCGGTTTGGATCAGGATTTCAGGGGCGTTCCGTTTGAACCGGTTCCGCAACTTCTTGCCATCGCCGAATATATTACCAAAGCGCAGGCCATTTGCATGGTTTGTGGTGCACCCGCTTTAAGATCTCAGCGACTTTCATCATCTGAATCCAGAATTCAGCTCGGGGCAAAAGATTCTTACGAACCCCGTTGCAGACATTGTTTTATTCCACCCAAAGAAATTACGAAATAAACAGGAAAGACCACATCTCATGGATTTTTTCAGCATTATTCAGGGTATCATCGGACTTGCACTTATCGTTGGCATTGCCTGGACGTTTTCAAATGCCAAAAAAGAAATAAACTGGCGGCTGGTTGGAATCGGGATCGGGATGCAGATTATTTTCGGCATTTTTATAATTAAAGGAACTGTGATGGGTTCCTGGTTTGCCCCGCTTGAATGGCCGAAATTGGCTTTTGAGATGCTTTCAGGACTTTTTGTAAAATTGCTTAGCTATACAACAGAAGGTGCAAAATTTGTTTTTGGAAATCTGGCGGTAAGCCCGGGGTTTTCTGATTCACTCGGGTTTTTCTTCGCTTTTCAGGTTTTACCAACCATTATCTTTTTCGCTTCGATTATGAGTGTTTTGTACCATCTTGGTGTGATGCAAAAAGTGGTTCAGGTTGTGGCCTGGGTAATTTCAAAATCGTTAAGAACGTCAGGTGCTGAAACTCTTTCTGTTTCTGCCAATATTTTCGTGGGTCAGACAGAGGCACCTCTTGTCATCAAACCGTTTATCAAAAAAATGACGGAATCTGAACTGTTAGCAGTTATGATTGGTGGAATGGCAACCATTGCCGGCGGTGTAATGGCCGCTTATGTGCAAATGCTGGGGTTTTCTTTTGCACAGGCCAGGGGAATCCCGATTACCGATGCCCAGATTTTATTTGCGAGCCAGTTGCTGGGTGCCTCAATCATGGCAGCACCGGCTGCACTTCTCATCGCCAAAATTCTCATCCCGGAAACCGGGAATCCTGAGACCCGGGGTCAGGTTAAAATCCACGTAGAAAAAACTGCAACCAATGTGATCGAAGCTGCTGCAGCCGGCGCCGGTGACGGATTAAAACTTGCGCTGAATGTTGGCGCCATGTTGCTGGCATTTATTGCCCTGATTGCGCTTGTTAATGCTCTTTTTGGTTGGGTTGGTGATATAACAGGTCTGAATCCGTTTTTAATTGCCCAGTTTAATTCACCGCTGAAACTCGAACTTTTGCTGGGTCTCGTTCTTCAGTTCGTTGCATTCGGGATCGGTGTTCCCTGGACTGATGCTCTTAATTTTGGTTCGCTGATCGGAACGAAACTGGTTTTAAATGAATTCGTGGCATACCTCAATCTGGCCGATCTGGTAAAATCGGGTGAACTTACAGAAAAAAGTATCCGGATGGCCACGTTTGCCCTGTGCGGATTTGCAAACATTTCATCGATCGCCATTCAGATTGGCGGGATCGGTCCTTTAGCCCCTGAACGTCAGGGAGATCTTGCCAAACTTGGCGTCAGAGCCGTTCTTGGCGGGATGCTGGCCACACTCATGACCGCAACTATTGCAGGAGTATTAGGGTGATTGAATTACCTGAACTTTCGAAATCTTTAGCTGACCAAATTAAAAAACGTCAGCCCTTTCCGGTTAAATCTGCAATTATACTGGGTTCTGGCCTGGGTGATTTTGCAGATAGTCTTGAAGAAACGGTGATTATTCCAACTTCAGAACTTGAAGGTTACCCGGTGACTTCAGTTGTGGGACATTCGGGTCGGGTCATTTTCGGAAAAAGTGACGGAAAGCCCGTTCTTGCCTTTCAGGGGCGGATTCATTTTTATGAAGGCCATGATATTAAACTAACCACACTACCTGTCTGGATTATGAAACATCTGGGCGTTGAAACGGTTATTCTTACCAATGCCGCCGGCGGATTAAACAAAGAGTTCAGGGTTGGCGATCTGATGATCATTTCTGATCATCTTAATTTCATGTTCAGAAATCCGCTGATCGGGAAAAACCCGGAAGGATTTGGTCCCCGTTTCCCGGATATGAGTGATGCCTATTCCAAACGGCTTCGGGCAATTGGTAAAGAGGTTGCGCAGGATCAGAAAATTAAAGTTCAGACCGGCATTTACCTTGGTTTAACCGGTCCCAGCTATGAAACCCCGGCAGAAATAGAAATGTTCAGACGACTGGGTGCTGATGCCGTAGGGATGTCTACAGTACCGGAAGTGATTCAGGCTGTTTGGCTTGGACTTGAAGTGATCGGTATTTCATGCATCACAAATATGGCCGCCGGAATTACGGGCGAAAAGCTTTCACACGACGAAGTAACTGAAACCGGCAAGCTGGTTCAGGATAAGTTTACACGTTTAATCAAAGGAATTTTACAGAAGTGCTGAAATCAGTTTTACTTTCTTCCGTTCTTGTTTTTTTTATTTTTACCAGTTGCAGTGAGTCACCAAAAACCGAATTTTCGGGTAACGTGTCTGAAGATCTGTCTCTGAACTGGCGGTTTTCTTATCAGGATTCTTCCGTATTTTCTGAACAGGCTTTTTCTGATCAGGGCTGGGATGTTTTCTTTTCTGGCCGGGCTGATTCGCTTACCATTGCCACTTCAATTCCTCAGGTTCCCTGGCAGCGCATTTCCTGGTCGGGCCGTGCCGATTCTCTGGCCGGAAAACTCCGTTTTTCAGAATTGGCTATTGAAACCCATGACTCAGCAGCCGTTTCTTTTTTTACCGGAAGTACCCAAACAGATATCAAACCGTTTCTGATTTGGAACCCGGCGAAGGGTCAGTTATTCTTTGCCATCAAACCGTTTCTGATTGCCAATCCTGATCTTCAGTTTATAGCCATAAAAAACCTACCCCAATCTGGCAAAACCCCTCAATTAGACCAGAGAATGATGCCTTTCAGCTCGGGCAGTCCTGAAAAACTGATTGAAGACGAACGATACGCCCGTATAATTAAAACCATGCAGCGGATGGATTCACTGCTGGTCGATAATGACATCAATGGTTTTACAAAATTTCTCGCCGGTGATTTTTTTGAAGATGGAATCAGCCGGTCAGACAAAATCAATTTTTATAAATATATCGGCGTTAAGATGACAGGAATGCACTTTGACTATGGCAATTTTCTGTTTGATGACCTGAAAGATGGCCGCATCAAAATGATGTACCAGTACAATCTCTGGAAGGGAGATTCTCTTGTCGATGCAGGAAGTGAAGCCCGGTATTTCAGGCTGACCGGAAATAAATGGAAGGAAACCGGAAGTCAGAAACGGTTTTACCCTGCGGTGCTATCAGCAAAAATCATGAGGTACGACCGTGAATTTTATATTTATCTGCCACCAACCTATTTTTCAAATCCAGAGTCAAGATATCCGGTTATTTATGTTTTTAACGATGCAACTGACCGGACCGTTGATTGGGTTGCTTACCGTTTTAATGAATTAATGGATAAAGCAATAAAATCTGGTAAAGTGAAACCTGCAATTGTTATCTTTATGGATGGCGGACCTTCTGCTTACATGACCGGAATTGATAAAGATAAAAGTTATGATTTTGAACAGTTTTTTATGAGTGACGTTGGCCCGAATTACGATCTGACGCTCAGAACAATTCCTGATCGTGAACATCGTTTTCTGACCGGATTCGGACAGGGCGGACTTGCTGCCATGTATTACGGGCTGAAGTATCCGACGGTTTTTTCATCAATTGCCACAGTTAATGGCCGGCTTACCCAATCTTTAATGTCAAAACTTGTGGATGGCGGAGATCCGGAATTCTGGACAACCATATATCCTGCATGGTTTTTAAATAAAATGCCGGATTATATCCTTGATAAGCTTAACTTTACACTGCTTCAGCAAAAGGGTGGTCAGCAAATGAAAGATTATACTGCCACCAAAGATTTGCTTGAATCAAGAAAAGCCAGACTTAAAGCAAAAGTATTTGATAATATCTGGCAGGAAAATATGGACTTAATTATCAATGAGGCTTTTGGCGGACATTTATCTGCCAAACCCTGAAAACCGGCGCTGGTTGACCGGTCGTTTTCTCCCGGACGTTTTTTTCCGGGAATTTTATCGCAATCATTAAATATTCTCCCCTTTTTTCGGAAGTCATTGCATGTAACCTCCGGAAAATGTTAAATTTATCTCCAACCTTAAGGGGGTGCCATGAAACAGTTGTTGTTTCTCCTTTTTCTTTCCGTCTTTGCACAATCTGTAACAGCCCAATCAGATTTATTGTATCAGTACAGTCTGGATGACGGACTTCCATCCAGTTACGCCAAACAGGTGCTCCAGTTGCCCTCCGGTGAAATGCTGATGGCGACTGATAACGGACTTTCCCTCTTTAATGGGTACACTTTTCAATCCTTTTCTCAGGCTGACGGACTTCCGAGTCCGTATATCAAGGCTTTATTTGTTGATTCAAAAAGTAAATTATGGATTGGAACCAACGCAGGCCTTTGTTTTGCAGTAAGTTCAGATTTATCTGAAGGTTATAAAGTTTTCCAGCTTGACCCGGCCCGTGGTGAATTCAGGATTCTTGCCTTGTTTGAAGATTCAAAACAGCGGTTATGGGCTGCCAGTGACGATTTTTTCTATGTGATTGAAAATGACCAGGTGCAGAAAATCGGATTTCCGGCCGGAACAACTTTCACAATGGATTTCGTCAGATCTTTTGAATTTGCAGAGGACCAGGCCGGTGGAATCTGGATTACCACATTGGGTTCCGGGTTATGGTATTTGTCTTCTGATCTGAAAACCATGTTTAAGCTGCCCGTTTCCCCGTTTGAAAATAATATCAGAACCATCATCCGGGTTGACAGTGAACGTTTTCTGGTTGGCGGGAATAATGCACTCTATGAGTTAAAAGTTAATGCACAAAAACCTGCAGAGTCGAAAGTTAGAATTCTCAACGCAGGTGTAAAAATGGCCAACCGGATCAGCCAGTCTGAAGAGGGAGCCTATTTTGTTGCCACTGACGGGTTCGGATACCTGCTTTATGATTTGAAATCAAACACCTACCGCCAGCCCGACGTTTTAAAATCACCCTACATTAAAGACGTCAGACTTGACCGTCAGAAAAATATCTGGATTGCCTGTGATGACGGTATTTATCTGAAACCCCATACCATTTTCAGAAATATAAATACCCGGCTTGGACTCCCGAACCGATATATTTCCAAAATCATTATTGACAGCCGTGGCCGTGCCTTTTTCTCTACTTATGAAGGTGTTTTTATTCAGGAAAAAGAAGGCGAAAAGGTAAGAAAGCTCAACCAGGGTGATTTGTTTATCAGAACCATGACTTATGATGAAAAGTCGGGTTTGATTTATATCATTACCGGTACAGAACTTTATACTCTGTCACTGTCTGACTTAAAACTCTCAATGAAACTGAGATTTCCATTTAAAAACCAGCCGGAAAGTATTTTCCTTTCTTCTGATAATAAAATCTGGCTTCCTGCTCTTTCTGACCTTGCAATTATTGATCCGGTAACCAATTCGGTTCAGGTTTTAAGTGCCGGTCAAGGCGTTTCATCACCGGTTTACTCAGTAACAGAGGGTAAAAAGGGACAGATGTACATTGGTGGCGAAAACCGGAAATTGTTTTTATTTCAGACTGATTCGGGTCGTCTGAAAGAAGTGAACTGGAGTGAATATTCTTTGCAGCCGGATAGTCTTGCCCGGCTTGATGAACTGATGTCTGATCAGTTCGGCCGATTATGGATTGGTGCCAGCACCGGGCTTTTCATTCTGGATCCGGGTAAATCAGTTGAAAAAGTTAGTGGTGATCCGTCATCTCCGATGGATAATATCCGTTTTATTACTCTCAGTAAAAATGAAGCCTGGGTTGGTACAAACCGGTTTCTGTTTTTAACCTCGCTTGATGGTCAGGGTAAAATTACCGGAACACGGGTATTTAAGAAGAGAAATGGACTTGAGTCAACCTCGTTCTCAAACCGGTCATCCTACCTGGATTCAAAAAACAGAATCTGGATGGGAACCAATATAGGTGTAAGTTTTACCACCGGTGGTGATATTTCTTACCAGACACCCGAGGTCAGATTACAATCGTGGCGCACCAGTGATCAGGTTTTCAGAACGTCGGGTTTTCAGGCGCTTGATGCTTCAACATCTTCAATTGCCTTTGAATATTACGGAATTGACTATCCGGCGACGGATCTGTATTACCAAACCCGGATTATCGGAATCAGTGAAAACTGGTCTGAACCCACCACCAACCGTATTTTCCCGATCAGCATCAACGGCAGCGGAAATTATGAATTTCAGGTTCGGGCATCCAAGGAAATTGGTAACTGGGGTCCGGCACTCTCAATCCCGTTTCTGGTTGAAACACATTGGTACATCTCCTGGTGGATGATTCTGGTTTACGTCATTTTCATTGGGGGAAGTGTCTATTTGTTTATTCTCTGGCGGAATAAGGCCCTGACTGAGAAAAACCTTGTGTTGGAACGTACGATTCAGGAACGTACAGAAGCGATTCTTAAAAAAGATGCCGATCTGGCTGGTTTGCTGGCTGAAATGGATCTTAAAGGAAAGCGGATTTACGAAGAGTCTCTCAAGGTTAATGAAAATATTGCATCAATGACTGCCGGAACGGTTCAGCAATCAAGTTCAATCTCTGAAACAACGGCAACAATGGAAGAACTTGCTCAAAGCAATAAATTTATTGAGGAATCTGCCCTCCGGGTTAGCCGGCTTGCAGTTAATACACAACGGGTTCTTGAAAATGTGAACCATCAGGCCAAGCAAAATATTGACCAGATGGATAAGATCAGATCGGTTACCGAGCAGCAGGTTGAAAAAATTCAAAGCCTTGCTGAACGGGCTGAAAACATTAAAAAGATTTCGCTCTTTATTGAAAATGTGAATGATCAGACACAGCTCATTGCATTCAATGCTGCAATTGAAGCAACACTTGCTGGTGAAATCGGAAGACGGTTCAGCGTTATTGCCGATGAAATCAGAAATTTATCACACGAAATCAATCAGTCAACCCGTGAAATAAAGGGAACCATCAATGATATGATTGACGATATGGATGCCGTTGTCCGGTTTGGCAAAGATGCGCATTCAAACGTCAAGGAAAGTGTGGCAATGAACAAGGAGATGGCACATTCGATCGGGGAATTAAATCAGGCTCAGAGTGAAGTGACCACGGCTGCCACCGGAATTTCAAAGTCTACCACCCAGCAGACAATTGCGAACAGTCAGATGGTGACAAGTCTGAGGGAAATTGCCGATACTTCAAATCACATGGTACAAGCTATTCACTCCATTTCAAAGACAAGTCATGAGCTTGAAAGTATTGCCAAATTCTTTATGGAAGTGAAGAAAGAAGGCTGATGACGGTCAGAAAACGGTGAAGAAGAACTGGATATGCATAAAAAAACAGGGCTTGCCCTGTTTTTTTATATAATCTATTTTAAATCTGCAAACGAAATATCCCGGGTACTAATTTATAACTGCAATTCCTTCTGCCAGTTTCAGACCAAAATCATAATTTAACTGTCTGACCAGATCATCCTGTTGCGATTTCTGCTTTTCGATGAGTTGCAGTTTTTTATAATATGAAACAAGTTCATCATCAAACCCGGGTTGACGCAAAACCTTCAAAACGGCTTCAAGTTGAGCGGCCTGATTTTTCTCAAACAGGATAGATTTATCGCCATTTAACATTGCGAGGCGGTGACGGCAAACCCGTTTCCAGTCACCATGCGGGCAGTCGCATAAAATACGTACTTTCCCGTCTGAAAAATCAAACGTGACGTTGTAATAATGGCTGTGACTGCTTTTCGATTTCAGAATAATCTTCATGGACTATTCCCCTTTCCTCTCTGATGCAAATTTGATCGGGGACGATCTTCGGGTAGCACAAAGATAGTGGTGTAGTCATGAAAAGAAAATGAAGAAAACGTAAATACTACATTAATTTTATTCGAAATTTGGCTTATTTAATATAATAAGTAAAAAAGAAGCGATTTTTTACAAAATAAAAACAGGGGCTGTAAGCCCCTGTTTTTAATGCTATTTATCCGATTTTTTCTGCCAGAAAGGCTTTCACCTTGTCCAGTGAAATCCGTTCCTGTTCGCCGGTATCCCGGTAACGAATCGTAACGGTATTGTCTTCTTTGGTCTGATAATCAACAGTGAAACAGAATGGCGTTCCAGCCTCATCCTGACGGCGGTACCGACGACCGATTGCACCCGATTCATCATAGAAAACTTTCCAGTTTTTCTGAAGATCACGGAAGAGATTATCGGCAAGTTCTGAGAGTCCGTCTTTTTTAACAAGAGGAAGAACAGCAGCTTTGATCGGCGCCATTTTCGGGTGGAATCTCATGACCACGCGGGTTTCTCCACCCAATTCGTCTTCGTCATAAGCATCAACCATGAAGGTAAGAACCGAACGGTCACAACCGGCTGAAGTTTCAACGATAAACGGAATGTATTTTTCGTTGGCTTCCTGATCGTAATATTGCAGGTTTTTACCTGAATATTGCTGATGGTTTTTCAGATCGAAATCGGTTCTGGAGTGAATTCCTTCCAGTTCCTGCCAGCCAAACGGAAATTCATATTCAATGTCGTAGGCATCAGAAGCATAGTGAGCCAGTTCGGTCGGACCATGCTGGTGGAAACGGAGCTTCTCTTTTTTGATTCCGTTTTCGAGATACCAGTTAAACCGTTCTTCACGCCAGGTATTCATCCAGCCATCTTCTGTGCCGGGTTTAATGAAAAACTGCATTTCCATCTGTTCAAATTCACGGGTGCGGAAAATGAAGTTACCGGGTGTGATTTCATTCCGGAAGGCTTTTCCGATCTGGGCGATACCAAACGGCAGTTTCTGGCGGGCTGATTCACGCACGTTATGGAAGTTCACATAAATTCCCTGAGCCGTTTCGGGGCGGAGGTAAACAATGTTGGTATCTTCTTCAACCGGACCCATGAACGTTTTGAACATGAGGTTGAACATGCGGGGTTCGGTGTAAGAATCACGTGTTCCGCAGGTTGGGCAAGGTTTGGCCAAATCAATTTTATCTGAACGGAAACGGGATTTGCACTGTTTGCAATCCACCATTGGGTCGGTAAAGCCATCAACGTGACCGGAAGCTTTCCAGACAGTTGGGTGCATAAGGATGGAAGCATCAATTCCTTCGATATTATCATGCTTCTGGGTCATGGCCTTCCACCAGGCATCTTTTACATTTCTTTTCAGCTCGACGCCGAGAGGGCCGTAATCCCAGCAGGAATTAAGTCCGCCATAAATTTCGCTTGACTGGAAGACGAATCCTCTCCGTTTGGAAAGGGAAACCAGTTTTTCCATTGTGTCCTGGGCCATGAAAACTCCTTTTTGGCAGATGACTGGATATCACCGGCCGGCTTGTGTTAGATTTAAGAAAAAAGCAGAACCCTAAATTTCGTTTAAAATCGGCAGGAATTCAAGGGGAAGGGGAAAATGCGGGGACAAGGGACGAGTGACAAGTGACCAGAATACGGGTCACGAATGACGGGTTACGGGTAACGGGGGAAAATCAGGGGTACGTTTTACGGGGTACGGCGGAAAAGTTATACGTGACAAGTTATAAGTTACAAGTAAAATACTGGGACAGGTGAACAAGTGACGAGGGACCGGCGCTGTACGGGGTACCGGAAAACTATTCATAAAACCTGTCAATTACCAAAAGTCAGATTACAATCGGATATCGAAAAAAGATTGGTTGTGGTGAATAAAAAAAAAGGGATCAGCGACAATTTATTTCATTATCGCTGACCCCAGTATTTTCCCGTAACCCGTAATCTGTGACCAGTAACCTACCCTGTCACCCGTCACCGGATTTTAGAAAATAACTTTAAACTCAACACGACGGTTTTGTGACCGGCCGAAACTGGTTTTGTTTTCAGTTACAGGCTGGGTTTCACCGAAACCGAGTGATTTCATGCGGAGTTCATCAATTCCCTTACCAGAAATGTAAGCTTTTACAGCAAAAGCACGATCCTGAGATAGAGTCATATTCATATCATCAGCACCCTGATCGTCTGTGTGACCATTGATTTCCAATCCGTATTCAGGATTGTCTTTCATGACTTTCACAACATCATCCAGAATCCCGAATGAAGAAGATTTGATGATTGCTTTTCCTGATTCAAACTGAATGCCTCTGAGTGCTTTTTCGAACACTTTTAACACTTCAGCTTTAACTTCAGGACAACCCTTGTTTGCTTTAATTCCTGCAACATCAGGGCATCTGTCATCTTTATCTGCAATACCGTCATTGTCTTTATCAGGGCAACCATTCATTGCAAGCGGACCCTTAATAGTCGGGCATCCGTCAACATTGTCAGGAATTCCGTCGAAATCGGTATCAGGGCAACCTTTGAATTCTTTGGTTCCGGGTAAGGTCGGGCAGGTATCTTCAGCATCAGTAATGCCGTCTTTGTCTGTATCCGGGCAACCGTTCATTGCAGCAACACCGGCAGTAGTCGGGCAACGATCTTCAGAATCAACTACACCGTCATTATCAGAATCGGGGCAACCTTCAAGGGCAGTTTTTCCGGCAACGTCAGGGCATTTATCCTGATAATCAGCAACGCCATCTCCATCGGAATCTTTCGGACATCCAAGATCATTTACTTTTACTTCGTAAGGAGTATTAAGGCACTGGTCTTTATCATCCTGAATGCCATCTTTGTCTGCATCATCAGCATATCCGAAGCTGAAGACAAACCCAACGGATTGAGAAAGGTAATTATCCATTTCTTTACCGGTTCTGAAATCACGTTTGTCGGATGAGGTAAAGTTGTAGGTGATTTTATATTGAAGGGCAAGAAAATCGGTAATGTTTAATTTTGCTCCAGCCTGAACCGGGAAAATAAAATCAACCCGATCGGATTGTTCAATATTTCCGCCAAAATTTGCAAAGCCAACTCCACCGGCAATAAACGGCGAAATCTTGCTGTCAACCGGCATCAGAGTTCCGTCATAAAATTTATACTTAAAAAGCATAGAGACATCTAATTTTCTGCCGCCAAACTTTTCAACATTGTTTTTGCGGTATCCATAGCCACCGTAAGTAAAAACAGTTCCAAGATCAAATGATGGTGTTAGAAAGCGATTGATTGAAACCTCACCGAATGCATAAAATGGCTGCTGCCAGTCAAACATTCCGTTTCCGAGGTCGCCATTATATTCAGTTTTCCCGCCAAGGAGGCCAACTGACCACTTTTTGTCAATACTTTGGGCATTAATTCCCGTTGTAAACAAGAGGACGGAAAGTGCCGTCATCAATAGTTTAGCAATGTGTTTCATAATTTATCCTTTACATGATTTGTTGATGTTTTAAAATCGGGAGAGTTCATTAAAACTGAAGCAGCAGTAGTCTTTCCTGATTTTTCCACGATGTAAAGGTGGTAAGTTGGCCCCGTTTTTTTGTTACATAACTATTGAAATGAATTACATGATTCACACATTGAGGGAAAGGGGTACGGGTTACAGATCACAGGTCACGAATTACGGGTTACGGGGAAGAATACTAATTACGGGTTACGGATTACTGGTAACGGGTGAATGGCGGGAACTGCAGGTAACTTATCACCGATTACATGTCACTGGTAAAATGCTGGAATTTATTTCAACGCAAAAAAAGGGATCAAAGATAAAGTTTTCATTCATCTCTGATCCCTGTATTTTCCCGTAACCTGTAATCTGTGACCTGTAACCTTCTTCGTCACCGGCTGTTAGAATGTATAAGCGACACCAATAGCAATAACTTCTTTAAACTGTACGGCACGGCCGATTTTTCCGTTATCCTTCTGAACCACAATGTCATCATCATAAATTGTTTGAACGGAAAGACTGGCGTTTACATATTCGTTGACTTTGAAGGTAACCAGATTTTCAAAGTTGATATCAACGTATTTCATTTTATCATAAGCTGAGAACAAGTCGAGTTTTGCCAGGTAATTGATATTTTCGAAAACCGGCATCTGATATCTTGCATTCACATATGCACCAAATTCGTAAAGGGCATTTTTCCCTTTTTTAACCCCGTAGGCACCAACTGAGTTTAATTTATCATCCAAAACATAAGTAGCTTTTCCGGTTGCGGGTGTCATAAATACCTGAAGATTTGGTATTCCTCTGAAATCAAAACCGAGTGAAGCGTTCACATAACCCGGAGACATAAACCTGGAAACAAATGTGCTCACTTCTTTACCGGCAACTGTTTCATATTTATAACCGACATCAAGCTGGGTTTTAAGTTCGAAAAGAAAAGTTAGATTCCAGTCAGGTGAAAGTGACCGGCCGAATTTGGTGAGGAAGTTAAATTTGTCGTCACTTTTCCGGAATCCTTTATCCCCTTGTTTGATCACGCCGTAGGCCATGTCAAGGTTATTTGTCCAGGTGTAATGAACATATTTTTGCTCGGCAGTGAAGGTGAGAATTCCGGTTGTGGCAAGCGAATTTTCACCACCGGCTGACCAGTTTGATAGTGATGACTGAGCGAAATTCAGTCCGGTAGAGCCTTTGGTTATCCAATCGGTTGGGGTTTGGGCATCCTGTGCAGAGGCAGAAAATACAAGAAGAAATAAGGTGACCGGGATCAAACTGAGTTTCATAAAAATCCTTTCGTGGTTGGGTAAAACAAAAATCTGCATTACAAAAAGTGGATAAATTTAAGTATTCCGGTTAAAAAGTGGTACAAAATTCAAAAGAAAAAGACTGTTTTGCCGGATTTTTCATGCATGAACACGAAAATATGCAAAGGTTATGCCGGAAATGAGGGGCAAGGGATAAGGAAATAACGAATAACGAATAGCGGATTACGAATAAGCGGGAAAAATTAAAACCACCCCTAACCCCTCCTTTAGAAAAGGAGGGGAACTATACAATTGTTCATTCGGGGAAAAACAAAACTCAAATCGAATTCAGAGCTTTTTCAATTCTTTCAACTGCCCAGTCAATTTCTGCACGGGTGATGATAAGCGGTGGTGTAAACCGGATGGTGGTTTCATGGGTATCCTTGCAGAGAATGCCCAGTTCCTGAAGTTTTAAAACCAGCGGCCGGGCTTTTTCTTTGAGTTCGAAGCCAATCAGTAACCCACGGCCACGAACTTCTTTGATCTTGGGATGGTTGATGGCCTTCAGTTTTTCGAGAAAGTAAGCTCCCAGTTCTGCAGACCGTTCATCCAGTTTTTCTTCGAGAATCACGTTCAAAGCTGCAACCGAAACGGCGCAACCGAGCGGATTTCCGCCAAAAGTCGATCCGTGATCACCGGGTTTGAAAACACCCAAAATCTCGGGGGTAGAAAGAACAGCTGAAACCGGATAGTATCCACCGGAAAGTGCTTTACCAACCACGATCATATCAGGAACCACACTGTCATAATAATGACAGAAAAACCGGCCGGTGCGTCCAAATCCGGTTTGAATTTCATCCAGAATCAGCAGAACATTGTTGTCTTTGCAGATTTTTTCAACGCCTTTCAGATAACCTTCCGGCGGAATGATGATCCCTGCTTCAGCCTGAATCGGTTCAACCAGAAAAGCTGCCGTGTTGGGCGTAATTGCCTTTTTTAAAGCTTCTGTATCACCAAACGGAACAACTTTAAAACCGGGTGTGAACGGACCAAATCCGTCACGGTATTGAGCTTCAGTTGAAAATGAAATGACTGTTGTGGTTCTGCCGTGGAAATTATTTGCAGCAACAATGATTTCTGCCTGATTATCCGGAATTCCTTTTTTGGTATATCCCCATTTCCGGGCAGCTTTAACTGCTGTTTCGATGGCTTCAGCACCCGAATTCATCAGTAAAAACTGAGTCATACAAGAAGTTTCATATAATTTCTGATAGAGAAGCGGAAGTTTATCATTCCGGAAAGCACGTGAAGTTAAGGTGACCTGGCGGGCCTGACCGGTAAGTGCTTTAAGGATTTTAGGATGGCAATGTCCCTGATTGACCGCAGAATAAGAGGCGAGGCAATCCATGTATTTATTTCCGTCAACATCCCAGACCCAGATGCCCTTGGCTTTTCTGATGACGACGTCAAGCGGGTGATAATTATGGGCGCCAAGGTGATCTTCAATTTCAATGTAGTCTTTTGAGGACTTCAATTTTTCTGATAACATGATTTCTCCGTTAGTCTGGTGTGTTGTTATTAGGAAAATACGAAAAGGGAAAAGGGGGAACAAATAATAGGGGTAGGAATTGGTGGTACGTGATAGGTTGTACGTGGTAAGCTGTACGTTGTACGGGAAAAGTCGAGCAATGCGAAGATCACTAACACTTTCGGGTTATAATAGTTACAAGTAAAAGTTTTAAGGAAAACACAATCGATTTTTCTTTCTTAAATCACTCCTCCAAAATTAAAAATTAAGAAATTAAAATTAGATTTTGATGGGGGTCACAACATTCATATATAATTTACATTAAATGAAATTATCAACCATTAGATAACAATTAGAAGTTGAAAGATTAACCAAAATAAAGCATTTTGGTGTGAGATAATCCTGAACACTTCACTGGTTTAATTCTTAAATTTGTTTGCAAACGGGTTCCTTTTTTTGTAAGGGTAATCGTTTCCTGAAACCCGAAAAAGTGATAACTCATCCTTTTCTGATATGACATACAGGTAATACAATGAAAAAGTTGCTAATTCTATCCGTTACTCTCTTTATGTTTCTGGTTTTTAATCAGACACACGCTCAGCCATTCACATCACAGAACCCGGGACTTCCGCTAACTACTGGCAGTCGGGTTGTCTGGGGAGATTATGATAACGATGGTGATCTTGATCTGCTTTTTTCGGGTTATCAGAGTTCAACGTCCTCATCGCTGATATACCTTCTTAAAAATACCAATGGCAGCTTTTCTAATTCAGGCGTGATTTTAAAAACCCCGGCTTCAGCTGATGCACCGAATTTAACTGATTTTGGTGATGTGAACAATGACGGGTACCTCGATATTCTGGTTTGCGGAAACTACGATGCCGGTTTATACATCAACAACCGGGCGGGGGGATTTACTCTCTCAAGTCTAGATATCCCAAAATTTTCATATGCGGTGGGTGGTTTTGCCGATTTGAACAACGATGGTCTGCTAGATATACTTACCAATTATTATACTTTTATCAACCAGGGAAATATGTCGTTTACCGGCAAAAGTAACAATGGAATTCCCTTTTATGCTTATAATGCTTTGGATTTTGGTGATTACGATCTGGATGGGTTTTTGGATATTTCACTTGTTGGCGGTGGTTTAACCCGGATTTTTAAAAATGACGGCGCCGGACTGTTCAGTGATATAGGTGCAGGCCTGCCTGGTTTTGACAGCATGAACTCAATACCCGGTGCAAAATGGGGTGATTATGATCAGGATGGTGACCCTGACCTTTTGATTTATGGCTATTATTCACCAGACTTTAAATTTGAAACCGCACTTTTTGAAAATCAGGGTTTTGGGGTATTTGCCTATAAGGTTAGTGATCTTCCGTTTTTTGGCGGATCAGGTGTCTGGGCTGATATGGATTCAGACGGTGATCTGGATGTGGTTTGTTCGGGTTATAATTATGATGGAACTACTTTTTTAAGTTTAATTTATCTGAATGATGGAAAAGGGAGTTTTGTTGATTCAGGTATTTCGTCGTTATTAACCACGAACGTTCCTAATGTTACCGTTGTTGATTATCAGAACGACATGGACCCCGATATTTTAATTACAGGTTCTGATTCAAACCGGCTTTACCGGAATGGAACCAGTAGTAAAAATACAGCACCAACCCCACCGGATAACCTGAAAATTGAGCCAATGGGAACCGGGATGTCGTTTATGTGGTCGGGTGCCACCGATGCACAGAACAGTGCAGATGTTTTAACCTATAACCTGCGCATTGGTACTCTCTCAGCACCAAATTCCATCCGATCAGCACCGACTGATCAAGTAACCGGATTCCACAGAGTTGTAAAACCCGGCAATGCAGGATTGCAGTCTCAAATTTTTGTGAACGGACTTATTGATGGTGAAACCTATAAAGCATCTATCATGAGTGTTGATAATTCATATGCTGGATCCCCTTTGTCAACTGATCAGACCTTTACCCTAAAACCTTCAGTTCCTGCTCTGATGGCTGCAACAGGAATTTCTGAAACCGGGTTCACAATCAACTGGATGGCTTCCTACGGGGCAACATCCTACCAGGTTATGGTTTCCCGGGATGCAACTTTTTCTTTACCGTTAACCGGATTTGATCCGTTAATAACCGAATTCAATTATGCTGAGCTTACCGGACTAACAAAATATCAGACCTATTACGTTAAGGTTGCTGCAGTTAATTCAGGTGGTGTCAGTGAATATTCCGAAGTGAAAGCCATTATGGCAACTGATGGGTTGGCAGCGAAATATGACTTTGCAGGTGACAATAAAGATTCTGGCCCTTTCAATGCACATCTTTCCCAAACCGGAAATGTTGCTATGACTGCAGACCGCTTCGGAAACGCCAATTCCGCCGTTTATTTCGATGGAAACTATTCCAATTTAAATGCCGATGCCAGCAATCTGCCTACCCGTGAAAGAACTTTATCCGCCTGGGTAAAAATGGAGGATACAACTTCCATCCGGACAATTTTTGGCTACGGCGGGAATGGAAATTACGCTACTTCGCAGATCATGTCGTGGGGCAGAATGGATACCCGGTACGGATGGATGAGTTCAGCAATGATGGCCGGTTATTCTAATACCCATTCACTGTTTTCACCCTCAACCGGAAATCCGATTGGAAACTGGGTTCACATGGTAACCGTTGTTGACCAGACCGGAACCCGTATTTATATCAATAATCAGCTGGTTGCATCCAACACCGATTTCAATACAGACACTTATGTAGACGGAAAAAAACTGTTCATTGGAATAGAACCCCATTATGAAGGAGTTGCACCCCAACTTAATCCATTTAAGGGTGCGATAGATGATATCCGGATCTATAACCGGGTTCTGACTGCCGCAGAGAGACTGGCTCTTTTTGCAGAAGACGGATACAACCCCACCCCTGATGTTGCAGGATTAACCATTACAAAAATAACCGGCGGTACAATAACCGCATCATGGAATTCAATTACCGGAAATCCGCTGTTTGAGGTTCAGGTTGCAACTGATGCCACTTTTATCAATACAGTTCCGGGTTATGGAAGCTTTCTCACCAGCCAGAATTCAGTTAAAATTACCGGACTTTCGGGCAATACAGACTACTATATCAGAGTCAGGTCCAAGGGGTATAACCTTGCCGGTACTTTTGCCAATGCTCCTGTTGTAAAAACAACTGATGGTATAGTCGCTCAATTCGATTTTTCAGGAAACGGAAAAGATTCGGGTCCGTTTGGAAAAGATATGACCGCCGTTGGTGCAACTTTAGTTTCCGACCGGTTCGGAAACCCCAATTCTGCCTACCGGTTCAATGAGACCAGGAATACCTATCTGGTAGGTGATGCATCAGAATTACCTACAGCAGAAAGAACGGTTGCAATGTGGGTAAAAACGGAAGAAGTTGGCAGTTACTCCTTACTTCTGACATATGGTGGTACCAATTACGGTAGTTATCAGTTTGCATGGAATCCTGGTAATCCAGGCCGGTGGGAAATGAAAGATTATTATACCTACTGGCTGGTGAGTCAGGCTACCGAATCCACCCTCGGAAAGTGGATTCACCTGGTTTCAACAACCGGCAAAAACGGATCAAAGATTTTTGTGAACGGAAATCTGGTCGCCTCAAATGCAACCTTTTACAATGCGACAAATGTAACAGGAAAAAAAATAATGGTTGGTGCCTCTCTTAATTCAGACGGTACAGCCTGGGAGGGAAATGGGTTTGTTGGAACGATTGACGATATCAAAATCTATGACCTCGAGCTTACCGAAGCCGAAATATTTGCACTGACACAATCCAACGGATATAATCCGACACCCGATATTACCGGGCTGTCAATAACTAAAATTACCGGAAGCACTTTTTCAGCAATTTGGGACAAACCTGCCGATGTTGATAATTATGAATATCAGGTTGCATCTGATTTGAATTTCAATCAGCTCATTTCGGGGTACGAAAGTAAAAAAATTGCCACGAATTCGGTTAAAGTTGTTGGTTTAAATCCGAACCAGGATTACTATTTCAGAGTCAGGTCATTGGGTTATGAGCAGCGGGGTAATTTCAATAGTTACAGCCATGTTCACACCACCGATGGCCTCGTTGCAAAATTTGATTTTTCTGGTAATTCAACCGATTCAGGACCTTTCGGTAAAAACCTGACCTCAATGGGAGCCAGTCTGACAACCGACCGTTTTGGTAATGCAAATTCTGCTTATTATCTGGATGGAAATACCCACCTGATAGGTGACGGATCTGAACTTCCTTCACGGGAACGGGCAGTTTCTATGTGGGTTAAGCTTAATGTCACTACCGGATATAATTATTTACTGAGTTATGGCGGCGGCAATACCAACCAGACATTTAATCTGAGGTATATAAACAATCAATGGCAAATTGTTGATTATTATGAATCCTGGTATTTATCTGCTCAGCAACCTGAATCACCTAAGGATAGCTGGGTGCATCTGGTTGCCATGACCGGACCAACCGGTTCGAAGATTTATGTAAATGGTGAACTGAAAAGTTCAAATGCATCCTTTCTTTCGACAACTCAACCCGTCGGGAATAAACTGGTTATTGGTGCCCGATCCAGGTTGGACGGAACAGATATTGACGGGTACAGAATGACCGGATCAGTTGATGACATCAGGATCTATGACAGGGAATTGACAGAATCTGAAATATTGAACTTTTACGCAGAAGGTAACTGGGTTCCTTCACCTTCAGCCCCGGTTGCTCAGCAATCTCCTTCAGTCAGTGATCTTTCTTTTGTTGCCAAATGGAACCCGGTTGATAACGCCACCGGATATTATCTGGATGTATCAAAAGATCCAGAATTCTTGACTTTTATTAATGGTTATGCCGGGTTTGAAACGACCGGCACAGAAGTTTCAGTTACGGGTCTTACTGAGCTTACGACTTATTATTACCGGGTTAGAGCCTTTAATCTTGCCGGAGCATCCGGTTATTCAAATTCAGTTTCGTTAACCACACTTCAGTCGCCGTTAACGGCACCGGTTGCTCTAGCTGCTGTTTCTGTGCAGGATAATGGTTTCCTTGCAAAATGGGAACCCCAAAGCGCACCCGGTCAATATCAGATAGAAGTTGCAACTGATGTCACCTTTGCAAATTTGATTGCTGGTTATAACCCCAGAACCATCGACAACATCAATTCGGTTTCGTCTCTGGTTGTGGCTGGATTGCAGCCGGTAACAACTTATTTCTATCGGTTAAGAGGAATACGGGGAACCGAGGTTTCTGATTACTCCAATGTTGTGGACGTGACGACTAAAGCAACTCCTGTTGTACCTGACAGACCTGTTGTGCTTGATGCAACTGCCATTGATCTGCACCAATTTACGGCAAACTGGAGGGAATCAAACGGTGCTCTTTCATACAATGTTTATGTGGCAACGGATTCTCTGTTCACTTCCCAGCTAACCAATTGGGATCCTAAAAATGTAACTGAAACTTCAGTAATAGTAAATGCCCTGAATGCGGGAAGAAAATATTGGTACCGGGTTAAAGCTGTTAATGCGGTTGGCCCAAGTGCTTATTCTGATTCAGTTAAAGTTGAAACCCTGTTTTCTGCGCCGGTTTCTCAACCTTCTTCTTTGCCAACAAACGGCGGGTTTACTGCCAACTGGTTACCTGTAACAAATGCGGCTTATTACCTGCTTGATGTAAGTAAAAATGCAGATTTTACTGATCTTGTTGCCGGATTTGAAAACCTCCGTGTTAACGGAACCAGTTCAGAAATTACCGGAATCACCGTTTCAAGTGATTATTTCTACCGTGTCCGTGCTGTTTCTGCATTCGGAGTCGTTAGTCCGAGTTCTAACCATATTACCGTGTCGGTCACTTACAATGAAATTGTTGCGCCAGTTGCAACTGAGGCTACCTTTGTAAATCAGGATTCTTTTGTGGCCAATTGGAATGACGTTCCCGGTGCAGCTCAGTATGAGGTTCAGCTCACAACAGATGGTTTTCTTAATTTTACAAGTAAAACTACACTCGCCAAGTTCGTCACTTTCAGCACTCTTTCCCCTTTAACCGATTATGAATACAGAGTCAGGGCAAAAATTGCAGGAGTTTGGAGTGATTGGTCAAATACGATTCAGGTAACAACAAGCGGGACCCTGAATCCGCCTGTTCTGGTTGTATCCAACGAAAAAACAACCAGTTTTGACCTTTCCTGGACTGCAGTAGACCTTGCAACCGGATATACTGTGGTTGTTGCAAAGAAAGATGATTTCACGGAATTGTTCGATAGTTTGTATACAACATCGACATCTATGACTGTTAACGGATTAACCGAAGATGATACGTATTATGTGAAGGGATATTCAGTCAAAGGGAAGTTTAGCAGTGTGGCATCTGAGGTGCATACTGTAAAAACACTTTCTGGACTTCCGGATGCACCGGTGGCAACTGATGCAACGAATGTCACTGTTAACTCCTATCAGGCTAACTGGAATCCGGTTGCAAATGCCCAGAGCTATGAGGTTCAGCAATCAACCAATGATTTTGTAACCTGGGTTAAACAAAATGTAACTGATACCAAGGCTACCTTTTCTTCCTTAAGTCCGTCAACAACCTATAAATACCAGGTAAATGTGACCGACAATGCTGGAAAAACAAGCAAATTTTCCAACATCATTACAGTAATCACAAAATCGGCCAGCCCTGCCAAGCCTGTTCTGAATGAGCCAACCTTAGTTGCGCAAAGCGGGTTTACCTTAACCTGGACATCTGACCCACCGTCTGTTGAATATTATGTTGATGTTGCCAGTCAGGAAGATTTTGCAGTTACCAGCCTTCTTCCTGATTACAAAAATAAAAAGGTAACAGCGACTACTCTTGCGGTTACCGGGCTTGGTCAGGGCTTGAAGTTCTGGGCAAGGGTGAGAGGATATGATGGAAAGGTTTATGGCGAATATTCGAATGTGGTTTCGGCAACAACGTTGAACCAGACTCTTTCAACGCCGGTGCTCAATGCACCATCTGCAATCAATCCAACATCATTTACTATTTCCTGGTCTGATATTACCGGGGAAACCGGTTATCAAATTGATGTTTCACTGGTTTCATCCTTTTCGCCCAATTTAATCGGTTATAATAATAAGGATCTGGCAACCAATTCAGAAACTGTAATCAATTTACAGCCTGGCACACTGTATTACGTTCGGGTCAGGGCGGTGAATAAAACAACGGCTACTTTCAGTTCTTATTCTGCAACTGCACAGGTGCCGACCACAGTTGCAGTTCCGGAACTTTTGGATCCTGATCAGATTCAAACAACTTCCTTCAGGGCAAAATGGAACCCGGTTACCAATGTTGGAAGTTATCGTCTGGATGTTTCAAAAGACAATACTTTTACCCAGATGGTGTCGGGTTACAATGACAAGGTGATTCCTTCATCATCAACCAGCTTGGTTGTAAATAATCTGACGAAAAAAACCATGTATTACTACCGGATGCGGGCGGTCAAAGGAACTTTCACCAGCGATCATTCTCAGTTCAAATCGGTTACCACAGAAGATGAAGCTGTCATTCCGGCCGTCGCACTGCAGGCGAAGGATACTACCAGTACAGGTTTTATCGCCCAATGGGAGAATCCCGGTGTTGGTTACACGGTAACGCTTGACATTGCTGCTGATGACCTGTTTGCATCGAAAATTCCGGGTTACAATGAAAAATCAGTAACCGGCAAATCTGAAGAAGATGTAACCGGACTGAACCCGTTCACCACTTATTATTACCGGATAAAAGTTACGAATGTCCTGACTTCGTATGCCTATTCAAATACGATTACGGTTAAAACACGGGTTGCAAAGGTTGCAGTTAATGACGCTGCCAAAATTAAAAGTGATTCTTTTGAAATAAGCTGGCCAACGGTAAACGGTGCCACCGATTATGCAATTCTGGTTTCGAAAAATAATATTATGTTTCCACAGTTAGACGGTTACCCGAAAACTACAAAAAGTTCACCCTTTACTGTTAGCGGGCTTGATGAAAAAACCCAGTATTATTTTGCTGTTGCAGCCTATAATTCAGAAGGAACCGGTGACATTTCAACTATTAAAAATGTAACCACCGAGGCGACACCAACCCTTGCAACTCCCGTTCTGAATTCGCCAACGGATAGAACTCAATCCGGATTCACCATTTCCTGGGGTGTAGTACCAGGGGCAACCGGATATCGGTACGATCTGGCTCTCGACAATGCGTTCACGCAAACGGTTACCGGTTATGTAGATGAACCGACATCAGCAACCAGTGTGATTGTTGCAGGCCGGGAACCCAATACGACTTACTACTTCCGGGTAAAAGCGACAACAAATACAGACGAAAGTGGCTATGCTGTTTCTGATGGCATTAAAACGCTGCCAACATTACCAGGTGTACCAACCGTTAGTGCACCAACTGGTGAATCTCCGATATCATTCACTGCCAACTGGCAAACAGCAAGTAGTGCAGAAAGTTATCTGCTTGATGTTTCAACTGATCAGAATTTTGTTTCAGGTGTGTGGATCCTGCAAAACGAACCAGTCAGTGCTACTCAAAAGCTTGTTTCAGGTTTAACACCATCAACTGACTATTACTATCGGGTCAGGGCAAAAAATGAAGCCGGTGAAAGCGGAAACTCCGGGACCCAAAAGGCAACAACAACTTCAGGGAAACCTGAAGTACCTGTGCTGTCAGCTTTATCATCAGTGACGTCTACAGGGTTTACCATTAACTGGTCTGCACCAAACGGAGGGCCTGAGTCTTATCGTCTGGATGTGGGTACGAACAACCCGATTACGGTTTTCGTTGACGGGTACCAGGATAAAACCGTTACAGGGACTTCTGAAACCCTGACTGGGTTAACCTCCGGAATGACGTTTTTCTATCAGGTCAGAGCTGTTAACGGTTACGGAACTTCAGCCAGTTCTCAGGTTGGAACGGCTCTTCTCATTCCGGCACCCCCAACTGCAAGTTCAGCAACCAATGAAACCTCAACTTCATTTACGGCCAACTGGCAGGCTGAAACTGGTGCCTCAGGGTATTTTCTGGATGTTTCTCAATCAAACCTGTTTACATCGTTTGAGTCAGGATATGAAAATCGGCCCGTTAGTGGAACATCGGCAACTGTATCTGGCCTAACCACAAACAGAACCTATCATTACCGTGTCAGAGCCGCCAATGCTTCCGGTATTTCCGGTAATTCGAATGTGATTTCTCTTACGCTGTTACCGCTGGTTCCTGCCTTTTCGGGTCTGAATATCACCCCGTCAACAGCAGTTCTGGGAACTTCAGATGTCGAGGTAAAAATCACAGTTGCCAATTCACCCGTTGGGGTCTTTCTGTTTTACGGGTCGCCTACGGCATCTGCATTAACACAAACGACCATGACTCTTTCCGGCGGACAGTATGTTGCAACGATTAACAAAAGTTCGTATGGTAAAGAAGGACTTGTTTTCAGAATTTCTGCTGAAAATGAAAAGGGAAAAACCTGGTATCCAGCCGAAAATCAGGTAACCAGTATTCCGGTTAACGTTCCGGCTCAGAATATTATTTCGGAGGTTATTCCAACCTCAAGTTTCCCAACCGGAATTGAAAAGGAAACCTGGAATACGCTTTCCCTTCCATTTACTGGCTCAGTTAACCTGACAACGATTCTTGGAACTCAGGAACTCAGTAATGGAGAACCGATAAACTGGGCGGCTTATACTTTTAACGGTGATTTTGTTTCAACAACCACGTTATCCGGCGGTCAGGCCATTTTCCTTTACCACAAAAGTGGTGACGGGGCTAATCTGATAAAAAATACGGTTAATTCTGCCGGAACTATCGTTACCTACGATCAGAATGCCTTTGGAAATACGTTACTTGCCAACGGATGGAATCTGGTTGCCTGGCCATATACTTACGGTGCTCAGGTTTCTGTTAAAGATGGAACCAAAATCAGTTCAGTCTGGCAGATGAAAGCCGGAAGCTGGGAGAAAAATTCATCAGTTAAACCTTTCGGCGGATATGCCATTTACAATAAAACCGGTACTGGCGGTCTGAAAGTTTCTGATGTTCTTTCCTGGACGACTCAAAGTCTTTCAAAATCAGGTTCAGCCGATCTGGCGCAGTATGATGCGGACTGGCTGCTGAAACTGGGCGTCACTTCAGAAACCAGTTCAGATTCATGGAATTATATCGGGGTTAGCCAGCAAGCCAGTTCCGGACTGGATTTGCTTGATGAACGGAATCCGTTTGCAATGGAAGCCAGCCTCGATCTTTTTGTAGCTGAACTGGACGGTGCAAACCAGGTTGAACTGGCAGCATCCATTAAAGAATCTGGTTCCGGACTTAAAACCTGGAATGTGAAGGTTGCAAATCCGACACCAGGAAAACCGGTTAGGCTAAATTGGGAGAAACTGAATGTACCGAATGAAATCAGTTTGGTACTGGTGGATTTAACTGCAAAACGAAAAACCGATCTGTATAATTCAGAAGCGGGTTCAGTTGTGTTAACCAACGGATTGGAATCCCATTTACAGGTGCTGGCCGGAAAACCTTCAGACATAGAATCAGCCATACAGGGATTGAAATCTGAACTGAATTCAAGTTTTGCCTTGTTGCCAAACTATCCGAATCCGTTCAACCCGACTACCCTGATTTCAATTGAAATGGGACGTGAAGACGTTCTGGAGCTGGCCATTTACAATTCTATCGGACAAAAAATAAAAACGCTGTACTCGGGTCTGGCTACAGAAGGTAAACAACAATTCGAGTGGAACGGTAAAGATGATTCTGGAAACCCGGTTTCAAGCGGCGTTTACTTCTGTACCATGAAGGCCGGTACGTTTACGAAAACCAACAAAATGCTTCTGACCCGATAGGAACCGGATGATTTATGAAAAATAAAATGATGATTTCAGGTTTCCTCTTTTTGCTGTCCGGACTTTTGTTTTCTCTGGCACCTGATGCCGGTTTTGCGAAAGACGGAGACAGTACTGCTGTAAAACCCCTGCTTAAGGAAGGGGTTTTTGCGCCAACTTTTGCTCTTCAGAATGTAGAAGGTAAATGGTTTTATCTCCGTGATTATGCAGGAACGCCCCGGCAACTGGTAACCCTGCCAAGAAAGCCGGTTGTGATCAGTTTTTTTGCATCCTGGTGCAAACCCTGCCGCCGTGAAATTCCGGAATTGCAGAAGGTGATTGATAAACTACCGGCTGACTCAATTCAGGCATTTCTGATTAATGTTGCCGATGATGCCGAAAAAGCTGCCAATTTTGTAGCGGAATTTAAAACCACGATGCCGGTTTTGCTTGATAAATATGGGGCAGTTGCTGAAAAATACTGTCCGCAGGAAGCCGAAGGACAGCTTTTTCTTCCCACTCTGGTTGTCATTGACCGGGACGGAAAAGTTGCCCTTTCAAAAGTGGGCTACCGGGATGGCGATATGGATAAAATCGAACTTGTACTTAACAATTTATTAAAAAAATGAGAACCGATATGAAAACGATCATCACCTTTCTTTTAATCATTGGTTTTGCCGGTTTGGGTTTTGCCCAAAACGTGCCGGTTCAGAAAAAAGCCACCGTTGCTGTACTTGATTTCAAACTGCTTTCCGGATTAACCAAGGAAGAAGTGACGGCTCTGACGAGTAAGTTCAGAACGTCTCTGGCCAAAACCAAAGCATACGATGTTCTTGACCGGACGAATATGGATGCCATTCTTCAGGAGCAAAATTTTACCCTGAGTGAAGCCTGCAACACCGATGAGTGTGTGATTCAAATCGGTAAACTGCTTTCTGCAGAACGGATTATCAACGGTGATATTGGCCGGATTGGGGATACCTATACAATCAATGTGAAAATGATTAATGTGACGAGCGGCCGTATTGAACTGGTTGAAAATCAGGAGTATGAAGGAAAACTCGACGGACTTTTAAAAGTTTTCGATGATCTCGCAAAAAAGATGGCTGGCACATATGAAGAAGACAGTAATTTCTGGTGGTATGCAAGCGGAGTTGCTGTTATTGGCGGCGGTGCAGCTGCAGCAGTGCTGCTTATGAAAAAATCTCCGGCAAGCTCAACGACAACAACGACACCAATCGGCAAACCTTCGTTTCCGGGAACACCTTGACAGGGGGATGGGAGTTTAAACCACAGAAGGCACAGAAAAGGGAAAAGACAGGGATTATTATTACTAATATTTATAAATTCTTCTGTGAATTCTGTTTATTCTGTGGTTGCAAAAGGTAATTAAAAAGAGTTTTGACCACAGAAGTCGCAGAAGGTACAGAAAAGGGAAAAGACAGAGATTTTTATTTATTTAAATTGATTAGAAATTCTTCTGTAAATTCTGTTTATTCTGTGGTTGAAAAAGTATTTTCTGGTATATTGTTTAAATCTCGAGTAGACAAATGAATATAAATGGAATGTGGGAAGAACCAGACGGTTTTATTTTTAAAGAAGAATCATACGCTATTCGTGGTGCTATTTTTGACGTTTATAAAGAATTGGGTCACGGATTTCTTGAGGGAGTATATCAGGAATGCCTTGAAAAAGAGTTTCGGTTGCGCGGAATACCTTTTTCATCGAATCAGGAAATAAGGCTCTTTTATAAAGGGGCAGAACTAAACCAAGCTTACAAACCAGATTTTATTTGCTTTAATAAAATAATTGTTGAACTCAAGGCAACAGGAATCCTGACAAAGGATCATCGGGCGCAACTATTCAATTATCTTAAGGCAACCAAATTCAGGCTGGGCTTTTTAGTTAATTTTGGTCATTTTCCAAAAGTTGAAATTGAAAGAATAATTCAAACGGTTGATAAAAATGACCAAAGTATTGATTAAAAATTCTTCTGGGACTATTATTAATTCTTCGGTTGAAAAGGCAATAAAAACCATTTTTTAACCACAGAAATCGCAGAAGACACAGAAAAGGAAAAAGACAGGGAATTTTATTAATAATATTTAGAAATTCTTCTGTAAATTCCGTTTTTTTCTGTGGTTAAAAAAAGTAATTAAACGAGTTTTAACCACAGAAGTCGCAGAAGACACAGAAAAGGGAAAAGACAGGGAATTTTATTAATAATATTTAGAAATTCTTCTGTAAATTCTGTTTTTTCTGTGGTTAAAAAAAGCATTCCCCCTCAGATCAACCCGGCAGTTTTTTTCCAGTGAGCAATAAACTTCTTCGATTCTTCACGCAGTTTTGGCAATCCGCCCAGGCTTGTGTTTGGGAAGTCGGTTTCTTCTGAAAGCATGGTAATGCAGTTCATCAGCGCACGGCCGGTGTGGTAGGTGCATTTCCAGATGTGGCTTTTCGGTCCGGTGGCGAGGTGAGGTTCTTTGTCGAGTCCGCCCTCGTACCAGTCACCGTTAACCGGATCAAGAATGTAGGTCGAAACGTACTCCCACAACTGAACAAATTTTTCATAATAAACCGGATTTTCAGGGAAAATCTTGCTCATCATCAGCAGAATATTTAATCCTTCAGCCTGAGCCCACCAGTTTTTCGTGTCTTTAATTATGGTACAGGGTCCGTCTTCGGTGAAATAATATCCGCCGTCAAAAAATCCGCCCGTTTCCTGATCCCACCCGTTGGCAATTGCATGATCAACCATCTTTTTGGCAATGGTCAGGGTTTTGACATCATTTTCAATTCCGAGTACGTACGACGCTTCAAGCATGAGAAAAGCAGTTTCGTAATCATGTCCGAAAGAAACGTGATCGAGGCGGTAATTCTTTTTCTGTTCTTCCATGGAAGCATTCCGGAAAGAAACCGGCGTCCAGTCGGGTTGGAAGAAGAGTTGAAGGTAACCTTTTTTGTGGGTTTGAATATCCCGGATCAGGTGGAGCAATCCTTCGAGTTTTTCTCTTAATAACGGACTTTCCCAAACGCTGTAAAGTTCAGTGTAAGCTTCCATCATGTGGATGGACGAATTCTGATCCTTGAACCCAACTTCAGGTTCATCAGATGCCAGGCTTTTATGCTCAGAATTCCGGTCGAACACCATACCGTTCCTGATCATAAACTGGAAATATCCTTTATAAACCGGATCGTGGGCATGTGCTTCAAGCCAGAAAAAGGCATGTTTGGCCTGTTCAAGAACTTTGTCATCGTGGGTTAAATGGTACAGGGCAGCCATGGCATAAATGGCAAAGGCGTTTCCGTAGGTTCTTTTTTCCTCCATCCAGCCTTCAACATCAGACACACCGCCGTCACGGTCACGCACCTGGAAAAATCCGCCAAATTCAGAATCCCACATCTGATCACGCAAGAAGGGAAACCCATGAACTGCGCCATCGTGATACAATTCAGAATCAGAGAAAAATTGGGCAGCTTTCGAAAGCGTCCAGATATGACGGGCCTGGGAAACGATCATTTTTTCCTGGCGTTTTGTGAGTTCCCAATTGTTGTTCACATTGGTATAATAACCACCGGCATCCTGATCAAAAACCAGCGGATACCACCGGTCAAGAATCTGGTTTTTTAAGGATGCGAGCATGTCGTGCTGGATGGCAACCCGGGTTTTGCCCGGAGCGGAGAGAACAGTATCGGCTTTCATAATTTTTCTTTCTGACCAAGATATTTTTATTGAATTCAGTTATCACAAAAACCGTGCTAAAGATAATTTATTCTCATAAGATACCCTCTGAATGAATTTCTAATGATATCCCGTCAGTTGAAGTGATAGTTTTGTAAAGCTGATTTATTAAAATGATAAAAGGGATTATTAATAGTGATAAGTGGCAAGTGGTCAGTGATAAGTAGAAATTTAAAAGTTGAACATGCATAAATGATGTTGTTGTCTTTCGATAAGTCCGTTATATGACCGACACTCAGGATGACACTATCATTTTTATGAATTTTACTTACCACCTGCCACGTATCACTTATCACTGATTTTCCCCCTTTGGCACCGATTTTGTCGCAAAACTGAACCGCAATCAAACCAACATAACGGACGACCTATGAAAACCCGGATTTCCATCCTGCTTTATTTATTTTTACTTCTGCTCGGATCTGCATGCAGTTCCGGCAAGTTTGATCATTTCGTCACCCGGAACGGTGACCAGCTTATGGATGGTGAAAAACCTCTCCATTTTGTTTCTTATAACATTCCGAACCTGCATTATATTGAAGATCAGCTTCCTTTTGAGGAAACCAACCCGTGGCGGCTTCCGAATGAATTTGAAATCAGAGATGGGTTGAAAGCCATTGCCCAGGCAAACGGAAAAGTGACCCGTATTTATGTACTGTCGGTGAGAAACCTGAAAGAAGATTCGTCAATTGTGAGGCATGTGCTTGCCCCCGGGCGGTTCAACGAAGACGCTTTTGTTGCACTTGATCAGGTTTTCAAAGTTGCCAATGAAGAAGGTGTAAGAATCATCCTTCCGCTGGTCGATAACTGGAAATGGTGGGGAGGTCCAGCCGAATATGCAGCCTTCAGGGGAAAAGAAGCCGATGCTTTCTGGACCGATCCGGAACTGATCGCCGATTTCAAGAAAACGGTTGAGTTTATGGTTAACCGTGTCAATACGCTGACCGGTGTTCCTTATAAAGAAGATAAAGCCCTGTTTGGATGGGAAACAGGCAATGAACTGGGTGCCCCATATTCCTGGGCGGCAGACATAGCTGCTTACATCAAATCACTGGACCAAAACCATCTGGTAATTGAAGGAAGGCGGAGCAACAAACTCGATTCACTGGCTGTCAATGACCCCAATCTCGACATCATGACTACTCATCATTATCAGTCAGCCAATGATGCCTTACCCATTATTGAGAGTAATCTGGCCATGACCAAAGGGAAAAAACCCTATTTCATTGGTGAAATCGGGCTGAACACTTTTGCAGAACTGAAACCCATTATTGATTACACCGTTGACAACAAACTGGCTGGTGTGATGCTGTGGAGTCTCCGGTTCCGCAGCCGGGATGGCGGATTTTACAACCACACCGAATGGAACGGTGTTATGCCCTGCCGCTGGCCTGGTTTTGGAATTTCAAACCATCCGGAAGAAGATACCCTGGTTTCGTATATCAGAGAAAAAGCGTTTGCCATCAATGGCGAAGAATTGACCCCGATTCCTGCACCAGAAAAACCGGTACTGCTTCCTGTCACTTCAGTTTATAAAATTTCCTGGCAGGGTTCTGCCGGTGCTGTTTCTTATGATATTGAAAGGCAGGAAGAGGGAAAAACGGAGTGGAGTGCACTTGCAGCCAATGTTTCAGATGCGGTCACCGTTCACCGTCCTTTATTTGCTGATGAAACCGCCGAACCCGGGAAAAGCTACAAGTACCGTGTTTCCGCAAAAAACCAGACAGGAAAATCAGATCCTTCTGAAGCTTCAGAGCTGGTTACCATGACGGACAAAATTCTTATTGACGATTTTACCTCCGGCAGGAAAATGAACAGCTGTGATACGACGGTTCGGTTTCTGGTTATGAAAGATCTCAGAAAGGCAAAAGAAGATAAAGGCCGGATTGAAGGATCTAATGGCAGTCAAATCAGTTACCGGGTGGCAGAACCGTTGAAATCAATCACCCTTGATGCTTTTCATCCGTCAGATTCAAGTTTATGTGAGATTGAAACCTCATCAAATGGTTCAACCTGGATACCTGTGAAGCCCGTTCAAACCCGTTTTTCAGCCGGAAAGAATGAATATGGATTTTTCCTGCCGGTCCGTTATGAGGCAGATCTGGGCGGAAAGGGTCAACGATATGTCAGAATTAAACTTTTCGGACGTGTACAACCCGGACATCTGGAACTGGTCTACTGATTATTGAAATAATAAATTTTATCAAATTGATAAGTCTGACAACCCTTGACATCAGGTTACAAGCCGGAAACAAGCATTTTCAGACATCCAAATGGTAAAAACCGACTTTGGCATCATTTATGTTATTATCAACGCTGAATGTGAAATCCGCTCTTGGACACACACAATCAAAACACGCAATCGCAGTCAAAACAATGGAGAAACCAATGAAAAAAATGATAGCAGTGGTTCTGGGATTGATGCTCACCGCATCGTTCGTCCAGGCACAGGTTATTGCAAACTTTGAAGATCCGGCCGCCGGTACTCAAGGTATTTCTGACGGAAACTGGGGAAGTTATATTACGGGAGTTTCCCGTGTTGCTGATCCCAGCGGAAAAAGTGACGGAGTTCTGGAAGTTGGCGTTTGGGCCAAAGATCAGCGCCCTACCGCAGATCCAAAAGATGCCTTCACAATCAGTGGAGTTAAATCACTGAAAGGCAAGTTCCTTGCTTACAGTATCTGGATTCCAGCGGATGCTCCTGATAAAATCGGGATAGAGCCATTCATGCAAAGTGGTGACGGTTGGAAATGGCAAAGTGCCAGTTATACAACCGAAACACTTGCCAAAGAAAAATGGGTAACATTGGTACTTGACCTCGATGCATTGGTTGCCGATGGCGCCGAACTCGGAAAAGTTCAGGCTTTGGGTGTTCAGATTCAGGGCTGGAATGTAGACGGTGCCACTGACTGGACCGGAAAATTTTATTTTGACAATATTTCAGTAATAGGTGCAGAACCAACCTGGATTGCTCAGTTTGAAGATGCTGCTGCAGGAACTCAGGGACTTTCTGATGGAAACTGGGGATCCTATATAACCGGAATTTCACAGGTTGCTGACCCGAGTGGTAAAAGTACCGGCGTTTTGCAGGTTGGCGTTTGGGCTAAAGATCAACGCCCGACTGCTGATCCAAAAGATGCTGTTACCATCAGCGGTGTTAAATCACTTTCCGGTAAATTTTTCAATCTGAATATCTGGCTTCCTGCAAGTACACCTGATAAAATTGGAATTGAGCCTTTTATGCAAACCGGTGATGGCTGGAAATGGCAAAGCGTATCCTATTCTACCGAAAATCTTGCCAAAGAAAAATGGGTAACCCTGCAAATCGATTTGGATGCAATGGTTGCTGACGGTGCTGAACTTTCTAAAGTTCAGGCTCTTGGTGTTCAGATCCAGGGCTGGAATGTTGCTGCTGAAACAGATTGGACCGGAAACTTCTATATTGACAACATCAGCGTTTTAGGTACAGAAACCGGCGCAAAATGGGTGCTTGCCAATTTTGAATCACTTGCAGTTCCTACCATGGGCTTTACCAAAGTTACCTGGGGACCTGCTGTTACTGCTATCAGCCGTGAAGTTGTTGAAGGAAATGGCGTTCTGAAAACCCATTTTGATTTTGCTGCCGGAACCGCTGATGCAAAAGGTGTTATCCAAAAAGATAACGTGGCTATGTACAATGCTGATGTTGCCAAAAGAGCCAATCAATTGAGTCTGGATGTCTTTATCCCGGCTGATTTCCCTCTTGGCGGACAAATTGGTATTGCATACACAGGAACAGCAACCAATGGCGGCTGGACTGAAGATCCGTTTCAAATTGATACAGCTGCAGCAATTGCTAAAAAAGTTATTCCTGGAAAATGGAATAAAATCTATTATGATTTCGACGCTCACGTAGCCAATGGTGACATTAAAGATTCAACAAAAGCAGCAACTGTTTATGTTCAGGTTTTCTACGGTTCTGCTGTGTGGGAACCCAACAAAACTTATGCAGGCGACATTCTTTATGATAACCTGACTTTAGTTGGTATCCCTGAACCAAAGGGTGCTGTTGAATCTCCAACCTTAGGCGAAACCAAAGTGATGGGATATGCAATTCCTTCTTATGCTGCTTATGAGTACGTAAGATTATACTGGGAAGACAATAAAGTCGGAACAGAAACGTACAACATTTACCGCAGCACAAGTGCAATTACAGATGTAAATGCACCAGGTGTTAAAAAAGTTGTTGGCGGCGTTCCTCACGGTATGCAAACCTACACCCTTCGTGAATGGTCTGCTAATGGTGGTCCTGTAACCTATTATTATGCAATTACTGCATTTGATGGTGTGAATGAAACCTCCCTTCGTCCAGTTTCTGCAACCGGTGCAGTTACCGTAAATGCATCACCTGCCTATAAAGTGCAATATGTTGGAGATTTTAACTTCCAGCTTGATGGATTGAATGATGAATTCCTTCCTTATGAAGCCAACATCATCCGTCCTGATGGCGCTGGTGGAACCAGAGGTACTGATTGGAATCTTGAATCAATGGATATGAACTTCAAGACCACTTTCGTAATTGATGACCGTTATTTGTACATCTCTGCCGAAGTTGATGATGATAACCTTCGTCATGATCCTGCTTCCCAGGCCTGGGAAGGTGATGCTCTTGAATTCTATTTCGGATTCTATGACAGAACTCCTCTTACTGCAGAACATGCTAAAAACTATTCCGGTGAGAATGGCGACTGGAGAATTGGTTTCAATTCTGATGGTAACGCTTCACTTGATGGTGGAAGTCCAAGAACAATCAGCGGTGTTACCTCTACTGTTTTTGAAAAATTCAGTGGTGACGGATACATTATTGAAGTTCGGCTTGATCTCGATTCATTATCTGCCGGAAAAGACTTCAAGCTTGTAAATGAAATGATGATGCCATTAAGAATTGATGGTAACGATTATGATCCTGTTAAGGGTGAAACCAGCCGTGGTTTGATCGTTCAGGCTGGTGGCGTTCACAGAGACCCTGCTGATACAGAACCAGGAACAGATGAAGACTGGAAACGACCTGATGGTTGGGGATCTCTGATGGTAGTCGGCGCACCAAATGACGTTGCTGATAATACTGCTAAACCATTTGAATACAGCCTCAGCAGAAACTATCCGAATCCGTTCAACCCGTCTACTACCATTAAGTATTCGGTTGCTAACCAAGGTCCTGTTCTGGTTAAAGTATTTGATATGCTTGGCCGTGAAGTAAAAACTTTGGTCAATAAAGTTCAGCCTGCCGGAAACTATGTCATTGATTTCAATGCCAATGGTCTTGCAAGCGGTGTTTATCTTCTGAAGATTAATGCTGGTCAGTTTAACAAGTCAATGAAAATGATGCTCGTTAAATAAGAACAGTTTGCCTTTCTTTACCCGGCAGGGTGCACCTGCCGGGTTTTTTTGAGACTTTTGAACCATGCTGAAATCTGCCTGACAACCAAAATCATACAATCATACATCCAGCAGTGATGCAGAACCTAACTTAAGGTTCTGAGTTTTATTCTGCCATTTCAAATTCAATTTTTAACCGCTCAGCAGTCTGTCATGGGCAGAGACAGAATAAACCGGGCAATCCATTTTATTTCACTTATTAAGCAAGGATTGAGAATGATAAGGACCCTACTTACACTCATCACGCTTCTGGTTTTCGCAACAGTAACATTCGCCGGAACAACAGGAAAAATTTCGGGAAAAGTAATTGACCGCGATACCAAGGAGCCGTTAATCGGGGCAAACGTCATCATCATGGGCAAGGGTGTTGGTGCCGCAACCGACATAGATGGTGAATTTTTCATCATCAATATTCCCCCGGGAATCTACACTATTAAAGTCAGTATGATTGGGTATGAAACCCAGGTTTTTGAAAAAATCAGGGTTCAGGTTGATCTAACAACCAAGCTGAATGTATCTCTTTCTTCAGCCGCCATAGATCTTGGCAGTGAAGTTCTTGTAGTGGGTAAACGTGAAATCCAGAAAGATTTAACCTCCTCAGAACGGTCATTTCAGTCTGATAAAATTGCAGAACTACCCGCACGTGACGTTTCAAGTATTCTGAGCCTTCAGGCTGGTGTTACCCGTGATGATGGCGGAAATATTCACATCCGTGGCGGCCGGTCATCTGAAGTGAGTTACATGGTGGATGGTGTTCAGGTCGTAAACCCACTTGACCGCGGATCAGGAATCAGTATTGATGATCAATCAATCGAAGAATTAAAGGCAATTACCGGTACGTTCAATCCGGAATATGGTCAGGCTCTATCGGGTGTAGTTAATATTGTTACTAAAAAGGGATCTGATAAATTCTCAATCAGCGCAACAGCTTATACCGGTGATCATTTGAGTTTTGATGATTTGTATTCAGTAAACTCAAACAGGGAATGGGCTGAAGCGGTTTACACAAATCAAACCATGGGATATTTACCCTTTGATTTCACCAAATACGGTTTTCGGAACCGCCGTGAAGCTGCAGATGCTGCCGCTGCCGGTTCAAAACCCTGGTTAAAAAATGAAAAATATCTGGACTCTTTTAATCCGATTGAGAACCGTGACTTGCAGTTGAACGTTTCTGGTCCGATTCCCGGTGTTGGTCAACTTTCTTACTTTGTTGCCGGACGTTATCAGTATAAACCTGATTACCAGATGGGGCGCCGGTATTTTATGCCCTGGGGATTATGGGCCCCTGTTACTGACACCGTCAACACATACAAATCACCCGATGGAAAATTGGTTCCTCTTGGATGGTATGAAGGGTATTCAACTCAGTCTAAAATTTTCTACACTATTGGAAGTGTAAGTTTGAATTACGGATTGTACTTCAATAAAGACCATAGCTATGGTGGTGGCGGAAAATACAATCCGGATGGCGGGCGTCACTATTATACAGACCGGTACACTCACATTGTGGGAGCCACTTACATCTTCACACCCAGCACCTTTCTTGATGTGAAGGGAAGTTTTTACAAAAGCGATCATAAGAGTTATCTCTACGAAAGCGAATCAGATTACCGGTATATGCCAAACGATGGTGGTGATTTTGCATCTAAGGTATTAGGTAGCGGATCAATAGAAATCATCCCGAATGATTATGGTTTTGGCGGAAACGATTTGGGACGCGGAAGCAGTGAAGCCAACTATTACTCTTTCAGTGGTGATTTGACAAGCCAGGTTGATAAGAATAATATGATTAAAGCTGGTGTTACAATTCGCCAGCATGAACTGATGGATGATAATTTTTCTCTGATTTATTCAAATGCAACCAAACTGATCACAGTTCCGGAACTGTCATCCCCTTACAGAAATAAGTTTGGTGCCAAACCCATGGAAGCTTCCGGTTATATTCAGGATAAAATCGAATTCCAGGAATTGATTATAAACTTTGGAGTCCGGTTTGATTATTTTGATCCAGATGGGCGTGTCCTGGCTGATGTGCGTGACCCCCAGATTTATTCACCCTTCAAACTCGATCACAAATATAAAAATTATACACCAACCACACCTAAAGAAGAGTTGGTTGAATACACAGTTGCAGAACGTGACAAATTCTGGTGGAAAAAAGTGGATCCGAAATATCAGCTTTCTCCCCGGCTTGGTTTTTCATTCCCAATTACTGCTGAAGGTGTGATTCACTTTTCATACGGGCATTTTTTCCAGAATCCCGGATTCCGTTACCTCTACACCAATCCGAATTTCTGGGTAACCGGTGCAGGTGCGCAGCCTCTATCCGGAAATGCTGACCTGAAAGCTGAAAAAACAGTCATGTATGAATTAGGGCTCCAACAGCAAATTCTGGAAAACCTGACCTTCAGTTTAACAGGTTTCTACCGTGATATCAGAGACTGGATTGGTACCGGTATTCCCGTTGACACCTATTCTGGTTTAACCTATTACAGTTATGTAAATAAGGATAATGCAGTAGCAAAGGGAATTACCCTTTCAGCGACTCAGGTTCTGGGTGACTTCAATTATTCAATTGATTATACCTATATGGAAGCCAAGGGAACCTCATCTGATCCGACTGATGCCTATAATGATATAAATGCAAGGAAGGCCCCAAGAGTTCAGTTAATAAGTCTTGACTGGGATCAGCCACACTCATTAAATTTTGTTGCCGGATATTCAAAAAATGGATGGGGTGCTTCCCTTGTCAGTTCACTGAATTCTGGTTTGCCCTACACACCATCTTTTGTAACAACCGAAACAACAGGTTCGAGTGCTTTTTCAGGACTTAAAGAAAACAGTACCAGAAAACCTACCAGGTTTAATGTTGATCTGCGGCTTTCAAAAACATTTACGATGGAATCTTATTCTATTCAGGCAATTTGTGATGTCACGAACCTGTTTGATTTCAGAAACGCAACGGGTGTGTATTCTGATACCGGACTTCCTGATTTTACACTTGCAAACCCTGGGTTGGCTACCCGGCTTGTTGAATTAGGAAGTCAGACTGACGTCAACCGCAATCCGGGAATGTATACTGCACCCCGGTATATTCAAATTGGTATTAAAATCAGCAGTAAATAAGGCAGCCAGGATAATAACATGAATACTAAAATGACTTCTTATCAATCAGATTTTCAAGGATCACGGCATTATTCTGCCGGTTGCCGGTTTCTTGCTGCATTAATGATGTTTTTAATGGCAGCAGCAACAGGTACTGAAGCTCAAACGATCAGCCGTGTTGGTACAACAGCAGCTCCGTTTCTTAAAATTGGTGTAGGTGGCCGGGCACTGGCAATGGGTGAAGCCGTTACTACCGTCAGTAATGACATAACCGCACTTTATTGGAACCCGGCCGGACTTGCTCAGCTTACAACAAGTCAGGCGGGAATCAGCCATTACTCTTACATCGCTGATCTTACCTATGATTTCGGTGCAGTTGCTGTTCCAATTCCGGAAGTTGGAACCTTCGGACTATTCTTTTCTTATCTGAACTCACCTGATATTGAAAGAACAACCATTCAAAGTCCGAACGGAACCGGCGAAAAAGTACAATCGGGTTTCTGGGCTGTTGGCGTTGGTTATGCCCGGGAATTGACAGACCGCTTTTCAATGGGTGCAAACATCAAATTTATCAGGGAATCCATTTGGCATAGTCAGGCAGATGGGTATGCACTTGACATTGGGCTGAATTATATTACCCAGTTTAAGAATATCAAATTAGGAATGATGATCTCAAATTTCGGTTCTACGATGAAGATGGATGGCCGAGATATGCAGATTCAGCATGACATTTCCACTGGGTATGCCGGCAATAATGAAAATATAAATGGTCATCTTGATGCCGATGAATTCCCGCTTCCTTTGCAGTTTAAAATGGGACTTTCTGCTGATCTTGCCAAGGATTTTATGGATATGCCTGATTACAACTGGATTATTGCCGTTGATGCGGTTCATCCGAATGATAACGACGAATACCTGAATCTGGGAACCGAATTTGGACTCTATGAGCGGTTTTTCCTCAGAACCGGTTACCGTAAACTTTTTCTGAAAGATGCCCTGGGCGGATTTTCTTTCGGTGGAGGAGCCAAAGTGGATGTCATGGGCTTCAATATGGCAATAGACTATGCCAATGTTGATTTTGGCCGGCTTGATCACCAGAACAAATTTTCCTTTACCCTTTCCTTCTGATGAAAACGGAGAAGATCACAATGAAATTTAAATTATTTACAACAATTCTGATTGCAATGGCTTTTACAGGGGTTCAGGCACAGGATTATTATGGCGCTGCTATTAACCGGGCAAAAAACGTTCATGCGGGTAACAAAATCAGGGTGACTTTCCATAACAACGCCCGTTTGGGAACGGTAAAAGGGGATAACAGTGTAACATATACCGGTGAATGGCCAATTGGCAGTGGCAAGGTTCAAATGGGAAACACCTCACCTTATGTGATGTCAGAATTACGGTTTTTCAAGGAAATTAATTCTATTACCGGTGATACCATTTATGATTTCATAACACCGGTCATTTTTTGCGAAGGTTATGATCCAGCCCTTTTTAGTCATGATTCTCTGGGTGTATTCTGGGGCTTTGAACCAGTAAACGGCTATTTAAATGTCAGTAGAAAAGAAAAAGACCCGTTTCATGCGATTAGTATGAGCCACCAGCCCTTCACATGGCCAGCTTTCTGGCCGGATAAACTGGATGATGCCATTGACCCGGGGTGGAGCAACCACTGGAACGGGTATTTCGGAAAAGATCAAAAAAATGCCGATGAAGAAAGCTTTTTTGTACTGGATGACTATTCCTATCAAAAAAAAATAAAAGGGTATCGGCTTCCACGTCCTATTTCAGCCTTTCCTTCACGTGGCGGACTTGGGCTTCAAATGGAAGTGAGAGGGCTTCAATGGTCAAACCCGGATGCAGAAGACGTAATTTTCTGGTTGTACGGAATCCAGAATATTGGCGCACTAAAACTGGATAAAACCTTGTTTGGTATCAATGTAGGTGCTTCAAGCGGCGGGTCTTTAACACAAGGCGGTTCTGATAATAGTGATGATGCTGCCCGATTTTATCGTGAAAAATCGCTGGCTGTCAATTATGATCTGGATGATATTGGGGTTGGCGGTTACCACCCGGTTCCCTGGGTTGGTTTTGCCTTTCTTGAAAGTCCAGGCAATCCGTTTGATGGAATTGACAATGACGGTGACGGCAACAATATTGAAAAACCAGGTGGCGGTACAGGTAAACTGATTACCATTGATGATTTTGCGAAATTTTATGCCGTAGATGCACCGATTATAAAAATTGATTATAATGATCCTACATATCCGAGAACGGTAAGTTCAATGCCTGCTGGTGGACTCAAAATCAGTCATAACGGAACAAATCTGATTTTGCAACCCAATGCTCCTTTGATTGAAATTCCCAGAAACGGAATTGATGATAACCTGAATGGTCTTATTGATGAGAGTGACGGTGCCAAGATTTACGATCCGGTTCTGAAGGATTCTGTTTCTTATTTTCTTTACATCAAGTCTGATTATAATAACCAGGATTATCTTGCTATTGATTATTATACTTCTGTTGGTGCATCAAACCTAATGATTGATGAACGCCGGGATGATGGCAAGGATAATGATGGTGACTGGGATCCGGCCTTTGATGATGTGGGTCTCGACGGAAAACCGGGCACAAATGATGAAGGTGAAGCAGACGGAGTTCCAACCGCTGGAAAAGGAAACCTTCCGGGTGAACCTAATATCGACAAAGTTGACGTTGATGAATCAGATCAGATCGGTTTGACCAACTTCAAATTCTACATTTACAGTACGTTGACCTACAGCAACGACGAACAAATGTGGCAATATTCTAGACCTGGTTATTTTGATAATTCCACAATTGGACAGGCCGACTACGACTACGTGTTTTCATCAGGTTACTTTCCGTTACAGCCTGGAAAGCGTGAGTTTTTCTCTATAGCCATGGTCTATGGGGATGATGAACAGGATATTCTGAGAAACAAAGATGTAGTTCAGAAGATTTACAATTCAAATTACAACTTTGCTATTGCTCCCAACAAGCCGAAATTGTCTGCTGTAGCCGGTGATCGCAAGGTCACTCTCTATTGGGATGACGGAGCAGAATACAGCTTTGACCGTTTCCTGAGAGATCACGATTTTGAAGGATACAAAATTTACAAATCAACTCACTACACCTTTGGGGATGCCGGTACGATTACAGATGGTCTGGGTTACGAACGGTTTAAAAAACCTATCGCCATTTATGATAAAATTGACAGCGTTTTCGGGTTTTTCCCGAAAGACTTTGGTTCAGGTGTATTATTTAATCTGGGAAATGAAACCGGGTTGGTTCACACTTACGTAGATGAAGACGTGATTAATGGTATCAAATATTACTACGCAGTTACCGCCTACGACCGTGGAAATGTTAAAAAGAACATTGGTCCGACTGAATGTACCATCTTTCTGAATGTTGAACCGTCAGGTAAAATACAGTTTGCAGAAAACGTGCTTGCCATTACTCCACAGGCACCTTCAGGTGGTTTTGAGGCAGCCGGTTTTGATATCATTCCCCAAATGGTTGGCGAAGGCAGAACCTATGGTTCAGTAGGCATCAATATTCTGAATGCCGACAGCTTGACTACGGGTGATGTATATGAACTCCAGTTTCTAGATCAGTCTATGGATAGTGTTGATAATGATCATGATGGAATTCTCGATCTGGCAGATCCTGATGAAAAATTACCAACAAAAACAACTGGCTTTACTCTTCGTAATCTGACCCGGGATGAAAGACTGGATTCTGTCCGGATTGATACGGTTCTGATTGAAAACTACCGTACCATCAAGAACCAGGCAGCCTCTCAGGATTCTGTTGTAATGATTTCAAACTTGTATGACGATCGTGATGGTGACCCCAGAACGTTCAGTAAAGTGATGCAGGGAATGGATATCATCATTAACAATCCGCGTGATTCCCTGTATACAAATCTTGAGGAAGGAATTATCAAGGGTGTAAAATGGAGTGATAATATTTCACTATCAACCTCCTACCCCGTTGAATTTGGTCCGTTTGCCCAGGGTGGTTTCAGAGATGGAATGTGGTATCCGCGGCAATATATGGTGGTGTTTTACAATAGTCTGGTAACCAAATCTGAAGCCGTTAAAGTACCGCTTAAAACCGCAGGGGCAGTCAGATTACCAGCCGTTGATGTGAACTATAAAGTATTTGACCTGGGCAAAATTGATCCGGCAACAAATAAGCTTGCAGAAGTAAAATTCGGGGCATCTGATGTAACCCGGACCTGGAAAAACAAACAACCTGCAAGAGGGTTTTTCTCTGCCGGTGATAAGATCATTCTGTATGAACCGGTAACGGCTGATTCTGTTGCCATCACCATGCAGATATTCAATCCGCAAACTCAGGATTCCACCTTCTATTTTGACCATGGAAATAAATTTTTGGGTGACGGAGATACTTTACGCCTATTTGCAGTGAATCCGTTTACATCAAATACGAAATATACCTGGACGGTTCGTGGTGAAAGAATCAATACCAGGAATGCGAAATCTGAATTGGAGCGCATCAAAGTTGTGCCGAACCCTTATGTGGTAACTGCTTTATGGGAACCCTATAACCCCTATTCAGCAGGAAGAGGTCCGCGTCTGGTTCAATTTATCAACCTGCCGCAAAAATGTACAATCAGGGTGTATACTGTTGACGGAACTTTGGTGAAAACACTTGATCACAGTTCAACAATGGCCAACGGTTCTGAACCCTGGGATCTGATGACAAAAGACAATATGGATGTTGCTTACGGGTTGTATATTTACCATGTTGATGCACCTGGTGTGGGTGAACATGTAGGCCGGATGCTTCTGATCAAATAAACTTGCAGTTCGTTTTTTCTGAAAAGCCGGATCCGGATCTGACACACTCAGGACGGCATCCGGCTTTTTGGTTTTGGGGTTGTTCTGGGTTGGTTTACTTAATTACTGTGGATTTGGTTTTTCGTTAGTGGGAGCCAGGTTGTCATTCCCGCGAAGGCGGGAATCCAGTATAAAGGCATGGAATAAAATACATGGATCCCCGATCAGGTCGGGGATGACATCTGAATCTTTATCCGAATCAGAATCCAAGCCAATTTGTTAACTGTCATTCTATCAAATAATTTATTGTTCAAACTTAAAAAAAACAATGATAAAAAATAGTCTTTTCGCACTTTTCCTTCTTGTTTCATTTTCTGTGAAATCTCAGGTTGTTGCAACCATTGGGCAGGATACCCTGACGCTGACTGATTTCAGGGTTGCTTATCTGGATGTTGTGAAAAAGCCCGGGATTTTCGATTCAAAAGAACTCAGGGAAAAGGTTCTGAATGATATGATTGATGCCCGGATTCTCGCCAAAGAAGCCAAAAAAACCGGACTCCTTCCTGACCAAAAAACCATTAACAAGGTTAAGTATTACGGTAATAAAGTTCTTCGTGAAATTCACTACGACCGGGTGATAAAATCTGCCATTCATGTTTCTGAGGATGAGAACGAAGAAGCTTACCAGTTTACCCAGGAACAACGGAGAGTGAGTCATCTTTATTTTAAGACAAAGCATGAAGCCGACAGTGTTTATTCATTACTGAAAGCCGGAGCCTCTTTTGAAAAGATGGCGATGTCAGTTTTTAAAGATGATTCATTGGCATTAAAAGGTGGTGATCTGGGTTGGGTCTACTGGGATCAGCTCGATTATGATTTTGGAATGAAAACCTTTCGCCAGCCTCTTGACTCCATTTCTTCCCCTGTTAAATCGCTGTATGGATATCATATCATCAAAGTGACATCCTGGAAAAAAAATCCGATGATCACCCGGCAGCAGTATGAGCTTTCAGCAGCAAAAACCAAAGTTCTTCTGGTAAGTAAAATCGGAGAACGGAATGCCGCTGATTACCTTTCGTCACTTGCAAAACGGTCAAAAATCCAGCTTTTCCCTGAAGCGTTAAAAAAGCTCCAGATGAAACTCAGCGGTAAGCTGAAACGCCAGCCCAATCAACTCGATCAGGCTTCAGACATCCAGCTTTCTGATCAGGAAATAAAAGTCATTGAAACGGGTATTGAAGACATCAGAACGTTGCCGGTTGCATCGGTGAATGGTAAAATCCTGACTGCGGAAGATTTTGCAGGAGCCATGACCTATCTGCCTTATTCGGTTCTCTATTCGGGATTTGGCAACACAGTAGATTATGTACTCAGAGACGAACTGGTCAACCAGGAATCGGTTCAGATGGGCTTTAACCGGTCAGATACACTTAGAGCAAAAACCGAACTTTTTGAAACCCAGCTTCTTGAACTTGATATGAGATGGATTTTGATCAGAAGTGTAACGATTACCGATGATGAAGTCAGAGCCTGGTTTGAACTGAAAAAAGGTAACTATCCAGGTGCTGATTATGAAACCATGAAAGAAACTCTGCGTGCAGAATTGCTGAACCGGAAAAAAAAGGAGGCTGTTCCTCAATTTGTTTCTGAAAAGAAAAAAGAAATTCCTGTTACCAAAAATATGACAGTTATCAACGACTATTACGACAAATTGCTGAAAAGATAGCCTTTAATCTTTTATCTGAAATTTCTAAAAGCTGTCATCCCGGACTTAGCCTGCCCCGACCACTGTCGGGGATCCGGGATCCAGTATTTCCTTCTCTTATGACGACCAGTTATCCAGGTATGAAAGAACTAATCCCAGAAAACAATGAAAACCCTTAAAAGCCTTTCCTTATTCCTTTTCCTTCCACTTTTGGTTTCTGCCCAGACAACCGGACTCAAAATTGATTTCAATGATGGAAATCTGACCGGTTGGGAAAGTCCAAACTCAGCAACCTATTCTCTTTCAAATGATGGCGGAACTCTCAAGCTCATTTACACCCGTGGAGCTTCAAGTACAGAATGGGATAATTTCAATTACCTGCCTGCTTCAGCCATCAGCGTTACTGAAAACCCCAAGTTTTCTGTTCGGATAAAATCGACGGTGAATACCCAGTTTACGGTAAAACCAGTTTATTCAACAGGCGATAATTTCCTTACCAAACCCGTCACCGGTGATAATCTCTGGCATCAGTATAACTTTACATTTGCTCCTTCGGGAAATGGTGAAGCTTCCCGTTTCTATTTTTATCTGGATGCGGGTACAACGGCTGCAACTTCTGGAACCGTCTGGCTGGATGATATTCTGATCGGGGATTCAGCTGCAGTTGCACTCGGTTTTGATTATTCGGCTTTTGATCTGGCCATCAGTTTTGCTGAAAAATTACTGGCATCAACCAAAGTTGGATCTGGTGAAGGTGAGTTTCCGCAAGGGGCACGAACTGAGCTGGAATCGGTTGTCACTACTGCCAAAGCGAACCGGTTAGCCGGATTTAAAAAACAAAGTGAGATCGACGGAGCTCAATGGAATTTGTCTGATGCCTGTGTGACCTATGAAACTCTGGCAAACCTGCAGGGCGTTTTTCTTTCTGATAAAAAAACAACCGGACTCACACGGAATTTGTACCGGAATCTTGCCGGCATGAAAAATAACGGACTCCTTTTTGGCATGCACGATGCAACCGGCTATGGCGTTGGCTGGAAAAACAATAACGACCGTAGTGACATTAAAGATATCGTTGGTGACTATCCGGCTGTCTTTTCTGAGGATGTGAACACGATTCAGATGAGTGGCGATGTGGCCGGTCAGACTTACCGGTTAAGTTCAGCCTACGAAAGAGGATCGGTTATCACCATGGTCTGGCATCAGGTCGACCCCAAAGGCCGTGGTTTTTATGGCAGTGATGTGGCCGGTGAAAATGTGGTGGCCACCATTTTGCCGGGCGGTGAATTTCACGATCAGTATAAAAACACACTCAAAAAAGTTGCCCGGTTTTTTAAAGGATTCCGGGGCAGTGACGGAAAAAATATTCCGGTCATTTTCCGTCCGTTTCATGAACATTTCAGCGACGCTTTCTGGTGGGGACAGCCTTTCTGCACACCTGCACAATACAATCAGATCTGGCAGTTTACATTTAACTACTTAACCGATTCCCTGAACGTTCACAATCTGATCTGGGCTGTTTCGCCGTTGTTTTATCAGGTGAATACCGGAAATAAATATTTCGATATTTACCCCGGTGATGACTACGTTGATATTTTCGGAACCGATCAGTATTTCGGTGACACCGTTACCGATGAAACCAAGCTTTACTTTCTCAACGGACTCAAAGTTATTGCTGGACATGCCCGTGACAGGAATAAACTCTGTGCGGTAACTGAAATCGGACAGGAAGGGCTGGATACCCAGGATTGGTTTACCGGAACTCTGCTTCCGCCGTTTAAAACCGATTCTCTCGCCGGCACCTTTGTCTATGCAGCGGTCTGGCGGAATGAAAGTATTACTCACCATTATGCGCCTTACCCGGGACATAAAACAGTTCCCGATTTTCAGAAGTTTTATGATGATCCGTACACACTTTTCACTCAGGATTTGCCGGATATGTATGCAGCACCCGAGCCTGATTTTAAAGCTCCGGCAATCCTGATGTCCGTAGATAGTGTTCTTGTAACAGGATTCAAAACCGTTTTATTCACTGTGAAAACTGATGAACGGGCTTTTCTCAGAATCAGTCAGACTGATCTGCCTTATGATCAGATGTCAACCGATTTTGAAAAAGGCGAAGGCAGTTTTATCCACACCACAACTTTGTCAGGAATTCATGGGTCAACTCATACTTATTATATCAGAACCCGTGATGTTGCCGGAAATAAATCTGCCGCTTCCTGGAAATTAATGGTAACGGTTGACACCCTTCTTGCACCAGTTACCTGGTCTGACGTGATTTATCCAATCTCAACCTGGAAAACAGGGAAAGCACCTTTGGGTATTTCTGCAGGATCTGTGACAAAAATTGAACCGGTAAAAACAGCTTACTTCCGTCATAAAATTAACCTTGCTGCCAAGCCGAAAGAGTTTGCAATCCTTGCAAAAGGAACCGGCGGGGTCATTTTATTCGTGAACGGGAAGGAAGTAAAAAGAAACAACCTTCCTGCCGATGTTCCTCCAGGTTATGATCTTGTTCCCGGTTCAAATGCTGTCTATTCGAAAAGTTTTATTCTCGATGCCCAATCTCTGGGTTATCTCAAACCGGGAGAAAATGTGATAGGAATGGAAGTTCATGCCCTTTCCCCGGCAACGGTTGATCAGGTGGATGCCCGGTTTTTCACGGCGACTTCCACCGTTCTGGCCCTTGGTGCTGATGGCTGGGAATATTTTGATCAGGGTGCCGAACCGGAAGTTAAAAAACTGGGAGAAATTGTTTCTGTTGAAAATGAAACTGGCTTGCCCGAAAGATTTGTGCTGTACCCGGCCTATCCGAATCCGTTTAATCCGTCAACGACAATCCGGTATTCGCTGCCATCGGCGTCAGAACTAAAGGTTGAAGTTTTTAATCTGCTGGGAAGTTCTGTTGCAGTTCTGGAAGCGGGTAAAAAAGCTGCAGGATACCACGAAATTAAATTTGATGCGACCGGTTTCGCAAGCGGAATTTATCTGATAAAAATCACCGCCGGCAACCAAAGCACATCACAGAAAGTGGTTTTGGTGAAGTGAAAAAAGGCGGGGGCTGAGCGGAGTCGAAGTGCCCGCCTTTTCCCAGAAAATAAAATTTCCCATGAAGAGAGGGCACTTCGACTCCGCTCAGTGTCCTCTCTTCAAACCGAATTTATAAATAAAAAAGGTACTCAAAATGAATACAATCAAACAACTCATTCTGGCCGGATTCTTCTTCCTGCCTGTTATGACAAATGCCCAGGTTAACGGTCTGGTTGATGATTTTTCTGACGGAAATATCACCGGCTGGGTGGCAGATCACCCAAAAACTTTTGGGCTCACACTTGAAGACGGTGCATTAAAAATTGCCTACAACCGGTCGGCAACCAGTGATCAGTGGGATAATTTCAATTACACACCGGCCTCACCCATCAATGTGACTGATAATCCGTTCGTGACGATTAAAATCAAATCGTCAGTCCGGACGGAATTTACACTGAAGCCTTTATATTCCGCAGGTGACAACTGGCTTTCAAAAATTGTCCCCGGCGACAATGCCTGGCATACGGTCACTTTTAATCTGGCACCGGCAGGCACCAAAATCATTTCGAAATTTTACCTGTATCTCGATGCGGGAACCACAACCTTAAAATCAGGAACTCTTTTTGTTGACGACTTCCGGGTTGGCGATTCGGTTGATGTTTCCAGTTCACTCGATTATGCCTTACTGGATAAGGGTATCAATGCCGCCAAAGCCCTTTTACTGTCAACAACAGAAGGATCTGCAGAAGGTCAGTTTCTTTCCGGAACGAAATCAGTCCTGCAAACAGCAATCAATTCCGCCCAATTGGTCATGACCAATGGAGCAACCAGCCAGGCCAATCTGGATGCAGCAGTTTGGTCCATTTACGATGCCTGTGTGACGTATGAAAAGCAGGCAGTTTTACCTTCCCATCCTTTGGTAGATCAAAACACGACCCGGCAGACCCGTTATCTGTATCAAAACCTTCAGCAATTACAAGAAAAAGCTGTTTTATTCGGGATGCATGATGCAACCGGCTATGGCGTGGGGTGGAGTGGTGACAATGACCGCAGTGATGTGAAATCAGTTGTTGGCGATTACCCTGCAGTTTACAGCGAAGATTTATCGGGAACTGACGGGAACCCGAATAATCCCGATCAGCAATACCGCATGACAACCGCCTTTGAACGGGGTGGTATCATCACCATGTGCTGGCATCAGGTTGATCCGCTCGGACGTGGATTTTATGCTGCAGATGTTGGCAATGAAAATATTGTAAAAACGATTCTGCCCGGTGGAAGTCAGCATGCTTTTTACAAAAACAAGCTGAAAAATGCGGCCATCTTTTTCAAAAGTCTGCGTGGCAGTAATGGAGAAAATATCCCCATTATTTTCCGTCCTTACCACGAACATACCGGAAACTGGTTCTGGTGGGGTGATACACAATGTTCAATCACCGAATATAACGACATCTGGAAATTCACCGTCAACTACCTTCGTGATTCATTGAATGTGCACAATTTACTCTATGCCATTTCACCTTCCAGCACAAATCTTTACTCCGGAATCGGTTATGAACGGATTTATCCGGGACATGATTATGTGGATATAATTGGCGGAGATTATTATTTCGGAAGTCCGGCAACCGGCAGTGATCCGGCCAATTTTCTGAAATTTTTACAGACACTGGGTGCCCAGTCAGTAAAAACCGGAAAAGTGGGTGCGGTGACCGAAGTGGGACAGGAAGGGTTAAAAAATGCAGATTGGTATACGAAATATCTTTTGGATCCGATGAAAAAAGATAGTCTGGCTCAGACCCTGGTTTATGCTGCCGTCTGGAGAAATGCCAATACGTCTCACCATTATGCTCCCTATCCGGGGCATGCGTCAGTACCAGATTTCATTAAGTTTTATAACGATCCGTACACGCTTTTTGAAGCTGATCTGCCACCCATGTACATAAAACCGGTGAACGATCAGTCAGCACCTGAATTCACTGCCGGAACAGTAACCGATTTTATTTCACCAACAGTGCAAACTTCAGTCAAAGTTGAAACCAATGAAAAAGCCTATCTGAGATGGAGTGAAACGAGCCAGCCTTTTGCAGATATGGTGAATGTTTTTACGACGGGTGAAGGACAGTATCAGCATGCGGTAACGGTTACCGGAATCCACGGAACAGCAAAATCAATTTATGTACACGCCCGTGATCTGGCCGGAAATGTAACATCAGAGCCACTTAAAATCACGTTTACGGTTGATACTTTGCAGGCCCCGGTTTATTGGTCTGACAATCTTTATCCGGTTTCATCCTGGTCAACGGGAAAAGGTGTTTTAGGCTCGGGTTCTGCAGCCAATACCAAAATAAGTGCCGTAAAAACAGCCTACTTTAAAAAGACGATTACCCTGGCTGCCGTACCTACTGAACTTGCCATTTTAACCAAAGGAAGTGGCGGCATGGTGATTTACATTAACGGTAAGGAAGCTGCCCGTTTCAATATGGCAGCCGGACCAAAACCCGACTATGCAACTGAACCCACAGTTGGCGGTTTGTTTACCAAAAGCCTGACGATGGATGCCACCAGCCGGTCTTATCTGGTTGCCGGTGAAAATACCTTTGCTTTTGAAATTCACGCTTTATCACCCGGTTCTGTTGAACAGTTTGATGCCCGGATTTTCACAGCTTCAGGAACTCTGGTTCCGTATTTATCTGATGGCTGGAGTTATTACGATAAGGGAAATATGCCTGAAACCCGCACAATGGGTGAAGTTGTTTCTGTTGAAGAGCCAACCAATGAAATGATTTCTTCATTTACTGTTTATCCCAATTTCCCGAATCCGTTCAATCCGTCCACAAAACTTCGGTTTGCACTTCCTTCTGCATCCAACCTGACGATAGACGTTTATGACTTGCTGGGTTCAAAAGTTGGAATGATTTTTTCAGGTAAAGTGGGTGCAGGACTTCAGGAAATACCCTTTAATGCCACCGGATTGGCTTCCGGGGTTTATATGGTCAGGTATCAGTCCGGCAGCGGCGTTAAGACGCAAAAAATTGTTTTATTAAAATGATAAAAATGGCTGGGAATTCCGTATTTTCAGTTAGGGAAAGAGATAGAGGAAAGTGGTAAGTTATAAGTCGAACGTAGTGAAGATCCCGAACTAGCTTCGGGGTGGTAAGTGATAAGTTGTACGTTCCCCTCCTTTTTTAAAGGAGGGGTGGCGAAGCCGGGGTGGTTTGATATTTTTGCACACTTGATCCAGATAAACCACCCTAACCCCACGAACGCGTTTGGGATCTTCGTTTCACTCAACTTATAACTTGTAACTTATAACTCCTGTAACTTTTGTAACATATAACTCTCTTTTTATGAATTTTTGTGACCCGTTACCCGTGATATGTAACCGTTAACAAAAGGAAAACATGGCTTTCAAATTTAAACAGGAATGGGCAATAATTTCACTGGCGATTGTCACGGTGATTTATCTGGGAATTTATTTCTTCGGATCAAAACTCACTGACCAAACTATCAAGGAAATCCATTTTGCCGACCGGATGACCCCGGCGCATCTTAAGCTCATTGAAAATTATAATAAATTGCATGAAGGCCGGGTCAAAGTTATTCCTGTTGATTTCCCGAACTTTGATTTCAGTACCAATGAACGAAAAGAACTTCTTGCCCGTTCAATGCGGGCGAAAGAAGACGGCATTGATGTGTATGCCGTTGATATTATCTGGGTTCAGCGGTTTGCAAAATGGAGTGAACCTTTAGGTCAATATTTCACTGAAGAAGAAAGAAAACGGATTCTTCCGCAGGCCATTTATTCCTGCTTTTTTGAAGGAGAACTGGTATCCATCCCGTTCAACCGGGTTGCAAGCGTGATGTATTACCGTGAAGATCTGATCAGAAAAATGAAAAATGGCGATCAGTTGATTCTTGATCTTGATGCCGGTATTTCCTGGGAAAAATTTATCAGCTACCATCAAAGTTCTTCGATTTCGAATCCGTGGTACATTTTCCCGGCGGCAAATTACGAAGGTCTGATCTGTGTTTTTACTGAACTTTTGCTGAGTCTGAAGCCTGATTATTTTGACGTGTACGGTTTTAATTTCAGAACGCCGGAGGCACAGAAAGCCCTTCAGCTCATGGTTGATCTTGTCAAAAAATATAAAACCACCCCAGAGATTGTCACTGAATTCAGCGAAATTCCCAGTTTCGACTACTTTGTAAAACACGATGCTCTTTTTATCTGGGGATGGCCGACATACGGGAAAGATTTTGTGGATACTCCAATTGATACCTCAATTGTCAACCGGACAAAATGGGTTAATGTCCCTCACTTTGAAGGGGGAAATCCGGCTTCAGTTTTAGGTGGATGGAATCTGATGGTCTCCCGGTTTTCTGAGCACAAACAGGAAACTGCAGATTTTATCAAGTATCTCATCAGTGATGAAGCTCAGGCGCTGATTCACGAAAAAGCAGGTTATTTCCCGGTTGTTAAATCCTTTTATGATGATTCACTTTATCTGGGTCGGTACCCTGAACTGCGCCAGTATAAAAAGCTTATCAGTTCAGGTGTTAACCGTCCGGCACATACCGAATATACCCGTTTTTCAGAAATTATTACCACTCATCTGGTTGAAGCCATCAGAATGGAAATTTCTGTTAAAGAGGCACTTGACCGGGCTTCAGTCGCAATTGGTTCTGATTCACAGAGCTCTACCACAGGCAATTAAATTGGGAATGCGTTAATGCTCTGGCAGAAAATAATAAGCAAATATTCCAAGTACCGGTTTGAAATCAGCCATATCACCATTTTCTTTATCGTGATCGTGACTTTTCAGATTATCCTGACGTTTGTGCAAAAATCTTCTCTGAATGAGTTTATCGACCAGACACAAGACTGGTATCAGAAACATTCTGCAGAAAGAATGGCCCTTATCACTGCAACCAGTCTTGAACTTCTCGTCGAAAATTTTTCAATCAAGCAAAATGTAACGACCAGTGAAGAAAGAAAAGCGGTAACCAGCTTCAATGTGATTTTTAAACAGCAGCTTCTTCAGCAAAATGTTGAGGATATCTGTCTGATTCTTCTGAAACATCACAGGCTGTATGTCATTGATACCGGACAGGAATTTTATGATTTCATGCGCGGACAAACTCCCGCCTACCAGGAAATGAATGACAATCATACAGATGCGGTTAATCTTTTTCTGAAATTCAAAGAAGATATGAAAAATCAGGAAGTGATTCACAGTACACTTGCTGATGAAAAAACTTTCCACATCATGGTCCCCTTTGTGCCGAACGGTGAATATCTGGGTGTCATGTACATGAAAATTACCCCGAACTTTACCTTCCTCACCGATGAAGTTCAGACGAATATTGAAAAGGTAACGATTCTCTATTTCGTCCTGATTCTCTGGGGCCTGATCTCGATTTATCTGGTTTCCTCTCATGCTGTAAAAGAGAGAAATGAAGCCCAGCATCAGTTTTTTGAACTTACCAAGGAAAACCTGAAAAAGCAGATCCGCCTCGAAAAGGAATCCTTATTCACCCGGCGGATTTACCACACGCATCATAAAGCCGAAAAAATTATCGGGTTCATCAAAGATGACATCCGGAAGATCACTGCAGAATCTATTGAAACCGTAAAAAAACGGGTTTTAACTTATTCCAATTTCATTTCCCGGATTATTTACGATATGAAGTGGTACGATCAGCCGGTGAATACCATTATCAACCCCATGTTCAGAACCAACATCAATGAAGTGATCAAATTCATTGTGGATTACGTTTTTCTGCGTCTTTCAAGCAAAAATGAAATGTTTGAATTTAAGTTTGACCTTGATGAAGCGATGCCGATTGTTCATGTGAATGAATTTGTGGTCTGGGAAATTCTCGAACCGATTCTGCAAAATAGTATTGATCATGGGCGGAAGAAATCTGTTCTGATAACGATTTCTACAAAATTTGATCCGGTAAGAAAAGTGTCTGTTCTCACGATTTCTGATGATGGTGTCGGAATAAAAGATGAACTGCTTGAACGGGATGAAAATGGCATTCAGCGGTTATTTCTTGAGAATGAAAGCACCAAAGAGGCTGAAAACGTCATGTCGGGTTACGGATGTTACATTGCCTACCAGATGGCAGTTGGCCGGTGTGGCTGGGGATTGGATGCAGTTAATCTGCCCGAAGGCGGATGTAAATTTACATTTTTGATAAAACACTAAAGGGTTTGTATGCAGCCAAAAGCTGATGAAATTAAAATTCTGCTGATTGAAGACGAAGAATTTGACGTGCTTCGTGTACGAAATACAGTAAGCTACTACGAAAACCGGATCAAAATTGTCAATACAGTTTCGAACGGCCGGGCAGCACTGGAACTGGTGAAAGAAAATCCGGATAAGTTCGATGTGGTCATCATGGATTATCAGATTTCGGGCGGACTTAAAGGCGAAGAACTGATCACCGAAATCAAGGCAGTTGATTCGTTCATCCAGATTATTGTCATCACCAAAATGACGATCAACATCACCGATTATAACTTTGCAAACCGGCTGATCAAAGCTGGTGCCTTCTGGTATTGCACCAAATATCCGGGCAATATTGAAGAGTATATTTATCAGCCAACCGATTTTATTCTGTCAATTTTCAATGCGTTTGAAAAGAAAAAACTCGAGAAACTGAAACTCCGTTCCGACAAAAAACTCAGTCAGAATATTGTCAATTTACTTGAAATCAAACGGATCATCGGCGACTCAAAACCGATTGTTCAGCTCAAGGAAAGCATCGAAAAATACGCCAAAAGCGATGTGAGTATTCTGGTGAACGGACCTTCAGGAACCGGGAAAGAACTGGTTGCCTGGAACATCCACCTGAAAAGCAACCGGAAGTATGAAAACTTCGTCCCCATTAACTGTGGCAGCATCCCGGATGAGCTGATCGAATCAGAACTTTTCGGGTATGAAAAAGGCTCGTTTACCGGTGCGCAAAATGCCAAATTGGGTTTATTTGAACAGGCACACCACGGAACCCTTTTTCTGGATGAAGTGGCTGAACTACCGTTGAACGCACAGGTGAAACTGCTCAGAGTCATTCAGGAAGGTGAAATTGAAAAAATCGGCCGGACAAAAAAAGTTCAGGTTGATGTGCGGATTATTGCTGCCACCAATAAAGATCTTGCCAATGAAGTAAATACCGGCAGGTTCCGGGAAGATTTGTATTACCGGCTGAATGTGGTGCCGATTGACATTGTTCCGCTCAGGCTCAGGGGTTACGATATTATTCTTTTGTTTGAACATTTTACGGCATATTTCAGTCAGGATATGGGTTTGGAAACGCCAGAACTTGAAGAAGACGCCAAGGAAATTCTGCTCAATTACCGGTGGCCGGGCAACGTTCGTGAACTCAGAAATGTGGTTCAGCGGCTGGTTCTGAACTGTACCGGAAGAATTACCGCCAAGGATATTTCAAATCCGATGATTCTGAGAAATCACCTGATTGTGAAAGATGAAACCAGTTTTGAAAATATGACCTTTGGCCAGGTTCTCCCTTATCGTGACGTCGAAAGAATGTTCAAGAAAAAGTATTTCGAGTATGTGAGAAGCATTTCCAGTTCAGACTCAAGTGCTGCCGAAAAACTGGGTCTTGCCCCTTCAAATTATTACCGTATGTGCAAGGAATTGGGACTGAAATAAGAAGATAGAAGTAAGAAGTCAGAAGACAGAAGTCAGAAGGCGGAGTGGAACGAAGATCCCGAACACTTTCGGGAACATAAGATAGAAGGTAGAGTGGAATGAAGGTTGTCATCCCGGACTTAGTCTGCCCCGTCCCGAGAATCGGGATCGGGAATCCGGCTAACGAAGTTTTGCGAAGCTCATCCAGTACCTTTTTTCAACAACATACTTTCTTTAAACTGTCTTTTGGTTTTATATAAATATTCCAATTTAAAATTCGCCTTTTCTTAGCGCCTTAGGGCCTTCGCGGTCGTTTTTGAACTTGCATTTTCCGCAATTAAAGGATTTCAACATGAATCGTTTCTTCTCTTTCCTTCTTGTTTTTCTCTCCTCTGCCTCACTTTTTGCACAGACTTTCCTCCCCTCAGACCCGCACATCCGTACCATGGGCAGGATTGATTTTACCAACCCGGAGAAACCCCGGATTTCTTCATCAGCTTCCACCCTTTTTATCCGGTTTACAGGTCCGGAATTTAAGATTCATCTGCAGGATCAGTTCCAGAACGGATCTGACTTCAATTATTTTGCTGTTGAACTGGATGGACAGTATCTCGGCCGGTTTTTTACTGAAAAAGGAAAAACGGAGTACACACTTGCCGATAGCCTGACTCCGAGTTCACACCTGATTCTCATTTCAAAAGCAACTGAATCACAAAATGGGTGGGTCGAATTTCTGGGTGTAACCTGCGATCAGCTTCTCGCTCCGCCGCCTGCGTCTTCCCGAAAAATTGAATTCATCGGTAACTCGATTACGTGCGGAATGGGTGTTGATACGAAAGATATCCCGTGCGGATCAAAAAACTGGTTCGACCAGCACAATGCGTTCCTCGCTTACGGACCCCTTCTTGCCCGCCGGATGGATGCAGAGTGGCTGCTCAGTTCAGTTTCAGGTATCGGCGTTTACCGCAACTGGAATTCGGATGTGCCCGTGATGCCCCAGGTTTATGACAATCTTTATCTCGATGAAAACCAATCGGTAAAGTGGGATTTTTCATCCTACACGCCTGATCTGGTCACAGTTTGTCTGGGAACCAATGACTTTTCTGACGGAGATGGAACGAAATACCGGGCACCGCTTGATTCTGCAAAATTTGTTTCAGGCTATCTTTCCTTCCTGAAAACCGTGAGAAAAAATTATCCAAATGCCAAATTGCTTCTGATTTCAAGTCCGATGCTGGATGAATCCAGAGGAAAAAAACTGAATTCCTGGCTGACGATTATTGCAGCAGAATCCAAAAAAGCAGGTGAATCACAGATTTATACTTATTTCTATGGCTCCCGATATTTTGCCGGGTGCTCCTCACATCCCGATCGTGCCGATCAGTTTCGTATGGCCGATGAACTCGAACCCGTCATCCGGAAAATCATGAAATGGTGAACAAGTAATTGTTAATGGTGAATGGTTAATGATTAATGGGGGAAAGGGTTTTAACCCAAAGTCAAAAACCGTCAGAATCAGGATTTTCAGGAAGGGAGTCATAATCCTGTTCATCCTATAATCCTGTAAATCCTGATTCTGACTGTGATTAGTTGATTTCATTGCCGTCTGCTTTAGCTGACGGATAACTGTTATTTATGCATTGAATCGGGTTTTAACCCAAAAGAAAAAAATCGTCAGAATCAGAATTTTCTGGATTTGGGGATTTTCAGGATGGGAAAATAATCCCTTCACCATTCAAATCTGAAATTTTAATTCTCAAAATGGATGTTTGTAATTCATCCTGCCCATCCGTTAATCCTGTAAATCCTGATTCTGACAGTGAGTAGTTGATTTCATTGCCGTCTGCTTTAGCTGACGGATAACTGTTATTTATGAATTGAATCGGGTTTTAACCCAAAAGAAAAAAATTGTCAGAATCTGGATTCTGGGATTTTCAGGAGGGGAATAATCATTTTGTTTATTCTTTAAATTTTCCGCAACTTTTGAGAAACCATTATATGATCTTTTTAGGGAAATTAAGATGAAAATTATTGGAGTAATTTTTCTTTTATTTGGACTTACGGTTTGTGAGCCCTATGTACAGATAAATGGAACTATGGTTTCAAGTAGTGATGAAAAAAATCTGGCAGGAGTTAAGGTCTATCTATATTTTGGGGATTTTATTTCAGATAGTAGTATTTCGGCAAAAAATGGTGAATTTAGTGTTGGGACTATTGGAAAGGGGGAAAATATGAAAATCATTTTTAAATTAAATAAGGACCAGACAGACACTCTTTATTTCACCTGGACTGAATATTTAAAAAACAGAGAGAATTTCAGAAATAAGGGAACAAAATATTCTTTATAATTTTATCTCCTTAATCTTTTCAAATGACTGAAAATAACCGATGACTAATTAAACACCTCTTGTTAACATGGTTTAGAAAATCGTCAGAATCAGGATTTGGATTTAATTATGGCAAAATATTTTAAATTTTTATTTGTGGTATTAATAACCTCTTGTGTTACAAAGGAACAACCCATGGCTGTTTATTCTTTTAATTTAATGAATAAGACAAATGAAAGTATAGTATTTGAGTATGTGCATACGGATTATAACAGTAGACAAAAGGATACATTGAGGATTAATGCGTCAAAAGAGTATTTTGGCGTAGAAATTTATTATAAAGATTATGGTGATTCGGCCTTAAAATATTTTTTCAAAGAATTTAAAGTCTATTATTTGAATACTTTGAAACCTTATGATTTAAGAAAAATAAGTGGTTGGAAAGTTCAAAAAAAATTGGAATTATTTGGACCACACAAGCGTGGTGAAATTAATTACTCCATTGAGCTTACAGATAAGTTTTTTAATGAAGAAGAACTAAAGGTAAAATAGTTGTTATAGGTGAGATGAAGTTTTAATTACAGTTGTTTGTAGTTAAAATGATTCTTCCATGATGAGAGTAGACTGAAATCCATTTTCTTTAGATGAAAATTTACCCGATTCCTACAGAATAATATTTTTTCTTATTTTAAAAATCAAAGTCAGGACTAGAAACTGACGTGCTGAAGTCGTCTGCTTTTAAACGCAAAGTCAAAAATCGTCAGAATCAGGATTTTCTGGATTTGGGGATTTTCAGGATGGGGAATAATCCTTTCATCATTCAAACCTGAAATTTATTATTCTCGAAATTTCCGTTTGTTATTCATCCTGCCCATCCGTTAATCCCGTAAATCCTGATTCTGACAATGGTGTTATTTAAAACAATTTGAAGATTTGCATGCCTTTAACCAAGCAAGTGTACTTGCACATATACTTGACATGAATTTCAATTTGAGATACCTTTGATAAAAAGGAGTAACGATGCCACAGATTTCACTATATATTGACGAAAAAACGCTAAGAAAAGTTGAAAGCGCCGCCTCCCGGCAGCATGTTTCAATTTCAAAATGGGTTGCTGATCAGATTCGGGCAAAGGTTGATCCTGTTTACCCGGTTAAGTTTGAAGAACTCTTTGGTTCAATTGCCGATGAGTCTTTTACAGAACCTTCTGAGCAATTTCTTAAAAACGACACGAAAAGACTGGAAATGTGATGTTTTTTCTGGATACAAATACTTGCATTTATTTTCTAAATGGGAAAAGTGAATCCATAAAATATAAGTTGTTATCAACTTCTCCTGAAGCAATAAAAATTCCATCCATTGTAAAAGCAGAACTGATTCTTGGTGCATACAAAAGTTTAAAGCGGGAATCAAACCTCGAAAAAGTTGAGGCTTTTCTGGAACCCTTTGAAATTGTGGCCTTCACTGACCCAATTTCATATGTTTATGCTGACATCCGGTCTAAATCTGAAATGGCTGGAAAAATTGTGGGTCCAAATGATCTTTTTATTGCATCTATTGTGAAGTTCTATGACGGAATTCTGGTGACAAATAATCAAAATGAATTTTCAGCCATTTCAGAATTGAAAACAGAAAACTGGTATGAAGTGTAAGTTTTCAGGGCGCTGTTGAATATTTCATTCTGAAAGACCATATTTCGACAGGCTCAATACAAGTCTTGGTTCTACAAAAGTTGTTTTAAACGCAGCAACCGGAGTTACCAGCCGGATGGTAGGTTTATATGAATACTCTCCGTTCGGAGAAGTAGTGTACTCCAAAATAGTAGGTTCGGTGGTTTGTGATTTTACCTATACAGGGCAAGAATGGGTTGCCGATTTGGGTCTGATGAATTACAAAGCAAGGATGTACGACCCAAAAACCCAGCGGTTCCTTTCCCCCGACCCGTTGAACCAGTACCCTTCACCTTATGCCTACGTGGGGAATAACCCGATTTCTTTGGTGGATCCGAGCGGGATGGGAAGTGAGGCGCCTCTAAAAGGAAAAGAGGCTGTGATCGTACCTGTTGTTGATCCGACAGCAGGTGGCGGAGCTGTAAATAATGCTCTTTTTAATTCATTATATAATGCTGCCTGGGGTGCAACCTATGGTGGATCTGTTGGCCAGGCAACCGGATATGGAGGAAAATCAAGTGAATTGAATGTTTTAAATGCTGGGAGTGGATCTGGAACGAACAAACTCACATTTGTATTGGATCGTTATCAGATTACTGGCAAAATTGAATTTGTTGGTTTTTATGGGCCTTTTGATAAAACGGGTGTTTTTGAAGGAAAAGGGGAATTGTACACGATTAGGGAATACATCCGATATTTTTCTTCAGTTGTAGCCGTTAATTTATCAGATGATTTAGACAATATTTCAAAGGGAATTGGTGCCGCTGGGGCTGCAAATGATGTATGGAGTGCATATAATGTAGTATGGACAAAAGGTGTTCCATCTTTGTTGAAGGAAGCGAAGATGCTAGGAAAGGTAAATGGCGGGGTAACTGCTGGCTTAGCATTAATAGAATATTTTGATGGAGAAGCAAATACTCACACAGTGGTTAATATTGGGGTCGGAATTGGTGTTGCAATTATTGTTGCTGCCCCAGTTTCTGTTCCGGTAACTTTAGGAGTTTTGGCATTGGGCGCACTTTACAGCTATATGGGCGATCATGCTTTAAATTTAAATCAAAAAATTGACAATATTGTTGATATTAGAGGTGTTTTTTATGGTCAAGAGTCCAAAAATAGAAAATAGCTTAAGAGCCAAGGTTATTTGTAAAATTTTGGAACTTGGATTCAACCTTTTCCCAGTTTCAGATGAGGCGAAGAGGCACCAGAGTTCTTTAAATTTTTTAAGTCTTTCCTTTTATTTTATTGCAATTTCATTGATGCTATTTTTATTGTTCCCAATTATTTTACTATTTGGCTCCTATACTTTTATTGTTGCATTAGTAATATTTTTTATTTATTCAAATAAAATTGAAAAATTTGTTTTATTCTATTTTCATATTGATGAAGTCATACAGACTGCAAGTTTTAAGAAAGTGGATAAATTCAAAATAAAATATTTATTTTATTTTTTCCTCTTGATTTTTTCATTGACATCATTTTTTGTTATATGCATGGTTCTTCCAAATCACCTAATAGGGCTTTGGAAATTAGTATTTAATTAGGAACTATGTTAAAATAATTCATAATTTCAGATTGGTTTTGAAAATTTTTCCATAGTTGATACAATTGAGGGAAAATCCAAAATTGTTACCTTTGAGCTGCAAAATTACGGCCTCCGACGGAAGCCAAAAACACAGCGATTCCTTTCCCCCGACCCGTTGAACCAGTACCCTTCACCTTATGCCTACGTGGGCAATAACCCGATTTCTTTGGTGGATCCGAGCGGGATGAACTTCAAAAACGATTAAAGAAAACTAGATTGATTCGAAAAGGTAGTGCGACCTGCTCAGTTTGAATTCATCAGGCGCTGACTGACCTATTGAGTAGGCTAGGAAAAAATTACTCATTTGTATTATGTTGGTTTCAGAAAACCCCTTTCTATATTCTTTTGTCAATCTTTTAGACAATTCTGATATCAGTTGTTTGTCATTCATCCTGGCCATCCGTTAATCCTGTAAATCCTGATTCCGGCATTTTGATTCTCCCGTACCCCGTACAACGTATAGCGTAAACCCTACCGCGTATCCCCCAACTCCCACATTACTAAAAAATAACACAATCGCTTCCAATCGGTCTCAGTCGCGTTTAATCAACGTTTTTTCTTCTTATCCGCAGATAAACTTTACATCTCATGACGAAGTTGTGATTTTTCCGCACGCTTTTTGCTTTACACCTATCCAACAATCAAATCAGATAACGCCGGTTCTGAATCAACGAAAACCAGATCGGGTGACATTCATAACAAGTGCAACTTGCAAACAACCAGTTGGAAAAGGGAAGAAACGGAAATGAAAATCAGAAACTTGCTTACAATTCTGGCCCTCTTGGTGATTTTTTCACCGGTCCATGCTCAAACTACAGGAAAAATCAGTGCAAAAGTCACTGAAGCCGGTTCCGGTGTCGGAATCAATCTGGTAACAATTGCCCTGATCCAGGATAATGTGACCCGTTTTTCAACCCGGACGAACATCGCCGGGAACTTCAGTTTTGTGAATGTGGGCGAAGGATCCTACGTTATTCAGGTCAAAAAGGAAGGGTATCAGGATTTTAAAAAGACCATCGTACTGAATCCGGGTGTAACACTTCGGTTAAAAATTGATCTGGTGAATCTGAAAGCAGAAAAACAAAATTCTGGCGCGGTTTATGCATCTGCTACCCTGCAGAGTCAACCGGTTCGTGATGTTGCTGCAAAGTCAGATAAAGCTGTTAAACTTACTGAGAGCATCCTACAGGGGAATCCTGAACCGGTAATGATGGGCGCCGTTTCTGATACGATGGAATTTTATGCGGATATGTCGGGTGGCGGAACCACTGAAGAAGAAGCCATTCCAGACTATATGGAGTTTCCTGATCAGCCGGCAGAACCGGAAGGCGGACTTTCCGGCATCACACGGAATGTGGTCTATCCGCAGTCGGCCATGCAGCTCAAGATTGAGGGAAAAGTGGTTTTGAGTGTGATTGTTGATCAGAATGGGAATCCGGCTCAGATCAACATTTTGTCACCGGCTCATGAAGTACTGAACGAAGCTGCAATTGAAACGGTTTACAAAACAAAATTTAAACCTGCCAGTCACAACGGCAAAAATGTGACAAACAGGGTGAGTGTGCCCATTCAGTTCAGGCTGAAGGCCAAATAATAAAGAAAAGTTGTACGTGTTGTTTGTGTTGGTTAAGCCGGATGGAATGTTTTCCGTCCGGCTTTTTTATTAAAACAATAACTCTTTATCAAAGTGATTACGGGGCATGAAAAAACCTCAGAATATTTTTTTAAATGAGTCAATGGGTTCTGTCTTTTATTTTCAGGGAAAAACAATGAAATCAATTCTGTGTCTTCTTTTAGCTTTTCTTTGGTGTGAATTTTCTTTTGCGCAGACTGGTTTGTATTCCATTCTTGATTTTGGGGCCGTTGCCAACGGGAAAACAGTCAATACGCACTCAATCCAGAAAACAATTGATGTTTGTGCTGAAAAAGGCGGTGGTTCTGTCATCGTTCCTCCCGGTATTTTTTTAACCGGGACACTTTCCCTGAAAAGTCACGTTAATCTGGTTTTGATGGCTGGTTCAGTTTTAAGGGGAAGCTCCAACCTTTCAGATTACCGGTCTGATTCCCTTCCGGATTACGGAAGGGTTTATTATGGAATTATATATACTGAAAATGCTGAACAGGTTTCTATTACCGGTCAGGGCATGATTGACGGAAATGAATCTGTTTTTTTCGACTGGACGAAAGCCAAAGTCATTGAATGGGGCGGAACCAAGTTCACCCGGCAGAAGGAAAATTTCAGGAAAGTAAACAGCGGAATCGGTGATGGCCCTGTTGTACCTCTTGACCGTCCACGGCAAATGGTGATTTTTTCAAACTGTAAAAATGTGGTTATCCGGGATGTGTCGATAAACAACGCTCCGTTCTGGACGCTTCACCTGGCTGATTGTGACGGGGCAGTTATTTCCGGGGTTAAGATTCACGCCAGCCTGCTTACACCCAACAGCGACGGTCTGGATCTGACCTCCTGCAGTAACATCCGGGTTTCTGATTGTGATATCAGAACGGGTGATGATGCCATTGCCATTACCGGTTACGCTTATCATTTTGAACTTCCCGGTTATAAAAATATCCGTCATGTTTCTGAAAATATAACGGTGACCAACTGCACGCTTCAGTCAAGTTCTTCAGGAATCCGGATCGGATTTCTGGATCAGAATACCGTCAGAAATATCCATGTAAGCAACTGTACAATCACGAATTCAAACCGGGGAATCGGAATTTTTCTTCGGGATGAAGGCTCACTCGAAAATATAACCTTTTCAAATTTAACCATCGAAACCCGGCTGCATACCGGTGACTGGTGGGGAAATGGCGAGCCAATACACGTTTCTGCCATCCGGGGAAAAGAAAAAGTGAAACTGGGCCAAATTAAAAACCTGACGTTCAGAGATATTTACTGCAAAGGTGAATCGGGTTTACTTTTATACGGCACAGACGAAAGTCCGCTTGACAATATTTTGTTTGAAAATGTAAAGTTTGAACTGACCGGAAGTAAACTGAATTCGGTAGCAGGCGGGAATATTGATTTGCGGGGATGTCTGGGAGATGAAAACCAGTTGTTCAGCCGTGATCTGCCCGGACTGCTTATCCGGCATGCAAAGAACGTCACTGTATCAGGATTTTCTCTTGTCTGGTCAGGTGAGCCCCAACCCTGGCAAACCTGGGGAATTGAAGCCCTTTCAGTTTCTGGCTTCGATATCAGCAAGTTTACCGGAAGTTCTGCCCGGGGAAGCAGAAAAAAAGCTTCAGTTCACCTTAACAAAGTGGACAGATTCACTTCTGACCTGGCGGCATCTCAGGTTGAAATAGTGAAATAAGTTTTCAAGGGACGTCCAGTTCATAATCTGTTTGTTTATCAGGACCAGGAAAAATCGCAATCCATTTTAAATCGGAACCCTTATGAAAACGTTTATCGTTTTTGCCTCTCTGTTTGTATTCGGCGGATTAACGTTCAGCCAAACTCCTGATAACCGCATCCGGTATGAAAATCAGGATTTATTTCTGAGCGGTGCCAATGTGGCCTGGGTGAATTTTGCCCGGGATATCGGTCCGTCAAACACCAATTTTACGAAGTTTAAATCCATTTTTACAGAACTGAAAGCCAACGGCGGCAACTCGATGCGGCTTTGGCTTCACACAACCGGACATGAAACTCCGGCCTTTGATGCAACCGGGAAAGTCACCGGACCCGGAACCAATGCCATCGCTGACCTGAAACAAATTCTCGATCTCGCCTACGAACAAAAAGTCGGACTTCAGCTGTGTCTCTGGTCCTTTGATATGCTCAGGATTTCAAACGGAGCCGGCATTACCGACCGGGCAAAGAAGCTGCTTACCGATACGGTTTATACCAATGCTTACATCAAAAAGGCGTTGATTCCGATTGTAAACGGTGTGAAAGGTCATCCGGGAATTCTGGCCTGGGAAGTTTTCAATGAACCTGAAGGCATGAGCAACGAGTTCGGGTGGGAGTTCAATCATCACATTCCCATGCTGGATATTCAGCGGGTTGTCAATCTGGTCGCCGGCGCCATTCACAGAACTGATTCTTCTGCAATCGTCACAAACGGCGCCTGGTGTTTTCGTGCCCAGACCGATGTGTCGTTTGATGGAAATCCGAATAAAAATTATTACCGGGATGACCGGCTGATTGCTGCCGGTGGCGACCCTGACGGAACTCTCGATTTTTACAATGTTCACTACTATCAGGCAAACTTTGGTGCGCCATTGTCACCTTTTCATCATCCAAAATCAGCCTGGGGCCTGGATAAACCGCTGGTTGTGGCTGAATTTTACATTGAGGATTCCCACGGAAAAACCTGGCAGGGTTTATACCGGAATTTGATTGAAAACGGATATGCCGGTGCCTGGTCGTGGGCCTGGGATATTGCAACTCAAAACGCCAGAACGAAAGTTTCGATGCTCGAGTTGAAAAAGGATTTTGCCAGTGATGTGGTGATTGAACCCAGATCCGGCGTGATACTGAATTTCCGGGTTGATCCGCCAATTATTGAAAATGGAGATTCTGCCCTGCTCAGCTGGGATTCATCAAATGGATCAGTTTTGTTGCTTGACGGAGAATCTGTTCCCCAAAAGGGACGGCGGGTCATTCATCCATCCGTTCCAACAGAATTTACGCTGACTTCATCCGGTGATGTTGCTCAGGAAAAAAAAACAACGGTCGGATTTTATCCTTCCGGTAAATTGTGGTCGTTTACAGCCAAACCGGTGAGTATTGCTGCCGGAGATCCTGTCACCTTAACCTGGACGTCATCCTTTGGTTCAACGGTGACGCTGAACGGCGAACCCGTTCCGGAAGATGGTTCCATGACGGTAAACCCGTTGGTGACGACCCTGTACAAATTAACGGCTTCTGGAGTCACAACTGAAACCCTGCAACGGACGGTAACTGTTCTCCCTGCTGATCAGGTCAACCGGGCTAACGGCCGGCCCGTCACCGTTTCTGGAACCGAAACCGGAACCGGACACGAAAACCCTGCTCACATGGTGGATGACGATCCGCCAACCTGGTGGGCAAGTTTGAACACTGAACTGAACTGGGTTGAACTTGATCTGGTGGATACGATTGCCATTGATAAAATCAAAATCACCTGGGGCGGAACGTATGCCACCACTTACCGCCTGGGCATTTCTTCCGACCGGAAAAACTGGAAAGTCATTCTGTGGGAAAAAGCAGGAACCGGCGGACTTTCCCTCATTGACAGCATTGGTGTTACCGGCAGGTATGTGAGATTGCTTTTGGATAAGCGGTCAAAAACCACAACCGGCTATCAGATTTCGGAACTCCAGGTGTATGGATTAAAAGTGACAGCCACCGATGTTGAATCAGCTAAAAATGAGAAAATGACAGACTTTGTTCTGTTCCCGAATTATCCGAATCCGTTTAATCCGGAGACGACACTCAGATTTTCAATTCCGGCAGCGGGTGAAGTTTCTGTTTCGGTGATGAATCTGATCGGTCAGACCGTTTGGACTTCAGGTCGGGTTAACCTTCAGGCAGGAAGTCAGCAGATCCTTTTTTCGGGGGATTCCTTTCCGTCCGGGGTGTATGTGTACCGGATTTCTTTGGCAGGAAACAACAGAAGCCAGAGTGTCACGGGAAAAATGGTTTTGTTGAAATAGGAATTAATTCGACCGCGGAGGCGCCAAGAACGCAGAGCGGGGGGATTGTTTTTTGGAAAATTCAGAATTTGGATTTGTAGAGACGCGATTCAATCGCGTCTCCGGAATATTAACAGGGATGATCAGGATGGACAGGATGGAAACATAATGGTAAATGGTGAATGGTTAATGTTTATAACCTGGCATCCTGAGCGGCACTTCGACTCCGCTCAGTGACCAAGTCGATGGACGGCTTTTGACGGGGTAAATTGAAATTGGATTTTGTAACCCCAACGGGGTGAAACTTTAATAGCCCCGGGTAACAACCCGGTGGATTTGTTCATCCCGAATTTCAACCAACCCCGAATGGGGTTGAAAATCTGAGGACTCCGGATAATTGCCAATCAAATTGCATTTTTCCCCGCACCGGCGGTGCGGAATAGTGGTAGAAAGAATAAAACAACAAAAAGATCACCGCTTCAGAGAACCGGAATGTGGTTTTCCCCAAATTCTGTCTGATCGTTTATTCCGCTTCGCTGGAGCGGATAATCCTCTTAACTGATTTTCCTACCACTATTTGGCTCCTCCGGAGCCAACTTCCCCCATTTAGCCCGTCTCCAGATTTTTCATTCCCATTTTCGACCACAGAAAACACAGAATTCACGGAAAGGGAAATCTTGTTTTTTAAAAAGGATGGAAAAATAATGGTAAATGTTGAATGGTCAATGGTTAATGTTTATAACCTGGCATCCTGAGCGGCACTTCGACTCCGCTCAGTGACCAAGTCGATGGACGGCTTTGAATGGGGTCAATGATAAATGGTTAATGAAATTCGAAATTTAAATCCCGGAGGGATTAAACTTGAATAGCCCCGGGTAACAACCCGGTGGATTAGTTCATCCCGAATTTCTACCAACCCCGAATGGGGTTGAAAATCTGGTAACCCCGGATAATTACCAAATAAATTACATTTTCCCCGCACCGGCGGTGCGGAATAGTGGTAGAAAGAATACAGCAAAGATTATCAAAGAGGCGGTTCAAAAAGAAAGAATTTCAGAAAAAAGACATGGATCCCGGATCAAGTCCGGGATGACAACCTCACAGGATAAAAACAACAACGAATTGTTTTGCGATTCCCCCATTTCCCCCTTAAAAAGCCGGGCTTTAATACTTGAAAATTTAAACTTTAACCTTTTGCTTTTTACTTCACCAACAAAACCTTCCCCGTATCCTTCCGTCCTGAACAGGTAACTGAATAAATATATAATCCTGCCGATAATCCGGCGGCGTTAAATGTCACTCTGTTGACACCCTTCTGGTGAAATCCATCTGAAAGTGTTGCAATTTCCCTTCCGAGCAGATCATGAATTTTAACGGAAACTTTGCCTGATGCTGGTTGAAACCACGAAATCTCTGTTGATGGATTGAATGGATTCGGATAAGCCGGGAACAGACGGAAATCCAAAACTGCACCGGTTGACTCCTCTATCCCGGTTGGTTTTTCTGCAAGCTGAATGGCCGGCTCTGAACCGGAATCCGAGAAAAACCAATCCGACCCGAGACTGATGTATTTCTTGTTCACATTATCGAGAAGCTGGCAGTCAAAAGATAAAGCCGTTACCCCTGATGTACCATGAACATCAACAGAAAGCTGGTTTTCACCATTTCTGAATTTGGAAAGCAGTCCGTTTGCTGCACTGAATACGACTGATGTATTCAATAGCTGAGCTTTTAAAGCAGATGTTGAAAAAGTAATTTCTCCTTCAGCAATCATGTTGGTACGGTTCACTTCTTCACCGTTCAGGTAAACAACAAATCCGTCATTGCCTTTAACCAGGAGGCGGAATCCGATGAGCGACGCCAGGTTTTCCACAGTGAATTTTTTCCGGAAGTAAGCCGTCTGAACCGGATTCATAACCGTTGTCCCTACGCCTGTGCTGCTGATGGGAGTTGCACCTGATTTCCATGCAGATTCACCAAAAAGAAAATCTTTCCAGTTGACCATCACTTTGGTTGTATCCACGGTGTACTGAATATGAAGGGAAACCGGAGTTTCATTTCCGTTGACATCTGATGCCCGGATGTACCAGTTGTAAGTCGTGTTATGTTCGCAGGGAAGTACAACCGAATGTTTCCGCTCGCCGGTTACTGAAAAGGTATGTTCCATTTCCGCAAAAGATTTATCGGTACTGCTGTATTTCACCGTGGAATAGGAATCGGTCTGGACGGCCAGGGTAACCTGCTGATCATAAACCGTAAAAGGCGCATCGGGATATTTGGTAAACGTTGGCGGAGTGAGATCAGAAAACGGAGTCCAGACATCCGGGATGGATTCGATTGCGGCGATGAGCCGGTCTGCAATTTTATGGTGACTGGCGACGTTCGGGTGACCGTTATTCACATATCCGCCGTCATAGTACGGGTAATCGGTATAAAAAACATCGGCTCTGCCAGCAGCATTTTCTTCTTCCACAATTTCTGCAATCGTCTGCTGAAGCCAGAGCACATGCGGGGCCACGGCAAGGACACGCACACCCGGATAAGCATCCCGGATCGTTCCGATAAACTCGTGATATTTATTTTTATACTCAGCTTTATGGATATCACTGACGGCATGACTGTATCCGCCAAAACCTGAATAATCATTTAAACCAAGTCCGATCACAACCAGATTTGGAATCCATTGTTCAAAATCCCAGGGCGGATTCGCAGTAAACATCTGGGTCTGGTCGAATTTGTCGGGAATATTTCCCATATAACTTCCGGTGTAATCCATCACCATTCCAAATCCTGACTGACTGGTCATGTGGTACTGAGCATCAAAATGTTTTGCTGTAATCGGACCAAATCCTTCAGTGATATTCGTAACCGGAGCAACATCAGAGGGTGCATCTTGCGTTGTTGCCTCATTGCCGGATGCACTGGTGAAGGAATCGCCGACAAATTCAATTTTTCTGACGGGAAGCTGAGGCGGGGGAAGGAGTGTTTTTCCGTCATCGAGAATGAGTCCGTTAAACGTATATTTCGTCCAGGAAGCTTCATTTCTTTTTATCAGCAGCAGGGTGTGTGGCCCGTCAGTCAAACCTGAAACCAGATTGTAATTGGTTTTTCCCGCCTGATCGGGATGGAAAATCTTCATGAGAACGCCATCTATAAACACATTGTAATAGCAGTAATTATCCGTCATGGAAACTCCAATGCTTGTTCCCTCAAAATTGGCAATCAGGTAAACACCCGGCCAGGAATGAGATGGTGCGGATGGCGTGGTTAAATCCCACCGGCCGACATATTGAATATTGGGATGATCAGCCGGAATCAGGGTTGAAGCCGAAACAAATCCAGTCGTAAGAATAGTGAGGAAAATGGCGGAAAAAAGTCGGAGAGCCGTTTTCATGGTCAGACACCTGATGAAAATGAATAAAGGTTTAAATGACTTTTATTCAAGGAACAAATAAAGTGCCAGATAATAGGTGTAAGGCGTAAGGTTTAAGGTGTAAGCGGGGGAAATGGCGGTTAGCTATTAGCTGTTGGCTGTTGGGTCATAAATTCGAAAATAACAAAAAGGAGAAGAGAATGATGGATGTCACCCTGAGTGACGAATCAGTTTAAACTGATTCGTTGTATCGAAGGGCGGTTCCTAAGCGGTGTCGAAGAATTTGCTGTTGGGTCATACAAATTCAGGCACCTCGATACGCCCGTCAACTGACGGGCACTCGGTGTCCGGTAACCGTAAATCCCAATTTTATCGGGGAGGGGTGCCGCTGGCGGGGTGGTTACTGAAAAGTAAAAATACTGGATTTGCTTCGCACATTTCATGACCCGCCTTCGCGGGAATGACAAACTCATTGCTCTTTGCTGTTCTGAGAGGCTGTCATCCCGGACTTAGCCTGCCCCGAACGCTTTCGGGGATCCGGGATCCATGCCTTATTGACCAAATTACGTTCTTTTTAGACAGCCCCAGTTTTATACAAAACAAAAACTTCATTCACCATCCCGATCCCGAAGGCTTTCGGGACGGGATCTTCGCTTCGCTCGATTAACCATTCAACATTTACCATTTATCATTAACAATTAACCATTCACCCTTAACCATTTACCATTGTGATTCCGGTTCGATTTTTGTTGTCCCTTTTCCCATGAAAACTGAAAGGACATCCACCTGTGAAAACGAAAGTTACCAGCTTACTTTTCTCTGCTTTTTTACTATCCTCCATTACCGTCTTTGCCCAACCTGAAGTCATCAGAATCGCTTGTGTGGGAAACAGCATCACCCAGGGAACCAGTGATGCCAATGCTTATCCGCAAAAAATGGGAACGTTGCTTGGCAGTCATTATCAATCAAAAAATTTCGGTGTCGGCGGAAGAACGCTTCTGAAAAAAGGGGATTACCCTTACTGGAATGAGCAATCTTTCTGGGATGCGCAGGATTTCAATCCGCACATCGTCATTATTAAACTCGGTACCAACGACAGTAAACCCCAAAACTGGAAATACGGCAGTGAGTTTTTTTCAGATTATATGGAGCTTGTCAATGTTTTCCGTAAAAACGGAAGAAATCCGCAAATATTCGTTTGCCGGCCGGTTCCGGTTTTTCAGGATAATTTTGGGATTACAGCCTCAATCGTGGACAATGAAATTATTCCTTTGATTGATTCGGTCAGGGCAACCGCCAAAACGGATCTGATCGATTTTTACGCCTGCATGACGGGACATGGCGATATGTTTGCCGATGGCATTCACCCCAGTATCGCCGGGTACGCGCTCATGGCCGAATTTGCAAAAAATGCAGTTCTGAACAGCAATTCCGGAATTATCAGATATTTAAACAGCAGAAGTTCAACGTACGAAAAAGGTCAGATTCAGAAAATCTTCTGGGAAACAACGCCCGGTTCGAATGTAACCATCAATGGAATTCCGGTTGCGGATGCCGATTCCCTCGAACTTGCCCCGGATGAAAACGGAATTTATACGCTGATCACGAACGGAATTGTAAAAGATACGGTGCAGCTTCACCTGACTTACCTTCCTTCGGGAACCATAAAGTCCTTTCAGGCAAAACCCACTTTTCTGGATCTTGGAAAGGGCGACACAACCGTTTTAACGTGGAGTTCGGCAAATGGCTCAACCGTTACGCTGGACGGAGTTCCGGTTGCCCAGTCTGGCACCTTGACTGTTGTACCGGCGTCAACCACGATTTACAAGCTTGAAACGACCGGAGATATTTCAGAATCCCGGGAAGTGACTGTGAATGTACTTCCTTCCGATCAAATAAACCGTGCTTTGAAAACCCCGACCAAAGCTTCCAAAACACGCCGGGGTTCTTCACCGGATTATGCAGTAGACGGTGACCCGGAAACCGCCTGGCTGAGTGCCGCCGGCAGCGGAGTCTGGATGTATGTGGATCTGGGAAAAACCCACACGATCAACCGGGTCGTCATCAACTGGGGTGATGCTTTTGCCAAAACCTATTCACTCCAAAGTTTAAGCGAATCAGGCGCACAGAAATCCATTTTTTCAACCACGACCGGAGATGGCGGAACAGATGATCTTACCGTGAACGGTGTCGGCAGATATTTCAGGATTTTGAATGTTGTCGGGAGTTTACCTGACAGCGGGTACTGGATCAAGGAATATGAACTGTACGGATACAAGGGCACAGGCGTTGGTGTAGAAAGTGAAAAACTGACTCCGGTTGGGTTTTCTCTGGAGCCCAACTATCCCAATCCGTTCAATCCGGAAACCAAAATACGGTATTCACTGCCGGTTTCAGGAGAGGTCAAAATTTCCGTTTTAAATCTGCTGGGTCAGCTGGTCTGGAATTCAGAACCGGAGAAAAAACCTGCAGGAAGTCATGATTTAACCTTTTCTGGAGAAAATCTGCCATCAGGAATTTATGTCTATCAGGTTTCGGTGAACAGTGAAAAAAGCCACCAAAGCCTATCAGGAAAAATGGTCCTGGTTAAATGATGAATTCGACCGCAGAGACGCAGAGAACGCTGAGCGGAGGGATTTTTTTTGGTTTTAAATTCAGGGAAGACAAACAAGACGCAAAGTCACGAACCAATGCAATTTTTATTTGAATTTTAGGGAGACCCCAAAGGCGCTAAGAAATTCAAATTTTTGGTTTTAAACTCAATTCATTTTATTTACTATTGTATTGAATTTAATTTACCATAAAAATCCCCCCGCTTAGCGCCTTTGGGTCTTAGCGGTCTCCCTTCCCCGGGTTTTATTATTTTGATAAAACGTTATCTTGGTGATAAGTCATCAGCCAATTACGCCCGCCCGAACCTTAAAACCTTCCCAAATCCCCCGGTTTTTTAAATTCATTTCTTTGGCACGTTATTCGTTACCCTTCTTACCATTTAATCGCAAAATCCGGAAATCCATCATGCAAACGCTCCGTCATAAACTCCGTTCTTTATCCGAATTTTTTCCTATGATGACGATCTGGGGGCTGATCATCCTCCTCCTGTTCAGCCTCCAATCGTGCTCGTCACCCGAACCGGCAAAACCTGATTTTGTGAAAGTGGACGGAATGAAGTTCATGAAAGGCGGAAAGGCCTATTATTTCACCGGAACGAATTTCTGGTACGGAACTTACCTGGGTGCGCCCGGGAAAATGGGTGACCGGGAACGTCTCATCCGTGAACTCGATGCACTCAAAGCAAACGGCATTGATAACCTCAGAATTCTGGCTTCCTCTCAACAATCTCCTCTGAATACGTCTCTAAATCCGGCCATCACGACTCAGCCGGGAACTGACAATGATTCTTTGCTTCAGGGATTGGATTTTCTTCTTTCCGAAATGGCGAAACGGGAGATGACTGCTGTTGTCTTCCTCAATAATTACTGGGAATGGTCGGGCGGAATGGCCGTTATGACCGGCTGGTTTGATGGGGGTCAGTTTGAAACCCTGTTCAATGACCCGAAGGCGTTCGACTGGAGTAAATTCATGAATTACTCGGCCACCTTTTACCGCAATGAAAAAGCCAATGCCTACTGGCGGGAGTATTTAACCAAAATCATCAACCGGAAAAATTCGGTAACGGGCGTTGAGTACAAAAACGATCCGACCATTATGTCCTGGCAGCTGGCAAATGAACCCCGTCCGGGTCAGGGTGAAGATGGTCTGAAGCATGTTGATGCTTATTACAAATGGATTGATGAATCTTCAAAGTTTATCAAATCGCTGGATTCCAATCACCTGGTTTCAACCGGAAGCGAAGGTGCTGCAGGAAGTCTGGATTCAGATGAGATTTTCAAAAAGGCGCATGAAAGCAAATACGTAGATTATGTGACCTTCCATTTGTGGGCAAAAAACTGGGGCTGGTTCAAAGCTGAGAAAGCAGAAGAAACGTATCCAACAGCAGAAGCAAATGCCATTTCCTATGTCAACCGGCAGTTAAAAGTTGCCCGTGAACTGAACAAGCCCATTACGATGGAAGAATTCGGTATTGGACGTGATCTTGAGGCGTGCATGCCGGGAACTCCGACTGTTTACCGGGATAAATATTACTCAAAATTGTTTGAACTGGTCGCTGATTCTGCTGCTGCCGGAAGTGCCATCGCCGGAACCAATTTCTGGGCCTGGGGCGGTGAAGCAAAAGCCCAGCATCCTGATGCAAAATGGTTGCCCGGTGATCCGTTTATGGGTGATCCGCCACAGGAGCCGCAAGGACTGAATTCTGTTTTGCTGTCTGATTCAACAACCCTGATCATCATCCGGAATCATGCAGAAAAAATGAAAGCGCTGAGGAAATAGAAAAGTCCCCCTTTAAAGGGGGTGTCCGGCACCAGCCGGACGGGGGATGTGATTCTCTTCTTTTGGTCACGGGTTACAGTTTATAAAGAATTCGGGCACTTCGACTCCGCTCAGTGACCGAATTCTTTTATTTGATTAATTGATTTTGCGTCAATGCATTTAATCTTAAAACTCTCAAAATGATAAAAAATGCCGTAAATCTCCTCCACGTCATACCATTCCTGCTGGTTTCCTGTTCGCTGGTGAAGGGCGATCAGGACCGGCAGGAATCTGGTTTTCCGGTTACTCCCAATGCCACTCCCGAAACCGTTGCTTTATTCAGAAATCTGATTGAAATCCAGAAAACCCACATTTTATTCGGACATCAGGATGCGACTCTTTATGGTGTGAACTGGAAGGACATCCGCGGGAAATCAGATGTGAAGGATGTGACCGGTTCGTATCCGGCAGTTTATGGATTTGATTTTGGCGGAATCCCCAAAACAGACAGTGCACTTGCAGCCGATAAAACCCGTCAGGCGGTGATCGATGCCTGGGAACGGAGCGGAATTTCTACGTTTTGCTGGCATCATTCCAATCCGGTCACCGGGAAAAATTTTTACGATACAACACGTGCTGTTTACGCCATTCTTCCCGGCGGGAAATTCCATGACTCCTACAAAAAAGTGCTCGATAATATTGCCTGGTACGCCAACAGCCTGAAAGATAAAAACGGCAAATTGATTCCGGTGATGTTCAGGCCTTATCACGAATATGATGGTGACTGGTTCTGGTGGGGAAAACCTTACTGCGCACCCGAAGAGTTTAAATCCCTGTTCAGATTTGTGGTTGATTACCTGCGAAACGAAAAAAAGGTAACCAATTTTCTTTTCTGTTTTTCTCCCGACCGGAAGTTTTACTCAGAAGCCGATTTTCTGACACGGTATCCGGGAAATGAGTATGTTGATCTGGTCGGCATTGATAATTACTGGGATTTTCGTCCGGATGGCGGGGTTTATGATTCTGTTGCAGTGAAGCTGAAATGGATTTCTGACTTTGCCGCAAAGCACGGAAAAATTGCAGCCATGACCGAAACCGGCCTGGAAAGCATTCCCGATTCCACCTGGTGGACTAAAAAACTGTATCCGGCAATTCGTCGTGACGATATCAATATAGCCTACGTTCTGGTTTGGCGGAATGCCAATGCCAAACACCATTATGCCCCCATCCCCGGTGGAAAAAGCGCTGAAGATTTTAAGAAATTCCGGAATCTGCCCGGTATCTGGTTTGAGGAAGATCTGGCTGGGTTCAGGGATAAGCAGTAAGGTTTAAGGCATAAGGTTTAAGGCGTAAGGGGTAAGGAAGCTATTGGTTGTTAGCTTTTAGGTAAAGGCAAATACTAATAAATTCCCCTCCTTTTTTAAAGGAGGGGTGGCGAAGCCGGGGTGGTTTTGTAATTTTCTCAATACTAAACGAAAACCACCCCAATTCGGGCACTTCCCCGAAGGTCCGGGGCGCGGCGCCCTTCGATAAAATTTTTTGCTTTGCAAAAAATCACTCAGGGTGACACGCTCAGTGTTCAATTTTTCCTCCTTTTCTAAAGGAGGGGAGTTGCAATTCAATTTTATTTTCTGGTATTTCTCCAATTTTCAAAAAGGTTAATCCTGTGAAATCAATTTATTTTCTAATCGTCATTTCGTTCCTTTTGGTTTCCTGCGAAAAAGAAGCAGAATCAAAAGCTGATCCTGAAAAACCGACCTGGGGAAAATCACTAAACTATTTAAAAAGTATTCAGGGAACGAAAACGGTGGCCGGCATCCACAACCGGGAACCGAATGCAAATCCGACATTATGGACAGATTCCATTTCAGTTATCGGCGGAAAAACACCCGGACTCTGGAGCGGAGATTTTCTTTTTGCGGCAAGCGATGTGAACGAACGCTGGACCATGATTTATGAAGCCGAACGGCAATGGAAAAAGGGCAGTCTCGTAAATATCATGTGGCACACCTGTTCACCGGCGTACACCGAACCCTGCGCATGGAACAGTACCGGTGTTCTCGATCAGTTAACTGATGCAGAATGGACATCACTGATCACCGACGGAAGTCCGCTGAATAAAACCTGGAAAGCCAGAATGGATATTATTGCACCCTATCTGCAATACCTTGAAAATAAAGGAGTTGAAGTTCTTTTCCGCCCGTTTCATGAGATGAATCAGCCCGTTTTCTGGTGGGCAGGACGTAAAGGTCCGAACGGAACAGCGAAATTATTTCAACTCACCCACGATTATTTTGAGAAAACAAAAGGACTTGAAAACCTGGTCTGGATCTGGGATTTGCAGGATTTCGGGTCTATTGCAGATGATCTGGCAGAGTATAATCCGGGTTCAGACTATTGGGATATTCTGGCTCTGGATATGTATTCCAGTGACGGAACCGGTTATACCACGGCAAAATACAATTCGATGCTTGCCTTTGCAGGTGGCAAACCCATAGCAATCGGTGAATGTGAAAAACTGCCGACGTCAGCAGAATTAAAAGCCCAACCCAAATGGACGTTTTTTATGAGCTGGTCTGAGCTGACCGTCAAGGCAAACACAACCGTTCAGATCCGTTCGCTATACAGTGCTTCCAATGTGGTAACTTTGGATGAAATGCCGGGATGGTAGGATGGTTACAGGTCACAGGTTACGGGGGAAATACAGGGACAGGTGACTGGGGACAAGGGACCAACTACCCTGGCTGTCATCCCGGACTTGATCCGGGATCCATGAATTTTTTGCAATCACAAAACCACCCCCAGCCCCTCCTTTAAAAAAGGAGGGGAGTTAAGACTTTTAAAATAAACAATTTACAACAATGACAAAATTCCTTTTTCTACTCACTCTACTTTTCCTCCCGGCCACTATGAATGCACAGTACAAACTCAATTTTGGATTATCCCAGCCACAGGATCCGGCCACACTGCCAAAATCGAAAGTGCAGTTTATTCTGCCGGTGAAAAAGGAAAAAGTCACGATCCAAACCAAACTGATTCAGGCAAAAGACAATGAAATGATTTTGTCAGCCGGGTGGGAGTTAATCGAAGCAGAAAATGCCGGCGCAACCGGAGAAACCATTTCCCAATCGTCATATTCAACAAAAAACTGGACCAATGCTGTGGTTCCCGGAACGGTGCTGACGTCTCTGGTTCAGCAGGGCGTGTACCCGGATCCGTATTTCGGAGTGAACAATCTGGCGATTCCTGACACGCTTTGCAGAATGGACTGGTGGTACCGGATTTCCTTTCAATCGCCTGAGAAAAAATCAGAAAAAACGTGGCTTTTACTCAACGGAATCAACTACCGGGCCATCATCTGGCTGAACGGGAAAAAACTCGGTAAAATGAATGGTGCTTTCGTCCGGGGTGAATTTGATATTACCGGGATTGTAAAATCCTCCGGGGAGAATGTGCTTGCGGTTCAGATTCTGCCGCCGCCGAATCCTGGAATTCCGCATGAAGAATCACCAACGGCGGGAACAGGTCCGAATGGTGGACAGTTGTGTCTTGATGGTCCCACTTTTATTTCATCGGAAGGCTGGGACTGGGTTCCGGGAATCCGTGACCGGAATATCGGAATCTGGCAGGACGTCAGGCTGAAATTTACCGGAGAAATCGTGCTATCCGATCCGCAGATCATCACCGATCTTCCCCTGCCTGAAACCACTTCCGCCAAACTGACGATTCAAACCCAGGTTAAAAATACGTCTGCGTCAACACAGGAAATCGACCTTTCCGGATCCATAGAAAAGATCACCTTTTCTCAGACGGTCACACTGAAATCCGGAGAAACCAAAACGGTGACATTTGCTCCCGATCAGTTTCCCCAGCTGACTATAAAGAACCCGAAATTATGGTGGCCAAACGGTTATGGTGAGCAGAATCTCTATTCCGTAAAAATCACCGCCGCGAAAAAAAGCCAGATTTCCGACGAAAAAACCGTCAGATTCGGAATCAGGGAAATGTCGTATGAACTCAACGTGGACACACCATCCGAAAAAGCAAAACGGATTGAATTTAATCCGGTCAAAGACCAGGCAGAAGGTAAACCTCTTTTTGATTTCAACAAAGCCAGAATTTATAAAGACGGAATTTCAATTGCTCCGCTGCATGAAGGAATGAATGCCGGGAAGCTGACTCCGCTTGCAGACACCACAATGAATCCCTATCTCGTCATCAAGGTCAACGGACAGCGGATATTTTGCAAAGGCGGAAACTGGGGCATGGATGATGCCATGAAACAGGTGGACAGAAACCACCTTGAGCCTTACTTCCGGCTGCATAAAGACGCCAATTTCACCATGATCAGAAACTGGACTGGAGAATCGACTGAGGAGGTTTTCTATGAACTTGCTGATGAATACGGACTTCTCGTCTGGAACGATTTCTGGCTGTCAACTGGTGGCTATAATCTGAATCCGAACGACAATCTGCTTTTTCTGGACAATGCAAAAGAGGTCATCCGCAGGTTCAGAAACCATCCTTCCATTGCTTTGTGGTGTGCAAGAAATGAAGGTGTTCCGTTACCTCAGCTTGAAACCCAGCTTGAAGTTTTGCTTGCCGCCGAAGATCCGACCCGGTTTTACAATCCCGATTCAAGAGCTTTGAATCTGCGGTGGAGCGGACCCTGGCATTATCAGAAAGATCAAACCGAATACTACAAAAACATTGCTTTCGGGTTTTCAACCGAACTTGGAACTCCGTCTGTTCCGACTGCCGAAACCATGAGAAGCATGATGGCGAAAGAAGATGTCTGGCCCATCAGTGATGTCTGGTACTACCACGATCTGCACGATGGACAAAAAGACTATCTGGCAACAATTGAAAATCTTTATGGAAAATCAGAATCGCTGGATGATTTCTGCAAAAAAGCTCAGTTAGTGAATTATGACAGTCACCGGAACATGTTCGAATCGTGGAACAGCCGGCTTTGGAACAACACAAGCGGAGTCCTTCTTTGGATGACTCATCCGGCATGGCCAAGTACGGTCTGGCAGGTTTATTCGTCTGATTATGAAACGTTCGGATCTTATTACGGATCGAAAAAAGCCTGTGAACCGATCCACGTGCAGATGAATCTGGATAATCTGAAAACGGTTGTCATCAACACCACGCTGAACAAAATCGAAAAAGCTTTGGTGAGGTTGGATATTGCAGATCTTGCAGGAAAAACCATCCACCAATCCGAACAAAAACTGGATATTCTGGCCAATCAGCTTACTAATTGTGAGAACCTGGATTTACCGCCTAACCTGCCGGATGTTTATCTGGTCAGACTCACGGTTTCTGACCGGAAGGGGAAAATCCTTTCCCAAAATGAATACTGGAAAAGCCGGATGCCTGGCAATGAACTCACCGCTTTCAATTCACTGGAAAAGACAACAATTACCGTTAAGCCTGTTTCCCCAGGAATTAAAAATCAACTTTCATTCGAACTGAAAAATACCGGGAAAACACCGGCAATTGCAATCGACCTTTCGCTGACCGATAAGAAAACAGGGACACGAATTCTGCCCGCATATTTCTCAGAAAAGTATTTTACCTTGCTGCCGGGTGAGACCAAAACCATATCGGTTGAGTATAAATCTGACAGTCAGCCTGAGCTTTTAATATCGGCTTACAACCAGTAAGTGGAAGTATAAACGACAACATGAAAAAAACTCTGGTTTTGCTGGGTTTGCTTTTGGGATTGGCCTCCTGTTCACAAAATGAACCGGATGATTCTGACTCACCGGATTCGGGAAACGAGGCCCGTTTACCTGTTGAAGCAGCCACTCTGGTCGCCGATGCAAACACCCCAATCTACCGGATGAAAGATGGGTACGGGGCAAATGTTACGGCAATCAGTACCAGCATTGTGGTGAGTAAATATGGCGGAAAACTCGGAAGTGCCTATTGTGAACTTCCGCCGGCCAGTGAAGGGGCAAAATGGAATTCGATTTTTGGGTTTATGAACTGGTCCGGACTTGACTGGATCAGGCTGATGATTGAAATGAATGACTTTGAACCCGAAAAAGATACTTTTACCTGGGACTGTCCCAATTTTCTGAGATTGCTGAAAATTTTGGACTGGGCACAGGCAAATCAAGTTAACGTTCTTTTACAGCTTCAGGATAACTGTACCACCTGGAATACCATTTCGGGACAGGATCCGGCTTACAGTGCACCCCGTGATCTGGATGCTTTTACGACAGGATTTGCAACCATGATGGAGTATCTGGTTAAAACCAAAGGTTACACCTGCATCACCATGTGCAATATTGCAAACGAACCCATGAACAGCTGGGGCTGGTGGAGAGGCGGAGTTGATATTTCTCAGGGATATAAGGCAACCCGTGCAGCCCTGGATAAAAAGGGAATTTCGGTGCCGCTGGTTGGACCAGAATTTTTTCAGGATGAGAAGTTTACGTTTAACTGGAATGCCTGCAAACCGTGGCTGGGTGCATTTGAAACTCATAATTATGCGGATGTCGGGAAGGGCGGATGGGCACTCCGTCCAATTTCTGATTTGAGTTACCCCGTTTATTGGGGTGAATTTGGCGGGGGTGACAACTCGAATTATGACTGGAATATCAAAGTTGCAAAATGGTTTGTCGGCGGCGCTAAAAATAAAATTGATGGATTTGCCCGCTGGAGCTATCTGAATCAGAATAATATTGACGGTACTTTTTCCTACATCAATACCTATCAGGTTGCTGAAATAACGCCGATGAAAAATCTGTACTGGCAGGATGGGATGGTGTCCCGGTTTACAGCAAAAAACTCTTTTGTTTACCAGGTAACCTCATCAGACAACGCCCTGACTTCTACCTTGTTTAAAAGTGCGGGTGGCAATTTTACTTTAATTGTGGTTTCAGACAATACCTCAACCCACTGGAATACCACTATTTCCTTTGAAGGATTACCCGCCGGAATTACCCTGAAGCGATATATTTGCACACCGGGAACCGTCAAGGATAAAACAAGCGGAGTTTCAATTGCTTCGAATGGTTCCTTCACGGTTGGTCCGGCATCAAAATCATTCAAAGATACCATTTACGACAACAGCATTTTTGTGTATTCGACCTACAATTTATCTGATAAGGCAGATGGAATTGTCAGCGATCCCTGAACAGGTCCAGCTTCCTGAAAGTGGTAATTGAAAACCAGCTTCTCCAAATATTAATTAGCCTTTAATTATCCCGGGTTGTAATCGACCAATAATTAATCTATTTTTAAAATATCCAAATTTCGCTTGATCTTTCACTCACAAAACCCAAACCTGTGATGTGTTTATTACGCTTGCTTTTCCTTTAAGAAAAGAAAAATTTTATCTGCAAATAACCCGTTTCCGGAAAGTATATGAGAACCCATAAAGTTATAACCATCAGTCTGATTGCCGGGCTTTTCCAGCTTTTTACCACACCACTTTTTGCGCAGGGAGCTGATCATGGCAGCTCAGCAAACCGGGGAAGAAACATCCACGCCGGAAACAAAGTGCGTATGACTTTCTCAAACAACGGAAGCATGGGAACGGAAAGACTCAGAACCGGTGATTATACGGGTGAATGGCCGGTTGGCACAGGGCAGGTGCAAATGGGAAATGCTTCCCCGTTTGTCATGTCAGAACTTCGTTTTTTCAAAGGTCTTGATCCGGTAACCGGTGATTCTCTTTTTGATTATTTAACACCTGCCATTTTCTGTCAGGGATGGGATCCGGCAATGTTCAGTCATGATTCCGCAGGAGTCCATTGGGGCTTTGAGCCCCTTTCCGGTTACCTGAATCTTAATACTCTGTCTAAAGATCCTGGACATGCCGTTGCCATGAGTCACATGCCAAGTACCTGGCCATTTTCATGGAACAATCACTGGCAAGGTTTTGACGGAAATGATCGTGTTATTGCAGATGAAGAAAGTTATTTCGTTCTGGATGATTATTCCTTTAAGAAAAAGTTCAACAACCGCAAATTGCCGTTGCCTGTTGCCTCAGAACCGGACCGTGGCGGATTGGGTCTTGAACTTTCAGTCAGAGGACTACAATGGTCTGATCCGTATCTGGAGGACATGATTTTTTGGATTTATGACCTGAAAAACAAAGGCAATCTGGATCTGAATAAAACTGTTTTCGGAATGAACGTTGGTTCCGCCAACGGCAATTTATTAAATGGCGGAGGTTCTGATAATAGTGATGATGCTTTTCGTTTCTACCGTGAAAAGGCGTTTGTTGTCAGCTATGACCTTGATAATCTTGGGGTTGGCGGATACACTCCGGTTCCCTGGATGGGATTTGCTCTTTTGGAAACGCCAGGCAATCCGTTAGACGGAATTGACAATGATGGCGATGCAAATAGTCTGGGAACTCCAGGTGGCGGAACCGGAAAGGTCATCACCGAAAATGATTTTACCCTATTCTACGCTGTTGATGCTCAAATTGTAACCATCGATTATCATGACTCTGCCTATCCAAGAACAATTAAGACTATGCCCGCCGAAGGGATAAAAATCAGTCACAACGGAACAAACCTGATTTTAAAACCCAATGCGCCGTTGATTGAGATTCCCAGAAATGGAATTGATGATAACCTGAACGGACTCATTGATGAGAGTGATGGTACCAAGATTTATGATCCTGTACTGAAGGATTCCGTTTCTTACTTCCTCTACATTAAGTCTGATTATAACAATCAGGATTATCTGGCCATTGACTATTTCACCGGTGAAGGAAAAAACAACCGTCTGATTGATGAACGGAAAGATGATGGAATTGATAACGATGGCGACTGGAATAATTCTTTTGATGACTTAGGTATTGATGGAAAACCAAATACCTACGATAGTGGAGAGGGTGATGGGGTTCCAACTCCGGGTACAAGTTCACAACCCGGTGAACCCAATATTGACCAAACTGATTCTGATGAATCTGATCAGATTGGCCTAACAGGGTTAAGAAGCTATATATATAGTGCGTTAACCTACAGTAACGATGAGCAACTGTGGGAGTTTTCCAGGCCTGGTGTTTTTAACAATTCTACCATTGGTCAGGCAGACTACGATTATTTATTCTCTACCGGATATTTTCCCCTGAAACCAAATAACGTTGGGCGAATGAGTGTCGCACTCATATTTGCTAATGATGAACAGGATATTTTACGGAATAAATATTTTGCCAAGGAATATTACAAATCCAATTTCAATGCTATCCTCCCACCTGAAAAACCAACGGTTACTGCTGTTTCCGGGAAAAATTCAATCAAGATTATGTGGGATGATGTTGCAGAGGAGAGCTATGACCCCTGGCTCCGGGCTTATGATTTTGAAGGTTATAAAGTCTATAAATCAGAAACTCCATCATTCAGAGATGTCTCTGGAAACCTGATAGAACCAATTGCTGTCTTTGATAAAATTGACAGTATTTTCGGATATTTCCCGAAAGATTTTGGAAACGGGCAACTTTTTTTCCTCGGAAATGAAACAGGGTTAAGTCATTCCCTTATTGATAACAATGTAAAAAATGGAGTTCCCTATTATTATGCTGTAACCTCCTATGATCGGGGGGATTTGATTAAAAACATGGGTCCGCAGGAATCAACTGTCTATATTGAGATGGATTCAACTGGTTTTTTATATACTGACCAGAATGTGGTAAGGGTATTTGCCGGAGATTCTTTACCACCCATTTCCACTAATTTTGATTTTATACCGGTTAAAAAAAATCCGGGTTTTACAGAAGCTGTTTTGGGCGTCAATGTTATAAACTCAGATTCATTGGAAATCGGGGATGAGTATCAGATTCAGTTTCTGGATTGCTCAATGGATAAGCGTGACAATGATTTTAACGGGTTAACCGATTCATTTGATCAGAATGAAGTTTTTCCAACGGAAACAACAGGCTTCGTACTTAAGAATTTAACAAAAAACCAATCAGATACGTCGTGGATATACACCTATGCCAAAAACGGGCAGGATTATGTTTTGCTCCGGAATTTATATGATGACTCAGACGGAAATCCACGTACTTTGACCTCAGGAACAATGGGTCTGCAGGTTTATGTGAAAAACCCTGTTGCCGGAATTTATAATAACCCGGAAAAGGGTGTAGTAAAGGGAATTACCTGGCATTCTGTGTCCAATCTTTCACCTTATAAATTAGAATTTGACCTATTCAGTCAGGGTGGATTAAAACCGGGCACGTTTTATCCGCGACAGTATATGGTTGTTTTTTATAATAATTTGGTTTCAAAATCACAGGCGTTAAACATTCCCATTTGGAACTCCGGATCCATTAAACTACCGGCAATTGACGTAAATTATAAGGTTTTTGAACCGAATAGAATTGACCCGGTAACAGGTCGTATTGCGGAAGTAAAATTTGGTGCTTCAGATGTCACCAAAATATGGAAAAATAAACAGCCGGCAAAAGGCATTTATTCCGCCGGTGATAGAATCATCCTTTACGAGGAATTGCCTGATGGATCCACTGTCATTACTTTTCAGTTGTTCAACAATACGCTTGAAGATTCAACTTTTTACAATACAAACGGCAGGTTTATAGGTGAGGGGGATACTTTATTGCTTACAACTACCAATGAGTTAAAGAGCACAGATGTTTATTCCTTTACTTTGACATCAACCGGGATTGAAGAAAATAACGCCGGTGTAAAACCGGTTTCATTTTCACTTTCCCAGAACTATCCGAATCCATTTAATCCGGCTACGGTCATCAATTACCAGTTACCGGTCAACAGCATGACCAAACTGAAGATTTATGATGTGATTGGGCGGGAAGTTGCAACCCTGGTCAATGAAATGAAGCCGGCAGGTCGCTATCAGGTAACCTTCAATGCCGGGCATTTATCCTCCGGGGTTTATTTTTACCGCATCGAAGCCGGTAGTTTTGTTCAAACGAAGAAGCTGATTCTTGTAAAATAAGTTTTTCAGGTTTCGGTTTTAATCCGTGAAAGTAAATTCCCTGTTGTTGGCGACGCCCGCTGTCATCCCCGCGAAGGCAGGGATCCAGTATTGAAGGCATGGTTGGACTTCGCAGAACTTCGTTAATCTGCCAATACATCGACAGCTGGATTCCCGCCTTCGCGGGAATGACAACTCTTACTAATTGGTTGTAATTACATTTGTTGTCATTCCGGACTTGATCCGGCTAACGAAGTTCTGCGAAGCTCATCCAGTATTTCCCTTTCAAAACATCCCTTACCCTCTCCCCCATTTCATTTCCCTAAAAATCAAACTCAGAATTTGGCACGATTCTTACTCTGCAATAAAATGATTCTCAGAACGGCATTTTATATAGATTCATTTATTGATTGGAATAAAATTGAAAAAACAGATTCTCTTTTTTCTGCTATGCACAGCTTCACTTGTTTCAGCACAGTCAATTCCCCGGTTCGAAGCTGAATCCGGTACCAACCGATTTCTGGTTTTGATGCAGGATTCTGCAGCATCCGGACAGCAGTTTTTGCGGATGAAAGATTCGGGTTCGGTAACCTGGAAAGTTCCGGCAGAAAAATCCGGCTGGTTTAATCTGATTGTCCGTTTTCGTGCTTTTGGCGGAGAAAAAGAACAGCTGATAATCAAAAACGGAAGAACCATTCCGACCGGATTCCCGATCAGTGATCAGTGGACAACTTTAAAAAGAGCAGTTTCCCTCGACAAAGGAGAAAATACCATTTCCATCTCCAAAAGCTGGGGCTACATGGATATTGATTATCTTGAAACCGAGCCAGTTAACCTGAAACCCGAACTCGTACCCATCCGGAATCACGTTCTCTCGACACAACTCCGTGACCTTCATTTCAAGTGGAATGCCTACGGGAAAAAGCTGAATTCTGTTTTACTGGATGGGAAAAAGACGGAACTTAAAACGACCATTTACCCGCATCAGGAAGACGCTTACCAATCCATCCTTGAAATAGAAAAGCTTTCAAATCTTATATCAGGAAGTCATACGCTTCAGTTGGTTTTTGACTCTGCAGATACACTGAAATCAGAATTTAAGGTTTCCGAAAAACCTGTTTTTTCTCCGCTCGTCATTGTTGCGCCCGATGTGGAACATGGTTCATCGGTTATCATCCGCCTTCCGACAGGCAAAATCATGATGGTGGATACCGGAAAAGACTGGGTTCGTGATCAGATTCTGATTCCGTTTCTTCAGCGGGAAAAAATTACCAAAATAGATTATCTGCTGATTACTCATTATCACGATGATCATGACAGTGGGGACCGTGGTGAAAAAATCAGAAATCTGTTTCAGGTGGATCAGTTTATCGATTATTCAACTTACAAAACCGGAACTGTTTTGCCGTTTGAAGGGGCCTCACTCAAAATCCTGAACTGCAGTGAAGACGGAACGGAAGAAAACACCAAATCTCTTTCCTTCAAACTGACCTATAACGGATTCTCTTACACGCATGGCGCCGATACCTACGGACTGAATCAGCAACTCATGCTGGACCGTTTCCCCGATGATATCCGGACCGATGTTTTTATGGCCAATCACCATTTTCACGGATCAGTCGATGTTAACTATTTGCGAAAACTGGACCCGGTTCTCGTTCTGATTCAGGCGCAGGAAGCCATTTATGCCCGTAGTGCCTACATGCTCTGGTTTCGTGAAGAAACAGAATCCTGGTGGCGGAAATCGAAAAGCCGGTATCTGGAATCCCTGCCTGCCCTTGAAGTTGGCACCATTGTGATCAAAGTCAGAAGCGGTCAGGACTGGACTTATGAAACTCATCAGACCAATGAAAACCTTGAACTTTTAAAATAAAATGAGAACAAATCCATGAAAAAACTCTTTATTCTGCTTTCCATTTTTTCCCTTTCAGCAGGGAATTCTTTCGCTCAAATCGATCCGGATGCAACGAAGGAAACCAAAGCACTTTTCCAGAAACTTCAAAATCTAACCGGAAAGGGAAGTCTGTTCGGTCATCAGGATGATCTGGCTTATGGCTACACCTGGTCAGAAGGATTTAACCGGTCGGATGTGAAAGACGTGACTGGTTCGTATCCCGGTCTTTTCGGCTGGGATTTTGGTTTTCTCGAAATTGCCGGCGCCACCCATAACATTGACGGCGTTCCCGGTGACAGCATCAGAAAATGGATTCAGTTCGGTAATGAAATAGGTTCTGTTATCACGCTGAGCTGGCATATTAAAAATCCCATTTATGAAAAAGCAACGGCTCCCGATCAGAACACCGTCGAGCAACTGCTTCCCGGCGCACCCAAACACCAGCTTCTAGCCGAACGGCTCGATCGTCTGGCAGCTTTCATTTTGAGTCTGAAGGATAAAAACGGTAACCCGATTCCCATCATTTTCCGTCCGTGGCATGAACACAACGGTGAGTGGTTCTGGTGGGGACAAAAAAACTGTACGCCTGATCAGTATGTTCAGTTGTGGCAGTTCACCGTGAGATATCTTCGTGATGAAAAAAATATTCACCAGCTTTTGTATGCGATTTCTCCTGACCGCAGCAGAACCCAGATTGAAACCTTTGAGTCAGATTATTTTTATGCTTACCCGGGTGATGAATATGTCGATATTCTCGGGCTGGATAATTATTGGGATGTTGGACATCCGTACAACAATACCCCAATGGACAAATGTGTTGAAAACCTGATTACCAGCTTATCTGTACTTTCTGATATCGGCGTCAGAAAAAACAAGCTCACCGCCCTCACAGAAACCGGAAATGAAACCGTAAAAATCAAGAACTGGTACACGGGAATTCTTTTGAAAGGACTTGCTGCAAACGAGAAAACCAAAAGAATGGTGTATTCAATGGTTTGGAGAAACCGCACCAAAGCACTTCTTCAGCCAGATCATTATTACACGCCATATAAAGGTCACCCGGAAGAAGCAGATTTTATCAAATTCAAAAATGATCCGTTCATTCTCTTTTCTGATGAACTCTCTGATTTTAATAAATTGAAATAAGTGAAATGAAATCCATCGGTTTAACACATTTTCTTGCTTCTCTTTTTGTGCTTTCTTCGCAAACGGGTCATGCTCAACCTTATTTGCTGGAAGCAGAATCGGGAAAATTAACTTCCGTCCAAAAATCAACAACAAATCCCGGCTATTCAGGAACCGGATATGTCACCGGCCTGACTTCAGATGGGAGCAGAATCGAACTTACTTTTTCAGCAACAGCAGGACTTTTTTCTGCTTTTCTCGGATTTGCAACACCGGGTGGTGCAAAAGGATACGAGGTTGAAATCAACGGCATAAAATCATCGGGCATGTTACCTGAAACCGGTAAAACATTTTCAAAAGCAGGAATGGGAAAAGTTGAACTGAAAACCGGTGACAATACAGTTGTTGTGAAAAAGGGATGGGGTTGGTTTGATGTCGATTATGTGTTATTCGAAACGGCAACTATTCCCGAACTTTTACCGGTTCCTGATACTTTGATTGATGGAAAGGCATCCAGCCAAACCCGTTCGCTTCACCGGTTTCTCCGTGCCAATTACGGCAAGAAAATCCTTTCCGGACAGCAGGATGAAGGCGATCTGGATTACGTGAAATCTGTCACCGGCAAAACCCCGGCTGTCGGACATTTTGATTTTATGGATTATTCTCCATCACGGATCCAGTTTGGTGCAAATCCGACCGGAAACACCGAAAAAATGATTGCATGGGCAAAACGCACCAACGGACTTGTGAGTATTTCGTGGCATTGGAATGCACCTACAGACCTGATCAATCTGCCCCCTGATAAACTCTGGTGGAGCGGATTTTACACCCGGGCAACCACGTTCGATATCAAAGCCGTACTTGCAGATCCGGGTGGATCTCGTTATCAGTTACTGCTCAGGGATATGGATGCCATTGCTGTGCAATTGAAGAAATTCCAGGCAGCAGGAATTCCCGTTTTGTGGCGGCCTCTTCATGAAGCTGCCGGCGGTTGGTTCTGGTGGGGAGCAAAGGGAAGTCAGCCTTTTATTGAATTGTGGCGGCTGATGGTGAGCCGGCTTCGTGATCATCACGGTATTCACAATCTGATCTGGGTGTACACGACTGGTGATCAGAGCTGGTATCCGGGTGATGAGTTTGTGGATATCGTTTCTCATGATATTTATACCGACAAAGGCTCACCGATGAGCGGACAGTGGGATGAAACCTTTGTTCATTTCAACGGAAAAAAACTTGTTACCCTTTCGGAATCGGGGACGTTGCCGGTTCCGGCGAAAATTCCGGCTTACGGAACGTGGTGGTCGTATTTTTCATTGTGGTCGGGTGATTTTATCAGGAAAATTCCCATTTCAGAAGTTAAAGCCGTTTATTCACATCCGCTGATCATGAACGCTGAAGATCTCCCCGACTGGAAAAATTATTCTTCAGTTGAGTTACCGCCTTCAGTTCCTTCTGAAATCAGGCTTAAAAATTACCCGAATCCGTTTAATCCGGGCACGAAACTGGTTATCTCTTCGCCAACCTCTCAGGATTTAAAAGTTACCATTTCGGATATCCTTGGCAGAACGATTCAGGAGTTGGGGTTGAAACGGTTTGCTGCCGGTGAAAACGAGGTGATTCTCAACGGGGCATCCTGGTCTTCCGGACTTTATTTCGTCCGTGTTGAAGGAGGAACCTCAACAGCAATTCAGAAAATTATTTTGGTGAGATGAGGATTTTTCCCGTTTCGTCCGGAATGGGATTTTTGTGGATCCTGATTTTTTTTGCTGGACGAATTATAGAGTACAGATTAACTCAGCATGGGCGGTGGGATATTTAACCACAGAAATCACAGAACACACAGAAAGGGGAAAAGGAAAAGATTAAAGTTAAAATGTTCAAGGATAAATCGAGCGAAGCGAAGATCCCAAACACTTTCGGGATAAAATACAAATTTATTTTTCTGTATTTTCTGCGTTTTCTGTGGTAGAAAACAATCGTTAACATAAAAAAAGGCGACCCCAAGGCTTTGCCGCGGGTCATTGACAGCCGGTCGCCCCTACAAAATCCATTTTCAATAAAAAAACATCCCCCCGCTCTGTGATCCCGGCGTCTCTGCGGTGAAATCTACCCCCCTTATTTCAGCAAAACGATTTTTCTGGTTTGAGAAAAATTCCCTGCGGTCATCCGGCAGAAATAAACCCCGCTTTTCAGATCAGAACCATCCAGCCGGACGGTCTGGGTTCCTGCCGGTTTGATTTCATCAACCAGAGTTTTTACTTCCTGTCCCAGCAGATTAAACACTTTCAGGGTAACCTGCCCGGAAGTGGCCGTGGTAAAGGTAATATCGGTTGTCGGGTTGAACGGATTCGGGTAATTTTGTTCCAACCGGGTTTGGTTCGGTTGTTCCGGGTTGTCTTCAACACCAACTCCGGTATTTTCAATGGAAAGCCAGTGAAGTTTAAATCCGCCTTTTCCGGCTGCAATTTTGAAAGTTTGTTCGCCGGCATAAACCCCGATCAGCTGTTTAACGGTCGTCCAGGTTGTCCAGCTACCGGTTACCGGGAGAGAACGGGTTCCGAGATTTTTGGTTCCGATTGAAAAGGTCACACTTCCTGCAATGCTGGCTGACGAAATCCTGAGATAGATAAATTTTTGGGCAGTGACAGGTGAGGAAATCCGGTATTCCATCCAATCACCATCATCAATTGACGTCAGGTTAAATCCGCCGTCCGGTTCATCTGATGGTTCAATTTCCACACCCGACATATCACTGAATTTTTCCGCACCGATTCGGGCGGGGACTTCAATAGCTGCCGGCACAATCCAATTCACAGCTTCTTCATTGGAAAAGGGAGAAACCATCCCGCCATCTTTTGATTGCAGGCTTCCGGAGAGATAACTGATGGTAACCACGTTTTTCCGGTCGAGTGTTCTTCCCAGATTAACGACAAGTGTGGTTGAATCACCGGGTTTTAATGAAACTGCGAAAGGTTCCTCAAAAAGATCAAGATCTGCAGCCAGCCGGAAAGACGATTCTGATCCGGCCGGATCTTTCATTTCCTTGTTAAAAGTCAGTTCAATGTGGGATCCGTCAGGTGCAACAATCGTACTTTGCAGAACGGGAACTGAACCCACGTCCGAATCCGAAAAAGACTGAATTCCGTAGCCGTACGGAAATAACGGATGGTAATTTTCATCGCCAAAATTGATCGGAATCTGACTCATGGATTTCGGCCAGGTGTGGGGAAGGAGTCCGTGAGGTTGTTTATCGCCAAAAAGGACATCGGCAATGCCGTCACCTTCGGTTCCGGGAAGCCAGGCAGCAATAATGGCGTCTGTAAAGTGGAGGGCATTGGTTAAGATCATCGGCCGGCCGGAAATCAGAATCAGGACAACCGGGTGACCCAGATTTTTCATTTTCCGAAGCAGTTCAACATCGGTTTTGGGAAGTTCAAGAGTTGCCCTGTCACCCTGTCCTTCAGCGTAGGGCGTTTCACCGATGACCACGACAGAATAATCTGCATCGGCTGGATTGGTGAACTCACCGGCAGCAGAATAATCAAACTGAACCGCCGGAGCCACTTTTTTAAATCCGTTCAAAATAGTGGTTCCGGTAGTCGTGGCTCCGGGTTTTCCCTGCCAGGTGATTGACCAGCCACCCGACTGAAGTCCGATATCATTGGCGTGAGAACCGGCAACCAGAACCCGTTTTGCTGATTTTGAAATAGGCAGAACGCCATCTTTTCTTTTCAGAAGAACCAGTGATTCACTTACTGCTTTCCGTGCTACAGCCCGGTGTTCGGCTGAACCGACTGATGCCAGAAGCGTCCGGTTAGCAAACGGTTTTTCAAAAACGCCCTTTCTGAACTTGATGCGAAGAATTCGGGTAACTGCATCATCAACTCTTGATTGGGGAATTTCACCCGAGGTAACCAGAGATTTCATGGCGACGAGAAAATCGTTGTAACGGAAGGGAAGCATAACCATATCCACACCGGCGTTAATCGATTGTTTCACCTGTTCGGAGTAAGATCCGGGCAATTGATCAACTGCAGCCCAATCCGAAATGATAAATCCGTCAAAACCCAATTCCGTTTTCAGCACGTCGGTCATCCAGTATTTGTTGGCGTGCATTTTAAGTCCGTTTATGCTGTTGTAAGACGCCATGATTGTTCCGGAACCTGATTTTACCGCACTGATATAACCTGGAAGAAAAAGTTTTCTCATCGTGACTTCATCGGCGATTGTATTTCCCTGATCGTCACCGCCAAAAGTTCCCCCGTCACCTAAAAAGTGCTTAGCGCTGGCGATGATACTGGTTTCGCCGGAAAGGGAATCTCCCTGATAACCCAAAACGGAGGCAGCGGTAAACATCACGGCAAGTTCCGGCGTTTCTCCGAATCCTTCGTAAGTCCGACCCCAACGTTCATCACGAACGACGGCGTTGCATGGCGCAAACGTCCAGTTGATTCCCGTAGATGCTACTTCGATGGCGGTGATTCTGGCAACCTGAGCTACGAGAGCGGAATCACGGGTTGCACCCAGCCCGATATTGTGCGGGAAAAGTGTGGTTCCGGTAACACCGCTGAAACCGTGAACGGCATCAATGCCATACAAAAGGGGAATTTTCAAACGGGATTTCAGCGCCCGGCCCTGAAGTGTATCTACCAGATCCGCCCAATCCTGAACGGTATTTGATCCGGTTTTATTGTCACCGCCGCTTAAAATTGAGCCGATGCTGAGTTTGGTAATATCCTGTTTGGCACCGGTGATTCCGGTATGATCAACTTGCATCATCTGACCGATTTTTTCATCCAAAGTCATTCGTCCGAGCAGATCCTGAACGCGGATTTCAACGGGTTGTTTGGGGTCGAGGTAAGGCGGAGTCTGTGAAAAACCTGCAAAAAATCCGCATAAAAATAGAAGGGTTAGGGAAAAACGGTTCATGGTAAAATCCTGGAATAAATGGATAAAAGAGAAACAGCAAAAATCACACCAGAGGGATAAGGGTTAATTGTTAATGGTAAATGGTTAATGAAATTTTGGATTTGAAAAAACTCCCCTCCTGATAAAATCGGGATTTAAAACTGCTGGACTCCGAATGCCCGTCAGTTGACGGGCGTATCGAGGTGCCTGAATTTGCATTACCTAACAGCCAACCCTTCGGCTCCGCTCAGGGACCGCCCTTCGATACAACGAATCAGTTTAAACTGATTCGTCACTCAGGGTGACAAATTAAAAATCCAGCATTTCCCCAGCTTACACCTTACACCTTATGCCTTACCCCTCCCCCTTTGGCACCGTTCTTGCACCTCATGAAAACACATCAGATTTTCAATTTTTCAGGTGAACCATGAAACTACTTTCTTTTCTTTTCATTTTTCTGTTTCCCATCCTTTCAGTGCTGGCAGGTGACCCGGATTCTCATCCTGAAAGTATGAGTATTTACAAGGGCTGGTCGTTCAGTCAGGAAGGGCAATCCACCTGGCTTCCGGCTTCTGTTCCGGGGACGGTTCATACCGATCTGATGGCTTCCGGGAAAATCAAGGATCCCTTTTTCGGACTGAATGAAAAGGATATTCAATGGATTGGAAAAGTAAACTGGATTTATAAAACCACGTTTTCAGTTCCCGCAGAACTTATGGCAAAGCAAAATCTGATGCTGGTATTTCACGGACTTGATACCTACGCTGACGTGACTTTAAACGGAAAATCGATTCTTTCTGCCGACAATATGTTCCGAACCTGGAAAGTTGATGTCAAAAATCTCGTCAAAGCTGAAGGCAATGACCTTCAGATCCGGTTCCGGAATGTTTTCGACGAAAATCTGCCAAAATGGAAATCAGCCCCTTTCCGGTTAATGGCTTTTCCGAATAATGATCAGGCCGACACGATGCTGGCTTTGTATTCCCGCAAGGCACAATTTCATTACGGGTGGGATTGGGGTCCAAGATTCGTTACAGCCGGAATCTGGAAAAATGTGGAACTCTGTGGATGGGATTCTTTTAAAATTGAAACGGTTCAGGTGATCACGGCGTCCCTGACCAAAGAACTGGCGAACATTCAGACAGTCACAGAAATCCGCTCAGATATCGCCCAGAATGCAGTATTATCCATTCTGATGGACGGAAAAGAAATTCAATCGCAACCGGTTTCCCTTCAACCCGGAACAAACCGTCTTCCGGTTGATTTTGAAGTGAAAAATCCGAAAATCTGGTGGCCAAACGGCATGGGAAATCCCGATCTGGTAACCTTTTATTTTTCAGTAAAGACTGAAACGGGTACCGATGGCAGAACAGTAAAAACAGGCATCAGAACGATAACCGTCAATCGTGATAAAGATAAAGACGGACACGCCTTTACGGTTGTGGTAAACGGAATTCCAACCTTTATGAAAGGTGCAAACTACATTCCGCAGGATAATTTTCAGAACCGGGTTACTCGTGAACATATTGATTACATCGTGAAATCTGCCCGTGACGCCAATATGAACATGCTTCGGTTATGGGCTGGCGGCATTTTTCAGGTGGATGATTTTTATGCATCCTGTGATGAAAACGGAATTCTGATCTGGCATGATCTCCTGTTTGCCTGTGCCATGTATCCGTCTGATCAGCACTTTTATCAGAATGTGAAAGCTGAGTTGGAAGATAATGTGAGGCGAATCCGGAATCATCCGTCCATTGCCCTGTGGTCCGGAAATAACGAAAACTACATCTCCTGGCACAACTGGGGATGGAAACAGCTGTTCAGTGAATCCGATCAGAAAAAGTATGAACAGGATATGATGGATCTGTATGAAACCCTGCTTGGTGATGTTCTCAAGGCAGAAGATCCGTCAAGATATTATACCAAATCGAGTCCGGTTGCCGGCTGGAATAACATTCCGAATGGTGAAGGTGATATTCATTACTGGGGTGTCTGGCACGGAAAAGAACCGTTTGAAAAATATGAAGATAATCTTGCCCGGTTTGTGAGTGAGTACGGATTTCAATCTTATCCGGAATATTCAGCGATTAAAAAATTCACCAATCCGGAAGACCGTCATCTTCATTCTGAAACCATGCTGTCCCATCAGCGTTGCATGGCCGATGACCGGAAGGACAGAGAATACGGCAACCGGTTGATCAAAACTTACATGGATGACTGGTACAGAGAACCGAAGAATTTTGAATCGTATGTGTATGTGAGTCAATTGGTTCAGGCGGAAGGCGTAAAAATTGCCATCGAAGCTCACCGCCGGGCCATGCCCTATACCATGGGCAGTTTATATTGGCAGATCAACGACTGCTGGCCGGTCGCATCCTGGTCGAGTATTGACTGGTACGGAAACTGGAAGGCACTTCATTATTTCGCAAGAGAGGAGTTTAAAAACCTGCTCATTGCACCCAAAGTAAACGGTGAAAACGTAGACCTGAAAATTGTGTCAGACCTTTTGGAAGATCAGCAAGTCACCGTTAAAAGAAGCGTCCTGGATTTTTCGGGAAAAGTAATTTCTGCTGATTCTTTTCCGCTGACCGTGAAAAAACAAGGTGTTACTTCCGGCGGAAGTTTTCCGGTTTCTTCTCTGATTAACGGCAAAAAGGAAAATGAAATCCTCATTCTCTGGACGATGGAAAAGGGAGGAAAAGAACTTGCCCGTCAAATTCAATATCTCACCCGGCCCAAAGCCCTGAGTCTTCCGGTTTCTGATGTGAAATGGAGTCTGAAGTCAGCTTCTGGCGGACTTGAGTTAACGGTTTCAACGGAAAAACTGGCAAAAAATGTCTTCTTCAGTACGGAACTGAACGGCGTTTCATTTGGTGATAATTTCTTCGACCTCCTGCCCGGCGAAACCCGGATTATTCAGGTCAAAGCCAGTCAAACCCCCGAAGTCCTGAAATCCGGATTAAAGGTAATGACCCTGACGGATACATTTTAGCGGAGAGTAGGTAATGATATTGTAGGGGCGACCGGCTGGTCGCCCGCAGCAAAGCCCTGGGGGCGCCCGCAGCAAAGCCTTGGCGGCTGTCATCCCCGCGAAGGCGGGGATCCATCCCATCATTCTGGATCCCGGATCCCCGAAAGCGTTCGGGGCAGGCTAAGTCTGGATGACAACGTTATATCTGTTTGATTGAGATGCCCCGCATCGGGGGTGGTTTTGCTCCCTGACAAAATAAAAATAAAACCAAATAGCCTTTTCATCTCCCACACTGCTACCTCAGCGGTAAAGCCTTTTGCCTTTCCCATTCAAAATTTAAAATTCAACATTGAAAATTCGCTTCAGCGCCGTCCTTATTATTCCAATAACCTTTTATCAAAATGATAAAAACAAGCCTTTCCGCCTTTTTAAACCCCGTTATTTTGCCACTTTAAACGCTATTAAGGTTTGGCACAATTTGTGACATTACTAACCGGTACAGAATTCTGCTTTTACCACTTTAACCAAAAAGACCTTATCATGACCTCACAACCACTCAGCCTCAAAGAAAAAATTGGTTATGGATTTGGCGATGCCGCCTCTTCCATGTTCTGGAAATTATTTTCCATGTACCTCATGTTCTTCTACACCGATATCTTCGGTATTGATGCTGCAATAGTTGGAACGATGTTTCTGATTACCCGGATCTGGGATGCGGCTTTTGATCCTGTAGTCGGCGTAATTGCAGATCGTACTGAGTCGAAATACGGAAAATTCCGCCCCTACATTCTCTGGGTTGCTGTGCCGTTCGGTATTGCCGGTATTCTCACATTTACCACGCCAGGTTTTGATCCGGCCGGAAAAATTATTTACGCCTATGTCACGTATTCCATCATGATGATGGTTTATTCGCTGATCAATGTGCCTTACGCTTCCCTGCTTGGCGTCATGACTTCCGATGGAAAGGAAAGAACGACTCTTTCTTCCTTCCGGATGGTTTTTGCTTTTCTCGGCAGTATCGTGGCTCTCGCTTTTGTTAATCCGCTCGTGAAGTTTTTTGGCGAAACCGTTCAGATGGATGTTGAAACCAGCTGGCAGTTTACCGCAGGCGTTTTCGCTGTTTTGGCTGTTATTTTCTTCTGGATCAATTTTGCCTGGACGAAAGAACGGGTAAAACCAATCAAGGATGAACAACCGACGCTTAAGGAAGATGTGAAAGATCTGCTTGGCAACTGGCCCTGGTGGATTTTACTCGGTTCGGGTGTTTCTGCCCTGATTTTCAATTCCATCCGTGACGGCGCCGCCATTTACTATTTCAAATATTATGTTGGCGATCAGGATTCCGTTTCTCTTTACTTCGTACTCGGACAGGCATTCAACATCGTCGGGATTATTTTCGTGACCCCGATTGCCCATAAAATTGGTAAAAAAATGACTTACATGGGCGCCATGATTGTGGCTACCGTTCTAAGTATTGCCTTTTATTGGATTGACAAAGACAATCTGGTTGGAATTCTCGTCATGCAATCGCTGATTTCGATTTGTGCCGGAAGTATTTTCCCGCTGTTATGGTCAATGTATGCTGATATTGCTGACTATTCTGAATGGAAAACCGGCCGCCGGGCAACCGGACTCATTTTTTCTTCCTCCTCCATGTCACAAAAATTCGGTTGGACACTTGGCGGTGCTCTGACCGGATGGTTACTGGCGTGGTTTGGTTATCAGGCCGGTGCAATTCAGTCTGCCGAAGCTCAGGATGGCATTAAACTGATGCTAAGTTTCTTCCCTGCAGTCGGAACGGTTCTGTCGGTTGTGTTTATTTTCATTTATCCGCTCAGCGAAAAGAAACTCGTCGAAATCACAGCCGATCTTGACCTTCGCCGTGCAGAACATAATAAAATCGCTGAATAAAACTTGTAACTAAAAACCGGACACTGTGCGTGTCATTCTGAGTGCCGAATCTGATAAACAGATTCGGTGTATCGAAGAACAAAGTGCCCGGTTTTACCACTTACCACTTATCACATATAACTTATCACTGAACAGCCATGTCAAAAATTTTCGAAACCCGATTAAAACAACTCCAGACGGCTCATGCTGAAATGGTAAACCGTAAAAACGAACCGGTGCTTCCGGGAAACGGAGTTTATACCCGCTATAAATTCCCGATCATCACAAATGATCATGTTCCGCTTTTCTGGAAATATGATCTGAATCCGGAAACCAACCCCTTCCTGATGGAAAGACTGGGTATAAACTGTACCTTCAATTCCGGTGCGATTCTCTGGAAAGGAAAATATGTTTTGTGTGTTCGGGTTGAAGGTCTTGACCGGAAATCGTTCTTCGCCATTGCAGAATCTCCAAACGGCATTGATCATTTCACGTTCTGGGACTACCCGGTAACCCTTCCTCAGACAGATGATCCTGATACCAATGTGTATGACATGCGCCTGGTTGCCCACGAAGACGGTTTTATTTACGGACAGTTCTGCACGGAAAGAAAAGATCCCGCTGCAGCCCGTGGTGATTTGTCTTCTGCAACAGCTCAGGGCGGATTGGTTCGCACCAAAGATTTGATCACCTGGGAACGTCTGCCTGATTTGAAAACTCCGTCACCCCAGCAACGGAATGTTGTGCTTCACCCGGAATTTATTGACGGAAAATATGCGTTCTACACCCGTCCTCAGGATGGATTTATTGACACAGGTTCCGGTGGCGGAATCGGTTGGGGATTGTCAGATTCGATGAACCCGGCTGTGGTGAAAAAAGAAACCATTGTTGACGAACGGATTTATCACACCATCAAAGAAGTGAAAAACGGAATGGGGCCTGCTCCCATCAAAACGGAAAAAGGCTGGCTTCAACTGGCTCACGGTGTTAGAAATACGGCTGCCGGACTTCGTTATGTGCTTTACATGTTCCTGACAGATCTGAAAGATCCTTCAAAAGTGATTGCAAAACCAGGCGGACATTTTATTGCTCCGGAAGGTGAAGAACGTGTTGGTGATGTATCAAACGTGACGTTCAGCAATGGTTGGATTGTGAATGATAAAAAAGAAGTTTTCATTTATTATGCGTCGAGCGATACCCGTATGCACCTGGCAACTTCAACCGTTGATCAGCTGCTTGATTATGTGCTGAACACGCCTCCTGATGCACTTCGCAGTTCACTTTGTGTTGAACAGAGGAAGGACCTCATCCGCAAAAATCTGGAGTTTCTGAAAAAGTAAAATTCAGATTGAAGTTCACCTCCCCGGACTCTATATTTGCAGAGTTCGCGGGCGTAACTCAGTTGGTAGAGTGTCAGCTTCCCAAGCTGAATGTCGCGAGTTCGAACCTCGTCGCCCGCTCAATTAAAAATGCCGGTTTTCAGACCGGCATTTTTGTTTTAAGCTTTCCAGGGTGAATGTCGTCCCGAGAATCGGGAAACCTCGTCGCCCGCTCAATTGAAATGCCGGTTTCCAGACCGGCATTTTTGTTTTAAGCTTCCCAGGGTGAATGTCGTCCCGAGAATCGGGAAACCTCGTCGCCCGCTCAATTGAAATGCCGGTTTTCAGACCGGCATTTTTGTTTTCTTAGCCATTTGTCTCCTCGGTAAAATCCCGATCCCGTTTCTCGGGACGGGATCACTCGGAGACCATTTTCCGAATCTCAGGTCGTCATTTCCCGGTCACCGAGTGCCGATACCGGGAACCGGGATCGGTTTATCGAGGTGCCGGTTCCCATTTCCGCAAAATTCCCCCTCAAAAAACACGCTCAGATATAATACCGGGTAACTGTTGATATCAGCTCTAAAAATGTGTCCGGTTTTAACCCGCTCAGCAAATCAGGTCCATGGGGTCGCAATTCGTGGGTCAGTTTTTTTAATCTTTCCTCAGAGGAAAAAAATTGGTCATGAGAATAGAAATCTGTTTTAAGAATAAAATCATAACGGCTTCCCGAATCCCACGGAAGGGAAAGCAGCAAATAAGATCCAAGTAATTGCTGCCTTGCTGCCTCATCCAGAACCGGAACCCGGTTGAATTCAAGATAATATACCGCTTCCTCCCAGTGATTTCTTTTCACTTTTAAAAAATCTGTGGTGGTAAAAAGAACTGGTTTGGAGGGATTGGAATAAAAAGCTTCGCCTCCCAGATAGAGGCAGGCAAGTTTGTTGAAGGTAAATTGGTCGGCTGTATCCATTTTAATCAGGTTATTTGGTTTGAAAATCAGTGGCCGGCTGGCTTGACCGGCTCCTGATTGAGTTGCCCGGGAGTAAGACGATTAGTCTTCAACCCGGGTTAAAGTTTTAGTTTCAAGGTTTAATAAAAAGGTATACTTATCAACAGTGATGGTTACCGTTTTTCCGCCGGTAAAAGTAATGGTGGCAGTTGTTGTGACGGTTTTTCCATTTTCAGTTGCTGAATCACTGAACGAATGGGCAAACGTGTGGGATATGTTGTAAAGAGCAGAACCACTAACAGGAAAGTAAGAGGTATCTGAAGATTTCGGGAAGGTCAGATCCTTGTAAGTATAAGTCAGTTTGGAGTTGGATTCCTGTTTCTTTCCCTGGATTCCGGTCCATGAGGAAAAAGTGGTATCACTTCCTGAACCATTTACCACAACTTGGGTCGCACTTTCATTGACTCCAGTCATGGTTACGGCAGTTTTTAAATCACTTGAAGCTGTGAATGTATTCGCGGACTGATAAGAACCCGTCCGTGAAAAACGGATTCCGGCAACGGTTGTCCATTTTAAAGAATAAGTTGAAACCGGGGTATTTCCTTTCACATAAAGGGTCTGCTTTTTCCCGTTTTTATTGTACAGAAAAAGCGAATAGGTAAACGATCCTTTTGGTTTCGTCACCGAAATTGCCCACGAAGAATCAGCCGGATTAAAGGTAAGCGGAAGGGTATCAGGAACTGCAATTTTGGCAAGACCTCCGCCGGGTAAATTCACCAGTTTCCCGGTTTGGGCAAACTGAACGGCATCCTGATAGGCAAGATCATTGGTGATATAATCGGTCATCACATTTTCTGCGACGCTTTGTGCACGTTCTTCTGAAAATTTTTCCTTCAGTTCATCCTTCTTCAGATCGCAACCTGAAAAGGCAATATAAACGGCAAGGCAATAGGCTGGATAAATAACACGGGCTTTCATTTTTTCTCCGATTTGTTTTTGGTGGAACAAAATTCAGGAACCCCGATTTCAAAATCATGACTGAATTGTGTCAGAATCGTTACAACCGGAATTTGGCCGGATTCTGCGATTTGTATCACATTGAAAAGAGGTACTCAGGCTGAATTGTTACAAAACTATTTCAATTTGGGAACAGGCAGGTTACAGGCAGAAAATTAAATTAAAAGGATAGTATCTTGCATAAAAACGGAGATTCATCATGGCACTTTCACACGGAAAGATTCTGGTGGTTGAAGATGATCAGCAGCTTCGTTCCCTGATTGCAGAACGGCTTCAGGATGAAGGGTTTACAGTTCTTGCCCTGCCAGATGGCCGTGGACTTCTTCATCGTATTGAAGAGTTTTCACCGGATGTGGTGATTCTGGATGTGATGCTCCCGGAAATCAGCGGGTTTGATCTCTGCCGGATGGTCCGTGAAAAACATCCCCTTCTGTCCATCATTATGTTAACCAGTCGTGAAAATGAAATTGACCGCGTGCGCGGACTCGAAATGGGTGCTGATGATTACGTCACCAAACCTTTTTCCTATTATGAACTGATTGCACGGATCAGAACCAACCTTCGCCGTCAGCGGGCTTCTGCAGAACCGGTTTCTGTTTCACCTGTCCTGAAATTAAAATCCATCGAGATCAACAAGGAAACCCGTGAAGTCCGGGTAAAGGGAAGTCTGGTAGAATTAACGGCTACAGAATTTGATCTGCTTGTCCTTTTTGCAGAAAATCCAAACCGGGTTTTTACCCGGGCACAGCTTCTTCAGTCAGTCTGGAAAGAACCGGGGCAGAATTTTGACCGGGCTGTCGATACAGCCGTCACCCGTCTCCGCTCCAAAATTGAACCTACCCCATCAGAACCTGAATATATTAAAACCATCTGGGGAATCGGGTATAAAATGTCGTCAGGAAAAGAGTCATGAAACCCCGCTCTCTTTCCCGGATTTTGTACACAAGGCTGCTTCTGCTTTTCCTTGCCGGAACCGGAATCACCTTTGCTGCCTTTTTTATACTCACTTATTCGACTATCCGGGATTCGGTTCATCAGGCACTTCAATATAAAATGAAATGGATTTCAAGGATGGCCGAACCCGGAAATGGGGATTCCGGCGAAATTGTTTTTTCTGCGGACAGCAAAAGTAAAATCACCGCTATGCTGAAAGATACCCTTTGGGTTTATAATCTGAATCTGGAACTTACCGATACCCTTTATCCATCCCCCTACGAACCCAGATCGATGTTTTTATTGAACTGGATCATTGAACGGGAATCAACCGGGCGACTGAACCTGTCTGATTTCCGTCCGGATACACTGAAGCAGGATGACGTGTTTTTTCATTACGCCGGGTTGTTTGCGCTTCATGGTTTCCCCCGGAAAAGCATCGCCTGCGTTCCGATGGTTGACCGTGAAAATAAAATCACCGGCTATCTGGTTCTTTCACCTTTTATCAAAACCAGTGCAGACGGCATTTTCATTCCTTTCCAGTCCAGACTTTTACTGTTTTTTCTTTTTGTCTCAGTGAACCTGTTCGCAGCCTGGTTTCTTTCCCGGATGATGCAGAAAAAATTGCTGGAACCTGTTCAGAATCTGAAAGAACCCATCAGAAAAATTGGCGCAGGTGATTATGAAATCAATCTCGAACCGGTAGGTTACCTCGAGCTGGATCCGCTGATAACCACACTCAATCAAATGTCTGAAAGAATCAGGGATCAGATTACCAAACTGAAGGAAACCCATCAATTTCAGGAAGAACTCATCGCCAATGTGTCGCACGATATCAAAACCCCGCTGGCGACGATTGTGGCCTATCTGGAGTATATTCTTGACCGGACTGATACGGGGTTGGATGAGTGGACGTACACCCGGCTGAAAGTGACTTTGACCGAAGCTCAATATCTTCAGAAACTCATCCGTGATCTGACTGACCTGACCCGGATTGAAAATAATCAGGTTGAACTGAACCATGAAATTATCTGGTTACCTGAACTGCTTCACGAACTGGGTCACGCCTTCAGCCAATCCTGTGAAGAAAAAGGAATTGAATTCAGTGTTGTTCATTCCCCCGAAACCGGAGAAGTTGAAACTGATTCGCTTCGTCTGATCCAAATTCTTAGAAATCTGTTTCAGAATGCTCTTCGGCATACATCGCCGGGCGGAAAAATTATGATGAGAGCTTCGGTAAAAGAAGGAATTCTGAAGCTTGAACTGGAAGACACCGGTGAAGGAATTGATAAGGCAGATCTTCCCCACATTTTCAACCGGTTTTACAAAAAATCAATCTCACGAACCCGGGAAAAAGAGACCGGTTCCGGTCTTGGTCTGTTTATCACACAGGGTTGGGTGAACGCCATGAAAGGAAAAATTGAAGTCACGTCAGAGAAAGGTGTCGGGACTATTTTTAGGATTGAAATGCCGGTTTAATAGGGGAAAAAGGGTTATCTTTAATTCTGAATATAAAAAATCCCGACTAAATAAGTATTAATTGTGGTCATTTTATGCTTATGGGTCAGAAGCAAATCAGAGATTAAGGAATTGATTCATGTTTCAGCATAATGACAATCTTGATGGCTTAAATCATAATGGTACTCTCAACGCTCATCTGGAAGTTATTCATGGTTGCGTAAAACAAAAATTTCCGTTTATTGGAAGAATTGCAGTTGCATCCTACGATAAAAAAACCGGGATGTTAAAAACGTTTATTGCAAGCAATTCACGGAAGGTTGAATTGGTCAGGTATGAAGCAGAATTGGAGAGTGCCAGTTCTTTGCAGGATATTTTAAAAATGGGGCGTCCGCGTGTTGTAAATGATCTTTCCATATTTGACCAGGGTTTAAAAAACCACACTCAGGTCATCAAAAAGGATGGATTTTCAGCAAGTTATACGTTGCCTATGTATCAGAATGGTAATTTTCTTGGGTTTATTTTTTTCAATTCTGATCAGGTTAATTGTTTCAGTGAGGATGTACTTTTCATTTTGGATATCCACGCACATTTGATTTCCAGTCACGTGGCACATGAACTTTCGGTCATCAACACCTTGCTTGGCGCACTAAAAACTGCCAACCGGATGGTTCACTCCCGTGATCCTGAAACTGCCGGACATACCGAAAGAATGGCCTCTTTTTCCCGTCTCATCGCTCAGTATTTGGCTTCGAATGGAAAATACCAGTTTAACGATGAATTTATTGAACACCTCTTTCTTTTCGCCCCCATGCACGATATCGGAAAAATAGGCATTCCAGATGATATTTTGCTTAAACCTGGTAAACTGACTCCTGAAGAAACCCTGATTATGCAGTCACATACCACCAAGGGCCGGGAGTTGGTAAATGATATGATTGAAAATTTTGGACTGGATGCCTTTCAATATATTGATGTGCTAAGAAATATTGCCGCTTGTCACCATGAAGTTTTAGATGGAAGTGGTTACCCGAGCCACTTAAAGGGAAAAGAAATTCCGATTGAAGCAAGAATTATAGCCGTTGCAGATATATTTGATGCCCTCACCAGTGCCCGACCGTACAAACTTCCATGGACAAATGAAGATGCATTTGAGTTATTGAAAAAACTATCAAAGGATAAATTGGACAAAGATTGTGTGGATGCTCTATTTGAGAACATTGATAGGGTAGTTAAAATTCAGAAAAGTTTTCACGGGAGCAAATAAACCGAAACGAAACAACCTCTCAAAATTGAAATTTGCAAGGTCAATTTGACAAGTTTCTTCCAGTGTTTGGTTTGGGTTTATTACTTGTTCTGCAACCCTTTCTAACCCACCTTTTATCCAATCTAAATCCCAGGTATTGACTTATCCCGGAAAAATCACCTAATTTCGATCAGAGTAATCAAATAATATTCACTTTAAATACCAGGAAATGGGCCGATGAAAAGTATGATTTTGCTTTTATGTGCGGGTTTATGTTGGGTTGAAGACTCATTTTCTCAGGTTTACAGTGGTTTTGATTCCGATGCCGATGGATGGCAAACCACTGCCGATGCGAGGCGGTTTCCGAACCCGGATTATTTCTCAACCGGTGGAAATCCGGGTGGTTTTATTTCAGCTACCGACAATTCATCCGGCGTATATTTTTACTTTTCTGCACCTGCAAAATTTCTAGGCGATCAATCCGGCAAAATTGGTGAAAACCTATTTTTTGACATCAATGTGAGTCATACAGGCGAAGCCAACACTGCTCTTGCGGATGTCAGACTTCAGGGTGCCGGATTTGATTTGCTCTTTGATCTTGGTTTTCCAGGCGTTGCCAACCAGTGGCTGCGCTATGAGATCCCGCTGACTTTTAATGGCGGATGGAAAAAAACAACCCTTGCGGGTTCAGCCCCAACTGAAGCAGAGTTTGCTCAGGTGATGGCAGATCTTACTTTAATTCAAATCCGGGGTGAATATACCACAAGTCCCGATGTGGTTGGGTTAGACAATGTTCAGTTTGGAGCTGGAACGGTTCCGGTTGAACTGGTTTCCTTTTCTGCTTCACAATCTGGAAGAACGGTTATTCTGAAGTGGATGACGGCGACGGAAACCAATAATTATGGATGGGAAGTAGAAAGGCAGAAGTTAGCCCGTCGACAAGATCAGGGACCGGGCACTTCGACTCCGCTCAGTGACCGGGATGCAGAATGGGAAAAGGTTGGTTTTCTTGCCGGAAATGGAACCACAACCGAAGCGAAATCTTATGTATTTGAATTACCCGTAACCCGTGATATGTCACCCGTAACCCTTCGACTGAAACAGATTGATCTTGATGGAATGGTGAGCTTCAGCAAAATCTTATCTGTGACGATCCGCCCGGAAAAAGTTGCTCTTCTTCAAAATTATCCCAATCCGTTTAACCCGGAAACCCAAATCCGGTTTTATTTACCTGAGGCCGGAAAAGTCACACTTTCTGTTTTGGATATAACCGGCAAAACGGTTGCGGTTCTGGTTAAAAATTCGGGATTTCAGGTTGGCGAACAATCCGTTTCTTTTTCTGGAAAGGAGCTTTCAACAGGGATTTATTTTACCAGACTTGAAGTTGGGGGGACGGTTTTAACTTCAAAAATCATGCTGATGAAGTAAGACAAAATGAATTTAACAACAATAAAAAAATTCGCCGGTTTTTGCCTGGACGAATTTTAATTCGTTCCAAAAAACGAGTACTATCTGATATCAGGGAATCAAGAAGCCAATTTCCGTTAATTTTAACTGAAGAAATTCAGTCTTATAAAATCTTCGGACGTGAATGATTTTGGGTGGACTTTTCCCAGATTTTTTTTCTGATGTCCTTCATAACCTCCTTCAATGGCCTACCTGTAGCTCCATTGGCTTTTTGAAATTTAGAAACAGACAATTTAGATATTATATCAGAGATGTTTTTCATTCGGGTATTTGATTCGATATGGGGTTTACGAGTCATTTGTTTTCAAAGCTGCTTTTAGAAATCATCAATTTGCAGGTTTCCTAATTGTAGTTCCAGGTATTGGATTTGGTAATTGGGAAATTGCTAATTGTGAGTCTGAGTATCTTAGTACTGCATCGGCATGACTGCAAAGCATTTGTGATTGTTTTGTTTTCCTGTGCAATAAAATTATGACTTTTTTGCCTAATAACTTAACAAGTTTAACGGCTTCCACAAAATCACTATCATTCGAAATCAATACTGCACAATCATAAGAATTTTTCCAAGCATCGTTTAGCATATGAACTGCTAAATTAACATCCGATCCTTTTTCTTCGGTTTTAATAATTCTTTCTTTAAACCTTGGAGGAACAGGATTTGCCAAAGGCGCAGAGACTTCGTGACTAAGAAAGGTACCGAAGTGTATTGTTAGGTTAGGAATATGAGCCTGAATTGCCCTTATAAAAGTATCTTGGCGTTGTGGCTGGGAAGAAGCAAAGCGACCAGAGACTCGTGCAGTGAAGTAATTAATTTGTTCAATTTGGTGTGAGTCAGTGAGAATATTTTTACATAAAGTATTAAAATCCAACCACTTAAAGGATGATCCCTTTACTGAGCTGTAATAAAAATTAAAACCGTCAATGTAAATATTTGTTCTCATGGGATCCTTTTAAATGCAAAGGGCAACACATTTCTATGTTGCCCTTGCGCCATAAGACCGAAGCCCTATGGGATATCGATGAACAAAATTATGACAATCTACAGGAAATGTCAATTTAATCCGATTATTTTCCTTCTCTACATGAATTTAGTCTTACTTCTTTTTCTCCAGATTCATTCCGCATTTCGGACATTTTCCCGGTTTTTCACTTTTAACTTCCGGATGCATTGGGCAGGTGTAACTTACGGCAGCTTCCTTTGACTTAACTGGCATTTCAGTGGCAGGAACTTCTGCTTTTACCTCTGGCTTTTTCATGTTCTCCTTGCAATCCATTGCCTTTCCATCACCCTTTTCGCTTTGATCCATCTGGCAGCAGGATTTTGATTTCAGAGAATCAGGCGGAGTCTGTGCCAATACCTGATTGGCTGAAAAAACAAACGTAAGCATTAAAAGACCGGTTTGGAGCATAGTTTTCGTTTTCATTGTCTGTTCCTTTTTTTTTTAGTTGTTAAAACTGTATCAAAACTATCAAGATTGAATTTTTCGTTTCTTCCACAGAAAATAAATCGCCGGATAAACAAGCAGTTCAAGCAAAACCGAGGTTACCACACCCCCAACCATCGGTGCTGCAATCCGTTTCATGACGTCGGCACCGGTTCCGGTACTCCAGAGAATCGGTAACAGGCCGGCAATAATCACCGCTGCGGTCATGATTTTCGGACGGACACGCTGAACGGCTCCTTCATCAATGGCATCTTTTAATCCGGTCAACGTCAGTGTTCCCGCAAGTTTTGCTTTCTCATAAGCCCGGTCGAGATACAGCAGCATCACCACACCGGTTTCGGCATCAAGTCCGGCTAGGGCAATCAAACCCACCCAGACCGCAACTGACATGTGATAATCCAGAATCCAGAGAAACCAGATGGCTCCGATCAGCGAAAAAGGAACAGCAAGCAGTACAATGCTGGTTTTAACCGCTGATTTCGTGTTGATGTAAAGGATCAGGATGATGAGTAAAAGCGTCACAGGGATGACGACACTTAGCCGCTGTTCTGCCCGTTGAATGTATTCGAACTCACCCGACCAGATTAAACTGTAACCTGCAGGTAACTGAATCTGTTCACTGATGGTCTTTTGAGCTTCTTCAATGTACCCGACGATATCTGACGTTGTCAGATCCACGAAAACCCAGGAATTCGGCCGTGTATCTTCAGTCCGGATCACCATTGGACCATTGGTCAGTTTATAATCAGCAACCAGATTTAGTGGAATCTGAGCTCCAGAAGGGGTTGCAACCAGCGCTCGCATCAGGGCTTCAGGTGAATCTCTGAAATCCCGGCTGTAACGAAGAGAAACCGGGTACCGTTCAAGTCCTTCAACGGTTGTCGTTACCGCCATTCCGCCCATGGCTGTTCGGATGACATCCTGAATATCCTCAACAGAAAGTCCGTAGCGGGCACCCTCTTCACGGCGGATGGAAATATCAAAATAATTTCCGCCGGCAGCCCGTTCAGCAAAGGCAGAAGCCGTTCCCGGAACCGTTCTGATCACCGCTTCTACCCGTTGCCCGATGGCCTGAAGGGAATCCGGATTTGCCCCCGATATTTTAATTCCAACCGGCGTTTTAATTCCAGTACTCAGCATATCAATCCGGGTTTTGATCGGAAGGGTCCAGGCATTGGTTAACCCAGGAAACTGAATGGCCTCATTCAGTTCTGCAATCAGTTTTTCTTTTGTCAGTCCCGGCCGCCAGTCGGATTCCGGTTTCAGCCGGATGGTGGTTTCGAGCATATCCAAACCGGATGGGTCTGTGGCAGTTTCGGCCCGGCCTGCTTTTCCCCAGACCGATTCCACTTCAGGAAAGGATCTGATTATTTTGTCAGTCTGCTGTAGTAATTCCCTGGCTTTCATAACTGAAATTCCAGGAAGCGTTGTCGGCATGTAAAGAATATCACCTTCCCACATCGGGGGCATAAACTCAGTTCCGAGTTTTGAAAACGGGTACCAGGTTACCCCAACCAAAACCACCGCAGCCACAATCACTATCACCGGTTTTTTTAAAGAAAAATGCATCACTGGCCGGTAAATGTGAATCAGAAACCGGTTGACAGGATTTTTATGTTCAGGTAAAATTTTTCCCCGGATAAAATATCCCATCAAAATCGGAATGATGGTTACTGAAAGAATAGTAGCGGCAGCCATTGAATAGGTTTTGGTAAAAGCCAACGGGTGAAAAAGCCGGCCGGATTCTGCTTCAAGAGCAAAAACAGGAAGGAAGGAAACGGTAATTACCGCCAGTGACCAGAATAATGTGGGGCCTACTTCTTTCGACGATTCCAGGACAACCGTCCAGTGATCACGCCGTTCTGCCTCTGGTTTTTCAGCTTCGTGCTCCAGATGCTTATGGGTGTTTTCAATCATGATGATAGCAGCATCCACCATGGCTCCAATGGCGATTGCAATTCCGCCTAAAGACATAATGTTGGCGTTTAACCCCTGCCATTTCATCACGATAAATGCCATCAGGATGGCGGTCGGAAGGGTGAAAATGGCAACCAGTGCGCTTCTTGCGTGAAGAAGAAACAAAATGGATATCAACCCGACAATCAGAATTTCTTCGAGTAATTTTTCACGAAGCGTATCTATGGCACGAAGAATTAAATCTGACCGGTCGTAACCGGTTTCAATAGTCACATCTGACGGTAACCCGGCCCGGATTTCTTCAAGTTTTTTCTTGATTCCGTCAATGGTTTTCAGGGCATTTTGCCCGTGGCGCATGACCACAATACCGCCAACCGCTTCACCTTCTCCGTTCCATTCCATGAGTCCGCGGCGCATTTCAGGTCCGGTTGTCACATCCGCAATATCCTTCAGAAAAATAGGCGTTCCAGACTTTTCATCCGTCATAACCGGAATCGACCTGATGTCATCCTCCGATTTCAGATAACCGCTGCCACGGATCATAAACTCAGTTTCGCCAAGCTCAAGAGCTTCTCCGCCGGCATCCTGATTGCTTTTCATGATCGCCATCTGAACCATGGGTAACGTGATCCGGTAGGTTGCAAGTCGTAACGGGTCAACAGTCACCTGATATTGTTTAACGTACCCGCCAACTGAAGCCACTTCTGCAACACCATCAACTGAAGCCAGTTCATATTTAAGAAACCAGTCCTGCAGCGATCGAAGTTCATAAAGTGACCGGGTGGGTGAGGTCAAGGTATATTGAAAAACCCAGCCAACGCCTGAAGCATCAGGACCCAGTGATGGCACAATTCCTGCCGGTAGCCGTTTTTGAGCCGTGTTCAGATATTCAAGCACCCGGCTTCTTGCCCAGTACGGATCGGTACCATCTTCAAATAAAACGTACACCAGTGAATATCCGAAAAAGGAATAACCCCGTACCGTTTTGGATCCGGAAACTGAAACAAGTGAGGTTGTAAGCGGATAGGTGACCTGATCTTCAATGGTTACCGGTGACTGACCGGGATATTGCGTGTAAACAATGACCTGAACATCCGACAGATCCGGAATGGCGTCAACAGGTGTGTTCAGGGCTGACCAGATACCTGCACCAATAGCACCGGCTGTAAGTAAAATGACAATGAACTTGTTGTTCACTGACCAGGTAATGATTTTCTCAAGCATCAGAAATCCTTCCTTACCAGATCCATTTTGCAGATCGGACAAGTGCCCGGCTGATCACGGATGATGTTATGGTGCATTGGGCAGGTGTAAACAACTTTTTTAACGGTTGATTTTCCTGTTGCCTTTTCAGCGGCTGATCCGGTAAGGGTTTCATGCTGATGACCAGACATTCTCAGTAATGCTGATTTCAGGTTACTTTCTGAATCAATCAGGAATTGAGAGGTAGTCACTACTTTTTCTCCGGTATGAAGTCCTGATAAAATCTCGGTAAAACCGTCTGCAACAAACCCGGTTTCTACTTTCCTCGGTTCAAAATATCCACCATCAAGTGCAATAACAGCCACAGTTGATGTTCCGGTATGAATAAGAGACTGGGAAGAAACCGACAAAACCGAGGGTCTGGTTTGTCTGGATACTGTAACCAAAGCAAAAAGTCCCGGTTTTAGTTTCTGGTCGGATGAATTTTTCACTTCAATCCGGATTTTCACAGTTCTGGTTTCAGAGTTCAATTCCGGGTTAACGAAGGAAACCGTTCCTTTAAAGTCCGAACCTGAAAGTCCCTGCAAAGTGATGGTTGCCGGTGACCCGACTTTTACAAGTGACAGGTCATTCTGAT